>NZ_CP108381.1:1228333-1842500 GCF_035956715.1 Nocardia sp. NBC_01329 | reverse complement strand
GGAGCAATTCGATACTGGCCGCGGCCCGCAGTGCGGCCTCGGATTCCTCGGCACCGCACAACCAGCCGAGATACAGAAAGGTCGGGCGCACAGACTTACCGCCCGACAGGAAATCCAGCAACACCCGGCTCGCAAATTCGAACCCGTTCGCTTGCAACTCCTCCTGACACCGCGCGCGGACGAAGCTCTCGATGTGCGTGCGCACCGTGTCCCGGACTCGCGCAGTCCACGTCTGGAACCATGCGGAACCGTCACCGTTGGTGTCCGACGCGTGGAGCAGGGGTGCCGCTCGTTGTGCGTTCACCTCACCGATTGTGGCACTTTCCGCCCGAAATTGCATCGTTTACGCATCGTTCATTGTCGATGCTTGCTCAGCAGGTCCGTGCCAGCCGGCTGATCTCGGTGACGGCTTCTTCGAGTGAGCCGAGGCGCTGCGCGCCGGGCAGCGTGGGGCGCGTGGGCCAGCCGGGTCCGGCCAGAAGTAACCGGGCAGGTTCGCGGCTTCCGGCGGGACTCGGTTCCGCTGCCGCTGTCCGGTCCGCTTGGGACCACAGCACCACCACGGGGCTGCGGGTCTGTTTGGCTATCGCGTCGGCGAGTGCGCTGTCGGGTACGGCGGAGCCGAGTAGCAATGCCGGTACGCCGGCCTCGGCCAGCGCCGCGCGCAGCACCTCCAACGGCAGTACGTGGCCTTCGCCGGCGGTGCAGGCCAGTAGCACCGGAGCAAGCCCGGCCACGTTGTGAACCGGCGGTACCGCGCGGTGCAAACCGGTGGTGATCGCCCAGGACAGGACATGCTCCACATCGATCAGGCCGGTTCCTCGATCCTGGCGGCTGACGATGTCGGCGAACGCGGGCCGGCACAACCGCTGCCACGTGGTCACCACACCGAAATGCGTGAGATGGGCGGTGATCTTGGCCAGGAGCTCGGCGGCTCGCAGCTGCTCGGCAGCGGCCAATACCGGAGCTACGTCTCCCAGCGTAGGCACCGGATCCGCGGCGCTGCGGGCGGCTTTCGCCGCTTTGGCCGGGCTCACGCCGATCCGGACCAGATCGGCCATCCGGCTCAGCATCGCCACGTCACTCGCCGAGTAATACCGGTGTCTGCCCGGACGGTGGTGCGCGGGGCCCAGGCCGTACCGCTGGTTCCAGCTACGCAGTGTCGCGATGGGGATATCCAACATCGCAGCTACGGCTCCGACGGTGTAGCCGGATACCGAGTCACTACCTCCCGCGCCAACTTCGACCAAGCTCGGCACACCTTTCAACGAACCAGCGCAAGCCGCGCCAGTGTCGAACCGCTGCAACCCACCGCGCGGCGCCGAAGGCGCACCGCTCGGCATGGCCGAACGCGGCGCGGGGCCGGCTGCATACCTGACGGGGATGCTCAGCGCAGCGACAAGCAGCCCTGCAAAGTCTGGAAGTCTCCGGCGAATGCGGGGCCGCCGGTGCAGGTCGGGGTGGATACCCCGGTGACGGTCACCGCCGCTCCGGGGCCGGCGATACCGATCGACAGCCCCGGACGCACCCCTGTCAGTGTCGCTTGCGCACCGGGTCCCACGGCGATAGCGGCCGGTCCCGACAAGAAGGTCGAGCTCGATGTCGCCGTACCGCCGTTCTGTGCGATAGCCAGCGACAGGCTCGTCGAGGCCGCTTCGGCGGCCGCGGTGCCCTCGACCCCATACGCGGCGGCCGCACCGCCTCCGGTGCTCGTCGCGGAGCAGGACGCGCCACCGATATCGGTCTGCACGGATGTGGCACCGGGCGCTGGGCACGTCGCGGTCGGCGCGGCATTGGCGGTCGGTCCGGCGGCCAGCGCAACCAGCGACGCCGCACCCACGCCGACCATCAACCCCAGTGAGCGCGCAGCAGTGAAATGAAACATGACGATCTCCTCCATTTCCGAGCTTGTCCATGGCCGTGCCCCGGCTTCCGGAGCGTTGTCGGCCGCCTGAAATATCCGCCTGTGAGACTTCACACTACGCGCCAAATGATGCAGAATCGACGCATCAAGAGAATTAGATGCGAGGTCCATGCCGGAAGGCAGTCGTGGGCGCTTACCGCGTTCCTACAGCACCCGTTCATGAGCCAACGGCAAGTACGGCACCCAACCCCTGACAGGAAGGCACGACATGATGATCCGAAGGCACCCCGCGGCACTGATCGCAGTACTGTCGGCGATTGCGATCGCCGGGTCGGCGTGTACCGACGAATCAAGCGACTCCGAGTCCCCCTCCGCCACGATGCCCACATCCTCGACCACGATGCCTGCACCGGCTGACGGTGCCATGGCCGGGCCCGTCGGCGCCGGGTGCGCAGCCTACGCCGAGCAAGTACCGAGCGGGCCCGGCTCGATCGATTCGATGGCACAAGAACCCGTGGCGACAGCCGCTTCGAACAACCCGCTGTTGACCACCCTCACCTCCGCGGTATCCGGTCAGCTCAACCCGCAGGTCGATCTCGTCGACACGCTCAACAACGGCGAATTCACCCTTTTCGCGCCGGTGGACGACGCTTTCGCCGCGCTCGACCCCGCCACGCTCGAAACGCTGAAAACGGACTCGGCAATGCTGACCAGCATTCTCACCTACCACGTCGTACCGGGACGCATGGCACCCGACGCCGTGGCCGGCACACACCAGACGGTCGAGGGATCCGAAGTCACAGTGACAGGAACCGGCGACCGGATCACCGTCAACGAGGCCACAGTGCTCTGCGGCGGTGTCGAAACCGCGAACGCCACCGTCTACCTGATCGACGGCGTCCTGACGCCGCCCACCAGCTAGCGAACCCCGGCGCGTCCACCGTCACATACTCGCGCACTCGATAATCAGTGCCGGGTATGTGGGCGTGGTCGATGATCTCGCGCCACGGCCGGTGCATAGCGATGCCGAGCAGCTCGGCCAGTTCGGCAACGGGAACAACCGCGTCCGCGGTGGCCGCCACATCGCCCGCCCCCGAACTCGGAAACGGTGATGTAGACGAATATCGCCAGGTCTACGACGTCGATTCGGCGGATCGAGGCGTCAATGCCCGCCCAACCGCAGCACACCCGGCGCCGGCGCTCTGGTCATGGTCCAGTAGTCGTGCCAGGTCCATGGATGATTCACGACCACGCGTCCACTGCGGCTGCGAAACCTGCTCTCGACTCCGTCGTGTGACCAAACCATCCTGCGCAGACCTTCGTCGAGCCGCGTGTTGTACTCGTCGAACGCCTCGACGGCGCACTCGACGGTGCGAGCGCCGGCCTCCACCATGGCCAGGAGACAGCGCAGGATGTAGTGGCTCTGGCAGTCGGCGACGAAGGACGCCGATCCCCCGTGTCCGGCACCCGAATTGGGACCGTGGAGACTGAAGAAGTTCGGGAATTCGGGCATGGCGATCCCCAGATAGGCGCGAGCTTCGTCGTCGCGGCCCGCTATCTCCGCCGGCGTACGTCCCGAACGCCCCCGCAGTTCGAGCGGCCACAGGAACTGGGTGCCCCGGAAACCGTTGGCCAGGACCAGCACGTCGAGGTCGTGGTGTCCGCCGTCGAGCGTCATCAGTCCCGTCGCGGTAGCCCGCTGGATCGGCTCGGTCACCAGACGGACTCCCGGGCGGGCCAGGGTGCGGTAGTACGCGTTGTCCATGACCATGCGTTTGACGTACGGCGGATAGTCCGGCACCACCCGGTCGAGCAGATCCGTCCGAGCACCGAGCTCCGATCGGATGTACTCGACCAGCTCGCACCGCAGTCGCTCGTTCGACTCGTTGATACCGTGCGGGCCGCGCCAGGACTGATCGACGACAAGGCGGCCGTAGTTCTTGTCCCCGAGCTCCCACGACAGCGTCACCCGCAGCCATTCCTCGTAGTGCGGCACATTGCGGCACAGCCATCGGCCCATCTCGTCGATCTCGCCGTTCGCCCGGCCGGTACTTCGCGGAGCAATCCAGGCGGCCGATCGCTGGAACACGGTCAGGTGCCCGAGGTCGGCGAGATGACGGGCCACCTGGATCCCGCTCGAGCCGTTACCGATCAGTCCGATGCGGCGTCCCGCCAACGGGACGTCATGCTCCCAGGCGGATGTGTGGAACACTGCTCCCTCGAACTGGTCGAGCTCCGCGATCCCGGCCGGTTTGGGCTGGTTCAGACTGCCGACCGCGCTGATCAACACGTCGGTCCGGATCTGCCGTCGTCCGCCGTCGAGAGCTGCGATCTCGAGCACCCACTGCGCTGCGCCGGCGTCCCATTCCGCGCCGGTGACCCGCGTGTTGAGGTGGACGAGATCGCGCAGACCTTCCTGGTCCGCGATCGACTCGACGTACCGCAAGATCTCGTCACGGCTCGGAAAGGCATTACTCCACTGCCCGGCGCGGTGCGCAGCCAACTCGTACTCGAACGGATGCGTGTCGACTCCACAGCCGGGATAGCTGTTGTCGAACCAGACACCGCCCAGGCCCCCGCTGCGCTCGAGCACCGCGACGTCGAATCCAGCGCGGGTCAGCTTCGATGCCATGCACAGCCCGGACAGACCCGCACCGATCACTGTCACCGTCGGCCGACGGCGATGTCCTGGGCCGAGCACCGGATCCGGTGCCCGATCGATGCCCAGATCGCTGCGCAGCCTGGCCAACTGTCCACCGTCGGCGTCCTGGCCGGCCACCGCCGCATACAGCTCGCGGAGAAGCGAGTCCGACGGCTGACATGGCTCCGCCAGCGCGTTCCGGCGGACTTTTTCCAGGACTCGAACGGCTCGGGCGAGGAGGTCCGGGCCCACGTCGCGAGTGTCTCGTCCGTAAGCCAACCAACTCGGATCGTTCGTGGTGTGCGCGAGAGCAACTGACAAGATCACCGGATCCGCCGACAGCAGCGCCTGCTCCTCGGTTCGGCTCAGGCCGGGTGCCGGGCCGCTCATATGGCCGACAGCCCACCGTCGACCGTGATCACCGATCCCGACATGTAGCTCGCCTCGTCGCTGACCAGAAACGACACCGCGGCAGCGATTTCCGCCGGGCGCCCCATCCGGCCGACCGGCTGCCGGCTCGACCAGATGGCACGCGTCGCCTCTGGATCCGCTGATCCCGCGATCACGGCGGCCACCATGGCTGTCTCGGTCGTGCCCGGGTTGACTGCGTTGATCCTGACTCCGGCAGCCGCGTGGTCGGCCGCCATGGCACGGGTCAGGCCGAGCACTCCGGCCTTCGCGGCGCAGTACGCCACGCGGTTCTTCAGTCCGACGACGGCGGCGACGCTGCCGATGTTGACGATCGCACCGGCACCTTGCGCCAGCAGGCACGGCAGCACTGCCCTACTCATCTGGAACGTGCCGGTCAGGCTCCCGTGCATGACGTAGGCCCAGTCCGAGTCGGAGGTGGCCAGCGCGTCGCCCGAGCGGAGTACTCCGGCGTTGTTGACCAACGCGTGCACCGAGCCCAGCTCTGCGACGATGTCTTCCACTCCGCGCGTGGCGTCCCCGGCCGTGTCGAACACGAACGTACGCAGAGCGGTCGACGCGATCCGCTCGACGAGCGCGGCGAGACCGGCGGCATCGATGTCCACGGCCGCGACCCGGTACCCCTCACCGATCAGCCTCGCCACAATCGCTGATCCGATACCGCCGGCGGCTCCCGTCACGATGGCGACCCGCCCGCCGCCCGGTGTTGTCATCGGTGGATCTCCGCTCGTCGCTGATAGATGTTCAACATCTCGTAGGCGATACCGGCCTCGTAGCCCTCGGTGAAACGTTGTCTGAACGGCTGATTGAGCACCCGTTTGGTCCATGCCAGCGCGTACCGTGGCCGACGCAGCAGTCCCGTGATCAGGCTCTCCACGGTCTCGTCCAGGCGGTCTTGCGGAACCGCGTAATTGATGACCCCCGCGGCCGCGAGTTCGGTCGTCGACCAGGACCGCGCGAGCATCAGGTACTCACGGGCCATCGCGGGAGGCATGTGCAGCGGCACGAAGACACTGCCGCCGTCGCCCGGAACGAATCCGAAGTCGGCTCGGCCGTACGGCAGGTCGCCCATCCCCAAATGATGGTCTGCGATCAGGGCATCCTCGGCCGCGACCACGAAGTCGCATGCGTAGACCAAGCTCGAGCCGTAGCCGATCGCATCGCCGTTGACCCGCGCGATCACCGGCGTGTCGGCGTCGAGGATGGCGGTCAGGGTCTGGCGAAGCCCCTGCATTAGCGCCCAGTCCTCGCTCGGGGCCAAGTCTTTCAGTGTCCATGACCTCGTCGCGGACGGGACGACGAAGGCGTCGTCGGCGCCGGTGAGAACGATGACCCTCGTCGACTCGTCGCGGGCCAGCCATTCGACCGCGATACCCAACTCCTTGTGCTGCGCGAACATCGTCACCGGGCGATCGATGTTCTCCGGCGCGAGCGCACCGTCTTCGGGAAGCAGACGGATCGTGGCGACGGTCCCGGCACGGGACACTCGGATCGACTGGAAGCCGGTCGGCTGGATGGTGCTGTCCAGTGAGCGTTCGGGCAGGTCCGGTTCAGGCATGTTCATCTCCTCGATCGCCAAGGGATCTCTCGGCGGAAAGAGACTCCAGCGCGGTGAAAGCTCGTGCCTTGTGTCGCCGGAAGTCCTCCGTCAGCAGGTAGTCAGGTGTCCGGGGCCGCGGCGCCTCCACTACGATCTCGTCCACGACATGTGCCGGACGACGACTCAGAACGAGCACCCGGTCACTCATCAGCAACGCCTCGTCGATGTCGTGGGTGATGAACACGATGGTGCAGCCGAACTCGTCTTGCACCTCGGTGAGGAAGCGCTGCATGCGGAGGCGGGTCTGCGCGTCGAGAGCTCCGAACGGCTCGTCCATCAGGAGGACATCGGGCTCGTTCACGAGCACCCGGGCGATCGCTGCCCGTTGCTGCATTCCACCGGACAGCTGAGCTGGGCGGTGGCGGAGGAACTCGCCGAGACCAAATTCCTGGAGCATCCTGACCGCCCGGGCTCGTCGCTGTGGATCCAGCTCGTGGCGGGCCCGCGGACCGAAGGTCACGTTGTCGACGACCGACAGCCAGGGGAACAGTGCTGCCTGCTGGAAGCACACTCCCCGGTCGGGGCCGGGGTGTGTGACCGGACGGCCGCCCGCTCGGACCGTGCCGCGGGTCGGATGGGCGAAACCGGCGATGAGGTTCAGGATCGTGGACTTCCCGCACCCGCTCGGTCCGACGAGGGAAACGAACTCACCTCTGTTCACCGTCAGACTGAAGTCCTCCAGGACGGCCATCTCGTCGAACGACTGGGACACTGCGCTCATCTCGACGGCGGGCTCGCTCAGTGCGGCGTTCATCGGCCCACCACCGATCTCCCGATCGCGCCGACCACTCGGTCCGACACGACCCCGAGCACGCCGAGCGTGAACATCGCCGCGATCATTATGTCCATCCGGCCGAACTGGTACGCCTGGTAGAGGCTGTACCCGAGTCCGCTCTTGACACCGATCAACTCGCTGACGACCACGGCGATCCAGGCCATGCCGACGCCGAGACGCAGGCCGACGAAGACGAACGGCAGGGCCGCCGGGAACAGCACTCGCGTCCAGATCACGAAGGTCGAAGCACCGAGCATGCGCCCCGCGTCACGATAAATGGCCGGTACCTGCTGTACCCCGATCACCGTGTTGACCACGATGGGGAAGAACGCCACGAGCGCGATCAACCACACAGCCGACAGCGGGCTGAGCCCGAACACCACGAGCGAGAACGGGACCCACGATGGCGCGGGAATCGTACGCAGGGCATGAATCATCGGGTCCAGCGCGAGAAACGCGACCCGATTCCCGCCGAGCAGAACGCCCAGTGGGACAGCGGCGACGGTCGCCACCAGGTAGCCCAGCAAGACTCGCCGGCCGCTCCCCCACACCTGATCCCACCAAGTGCCGGCGTACAGGTCGACGGATGACTTGGGAGTTCCCGCGACCCAGTGCCACAGCGACTCGGCGACCACACTGGGCGGTGGAATAGTGCCCGGCAGGAGGCCCCGGCCGGCCAGGACCTGCAATATCAGGGCGAGAGCAGCCGGAACGACGAGTCCGAACACCAGTCGGCCGGCGCGACGATCCGTCCAACCCACCCGGGCCTCCGACGCACTCACCGCCCGACCGCCCCGGCCGTCCACACGTCTGCGGTGCACAACGATCGTCATTCGGACCTGCCGAGCTCTTCGGGTGACTTCCCGGTCACGTCCGCGAGGGGGCCGAAGTCGTACTGATCGCCGACTGTCGCGGCGAGCTGCGCGTTCTGTGCAATGCCCTTCCGAGCCAGGAAGTCCGCGAAGGCCACCAGCTCCTGCTGGGAGAAATGAAGATCGAGACGAATGCGCTTCAGCGACTCCTGCGCCACGGGAAGCTCGATTCCCGAGTAGCGCTGGTAGACAGACGCCCAGAGACCCGGCTCCGTGTTCAGACGCTCGATCTGCGCCACGTAGTTCTTCAGGACGCGGCTGATGACATCAGGCTTGTCGAGGAGCTCGCGGTTGGCAACGAAGAGCGAGTTCTGAGCCCCGAGCGGCGACGAGTTGATGTCCAGCTCGTCGGCATACTCCGCGTAGCCGTCCTCGACACCTTGCGCTATCGCCGGATCGACGTTCATCACGACGTCCGTACCGCCGGACTTCAGTGTCTGTATCACGTCCTGGATCGTCCCGGCGATCTTGATCTCGTTCACCTCACCGATGTCGTAGCCGTGCTGGTCCAGCGTCGCCAGCGTCTTGACCCAGGCGATGCCGGCCCCGAAGCTGCCGAAGCGGACGCTGCCCGATGCCAGGTCCTTCCAGCTGAGAGGTCCTGATCCCGCGCGTTTGGCCAAGAGATCGGCTCCGGTCGCCTGACCGGCGAGGGCGACCAGTTGCGACTTCCTGGAGTCGGCGGACAACGCGACATCCCCGGGGCCGACGGTCCCGAAGTCGATCGAGCCGTTCTCCAGCGCGACCCGCATGTCGGAGTAGCGGTTGAACTCGACCAGTTCGATGTCCAGACCGTACTTCTCACCTTCCTCGACCATCAGGTAGTTCGGTGCGACCGTCGGGATCTTCTGCCACCCGAGCTTGATCGAGATCAGCCCATCCTTCGTGGTCGATCCTCCGCCCTGTCCGGATGAGCTGCAGGCGGACAGACAAGCCGCCGCCAGCAAGCCGGCGACGACCAACAGCAGACGGACGGATTTGACGGATTTCATGTATTGCTCCGGTTCGGCTTGCGAGGGACACCGGGCCACGACGGACTCGGGCCGGGTGGGTATTGATCAGCCGCAATGGATGGTCGGGTGACTCGAATCCGTGGCGCCGAAAAGACGGAACACCAGCCGACGAGGACATACACCGGGATCGCCCGAACTCTCGCACCCCCAGCGACTTTCAGGGCACGGCGGCGCTCATCCGAAGGCGTCGCTCAGTGACAGCGGCAGCTTGCTATGAGTGCGTAGTCCACCCATCGGCGGCGGGTCAGATGTAGAGCGGCGAACACAGGTAGCAGATGCGTCCGGAGGGACCCAACTCCCTCCGAGACATCAATTCTCACAGACCCTGTATGTACTCGATCGTGTCGTCGACTCCCACCACATCGGCGTACTTCATATGCATATCGAAGAGGTTCACCTGATGAGATATCTGGCTCCGATCGGCAGCGCACTCATGGGGAACGATCACGTGGAAGTTGTATTGGAATGCGTCGAGTACCGTCGCGCGAACACATCCGCTGGTCGTCATCCCGGTAACGATGGTGGTATCGCAACCCGCGTGCACGAGCTGCGATGCGAGCGGCGTTCCGAAGAACCCACTCGGCTTGCCGCCCTTGTTGATGACGATCTCACCCGGCTGCGGTGCGATCTCGTCGACGATGACGTCGCCCGGCGGCGTTCCCGCGGCCAGGGGCTCGGGAGCTGCGTTCAATTTCCACCGCCCACGTTCCGCGGGAAGTGGGCGGTGGTCCGGATCGGCATACGCCTTGGTGTAGAAAATCGGCAGCCCTGCTCGACGGGCCACAGCGAGCAGCCTTGCATTGGCATGGACCGCGGGAACTCCGGTGGGGCTCCAGCCGGTCGAGTAGGTCGAATCGACGAATGCCCTCGTCATGTCGATGACGAGGATCGCCGGGCGTGTTCCCGCCCGGAGCGGGCGGTCCTCCTCGGCGAACTCCCGACCGAAACTGGCCAGATCCGCCTCGGGAACAACGCCGGTCCAAGGTTTGGTCGCCGAGTTCATCTGTACTCCTCATGCTCGAGATTCGAACTGTCGGTAATCGGGAGAGAAGGCGGAACGCGGTGGCCGGGATCGGGCGCATCCGATACCGTTCCCATCCCATTCCACTCTCTGATATGTCGAACATTATCCCGCCCGCTGTATTTTGGTCAATAGATGACCGGAATCGGCTCACTCCCCCTGGATCTATCTGCAAAGAAGAGCCACTGAGCACCCACTGGACCCTGCACTGGATCTCGGCTTCGATTCCGGATTCGGCTGGTGGCAAGCATACACTGGTCACGTGTGCTAATGTCCAACTTATCCATTGACAGATCCGGTCGTGGATATTCGGTTATCTGTAGTGACGGCAGGAGTGTGGAGTGATGGATCTCGGGTTGCGCGGCAAGGTCTTCTTGGTTACCGGAGGTACTCGCGGCATAGGTTTGGCGACCACGCGCGCACTCCTGGAAGAAGGCGCCGATGTCCTCGTCGCGGCGCGGACCGCGGCTTCGATAGATCGGGCACGGGCCGAACTCGCCGAACATCCTCGAGCCGACTTCGTACAGGTCGATCTGAGGGACCCAGAAGGTGGCCGACGCGCGGTCACGGCCGCGGTCGAGCGATTCGGCCCGTTGGACGGTGTGGTGAACAATGCGTCCGGCTTCTCGATAGACCATGGGCACCCGGACCGGGCCGCGTGGCTGGAACTGTTCGAATTGAAGGTGCTCGGCTATGAAGCCGTGATCCAGGCGGCTCTGGAGCACCTCCGCGACGGCGGCAGCATCGTCAGCATTTCCGGAATTGCCTCCATGCGGTACTGGCCGCTGTCGCCGCATGTCAGCGCTGTCAACTCGGCGGTGGAGGCGTTGACACGTCACTATGCGGCCGCGCTGGTCGGCCGCCGGATCCGGGTCAACACGGTCGTTCCGGGCACGACTGCCACCGACCGCTACGAGGGACGGGTCGAGCGGGCCCGCGCGCAGGCCGGGGTGGATGCCGAGACAGCCAGAAAACAGATAGACAGTACGGTCCCGCTGGGGCGCCCGGTCGATCCGACCGAGATCGCGGCCACGATCGTCTATCTCTCCTCACGACTGTCGGCGAGCACGACCGGCGCGACTGTCGTCGTCGACGGGGGCGCTGTCGTCGTTCCCGATTCGGCGCTGCCGTCCGCTGGTTCTCGATGAGGGGATGCCGCCGCGGCGTATCGCCCGGGATTCACCGGGTAGCTCGCCACAGCTCGAGCAACCGGTCGATCCCGGTTGGCTCGAGGAGCGCCGCGGCGGCATCGCACAAGAGCGTTCCTTCCGCACCGAGCAGATCGCGGCAGTGATCGGCGAAATCGCCGATCCGCCAGCCGCTGGTATCGCCGTCGCCGGTCACCGAGAACCGCTGCCCGTCGATCAGGGTGAGTTCTATGCGGGCGGCCAGATCCGGCAATACCGAATCCCCTGATACTCGAACGGGAACTCGGCGGGTTCCGGATCCGATATCCAGGTCGGGAAGAAACCGCTGTAGGGCCGCGAGAGTGATGCCCTCGACACTGGCTATCGATGTCGTCGAACCGCCGCGCTGGTTGCCGTATTGCGCGGCGAACGGCGCCACCTCGACATCGATCCGGTCGGCGATGCCGGCGATCGGGGGCAAGGTCCGAATAGCGGCGAAGATCGATTGGCCGAACATCGCGACCGGGTACCGCTTGAATGTCACCCGGTGAATCGCGGGCGGTTGAACCGGATTGCGATCCTCGGCTCCGCGTACGCCACCGAACAATGCGTAGAAGCTGTGTTCGGCAGTCAAGGCGTCGGCAGCTGAGCGCAGACCCGCGGCCGCGGCCAGCGCGGCGGACACGCCGGCCTGGACGGCCAATGCGGGTTGCAATCGCCAGCCGTCACCCTCGGTCGACACCACGCCGAGTGGACCGCCGGTACCGGCCGAGGCCAACCCCAGGGCCGAGCACGCGACCTCGTCGGACGATCGCAGGACCAGCGCCGCCGTGGCTGCGGCAGCCAGCGGCGCGATCACCGCGGTCACCCGCCAGCCCCGGCGGGATACCTCCGGCAACAGCCGTTCGGCGAGCACGCAGGCGCATTCATAGCCGCCGATGACCGCTCGGAGCAGATGCTCACCGTCCACTCTTCCCGATCCGATGCGCAATGCGTGTTCGGCGGCGGCCAGTGCTACCGGAATCACGGTCAGTCCGGGGTGCGCGGCCACCATGAAAGAGTCGTCGGTGAGCCGGGCGTGCATCAGATAGGCGTTGGCGGTGGCAGCGCCCGTGAGATGTGCGCCTTCGTCCGCGCCGCTGACGGTGCACGCGCCGGGGGCCGCGGCGAGCACTCGCGCGGCCCCATCATGTATCGAGTCCCGGGCGGACGCGACCATATCGGCGAGCCCGACCGCCAGACATCCCGCCGCACGCTGCAGCGTCACCTGATCGGCCGATTCCGCGGTGTCGCGGATCGCGTGCCACAGTTGTTCGCCGGCACCTGCGCGCATCGCTCGTGTCATTGCTCGTCCTCATCGGCCAACCCGGCCATACGCTCGTACATTGTGACAATACGAGTGCAGTCCTGCGCACCGTATCCGGACTCGACGGCAAGGCGCCAGCAGTCGACCACCGCCTGCGCCAGCGGGGTCTCGACACCCAGTTCCGCGGCGAGCGCGGTGAAAAGGGATACATCTTTGAGCGCCCCTTCGGCGGGAAACCCGAAATCGAAATTCCCGCTCAGAACGTGGCGTGGGAACTTCACCGAGGTGGCGGAATTGCGGCCGGAGCCGGCGTCGAGCGCACTGATCGCGATATCCATCGGAATCCCGGCCCGGCGGGCCAGCGCGGTGGCTTCCGCGGTAGCCGCGAGCGCGCCGAGCGACAGTACGTTGTTGGCCACTTTCATCACCTGTGCCTGACCTGCCTCGGAACCGATCCGGAGGATCTGCCTGCCGATGACCTCGAAGACGGGTTCGCAGGCGCGCACCGGTTCGTCGGCTCCGGATACCAAGACAGTGAGTGAGCCTTCGCGCGCGCCCACCACTCCGCCGCTGACGGGTGCGTCGACAAAGGCCGATCCGGCCGCGGCCAGGCGGTCCGCGGCCTCGCGCGTTGCGGCCGCTCCAGTGGTGGAGGTGTTTATCACGATCGCCGGAGACCGGGTGCGCACCGAGGCGAGACGTGCGCTGACCTCCGACAGCGCGCGAGGGGTCGGCAAGCTGAGCAGAGTGTAGGTCGTCGTCGATGCCAGCGCTGCGACGTCCTCTTGGATCACGACCTGGCAATGGTCGCGGAACTCTGCGGTTCGCGCCGGGACAGGATCGACCAGATGAACTTTCCATCCACGTTCGATGAATCGCCACACCATCGGCGTCGCCATGGCGCCCACTCCGATGAATCCGAGGTCTCGTGTCATCGGCCCACACCCCGATTCGAGGTATCCGGAAGTTCGCAGAGGTCGTCGGCATGCATCATTTTTCGACTCCATCGGAGGTGGTTCTGCTCATAATGCTCGGTGCTCCTCGGTCGCGGCCGGCGGACTTTTCGGCGCCCACGGCACTGTCACCGGTGAAACCCGCCGATACGCGACTCACCCACCATCCCTCGATGGCAGTTAATAGACTGTAGGTCATTTGTCGGACTTTTGCCAGGGTGCGGGATGGTCGATCGCGGACCAGCGCAGCGCCGAGCACCCGGCGATTCTCCGAACAGCCGCCTCACGGACTCCTACCATCTCGAACAGAGCAGCTCACCCCGTCGACCCCCCGACAGGACCGCCAGCCGGATAGGTTCGGAACAATCCGCCGGACGCCCCGGCGCTCGACGTCAAACCCGCAGAACCGCAATCACTCTCGCAGATCCACGCGTCGGCTCGTGGCGCACGCATGCGAAGTATCGCTAAAAGTTGGACCTTGTACATGTGTGTCTAATAACCTACTGTTGCCCTACGCCACATCGCTGTGGTGATAGTGACAGGGCAAGGAGAGCGCCGATATGGCCACTCAGGATTCACTTCAGAACGTGTCGGTTCCGAAGGTCGCCTTCGCGAGTTTCATCGGGACACTGATCGAATTCTTCGACATGTTCATCTTCGGGACAGCCTCCGCGCTGGTCTTCAACAAACTGTTCTTTCCGGATCTGGACCCACTCACGGGCACACTCGCCTCGTTCGCGGCTTTCGGCGTCGCATTCGTGGTGCGACCGCTGGGCGGCGCGGTATTCGGGCATTTCGGTGACCGAATAGGCCGTAAATCCATGCTGGTGATCAGCCTGGTGCTGATGGGTGGTGGAACAGCAGCAGTAGGGCTGCTACCGACCTACGCACAGATCGGGATCTGGGCACCGATCCTGCTGGTCGTCACCCGCATGTTCCAAGGTCTGGCGATCGGCGGTGAATGGAGCGGTGCGGTCCTGATGGCCGTGGAACATTCCCCGCCGGGCAAACGAGCCTTCTACGGTAGCTGGCCACTGTGCGGAGTTCCCGCGGGCCTCGTTTTGGCCACCACCGCCTTCTACTTCGTTCAGCTGCTTCCCGAGGACGAAATGCTGAGCTGGGGATGGCGCATCCCGTTCCTCTCCAGCGCATTTCTACTGCTCGTGGGGCTGTACATCAGGCTGCGGGTCACGGAGTCCCCCGCGTTCCGGGCGGTGCGCGACAAGCGGCAGGAGTCGAGGTTCCCGGCGGTCGAGTTGCTGCGTACCGCGAAGGTTTCGACCTTGACCGCGATCATGGCCATGGCGGTCAACAGCGTGGTTTTCTACATGGCGACGGTTTTCGCATTGAGCTACGGCGCCGATCAAGACGGGCTGACGAGGGGCTCGATGCTGGTCTCGATCATGATCGCGGCGCTGCTGCAGATCGTGGCATTGCCGACGGCGGCAATCCTCGCCGACCGCCACGGACGGCGCCCGGTGCTACTCGCCGGATGTGTGATGGCGGCGGCGGCCGCTTTCCCGATCTTCTGGTTGATCGATACCGGGAATACCGTTGCGGCGACCATTTCGATGATCATCGCGGTATCGATCGTTCACTCGACCGCATACGCACCGATGGCGAGTTTCATCTCCGAGCTTTTCGAAACTCGACTCCGATTCAGTGGTTCCGCGATCGGCTATCAGGTCGGCTCGATGATCTGGAGCGGACCGGTGCCGTTCGTGGCGGCAGCGCTCTTCGCGTGGTCCGGATCCAGCTGGCCGCTTTCGGTCTACATAGTGATCGTCAGTCTGATCTCCTTTACCGCCATCTACCTCAGTCGCGAGTCGTATCGGGATGACATCACGCAATCGGATCACGCTTCGGAAATCGCTGTCCCGGAAACTGTCGCTGTGAGACAGCAGTAGAGGTTACCGATGGCTTTCAGGGTTCCCGGTCGACGAATGAGCCGGAGACACGTGGTATCGACACAGTGGGATGCCGCGCGGTCGGCGATCACCGACCATGGTTGCTGCGCGGGCCCCGACACCGAGCGGAGGGAACAGTAATGTTCGAGAGCTGCCACAGCCCTCTTGAAGTCGCCCAGGTGTATCGCAGGATGGGGTACCAGGTGTCGAGCTCTTTCCAACGGGTGGCGTTGATCGCTTCCAGGTCACTCGGGGCGGTGGCAATGCCCGCCGGCATGGGCGTCCAGGTGCGGCAGCTCGTCGAGCAAGACGATCCGACCACAGCGCTGCCGATCATCAGTTATCAACGGGCCCGGCGGGAATGGGTCTTCCTGGTAGGCCCGCCGAGGGGCAACAAGACGCGCGGGTCCGCCCTCGCCGAACTCGGGGACGCCGGCATTCGGATTCTGGAGTCCGGGCAGCGAGTGTGGTTGCCCATGACCGATCGACCGATGGGGTGGTACTGGGTCTCACCCCCGGTCAGCGCGAGGGCACTTCCCTCGCGGACCACAGTGATCGCGGCCGCCAAGCGGCTCACAGCGGCACGTCGGTCGGCAACCCGGTGACCGACGACGAACCTTCGCTCTCGGAACAGTATCTCCCCGTCCGGGTTTGGGCGTTCGTCGACTCGGCACACCGACCTCCGCGACTGCGGCCCTTCGAGGTGTCGACGGCCCCCGGATAGCGTATACAAGGTAGGACGAATTCGTTCGTCGGTGACCTGATACACCCGAAATCGAAAGGTATTACATGCTCATCGGTTCGATGTCACGTGTTCTGTCCTGTGTACTCGCCACTGCGGCGCCGCTACTGTCGATGGCACCGCAGGCCGTCGCCGCCCCGGACAACCCCTACAGCTGCATGGGTCCCTACCTGTCGAACGACGGCTCCGCGGAGGTCGAGTCGTGTATCTATGTCGAGGATGGCGTACCCCGGGCATTCGGCGGCCTCACGATCAAGAACGACACCCTCACGCGGGAGAACTGCACCATGGTTGTGACCGTGGTGGACAAAGATGCCTATGCCGGCGGGGCGAGCGATGAGGTGGTCGCCACCAGCGGCGCATTCCCCTGCCTGAACGGGAGGTACCCCTCCCCGCCGTTGACAGTGGACGCGGCACTGGCGAAGCCCGGCCACCGCTACGTCAGTTTCACCGAAGTCACCAAAGATGGCCAGGGGATAGCTCGTATCTACAGCCCGGAACTTGTTCTGCCGTAGCCGCGGGACCGAGGCGGCGGAACAGCTCGCACGCCGCCTCGGTCGAACAACCCACCGGCATCCGGACATCCCCGGTCCACACGCACATTCGTCGCGACGAGCAAACTGCTGCTGGATCGACTACCAGGGCGTAGAACCGATCTCGGGCTGGTGCAGCGTACTCGCGAATCGTTCGGCTCCGCCGCCGCCACCATGTTCACGAATGCGGTCGAGAAGAGCTGCCCCCACATCTTCGATCCGACCGGCCATCGCCGCCGGCGACCCGACCGCGATCAGCGCCGCGGCCAATTTGCCGCGCCGGCCCGGCACCCCGGCGGCGACTGCGAGGATATCCTCGAGTGCGCGCCCGTACGCCAACCCGGTTTTCCGAATCCCGGGGAGCTCTGCCAAGAACTGGTCGACCTCACCGGCAGGATGCCGCTCGCTCAAGCCGCGCAGCCGATGCTGCAGTTCGAAATCCGGCAGGCCCGCCAGCAGTCTTTTACCACCGGCACTGACCAGGATCGGGCGGCGCCTGCGGGTCGTGGCGTAGTACTCGATCGCCGGATCGGTGCCCGCCTCATCGAAATACATGAGGTTGTCGCCGACGAGCAGCCCCAACACGATCGTGCACCCGAGGTCGGCGGAAAGGTCCTCCACCAGTTCGTGTGAGATCGGTGCGATCGATCGCCAGTCCGTTCGCATGGTCAACGCGAATGCGCCGGGGCCGAGGGTGAACCGCCGGTCGTCCTCGTCGAGGAAGCCCACCGCGACAAGACCGTAGACGAGCTGCTGTACCGAACTGACCGGAGCATCGAGCCCCCGCGCCAGTTCCGTGAGCGTGAGTCCGGTGGGGGCACGGGCGACGGACTCCAGGATCGCGACGGTCCGGTCGACGCCCCGATGATGCTTTCCCTTCACGATCTCATCCTTTGTCAGTCGAACTGGGCCCATTCGGGTTTCCGCTTCGCAACGAACGCGGCCATACCTTCCTGGCCCTCGTTGCTCGCGAACAGTCTGGCCGATTCCTTTTCCATTGTCGCGAGGGCATCGCCGAGTTCCAGATTCCGCGCGACCGGGATCAACTCCTTGGCGGCCCGGAGCGCGTTCGGACCGGCGCCGCGCAGCGCACCGACGATCCCGGCACATGCCGAATCCACGTCGTCGGTGACGATACTGACGAGACCCACCTGCTCGGCGGTGGCGGCATCGAAGCTCTCTCCGGTGAGGAAATATCGAGAGATGCTTCGTGGAGTCATTCGCCGAGTGCACGGTACGGCGATCATCGCGGGCGCCACCCCGATTTTCACCTCGCTGAACGCGAATGTCGCCGTGGCCGGGGCTATCGCGATATCGCCGGCGGCGACGATCCCGAGTCCGCCCGCCCGCGCCGGCCCATTCATTTTGACCACCACCGGGATCGGGCATTCCATGATCAGCCCGAGTACGTCCGCGAACGACGGCAGTCCCGGCTGGTCGAGGGCGACGGTCCGGCTCATCTCTTTCAGGTCCCCGCCCGCGCAGAAGACCGGTCCGGTCCCGGTGATGACCACCGCACGCACCTGCGCGGCGTTCACCGCGGTACTCAGATGGGCGTGCAGTTCCGCCACCAGCCGGCGTGAGAGCGCATTGCGATTGGACGGCGAGTCGAGGGTGACGGTGGCGATCGAAGTATCGACGTCCAGATGCACTAACTCGGTCACAATTGTTCCTTTGTCTATGGGATGCCGGACGGTCAACGAGCCGCCCACTCCGGGCTGCGCTTCTCCAGGAAGGCGGCGATACCTTCTCTTCGGTCTTCACTCAGATAGGGGTTCGGGGGTGCGTCCAGGCGCAGCGCCGCAGCCAGCGGTAGCCCCTGGGCCCTGGTCCCCATGGCCTTGTATCGGCGAATCGTCAACGGCGCGTTCGAGCGTAAGGTCTCGGCGTAGTCACGTGCCGCGCGGTCCAGGGCGGCCGGCGGAACGACCCGGTTGACGAGGTGGACAGCCGATGCCTCCGACGCTCCGATCCTGCGGCCGGTGAACAGCAGATCGTTTGCTACACCCAGCGGCACGATTCGTGGCAGCACGACCGACGCGAAGTTGGCACCGAATCCCCTTGTCACCTCGGGGAACCCGATCGACAGATTATCGGCGGCGATCCGGATATCGGCGGCCAGCGCCAGCTCCGCGCCGCCGCCCAGCGTATGCCCGAAGATCGCCGCGATCACCGGTTTGGCGCATTCGACGATCACCTCGAAAAGGTTGCGTTCCAGCCCGTGCATCGGCAGTGAATCCGCTGTCCCCGGATGCGACAGATCGTTCGCCCGCACCTCGCGCAGGTCACGTCCGACGCAGAACCCCCGGTCACCCTCGGCTCGCAATACCACGACCCAGATATCGTTATCGTGGTGTGCGGCTTCGAAAGCCGAGATGAGCTCACTGATGGTCGCCGAGGTCAGTGCGTTCATCCGGTCCACGTCGGTGAGGGAGATGGTCGCGATCTTGTCCTCGACTGTCACGGTGACGTTGGGACTCATGATTGTTGCCCCGAATTCTCGATACGGGCGTCGAGTGCGACGATTCCCGTCGGGGTGACAACCACGGGATTGAGGTCCACGGAGATCATCTGCCCGTCGACTGCCCGGCCGAGAGCGATGAGAAGTTCGGCCACCTGGGTGAATCGCTCCGGTTCACGATCTTCGAGGAATCTTCCCATCGCGCACCTGCGCAGCGTGTCCCGCGCGGCCGATGCGGTCAGCAACCGGGTGGGACATACCGCCGTATCCCGCAGTTGCTCCGCGGCGCCGCCGCCACTGCCCACCATCACCACCGACCCCACGTGCGGATCGAACACCGTGCCCACAATGAGCGAGGAGGTCGAGAGCACCGCCTTCTCCACCACGACCCCGTTCCCGGCGTCACACAGCTCGGTGAAATGCCGCGCCACGGAATCCTCATCGGTGACCCCGAGACGGACCAGCCCCGCCGCTGCCTTGTGCACGGTGCTCTCGACGTTCGCCTTCAGCACCACCGGATACCCGATCGTCCGGGCTGCCCTCATCGCGGCCTGTCCGTCGTGTACCAGCGCCGCGTCGGCGAACGGCACTCCTATCTCGCTCAGCGCCGATCTCGCGGTCCAGTAATCCACCGCATGATCGGCCACCAGCGCCGCGGCCGGCCGCTCGGGTTCCCGGCCCGGTGCGACGGCTCGGCCTCTCGACCAGGCGCCGATCGCGTCGATCATCCGCGCCGAGCTGGGTAGAACCGGTCCGGCGAATGTCGTCAACCGATCGGCCAGGCCATCGGAGTATCCGGGAATATCCCAGTACGAGATGCCGATCCGGCTCCCGGTCGCGGACAGTCCGTCCAACAGCTGATCGAGCAGCCCCCCTTCGGCGGGGACCGCCTGCGCGTTCAATGCCAGCAGGTATACGTCGTAGTCGTTGAGGGTGATGAAGCCTGTCATGGCGTCCAGGGCATTCTGTTGCCGACCGATCGCCTCCCCGGTCGGATCGAACGGGTTGCCCGCGCCCGCCAGCGTCAGTTTCTCGCCGACCAGTTCGGTGAAGGCCACGGATACCTCGGGCATCGCGATCCCGGCTTCGTCGGCGTGGTCGGCGATCACGGCGCCTTCCCCGCCCGACATACCGATCACGCCGAGAGCGACCCGACTGCAGGGAGGGGCCCCCCAGTGCGTCGCGATCGCGGCGATCTCCCACAGCTGGTCGAGGTCGGCGGCCAGGATGACGCCCAGCGCCTCCATCATCTCCCGCTCGACGGCCCAATTGCCCGCCAGCGACCCGGTGTGGGTGGCGATCGCGGACCTTCCCACCGCACTGCGGCCGGTCCGCAGCAGCACCACCGGCTTGCCCACCCGTGCCGCGGACCGCAGCACACTCTCGTAATCCGCGGGCGCGCCCAGATCCTCGACCAGCATGGCCAGCACGGTGATACGCGGATCGTCGACCGCCACCCGTGCGATATCCCAGACCCCGATATCGGCCTGAACACCGGTGGCGACAGCGAGCCCGACACCGACACCGTGCGATTGCGCCCGGTTGAACACCGCATTGTTCGCGGCGCCCGACTGCGAGATCAGCGCCACCGGTCCGGTACGGAGCCGCGCCGGTTCGAGATGGTTGGTGACCGCGCGCGGCACGAAGTTGTCATTGAGGTTCACCAGCCCGGTCGTCGACGGACCCAGGAGCGGAATCGGATGCTGCGAAAGGAAATCCCGCAACTGCGCGGCCCGTCGCCGGCCCTCCGCGCCGGCCGCGCCCTCGCCGAAGCCCGAGGAGATGACGATCGCCGCGCGGGCTCCCGCGGCCACCGCCTCATCCAGCATCGGCACCACCGAATCGGCCTTCACGACGATCACCGCCTGGTCGATCGGTCCCGGCAGCGAACCGAGGTCCGGGTAGGCCCGGTAGCCGCCGACGACATCCCGCCGCGGGTTGATCGGATACACCTCGCCGGTGTACCCGTGCCGGCGGAGGTTGACGACGGTGCCACCGGTGAAGGCCTCACTGCGATCGTTGGCGCCCACTACCGCGATGCGTCGCGGATTCAGCAACGCACCCATGTCGTACTGCGTAGGTGCGGAATCGGTCTCGACAACGGTCATCGTCCCGCTGGTCCTTCCTGTTTCCAGATCAGCGCTCGCCGGGTGGCGACGGCCAGCAGCCGGTCGATGACGATGCCGACGAGCAATAGCGTGGCGACGGCCGCGAACGTGCCGGCGGAGTTGAACTGGCCGGAGTTGAGCGCGACCAGATGACCCAGGCCCCGGTTCGAGGCCAGGATCTCGGCGACCACCACAGCCACGAGCGCTTGCGGGACAGACAGTTTCAGCCCCGCGGTCACCCACACCAGGGCCGAGGGCAGCCGGACGCGGGTCGCGATGTCCCACTTGCTGCCACCCATCACCCGCATCGCGTCGATCAGGCCGCGATCGACATCCCGGATCCCGTAGTAGGTGTTGTAGAACATGAGGAAGAAGACGACCAATCCGCAGATCGCGAGCTGAAGTGGTCTCCCGATCCCGAACCACATCACGAACAACGGCACCAACGCGAGTTTGGGCAGGCTGTAGATCGAGGTGATGAACGGCTCGAAGATCTCGGCCAGTCGCGGTGAACCGCCGAGGACGTAGCCGACGACGATGGCCGCCGTCCCGCCGAGGGCGAAACCGATAGCTGCCGACAGGAATGTGCTGGACGCGTTGTACCACAGGGTTCCATCGCCCACCCAGCGCAGCCAGACCTGCGCGATCTCGCTGGGCCGGCTGATGAAGAACTCGTCGATGACGCGTCCCGAGGCGAGCTCCCACAGCGCCAGCACTCCGATGACGAGGGCGAGCCGGATCGTCGGCACAGTCCATCGTGATCGTTTCTTCGGCGTGGCTGCGGATTCGACCGGCACTCGGCCGACTCCGTCCCCGGCCGGGGCAGCAGCGCCCTGGAGGTCGGCGCCCGCCACCCCGATTCCTCGTGTCCTTTTCTCCAGCAAGCTCATGACGCTGCCCTCGACATCGTTCGAGCCGCACCCAGCGCGTCGTGCACCACTTTTTCCAGCCGCACGAACTCGGGGTCGAAGCGCAGGGCCTCCACATCCCGGTCGGGGCCGAACGGCACGAGGTGCTCGGAAATCGGCGCCGCGGGCCTGCCGCCCAATACGACGACGCGATCGGACAGCAATACGGCCTCATAGATGTCATGGGTGATGAACAGCACCGCTTGCCCGGTCTCGGCCACCGTCCGCCGCAGTTCCCGGTGCATCTGTGTCCGCAACTGCGCATCGAGCGCGGCGAACGGCTCGTCCATCAGCAGGAGCGCGGGCTCGTAGATCATGCTGCGCGCCAACAGCGCCCGCCTCTTCATTCCGCCCGAGAGCTGAGCCGGGAACTTGTCCGCCGCGTCCACCAGGTCCAGCAACTTCACCAGCGCGCCGACCTTCTCGCGAATCGAGGCCTTGGCGACTCCGCGTAGTCTGAGCGGCATCGCGATGTTGTCCTGCACAGTCCGCCACGGCAACAGCGTGTCGCCCTGCGTCATATAGCCGACATCGGTATTCACTGTGCGAATCGCTCTGCCCCGATAGACAACTCGCCCGCCGCGCACCGGCATGAGACCGGCGACCGCGTTCAGGATCGTGGACTTCCCGCATCCGGACGGGCCGATCACGCTGACGAACTCGTTCGCGGCCATGTCCATACTGGTCTCGGCGATCACGTCGGGACCGTCGCCGAAACCCATCCGGATGCCGGACAGTTCCAGCAGAGTTTCGCTGCCCACTACCGCGCTCCCTGGTAGACGGAGTCGGCATAGTCCAGCGTGTATTTCTTGTCGCCGGTCGTCATGAAGTCCAGAATGGCGCCGAACTGCGCTTCGGTGACCAGCCCGTCGACGGGGTAGGCGTGCTGAGCCTGTTCCCACGCCAGGTCGAAAACCTTGCCGTCGAGGTCGGGGAACCAGTTCTGCCGCAGCAATGTCCCCGCGGCCCCGGGGTCGTTCGCAATGGACTTCTCGACGTCGACAACGGTGTCGAACATGGCGCGGACCAGGTCCGGCTTGTTCGCGAGGGTCTTCTTGGAGGTGACCATCACCATGCCGATCTGGTGTCCGAGCAGCTCGTCCACATCGCCCCGAGCCGTCGACAGCCACATCTGGGCCTCGCCGGAGGCGATATTGGCCTCGATGACTCCGGCGCCGTAGAAGCCGCCGTCGAAACGGCCCTGCTTCACCCCGCCGACGATCGCGGACGGATCCTGGACGCCGATGATCTCCACGTCCTTGTCCGGATCCAGACCACCATCGGCGACGATCTTCCGGAGCATCGTATTGTTCCCCGACCCCTCCGGCGAGGTCGCGATCTTCAAACCCTCGAGTGCCTTGATGCGCTCGAGCACCGGCGACTCCGCGGAGACGCCAGTACGCTCCGACACATCGTTTCGCAGGCCCAGGATCGACGCGTACCGGAGCGCACTCGCAACGATGACCAGGTCGCCGCCCTCCTGGATCGAGTCGATCGCGGTGGTCGCCGCGGGGAATGCGAAATCGGCATCGCCCGAGAGCACCGCGGCCACCATATTGCTACTGGAGGTGCCCGTACCCTGATAGGTCACGTCGAGGCCGTGCGCCTTGCCGGCATCCATCGAGTCGATGAGTTGGGGGACGGTGTAGCTCATCGATGCGCCGCCGCCGACGGCCGTCGCCGAGAGCAGTCCGCCCGCCGCGCCCTCACCCGAAGATTTCTCGGGGGATACGCATCCCGCGATAACGGTGGTCGTGAGCACGGCCGCACAGAGCATCGTGAGGAGTTTGCTGGATCTGTTCATGAGTTGGACCTTCTCGAGAAGTGCTGTCTAGCGGTGGAGCTCGGAGACGAGGGTTTTCGGTGCCTCGACGCGGCAGGCTCGGAGGTATTCGCCGAGGCCCTTGGCCTGGCTGTCCAGCCGCAGTGAGGAGATCGCACCGCCGCCGAGAAGCCCGCGGATGACGAAGTTGACCGCCATCAGGTTCGGCAACTCGACGCGGTCGATGGACAGGTCGTCGGCCTCGGGCAGGAGCCGGCGCAGATGCGGGACGGTCAGCCGGTCCCGTAACCACGGCCATACCTGACTGTCGCGTGCCCACACCCCGATATTCGCGTCACCGCCCTTGTCCCCGGACCGAGCGTGGGCGAGCGCGCCCAGACGAACCTCCACGAGGTTGTCGTCACCGTCGGCGGCCGGCTCGGTCGGCGCGTCGAACTCTTCCGCGTAAGCGCGCGTCACCGCCGGTGGCTCGATCGCCACGACGCTGCCGTCATCGGCGATGACCTGATGGTCCGGGATCCCCTGGTCGATATAGATGGCTCGGTAGGCGCCGCGCCGGATCGCCTTACCGGGCGGCGCGGTGAGGTAGATCCCGGGAAAGCTGGCCAGGGCCATTTCGACGATCGCGCTGGAAAACGATCGGCCGACAGCGGCCTCGTCGGTCCCCTGCACCACCACGCGGAGGAATCCGGTGGCCTCGTTCTGGCTCGTGGGCGCTTGCGCCTCACAGCCGATCAGCTCGACACGTACCGCCGAGATCCCGGCGACACCGGTGAGAGCCGCACGCACACCCTGTTCCAGAACCTGACGTTTGGCCGCGAAGTCCATGCCGGTGACGCCGATGAGCATGGAGTTCTCCCAGTCCCCCTCGCCGGTCATCGCGACCTTGGTGGTCGGCGGCGGCGGCGCTCCCACGGTGCCGGACACCGTCACAGCATCGATTCCGGTCTGCTCCAGCGCGATCGTGCTCAGATCCGCCACGACATCGGGATTGGCATACCACCGCCCCTGCACCTCGTAAACCAGCTGCGCTGTCACGGTATCGACCGAGACACGGCCGCCCGATGGTTCCGGTTTCGAGACGACCACCGTGCCGTCGCCGGCGATGTCGGCGACGGGAAACGCGAGGTCCGACAGCGCTGCGCTGTCGAATCCGGAGAAGTTACCGCCGGTGACCTGCGTCCCGCACTCGATGAGATGGCCCGCGATCAGCGCACCGGCCAGCGGATCCCACGCGTCCCGGCTCCACCCGTGCCACCAGGCGGCGGCGCCGACCACCAGCGACGCATCCGCCACGCGGCCGCAGACAACTATTCGCGCCCCGTCCGCCAGCGCCCGGGTGATACCCCAGCCGCCGAGGTAGGCGTTGGCGGTCACCGGGCGGAAGTCATCGAAGCGCGTCACCGCGTCAGACCCGGCAACCCGATCCAGCACATCGTCGCCGGCGACCGTGGCGACCGGAATCGGGTGTCCCCCGGCCTGCGCCATCTCACGAACCGCCGCGGCCAGAGCCTGGGGGTGGAGGCCCCCGGCATTGACCACGATCCGCGCATCGCCGCCGGCGAACTCGGCGAGTACCGGCCGCAACTGGGCGAGGAAGCCGGCGGCGTATCCGGCACCGGGATTCCGGTCGCGCTGCTTCGCCAGCACGCTCATGGTGACCTCCGCGAGGTAGTCACCGGTGAGGACATCCGCCTCCGCGGTCCTGATCATCTGGGCCAAGGCGCTGGCACGGTCACCGAAGAAGCCGGAGAAGTTGGCGATTCGGATGGGTCTCATCGACGATTCCTTACGTATATACGTAGTGGAACTTGTATATATCGAACAGTAAGTGACGTAGACCACGCCGTCAATACCGATTCCCGGGCACGAACCGAACCGCAGCGGGTGACGAACCGGCCGACGACAGACGGCTCGCGAGATTCAGCGGTGACGAGAGCCGGGCAGGGCTCGCACGAGATCGCCGGACGAACTACAGGCCGGGCAAGGCAGAACACCTGCGCAGCACAAGGTATGAGCCGGGGCCGACCATGCCGAAGCCCGGTCGCTGCCTTAGCATCGACTAAATGAAACTCGAAAAAATCGCCATCACGGGCGCACTCGCACTTGCCATTGCCTCCGCCGTCGCGCCTACCGCGTCATCGTTTCCGACCGGATCGGCGGGAACAGGTGACGGTCGCGAAATCGTGATCATCGACAACAACCTGGAGATCAGCGACCTGAACAACTGCTGGGCCAGCGGATTTCCGCGCGATATTCGTTTCGATAACCGCAGTTCGCGGGACTTCCTGGTGTACCCGTCGGCGGACTGCTCCGGTGCGCCCAGCGCGGTGGTCGCGCCGCATACAATCGCGACTTTCCACGGCTGGTCGGCCAGGGCTGCCGCATAACCCCGAACCGGAATCCCGAATTCCGGTTCCGACGCGGATACAGCCCTGGAGAGGGCCCTCGGAGCCACAGCGATAATCGGTCGAACATCGTCTCCACCGATCGCTGGGCATGAGGCTGCCGCCGCGCGTGCCAACGGCGCCGGAACCATGTGGTTCCGGCGCCGTTATCAGTCGAGCACAACCGATGCGCGGTATTCGAGTTTGCCGACAGATTCTTCGGAGTAGTAGACGGTGATCGACGGCCATGGGCCGTCGACGGTGATCTCGTTGTGCAAGAACAGGTCCTGCACTGCCACGTCGCCGAGGCTTTCGATCGAGGCGGCCACTCCACCACACCGAATGCGGAGTGCAGCAACCGTTGCCCTACCGCCTACGATTCCGACGCCCGGCCGATCGCGTCCACTGTTCCGCGCAGCTGAGAGCGGTCCGGGTCGTCGAGGTCCACGACCGTATCCGCGAGGCGCTCGATCACCGCGCTCTGGTGGCTGATCACCACCAGGGCCAACCCGGTTCGGCGTAGTCGATCGAGCAGGTCGAGGACGATCCGCTGGGACTCTGCGTCGAGAGAGGCGGTGATCTCGTCGCAGACCAGCAGCCTGGGGCCCGCCGCCAGGGCACGTGCGATGGCGGCCCGCTGTTGCTGCCCGCCGGAGAGCTCGCCCGGCCGGCGCCCGGCAAGCGCGGGATCCAGGCCGACCTCTGTCAGCAGCCGGGCTGTCTCCCGGTCCGCCGGCGCGGAATCCATCCCGCGCAGCAGTCGCAGCGGACGACTCACCTGGCTCCCGATGCGGTGGGCCGGGTTGAGGGCGGTGGCCGGATTCTGCGGGATCAACTGCACCGCACGACAGTGACCGGCCGAACGCTCGTCGATCCGCGACGGCAGCACACTGCCGTCCAGCCGGATCGTTCCGCTCGCCGGGGAATGCAGCCCGATCAGGGCCCGGGCGACGGTGGTCTTGCCCGCGCCCGAGCGGCCGGTGAGCGCGAGACATGAACCGGGTGCCACGGTGAAGGAAATAGCGTCGATGACCGATCGCGACCGGTATGCGACCGACAGGGCTTCCACCCGCAGGATCGGTTCTGTCTCGGGCCGCGAGGGTTTCGTGAGCCGCGGCGCGGCCGGATCCGGCTCCGTGCTCTCCCACGAGGCGTAGGAGAGGACCCGGCCCTCGTCGAGTTCGAGTACATCGTCGATCAGTGGTGCGACACCGGCCAGGTCGTGGGTGATGATCAGGAACGCGGTGGCCGATTCCCGGCGCACCCGGGCGAGCATTTCGACGAGATCGGTGCGAGCCCGAACGTCGAGCCCGGTCGTCGGCTCGTCGAACACGACCAGCGCCGGGTCGTCGACCAGCGCCATGGCGAGCAGGACCCGCTGTTGTTGCCCGCCGGACAGTTCGTGCGGGAACCGGCGGCGGAACTCGCGGCCGGTGGGCAGACCGACTCGGCGCAGTGCTGCCGCCACCCCGTTCCCGCCGCGCGCGGACCGGCGCAACCGGATGATCTCATCGATCGAGGTGCCGATCCGTAGGGCGGGGTTGAGTCCGGTAGCGGGGTCCTGCGGCACGAATCCGACCGCCCGGCGGTTGCTGTCGGTGTGGCCGATACCGACAGTGCCCGCCGCCGACAGGCCGGGCGGCAATGCACCCAGCACGGCCGAAGCGAAGGTCGTTTTCCCGGCGCCGGACGGCCCGATGACCGCCAAGCCCCGCCCAGGCACCAACCGCACCGAAACGTCATGGAGCAGCGTACGACCCGCACGGGTTCGCACCGTGAGATGCTCGACCCGCAGACCTTCCTCGGCGCCGGATTCCGGCGCAGCGGTGGCGGCACGGGGGCGCCGGCAGCCGATCGCTGTGTCGCTGAACATATTCACCGACACCACGAACACCATGATCAACAGCGCCGGCGCGAGCACCGCCCAGGGTTGCATGCCGAATCCGGAACGATTTTCGGTGATCATCAACGCCCAGTCCGGTGACGGCGGCCGCATACCCAGTCCGAGGAAGCCACCGACCGCCACAATGGAGATCACCCCGGACAGCCGCACTCCGGCATCGGCCAGCACCACCGACCGCAGGTTGGGCAGTATCTCGACCACCGCGACCCACCACAGCGGTTCACCCCGGGCCCGCGCCGACTCCACATAGCCCGCACCGGCCATATCGTGCACCGCGGTGCGCACTATTCGGACGATCCAGGGCACCGAGGCCAGGGACGCCGTCAGCAGTACCGCGGCCGGCCCGGCGCCGAGGGCGGTGGCGATCACGGCGAGAAGCAGAAACCACGGTACGACCACGACCGCGTCCACCGGCCGCGTGATCCACGAGTCCATCCGCGGTCGCAGTCCGGCGATCAAGCCCAGGCTCAGACCCAGCGAGTAGGCGATCACGAGCGCTATCGCCGAGATCGCCAGTAGTGACCAGCCCCCGTGCAATACGCGCGACAGCACATCACGACCGACCAGATCGGTGCCCAGCGGATACGCCGGGCTCGGCGGCCGGAACGGCGGGCCGACCGGTGCGGTCGGCGAATACGGCGCGAACAGTGGACCGAAAACGACCACACCCAGCACTCCCGCCAGGACCAGCGACCACCACGCTTTCCTCACCACCGGCCCTCCCCCACCACGGCCCGGGCCCGCGGGCTGACCATCAGGGCGAACATATCCGCGAGCACGTGGATGCCGATCCCGAATGCGGCCAGCAGGACGGCGGCGGACTGGACGAACGGATAGTCCCGCGCCGAGATCGCGATCAGCAACTCCTTCGACACTCCTGGATAGGAGAACAGCGTTTCCACGACGGCGATGCCGCCGACCAAGCCCACTACCGAGCCCGCGAGTGGGTGGACGGAGGCGGAGACGGCGTTGGGGGCGGCGTGCCGCAGGATCAACCGGATCCCGCCGACACCGTTCAGCCGGGCGGTCCGGATGTACTCGGAGGCCATGACTCCAGCGGTTTGCGCCCGAACCATCCGCGCCGGGTGCGGCGACAAACCCAGGAGCAGACAGGCCACCGGCAGGACCAGAACCTGCGGCCGGTCCCAGACACTGGTACCTGCGGGAATCAGCGAAACCGCGGGCAGCAGCCGCAGGGACAATGCGATCACGGCGACCAGCAGTACGCCGAGGACGAACGAAGGTACCGCTTCGAGGGCCAGTGCCGCGACGCTGATCACCCGATCGGTCCGGGAGCCCGCCCGCGACCCGGCCAGTAGCCCCAGGCCGAGCGCCAGCGGGATCAGCAGCACGATGGTGAGCACCGCCAGCGCGGCACTGTTCGCGAGACGGTCGAACAGTACGTCGTCCACCGGACGACCCGAGATCAGCGATTTTCCGAGATCGCCGCGCAGGAATCCGGACACCCATTCGGCGAACCGGATCGGCGCGGGCCTGTCCAGTCCCAGCTCCGCCCGCAGGGCCGCCAATTGCTCCGGCGACGGATCACCTGCTCCTTGCCGGGTCAGGATCACCACCGCCGCATCCGAATCCAGCAGTTCGAAGAGCCCGAAAACGAGTACGGTGACGATGATCAGCACACCCGCCCCGGCAGCTGCTCGCCGTAGGAAATAGCGCAGCACGCCGGCCCTCAGCCGCGCGCCGCTAGCCAGGTGGTGGCGTAGTTCGCCCAATCGTCGGTACCCGGGACCCCGGCCCGCATTCCTCCGACATTGTTGCGTGCGGCGTCGGGCCGCTTGGCGAAGCTGTGCAGGATGTAGCCGCCCTCCTGCCACAGTTCTTCCTGCAGTTCGAAATACAACCCGCGGCGGCGGTCGGGGTCCATCGCGGCCCGTGCCGCCGCGAATTTCGCGTCCCAGGCCGGTCGCCGCCATCCGGTGCCGTTGCTCGGTGACGAACCGGTGCCGGTCTGGCCGTAGAAATAGTCGAGACTGTAGTTCCACCAGCCGATATGGGTCAGCGGGCGTTTGCCGGTGACCTGCGAGAAGTAGGTGTCGGCCGGGGTGGATTCGAGCCGGATGGTGATCCCGGCGGCCTTGGCCTGCTCGGCGAACAAGGTCGCCGACTCGACCATCCCCGGCATACCGTCGGCGGTCGGCAGGGTGACCTCGAGGTTCGCTTTCCCGGCGGCGCGCAGGAGTTCGCGGGCCCGCTGTGGATCGTAGGGGCGCTGCGGGAGGGTGTCGTTGTAGAAAGGCGCGCCTTTGCCGTAGATGTCGTTGCCTACCTCCCCGTAGCCGTAGTAGACGGAATCGACCATCGCCTGCCGGTCCACGGCCAGCCGCATCGCCTGCCGGACGCGCACATCGTCGAACGGCGGCAGGTCCACGCGCATCTGGAAAGCGCCCATCAACCCTTCCGGCGGCACGATCACCATCGCGGTGGGATCGCTCTCCAAGTTCCGGGCCTGCAGATAGCTCAACTCGTGCACCACATCCGCCTCACCGGACAGGAAGGCGTTCATTCGTGCCTCGGTCTCGGCGATCTGGATGATCTCGACCTCGTCCAGGTGGGTCCGCCCATCCCAGTAGCGGTCGTTGCGGCGCAGCACGGTGCGGTCCCCAGGAGACCAGGAGGCCAACGCGAACGGACCGGTCCCCACCGACAGCGTGCGCTCGTCGATGGTGGCGGTGCCGTTTTTGACGATGTAGCAGTACCATCCCGCGAGCACCGAACCGAAATCCGCGATCGGTGTCTGCATCGCCACCACAACCGTCAGATCACCGTCGGCTTTCGTTCGCGCCATATCGACCATGGCGAGATCACCGGAGGACGACCTGGCGGGATCGAGCATCCGCTCGAAACTCCACAGCACATCACGGGAGGTCAGCGGCGAACCGTCGCTGAAGACCACTCCGGGCCGCAGCTGGATCCGCCAGACGCTGCCGTCGGCATTCGGTTCCAGCGAACGTGCGAGCCGGTATCGCAGGGTGAGATCGTTGTTGTACGCGACCAATCTGTCCCAGACATTCTTCGACACCGCGCCACCGGCCGAACTTCCGGCCTCATGCGGATCGAGCACATCGGCGATCGCCGAACGGCCCGCGATCACCGACCGCAGCCGGCCACCCGGTTGCGGCGGGCCGGTCGGCGGACCGGAAGGCGCACCGGTGCCACAGGCTGTCAGTATCGGAACGCCGCCCAGAGCCGTGAGCCCGAGCAGCCCTGCCGTCCCGGTCAGCATTCGCCGACGGCCGATACCGGATCGGCCCGTTGTCAAGTTGTCCATAGCCATCCTCGTGGGTGTATCCCGAAACCGCGGCGCAGGTGTCCTGGCTCCCGGATCGACGCATCTCCACCGGCCTTCCGACCCGGGTAGGTCGTGGCCACGCATGGCGGATCGCTCCTCGGTGACAGTTGCGGGACAGCCCCGGATTCACACCGGTGTTCCCTGCACCGCGAATGACGTTACCGGGATCTCATCCCCCCGTCGTGACCCACTCGCGCAGAGGGGAATCGAGGGATCCCGCTCGTCAGCCCCTCATCGACGCGTTACCGCAGCTCGCGACAAGGGCTGGAGTCGAGGTATCAGGCCACGACCGGGCGCTGGGAGACGCCAACGTATTCGCTCAGCGGCCGGATCAGTGCGTTGGATTCGCCCTGTTCGATGATGTGAGCGGTCCAGCCGGTGATACGGCTCATCACGAAAACAGGAGTGAACACCTCGATATCGAACCCCAGCAGGTGGTAGGCGGGCCCGGTGGGGAAATCGAGATTGGGCGCGATCCCGGTGGCCTCGTCCATGGTTCGCTCGAGTGCCTCGTACATCTGCACCCACTTCTGCCCGTCGGTGACCGCGGCGATGTCCAGGAACGCTTTCTTCATGGTGGGCACCCGGGAGTCACCGTTCTTGTAGACCCGGTGGCCGAAACCCATCACCTTTTCCTTCTTCGCCAGCTTCTCGCGCAGCCACGCCTCGGCCAGGCCGGGGTCGCCGATCTCGAGCATATGGTGCATGACGGCCTCGTTGGCTCCGCCGTGCAGCGACCCCTTGAGCGCACCGATGGCGGCGGTGACCGCGCTGTAGATATCCGACAGGGTCGAGGTGACCACCCGGGCAGCGAACGTGGAGGCGTTGAAACTGTGCTCGGCGTACAGGATCAACGACACCTCGAACGCCTTCACCAGTTCCGGTGCCGGCACCGTACCGAAGCACATATCGAGGAAGTTCTCGGCGTAACCCATATGAGAGTGGGGCGCGATCGGATCGAGGCCACGGCGGCGGCGGTGATCGGCCGCGACGATGGTCGGCAGGACCGCGAACATCCGCAACGACTTGGCACGGTTGGCCTCGGCCGAATTATCGTCCTCGGCGGGATCTTCGGCGCCGAGATAGCTGATCGCCGTCCGGACCACATCCATCGGATGACAGGTGTCGGGCATTTTCGCCACCAGTGAGAGCAGCGACCGGTCGGCGCGGCGCGAGGCCCGTTCTTGCTGCTGGAACCGCTCGAGTTCGGTGTCGGTCGGCAGCTCGCCGTACCAGAGCAGGTAGGCCACCTGCTCGAAACTGCAATGGGCCGCCAGATCCTGCACCGCATAGCCGCGATAGGTCAGCGAGTTCGTTTCCGGCACCACCTTCGAGATCGCGGTGGTGTCGACGACGACGCCTGCCAGACCCTTGTAGATGGTCGGTATCGCGATGTCCGTCATCACTGGTTCCTTCCCAACGTGAAATCGAATACATCGGAATCGAATTCGTTGTAGCGCTCGTACCGCAACAGCTCGTAGAGGCGACTGCGCGGCTGCATTCGATCCAGCAGGCCGGATTGCGTTCCCTCCGCGTAGATCTCACGCAACCCCGCCTCGGCGGCGTACATCGCCAGCCGGAGGGTGGAGACCGGATAGATGACCGCGTTGTAGCCGATCGATTCCAGCGTGGCGGCCGGGACGAGTTCGGACTTACCGAACTCGGTCATATTGGCCAGCAGCGGAGTCGAGACAGCGGCGCGGAACTTCTCGAACTCCGCTGGTGTGTACAACGCTTCGGTGAAGATCAGATCAGCGCCCGCGTCGGCATAGGCTTTCGCCCGCTCGATCGCGGCCTCGATTCCTTCGATCCCGGCGGCGTCGGTACGCGCGCAGATCACGAAGTTCGGGTCACGACGGGCCGATACCGCCGCACGCAGCCGACGGAGCATCTCCTCGGTGGGCACCACGGCCTTGCCGTCCAGATGACCGCACCGCTTCGGATTCACCTGATCCTCGAGGTGGCAGCCGGCGATCCCGGCGTCTTCGAGGACGGTGACCGTGCGGGCCGCGCTCATCGGTTCACCGAATCCGGTGTCGGCGTCGATGAGTACCGGCAGGTCGGTGACGCGCGCGATCTGGTGACCGCGCCCCGACACCTCGGTGAGCGTGGTCAACCCGATATCCGGTAATCCCAGATCGGCGGCGAGCACCGCACCGGAGACGTAGACGCCCTCGAACCCGATCTCCTGGATCAGCTCGGCCACCAGCGGGTTGAACGCGCCGGGGAACCGCTGGATCTTTCCGGATCCCAGTCCGGTACGGAAGGCCGACCGCTTGTCGGCAGCGGAGGTCGAGGCTGCGAGCAGGCCGGTCATCAGAACAGTCCCTTCGGGGAACGGGGCGCGCGAGCGAGCACATCCGCCGAGACGGTGAAAGTGAGTTCCGGCAACTGACCGGCCGACAGCTCGCTCGCGCGCTGGACCACCTCGAGGAAGCGGTCCTGCTCGGCCTGATCGACAACCCCCTCGGCGAGAGTGCGGAATTTGGCGATGTACTGGTCGCGGGCGAATGGGCGTGCGCCCAGCGGGTGCGCATCCGCGATCGCGAGTTCATCGACGATCATCTCACCGCTCTTCAGCGTGACCTCAGCACGCGCGCCGAATGCCTTCTCGCCCGGATCGGTCGAGTGATACCGGCGGGTCCACTCCGGGTCCTCGGCGGTGGAGATCTTGCGCCACAACTCGACGGTGTCCGGTCGCTGCGCGCGCTCGGGCGCATAGGAGCGCTCGTGGTGCCAGGTGCCGTCCTGTAGGGCGACCGCGAAGATATAGGGCACCGAGTGGTCGAGGGTTTCTCGCGACGCCGTCGGATCGAACTTCTGCGGATCGTTCGAACCGGTACCGATCACCACATGGGTGTGGTGGCTGGTGTACAGCACGATGGAGGCGATCTGATCCTGATCCAGGTCGCCGATCCGATCACGCAGGCGACGGGCCAGGTCGATCGGGGCCTGACTTTGATACTCCGCCGAATGCTCCTTGGTGTAGGAATCCAGAATCGCGCGCTTGGCCTCGCCGGGGCCCGGCAGCGGCACCGAGTACTCGGCCTTCGGGCCCCCCAACAACCAGGCGATCACACCGTCCTCGCCCTCCCAGATCGGCGACGGCGCACCTTCGCCGCGCAGCGCCCGGTCCACTGCCTCGACCGCCATCTTTCCGGCGAACGCCGGGGCGTATGCCTTCCAGCTCGAGATCTCACCCTTGCGGGACTGACGGGTCGCGGTGGTGGTGTGCAGGGCCTGCCCGATCGCCTGATAGATGGTCTCGGTATCGAGCCCGAGCAGGGTTCCGATGCCGGCGGCGGCGGACGGGCCGAGGTGGGCGACATGATCGATCTTGTGCTCGTGCAGGCAGATCGCGCGCACCAGGTCGATGTGGATCTCGTAGCCGGTCGCCAGCCCACGGATCAGATCCCGGCCACTACGGCCGGTGTGCTGCGCTACCGCCAGGATCGGGGGGATGTTGTCGCCCGGATGTGAATACTCAGCAGCCAGGAAGGTGTCGTGGAAATCGAGTTCACGCACCGCGACACCGTTGGCCCACGCCGCCCATTCCGGGGAGAACCGGCCGTCGACACCGAAAACGGTCGCGCCCGGCTGATAGGGGTGCGCCAGCGCCTGGGCGCGAGCATTGGCGACCGGGCGCCGGGTCAGCGAGGCCGCGGCGACAGCCGCGTTGTCGATGATCCGGTTGACGATCATCTCCTCGGTTTCCGCGGCGACAGCCACCGGGTCGGTCGCCACCTCCGCGATCCGCCACGCCAGATGCTGCTCACGGGGAAAATGTTCCGCCGAGCGGTGGGTACGGACGAGATGATTCTTCACAGTCCTTGGCCTCCAGGGGATCGATGCATTGCGCTCGGTTCGGACGCTACCTACGCGGCAGAGCTGTGGAAATCCGTCGCAAAGAGCGAATTTTGTGGAGACTGACCTGCAAAGTTGCGGAATCTGTGGAGGCAGTGCCGGGACAGTATCGGAATCGGCGCGCGAGCGGACGCGCGTTCTCGATGTCACCCCGGATTCCTTCTCCGACGGAGGCGATCGCACGGGGACGACAGACACTGACTCGCTCGCCCGGTATCCGCCGGTCAGTCGGTCGATGCGGGTGCGTACGGGGTATTCGCCGGGCGGTTCTCATCGGCGGCAAGCGGACGTCCGATCTGGGGGAAGGCGCGCTGCGCGCACGCGGTGCGTTCGCAGACCCGGCACCCTGCGCCGATAGGAACAGCCGCGGCCGCATCGTGGATCGGAAGGCCGTGAGAATAGACAAGTTTATCGGCGAAGGCGAGGTCACATCCGAGACCGACAGCGAAATCCCGCGAAGGAGACAGATATCCGGGATTGCTCTCTCCGGTGGTGCGCGCCGACCACAGATAAGTACGTCCGTCGGGCATCTCCGCGATCTGCGTGCGAATCCGGCCCGGAGTGGCGAAAGCATCGTGCACCACCCACAGCGGACAACTGCCACCCGTACGGGAGAAATGGAAAGCAGTGGCGGACTGCCGTTTCGAGATATTGCCCGCACGATCTGTACGGACGAAGAAGAACGGCACACCGCGCTGCCCGCGCCGCTGCAGCGTCGACAGACGATGACACACTGTTTCGAAACCTACCTCGAATTGCGCGGCGAGCAAGTCGATGTCGTAACGCAACGCCTCCGCCGCGCCGAGAAACAGCCCGTACGGCAGAACGAGCGCGCCCGCGAAGTAATTGGCCAGCCCGATACGCAGCAGCCGCCGCGACTCCGCCGGCAGCGCCTCGGTCTCGGCGAGCAGAGCCTCGATCACCTCGGCCTGACTGAGGAACGCCAACTGAGTCGCCAACTGAAACGCGCGCTGCCCGGCGGTGAGGCGCCGCGCGAGCGTGAGCCTGCGCGCTCCCGGATCGTAGATCCTCTTGGGCCCGGGCCGCACCGGATCCTCCGACCGGATTCGCACCCCCACCCCGTGCTCGTCGCGCAGTAGTCGCGCCAGCTGCAGATCCAGACCGCCGATACTCAACCCGCTCGCGGCGAAGAGATCCTCGGCGGCGGCGTCGAGTGCGGGGATATGGTTGCGCCGGTCGTAGAAATAGTCGCGGACATCTTCATACGGCATCGCGGTGCGCAGATCCGGCATCGGACCGTCGAGCCCAGCAGTGAACTGCTCGAGCTGCCCGTTGGCCGCGCGCAGACGCCGGTGCTGCCTGATCAGCAACCGCGCCGCCGACGGCACTCGCGAAAGCAAATCATCCAGCTCGCTGCCGCTCACCGAAGCAGATTCGGGGTCCTCGGTGAACACCTCATGCAGATCTGCCAGCAACCGAGCATCGGTCTCCGGCGCGAAGAACCCCACCTCCAAGTCGAATGTCGATGTCAGACGCATCAGCACCGGCACCGTTAGCGGGCGCTGATCGTTCTCCAGCTGATTGACATAGCTCAGCGACAACCCGAGCGCCTTGGCCAGACCGGATTGCGACAGGCTCCGCTGCTCACGCAAGGCACGAAGTCGGCCACCGGCATACATCTTCTCCACAGCCAGGTTCCTTTCCGAGATCGGCACTCGCTCGCCCACGCGAAACCGCAACCGTCCTGTCCGCACCGGCCGTGCGGAGGCCGGCGATGGCCGGTGACCTCGAAGCATCAGCACGGACCTGAGCCGCAACCCGCATGCGGGAAATCGGCGTACCGCCCGATCCACGAGGCGACGACCGCCGGACACGTCGTGTCCGGCACAACCGGCAGGTCTTCGGACTCATGGGCACCGACCTCGATCGGTCGACTCGGGATCGGAAACACTCCCCGAGCTGGTACTACCACGCCATCGCTTCCCAGGACACAACCCAGTGCATGTGACGGCGGTCGCTCCCACTCACCGCTGCGGGACAGTTCCGGATTCCCACCGGATTCCCTCTCACCATCCGCTCGAAATCACCCGACCTCGAGTGGAAGGCTTCGACATCTCGCGCCATCACTGAAGCGCAAGACGAACCAGCTGCGCTCGCCAGAATATCCCTGCTGCGAAACACCGACCCAACAGGGCCGCAGCGCCACAACGCGCCAGGACCGGGTCGGCGCCCGGAAGCTACCGGAGCTCACCGGCATCCGGTGCCGCCGCAGAGTCCGACACCGCTTACCCGGCCCTGCCTCGAAGCAGCGAGGTGTTCTCGATGAGTCGCACGACCGAGGCCGGTGATCGAGAACACCGGCCTCCCTCGTGGGCTCGAATGCTAGTGTGACCAGGCGCTGGTTGCCGCTCGTCCCCGGACGGGCGGCTCGCAAGAGGGAATCCGGTGAGAATCCGGAGCTGCCCCGCAGCGGTATGTGGAAACGACCGCGGTCATCAGCACTGGGCGCCCGGCCCGGGAAGCGACCGCCAGTAGGCGACGCCTTCCAGCGTCATGTCCACGAGTCCGAAGACCTGCCCGCGTGGTCGCGCCGACGGCGCGGTCTTCGGTCGACTCCGAGGGAGCGGTTGACGAGATATGGGTCGTAAGGCGCTCTCCTCTGCGCACATCTGTTTCGAGACAGTGCGGGTAGAGCTGGATCGATGAGAACTGTCGAGAGGCGCCGACCGGCGGTCGCCGTGCTCGCCGCCGGTTTGATCGCGGCGCTCGCGTTGGTCTCCGTGCTGGCATTGGCGCTGGGTGCGGCGCACATTCCCTGGCGTGACACGGTCTGGTTCCTATGGGCCGAACTCACCGGCGCGACGGTGGTCGCCGGCGATATCGCCGACTATCGGATCGTCGTCGATTCGCGTCTGCCTCGCGTGTTGCTGGCGGCTCTGGTCGGGGGCGGTCTCGGCGGAGTCGGGTTGCTGGTGCAGGCGATGGTTCGTAACGCTCTCGCCGACCCTTATGTCCTCGGTATCTCCTCCGGTGCGTCGGTGGGCGCCACCGCAGTCGTACTCTTCGGGGCCTTCGGCGCGTTGGGGATCTACGCATTGTCGACGGCGGCCTTCGCCGGGGCGCTGGGCGCGACTGTGCTGGTCTATCTGATGGCGCGCTCGGCCGCCGGGCTGGTACCGCTGCGACTGGTGCTCACCGGTACCGCCATCGGCTACGGGTTCTCCGCCGCGACGACGGTGCTGGTGTTCATGGCCCCGCACGGCGATGCCGCCCGTTCAGTGATGTTCTGGCTGCTCGGAAGCCTGGCGGGGGCCACCTGGCAGATGGTGCCCCTCGTCGCCGCGGTCACCGTGATCGGACTGGTGGTGATCGCCGTGTACGCGCGACACCTCAACGCGCTGTCGATGGGAGACGAGGTCGGCGCCGCACTGGGGATGAACGCTGCCAGGTTCCGGCTGTCCCTGTTCGTGGTCTCCGCCGCGATGACAGGCTGTTTCGTCGCGGTATGCGGGGCGATCGGCTTCGTCGGACTGGTGGTTCCCCATATCGCCAGACTGCTGGTGGGCGCCGACCACCGGCGCCTCACCATCGTGACACCGCTGCTGGGCGCGGTGTTCCTGGTGACCGCGGACCTGTTGGCGCGCACGCTCATCCCACCGCAGGAATTACCGCTGGGCGCGATCACCGCAGCGGTGGGCGTTCCCGTATTCGTGCTGTTGATGCGCCGTCGCGGCGCACTGGTGGAGCACGGCTGATGCGGGTCGACTACGAGGATGTCACCGTCGAGTTCGACGGCACGACGGTTGTCGAGGCGGTGACCCTGGCCGCCGCGCCGGGGCAGTTCATCGGCATTGTGGGCCCGAACGGCAGCGGTAAGTCCACCCTGCTGCGCTGCCTCTACCGGGCACTGTCACCGACAGCGGGACGAATCCTGGTCGACGATAGGGATGTCTCGACGATCAGTATGCGGGAGAACGCCCGTCAGGTAGCGGCGCTGACCCAGGATACGAACACCCCGTTCGACTTCACCGCCGCCGAGGTCGTCGCCACCGGGCGTCTGCCGCATACCGCGCTGCTGCGCGGGACGCAGCGACACGATCGGGAGATCTGCTCCGCGGCGATGGCCACGGCCGATATCGGTCATCTCGCGGCGCGCGGATTCCTGACTCTGTCCGGCGGTGAGCGCCAACGGGTTCTGATCGCGCGGGCGCTCGCCCAGCAGCCGCGAGTTCTGGTCCTGGACGAGCCGACCAATCACCTCGACGTCCATCACCAGTACAGCGTGCTGTCCGCGGCGCGAGGTCTGGGCATCACTGTGGTCGCGGCGCTGCACGACCTCAACCTGGCCGCCCAGCATTGCGACCGGATCTTCGTCCTGTACAGGGGCCGGCTCGTTTGTTCGGGCCCCCCGGATGAGGTGATCACCGCAGAGGTGATCACCCGTTGGTTCTCGATCGGCGGCCATATCGTCAGCCATCCCCGGCTGGGCGTCCCGCAGATCATCTTCGATCAGAAGGAACGATAGATGAGACCATCCCGGCTGATCACGGCCGTCGCTGTCGGGTGCGCGATTGTCACGACAGCGTGCGGCGCCGACGTGCAGGAGGCGCCGAAGGGCGCGGTCGGCGCGTCGGTGACGGTGACCAACTGTGACGCTCCGCTCACCATCGACGGTATTCCCGAGCGGGTTGTCACCAACGACACCGGGATCACCGAGATGATGCTGGCCCTCGGCCTGGCCGACCGGCTGGTGGGCTACGCCAGCCACCCCGGTAAAGAACGCGATATCGCCACTTCTCCGTGGAAGGGCGACTTCGAACGCGTACCGACACTCGGTGACGCCTTCACCCGCGAAGTCGTCCAGGCCGCGGCCCCCGATTTCGTCTTCGCCGGCTGGAACTACGGGTTCAAGGAGTCCACGGGTCTCACCCCGGACTGGGTGCGCTCGATCGGCGCGGTGCCCTATCAGTTGACCGAGGCCTGCCGGCAACCCGGAACGAAGCGCCGCGGGGTGATGGAACCGCTCGACGCCCTGTATACGGACCTGACCAACCTCGGCGAGATATTCGACGTGCGCGACGAGGCGGACGAACTTATCTCCCGATACCGTGACCAGGTCGCCGCAGCCGCGGACGGCGCACCTGCCGGACAGGAACCGGCCCGCGTTTTTCTGTTCGACAGCGCGACACCGGAACCGTTCACCTCGGGCCGTACCGCCGCGCCGTCACAAATCATCCGTGAGGCCGGTGGCACCAATATCTTCGACGATCTCAACGACTCGTGGACCACGACCTCATGGGAAGCCGCGGCACAGCGGGATCCACAGGCGATCGTGATCGTCGACTACGGCGCCGGCCCGGAGAACTCGGTGCAGGCGAAGATCGACCATTTGCGCGCACAACCACTGATGGCCGGTACGACCGCTGTCCGCGAGAACAACATCATCGCGTTGCCCTACGCCGCACTGGTCGAAAGCCCACGCAACCCACAGGCTGTCGTCACAGTCGCCGATTTCCTCCGCTCCAGCGGCTACTGACCACGACGAACGCCGCTGCCGTGAGGCCGGCCCCTGCCGCGAGTCTTCCGGCCCTCGATGCAGCATCCGACCACGACGACACCCGTAGTGACTTCACAGGTGCCGATCAATTGTCCGATGGCGCCGTCGAGGAGCTCGGCTTGCCGGACGAAGGTGTTCTCTTCCTCGTCGAATGGGTCGCTGTCGCCGTATCCGGGGCGGTCGAGGGCGATCCCGCTTTCCCTTCGAGTCGTTTCGAGAGCTGATACGCGGACTCGACCAGGCGGGTCCCCAATTCCGGCAAGCGAGTGCCGTCGAAGCGTGATTCGACGCCGGTGAGGCTCAAGGCCCACGCAGGCTGACCGGCCCGGTCGAATACCGCGGCGCCGACACCCCAGCTGCCCTCGACGATCAGGCCCGGATTCAGCGCGTACCCGTTCTGCCGAGTTACCGCGATCCGCTCACGGATCGCGTCTGCTCGATGCCCGGGACCCCAGGGCCCGAGTTCTGTTCGGCAAAAGAACGCGTCGACCTCCGCGGGAGTGAGATGGCTGAGTATCGCCAGCCCGGCCGAGGCGACCCCCAGCGGAAACCGGCGCCCTTCCCGTAGCACATGCGAACGCAGCGGGAAGCTGCCCTCGCGCTCGAGCAGGCAGACGGTTTCATCGCCGCGGCGAGCCGACAAGAACGCGCTCTCACCCGTGGATCGCGCCAACTCGTCCAGTACGTCCTGGGCATAGCCGGTGATGTCGTATCTGCTCGCCGCCACCGATCCGAGCAGGTACAGCTCCGGGCCGAGGAACCAGCGCCCGCTGCGCGGATCACGGTCGACGAGGCCTTCCTCCGCAAGGGATCCGAGCAGACGGTGCGCGGTCGGCCGGGGTATACCGGCGGCTCGCGCGAGATCGCTGGTCGCGCCGCCCGAGGGTCCCATCCCTCCGACTTCCCGGAGCAAGGCGGCGACCTTGGCCACCAAACCGGTCGACTCCACCACCGCTCTCATCGGCCACTGTCGGCGACAGCGTCCATTGAGTGGACACCACTCGTCTGCTTGTTCATCGTCCGAGCAACTCCATCCGCACTATTGCGTCTCTGACATCGACATTATTTCATCATCATCAGAATACGAATCGTCCATCCAGCAAACGGACAGGGGTCATACTGTGACGGTATACGAATCCGCCGCCTCGGCTGTCGCCGATATCTCGTCTGGTGCGACGCTCGCGGTCGGCGGTTTCGGGTTGTGCGGCATCCCCGATGCCCTGATCGCGGCGATCGCCGAAGGTGAGGCGTCGGGGCTCGAGGTGTTCTCGAACAATTGCGGTGTCGACGACTACGGACTGGGAATCTTGTTGTCGGCCGGCCGGATCACTCGGGTGACGGCGTCCTACGTCGGGGAGAACAAGGAGTTCGCGCGCCAGTATCTCGCCGGTGAGCTCGAGGTCGAGCTGACGCCGCAGGGCACGCTCGCCGAGCGCCTGCGGGCCGGCGGAGCGGGTATCCCCGCGTTCTACACCCCGGCGGGCGTCGGGACGCCGATCAGCGACGGTGGGCTGCCCTGGCGTTATGCGCCGGACGGATCGGTCGTGGCGGCGTCACCGCCGAAGGAGGTCCGCGAGTTCGGCGGCCGTCGCTATGTGCTCGAAACCGGGATCGTCGCCGATTTCGCCCTCGTCCACGCCGTCACCGGCGACACCGAAGGCAATCTGGTGTTCGAGAAATCCGCGCTGAACTTCAACCCGCTCGCGGCAATGGCCGGTCGAGTGACGATCGCGCAAGTCGAGAATCTGGTCGAACCGGGCGAGCTCGACCCGGCGCACGTACAACTGCCGGGCGTGTTCGTACAGCGGGTGGTGCACACAGGGGCGCAGGACAAGCGGATCGAGAAGCGCACAGTGCGCCAGGAGGCGGCGGCATGAGCTGGTCACGCAACGATATGGCGGCACGCGCGGCTCGGGAACTGTCGCCGGGCGAATACGTCAATCTGGGAATCGGTTTGCCGACATTGATCCCGAACCATCTACCCGACGGTGTGCGCGTGGTGTTGCACAGCGAGAACGGCATCCTCGGTACGGGCCCGTACCCGGCCGACGACGCAGTCGATCCGGATCTGATCAATGCCGGCAAGGAAACCGTCACGGTCGATCCAGGTGCGGCCTACTTCGATTCGGCGTTGTCGTTCGCGATGATTCGCGGCGGCCACATCGGCACCGCAGTGCTGGGCGGTATGCAGGTCTCGCGGCTAGGGGATCTCGCGAACTGGATGGTGCCCGGCAAAATGGTCAAGGGTATGGGCGGAGCGATGGACCTCGTGCACGGCGCCCGCCGGGTGATCGTGCTGATGGAACACACCGCCCGGGACGGCTCCCCCAAGATCGTCGACTCCTGCACGCTGCCCCTCACCGGTCGAGGTGTAGTCCAGCGCGTGATCACCGATATCGCGGTCCTCGACATCGAAGGCGGCCTGGTGATATTGCGCGAAACCGCACCCGAAGTCAGCGTCGATCGGGTCCTCGCGGCGACCGGCACCGAGGTCGAGGTAGCCCTCGCGACCTAGACACCGCGTAGGGGCAGCCTTTACCGGCTCTGTCCGCACAGTGGTCGAGGGTCGCTGTCGCCGAGCTCTTCACCGAACGAGTGACAGAAATCGGGACCGGCCCTCGACCGGGCAGGATGTCGATCGACAACGCGAGATCGGCACGACCTCGGCCGGTCGCTGCCTGCCCCCCGACGAGATCGAGGTGCTGCTGAGCAAACCCCGGAACCTGTTGGGTGTCGACGATACCGGCAGTACGCGACCGTTGCGATGAACGGGGCGGGGTCGGCCGAGGAACTGCGGTCTTCACACCGCGCATCCTGCAGCTGTGCCATACCGGTGAAATGGACCGGCCCGATATCGAGATCGTGTACGACCATCTGCGGTGCGCGGGGTGGAAGTCATGGCCGGAGGCGGGTGCTATCGCCGAGCTGATGGACGCGCTGTGGGCCGGGTTCTCACCCGGTATCCGAAATCGAGCGATCCAGATGAACTGTTGTGCGCGTTCGGGAGAGCCGCGGGCAGCGGCGCTCCGAATTTGGTGAATTGGTCTTGTCTGCGGACGTCGGCAGCCGTACACAGTCTCCGTGGACGGCCGTCGAAGGTTGCTGCATTGCAGCGCTATCCAGCGCGCTACTCGCTGGATTCCGGATAGTGTGACATCGGCCCCGGGTGGCAAATGGTCCGCGCGTGACACTACAGGATCGGGTATGCGATGAATATCGAAAGCAATCCACGATCGGCCGCGATGCCGCCGGATCTCGGCGGACCCCGCATTTCCCTGTACACCGAGGAATACGCGGCGGATCCGTATCGGACGCATCGCGAGATGCTCCGCCGGTTCGGTTCGCTGGCCCCGGTGGAGCTGGCGCCCGGAGTTCCCGCGACCTTGGTCATCGGCTACCACACCGCATTGCGGATCCTCAACGACCCGGACCGCTTCTCCTCCGATCCGCGGGTCTGGGAGCAGACTGTGCCCGCCGACTGCCCGATCCGCCCGATGATGGAGTGGTACCCCAATCCCCTGCACAGCGGCGGCAGTGACCACACGCGGTATCGGTCCGCCACCGCAGAAGCACTCGGCCGTGTCGATCTGCATCGCCTGCACGATACGGTCGAGCAGCTCGCGACACCGCTGATCAACTCGTTCTGCGCGGACGGCCATTGCGATGTGGTCGGTCAGTACGCGCTGCCCCTCGTTTTCGCCACCCTGAATGCGATCCTCGGCTGCACCGCCGATATCGGCCGTCGCGCGGCGACGGGTATGGCGGCCGTGTTCGATACCGTCGAAGCGGCGGACGGCAACCGGATGATCCTCGGCGCTCTGGACGAACTCACCCGGATGAAGCGCGCCGAACCGACCGAGGATGTCACCAGCCGGTTGGTGGCGCATCCGGCGGGTCTGGATGACGAGGAGATGGTGTGTCATCTGGCATTGCTGTACGCGGCCGGCATCGAGCCGCCACAGAATCTGATCGTCAATACCTTGCTGCTCATGCTGACCGATGAGCGATTCGCGGGAAATGTGCTCGGCGGTAGCCTGTCGACCCGCGATGCTCTCGACGAAGTGCTGTTCACCAACCCTCCGTTGGCGAACTATTGCATCAGGTATCCGCGTCGGCCGATTCTGGTCGACGATGTGTGGCTACCCGCTCATCAGCCGGTACTGATCAGCATGGCCGCCTGTAACAACGATCCGGCCGTCCGATCCGGAAATATCACCGACAATCGGTCGCATCTGGCATTCGGGGTGGGCCCGCACGCCTGCCCGGCGCGACCGATGGCGATGCTGATCGTTCAGGATGCCATCGATCAGTTGCTCGACGCGCTTCCAGAAATCGAATTGGCGGTACCGCGAGAAGAATTGCGGTGGCGGCCGGGCCCGTTTCATCGGTCGCTGGTCGCCCTACCGGTCATCTTCCCCAGTAGTCCGCCGATCCAGGGCATCGCCATCCGGTAGCTTCTCTTCGCGCTTCGATACCGGGCGCTGGAGGTCGGCCTGGGTACGGTGAACACATGTCGGATATCTCCGCAGTTCCTCGCACCGGCCGTCCGCGCGACGGCCGAGTAGATGCCGCGTTGCTGGAGGCCGCCGCGAATCTGCTCACCGAGCGGGGCTACGGCGCGCTCTCCCTGCAGGCTGTCGCAGACGCGGCGGGCACGAGCAGGCCCGCCCTGTATCGCCGGTACACCGACCGCGCCGATCTCGTCGTCTCGGTACTGATCGACAGATACGGGCTGCAACCCGGCGCCGAGGATCTAGGCGGGATCGAGGCGGAACTGCTGGCGATCCAGCGGCATCAGCGTGAACTCTTCAACGACCCGGTGCTGCGCCGGGCGCTGCCCGGTTTACTGGAGGAGCTCGGTCGCGCACCGGAGGTCGCGCGCCGGTTCAACGAGCAGTTCCTGCGACCTCGCCGGGTGTCCACGGCGGCCATCTTCGAACGCGCGGTCGCCCGGGGCGAGATCGCTCCCGGAGTCGATCCCGAGTGGCTGTGCGACCTCATCACCGGGCCGATGCTGATGCGGGCCCTGGTACCCACGCTCGGACCCATCGACGAAGAATTCGTACAGTGCACAGTGCGATCCGCACTCGATGCCGTGGGCCTGACCGAGCACTGATGAGCCTGTGGTTGACGTCACAAGATCTGCCCGCTACCTTTCATTACAGGACGCAACGTAATGAAAGGTGTGGTCCATGCGGGAAGATGTGGAATTCCTCAGCGACGGAGTCACCCTACGTGGGTGGCTGTACCGGCCGGAAGGTAGCGCAGACCCCGTACCGCTGGTGGTGATGACGCACGGATTCGCCGGCGTCAAGGAATGGGTCGCACCCTTCGCCGAAGTCTTCAGCGCTGCCGGACTCGCCTGCCTGGTCTACGACCATCCCAAATTCGGCACTTCCGACGGCGAACCACGCTTCGAGGTCGACCCGGCCGCGCAGATCGAGGGTTACCGCGATGCGGTGACCTACGCACAGACGCTCGACGGGATCGACAGCGACCGGATCGGCATCTGGGGAACCAGTTACGCGGGAGCTCATGTCCTGGTCGTCGCGGCCACCGACCGTCGCGTCCGGGCCGTCGTCTCCCAGGTCCCGCTGACCAGCGGTTGGGCGACCTTCGGCCGCCTCGTGCCCTCGATCATGCTGCCGACCGTGCACCAGGCGATCGCCGCGGATCGGCTGGCCCGCGCCGCGGGCGAACCGCATCAGACGATCAGAGCCGCCTCCGACGACCCCACCGAACTGGTCGCGATGCCGGGCCCCGAAGTCTACGAATGGCTGATGGCCAACGGCCCGCAGGTGCCCACCTGGCGAAACGAGGTCACGATCTCCAGCGTGGACAAACTCCAAGGCTATGCACCGGAAGCGTTCTTACGCCGCGTTTCCCCGACTCCCCTGTTGATGGTGATCGCCGAAGGCGACACCCTCACACCCAGTGATATCGCGCTACAGAGCTACGCCGAGGCGCTGGAGCCCAAACAGCTCACGCTGGTCCCGGGTGGCCACTTCTCGGTGTACGGCGACCGATTCGACCAGGCATCGTCGGCCGGCCGTGACTTCTTACTGGCGAAACTGGCCGACCGGCGATAACCACCACGCATCGGGTGGTCGGCGGCGAACAACAGCGTCGCGGTGTGCCCTGACCGCCCGTTGCGGTGATCTCGATGGTTCACGGGTTCGGTAGCCGGTGTATCGGCTGATCGATCTGTTCGCGCAGGATATCGCCGTGACCTGCGTGCCGGGCGAATTCTTCGATCATGGCGAGCAGAGTCCATCGCATACTCACTGTTCCTTCGCGCGGGTCGTCTCTGGTGTCGTCGAGATCGAAGCGGGAAGCGATCGTGCGTGAGTGTCGACCGGCCTGCTCGAACTCGGCGATCACGTCGGCCAACGACTCGTTGTCGCCCACAGCGAACGTGCCCTCATCTCGGCGGGAGTAGCCGTCACACGCGGACTCGTCGAGTCCCGCCCAGAACCGTTGGAACCAGATCCGTTCCGCAGCGGCGGCGTGCTTGATCAACGAGATCGGTGTCGTCAGCGACGCGACCAGTCGCCGGCGGGCATCGACCTCGGATAGGCCGCGTACGCTCGCGACGAGCGCTTCGCGGTTGCGGTCCAGCATGTTCTCGATGATGGCTCGCTCGGTGCCATCGGTTATTCGTTCGATAGTCAAGGGCTTTCACTCCAGTTGTTGCCAGGCCCGAAGGCCGGAACCGACGTCACCGGCCGGGATGAATGACACAGGTGGCGATACAGCGATCGAAATCGGGGAGACGGACGACATGTCCAGAGACCGGCAGTCTGCCACAGATTTTCGATCTCCACGACCGCCGGCCGGACTCCGGCGGAGTTCGCCTCACTCGGCGATGCCATCCGTCGGCCGGTGGCTCGACAGATCAGCCGAGATCGATCGCCTCGGCGAGTTCCGGGTCGTAGAGATCGGCGCCGCGCGCGACGGCCTTCTTGTATTCGGTCAGGCTCGTCGAATCGCTGTCGGTACCGGTTGTTCCGAGTCTCCAATATGCTCGGGCAAGCAGATCCGCACCTTTCGTGCCCCAGTTGCCGGTGATGTGGGTCCGGGCCAGACGCACGTGCCCGGCTTCCGCCGCGACCCACACCTGCGCCCGCCGACCCGCCGTCACCGGCTCCGGGGTGTGGGCGACGATATCGTCGATCCCCTCGAGCCGATGGAGGGCCAGGTTCGGATGTGGCGGGATCAGTTCGAGATCACCCGGAGTGGATACAGCTACATACGCCGACACCGAATCCTCCGGTCCCAGACTCTCGATGATCGCCGCGATCGCCGGTACGGCGGTGTGATCGCCGATCAGCACATGGTCACGCACTCCGTCGGTGACCGCCCACTCCGGCCGCATCCCCGACAACGACACCGTATCGCCGGGCCGCGCGGCCGCGAGCCATTCCATACCCGCGCCCTCGTCGTGGCGGGCCATATCCATGACCAATCGGTGGGTCGCGGAATCGAATCGGCGCACCGTGAACGCGCGGCGGATCGGTTGCCCACCGCCGCCGGACCGTTCCGGAATGCCTGATCCGGCGCGGACCGGAGCATCCACCGACGCACCCGTTTCCGGCGGCAGCACGAGTTTGAACGCGTCGGCCGGCCAGGGGTCGACGTACTCGGCGAGAGCGGTACCTGTCAACACCACGCGGACGAACCCGGGGGACAGCTCGCCTACCTCGGCGATCGTCAACCGCATCGACAGGAGCCGATTATCGCGCGACCGCTGCCTGATCCCGGCCTTGATCGATTCCCACACCGCTACCTCGCAGGGGCGTTCGGCATGCGTCGGCCGTGGTCGCGAGAGCCGGCTCATGGCAGGTGCTTCCCCGCCGGCACCTCGACTCCGCGAGACTCGCCTACGGGTCCGCGACAGCGGGGTGCGGCCGGCAGCTCGGCCCGGAATCGACGCATCGGCGGATTATCCGGCGAGATGCTTTTCGAGGTCATCGACGATCAGTGCGGCACCCGTGGGGCCGAGGCCGAGAAACCAGATGTCGTCGTTGACGCGGAACGCCTTACCGTCCTCGACCGCGGACAGCGCCTTCCAACCCGCGCCGTGCACAACGGCGTTCTCCCCGGTGGTATCCGGTGCGCCGTAGGAGCTGTAGAAGACAACGGACCCGTCGGCATCCGATATGTTCTCGGGAGAGATCTCGACGGCCAGATCGTCGATGTTCTGCTTCTCGGGACGGGCGAGGCCCGCATCCTGGAGAATCACACCGAGCAGTGATTTGTTCGCGTACAGGCGCAGCCGGTCGGGCATGAAACGCACTACCGAGATGGTCGGGTCGCCCTGGACCGAGGACTTCAGCCGATCGATCGCGTCGGCGTAGGAATTGAGGGCAGCGGATGTCTCGTTCTCCATCCCGAGCGCCTCACCCACCAGCAGGAAGTTCTCCTTCCACGGGTAACCCGGGCGGATGGACAGTACCGTCGGGGCGATTTCGGCGAGCTGGGGGTACAACTTCTCGACCCTGTTCCGGCTGCCGAGGATCAGATCGGGCCGCAGCTCGGCGATGGCCTCGAGATTGACCTCTTGGATCGTGCCGACGGTCTCGATTCCCTCGACCCGGTCGGCCAGGTATGTCGGGACAGGTGCCGCGCCCAGGGTGGTGACCATACCGACAGGCGTGATGCCGAGAGAGAGCACAGCGTCCAGCTCACCGGTGTCCAGCACGACCACCCTTTGCGGTTCGACCGGGATCTCCGTGGTGCCCATGGCATGGGTGACATTGCGCGGGAACTCGCCGGGCGCGGCGTCCGAACCGAGTTTCGCTGTCGCCTCGTCGGCGGTGCCGAAACGCCAGTTGTCGTCGGCGACCTGTGCGGTATCGGTGGCCGCGTCGCCGGGGAACGAGCAGCTGGTCAGCAAGGCTGCGGCAGCGGCGACGGCGAGGCAGAACGCCCGGGTGGAGCGGCGGAATGGAACCATACTGCTGAGATTAGCCTACGCTAACTCGCCCGGGTTAACGTAACCACATGCGCCTACGAACAGACAGCACTCGACAGCGCACGGCCTGGCTGGTGGTGCTCGTCGCGCTCCTGGCGTTCGTCGCGGTGCTGTCCTTGATGACCGGGGCGCGTCCGGTCGCGCCCGACGTCGTCCTGCACGCGTTACTCACCCCGGATCCGGCCGATCCCGACCACAGCGTGGTGTGGGACGGCCGCATCCCACGCACCGCACTCGGTCTGGTCGCGGGTGTCGCCATGGGTGTGGCGGGCGCGCTGGTCCAGGGGCTGACCCGCAACCCACTGGCCGACCCGGGACTACTCGGCATCAATGCCGGAGCCGCTTTCAGCGTGGTCCTCGCGGTCGGTGTTTTCCGGATCGAGACGGTCATGGGCTACATCTGGTTCGCCTTCGCCGGAGCCGTGGTCGCCGCGGTCGCGGTACTCCTGATCGGCCGCGGCAGAAACTTCGACCCGGTCCGGCTGATCCTGGCCGGTGTCGCGCTCTCCGCCGTCCTGGAAGGTATCGGGCAGGGACTGGCTCTGGTGAACCCGCAGGCATTCGACCGATTGCGCACCTGGAACGTCGGTTCGATCGCTGTCGGGTCTCTCCAGCCCGTCACCGCGATCAGCGTTTTCGTTCTCGCCGGCGTCGTGCTCGGATTGTTCACCGGCCGGCGGCTCAACGCCCTCGCGATGGGCGACGAGGTCGCCGCATCCCTGGGCACGCGGGCACGAACTACGCGGATCATGGCGGTCCTCGCCACGACACTGCTGGCCGGGTCGGTTGCCGCGACCGCGGGCGTCATCGTTTTCCTGGGCCTGATGGTTCCGCATCTGGCCCGCCGGATGTGCGGTCCGGACTATCGCTGGATAGTGGTGTATTCCGCTGTGCTCGGCGCCGTGATACTACTCATGGCCGATATCCTCGGCCGGGTCATCGTCCCCGGGGAACTGGCCGCGGGAATCGTCGTCGCATTCGTCGGTGCACCGTTCCTCATCGCGCTGGCCCGGCGACGGAAGGTGATCGAGCTGTGAGCGCACGACGACACCCAGCCGACCGCACAGCACCGCGCACACCCGCACCCGAGTCGATGACGCGGCCGCGAGGCCACCGCCCGGCCTATACGGTCCTGCGACCGGGGCGCTCGAGCCTGCGTATCCATAACCGAACTGTGCTGGTCACCGCGATTCTCGTAGTAGCGATACTGATCGTCGCCGTGACCTCACTGGTGGTGCGTGGCGCCGGAGTGGCGCCGTCCGAGGCCTTCGGCGTGTTCACCGGAAACCAAGACGGTTTCCCCGCGACCGTGGTGCTGCAATGGCGGCTACCCCGCGTGCTCGCGGCAATCGTCATCGGGGCAGCGCTCGGTGTGGCGGGCGCGATCTTCCAGTCGCTGACCCGAAACCCGCTCGGCTCGCCCGATGTGATCGGGTTCAACACCGGGGCCTATACCGGTGTTCTCGTCGTCATATTCGCCGGAGCAGGCAGTTTCGCTGCGACCGCGGCCGGTGCGATAGCAGGCGGGACAGTCGCGGCGGCGGCCGTCTATCTGCTCTGCCTCCGATCCGGATCGACTGGATTACGCATGGTGGTCGTCGGTCTCGGAATCAGCGCCGCGCTGACGGCAGCGAACCGCTGGCTGATCCGCAGCGCCGAACTCGAAACTTCGATGGCGGCCGCGACCTGGGGCGCCGGAACTCTGAACGGGCTGCGGTGGCCGCAGGTCGTGCCGGGCGTTCTCGCGCTGCTGGTGCTCATCGCCGCCGCTGGACTCTCGGCCAGACGACTGGATCTGTTCGATATGGGCGACGAAGCCGCCCAGGGTCTCGGGCTTCCGCTCCGGGCAACACAGTTGTGGCTGATGATGGCCGGTGTCGGCCTGACCGCGTGTTCGACGGCGCTGGCCGGCCCGATTTCCTTTGTCGCGTTGGCCGCACCCCATATCGCCCGTGCACTGACCCGCGGTTCGCGGATGTCGTTGGCGCCCATAGCCGCCACCGGCGCGTTGATCCTGGTAGTCGCCGATCTGGCCGCCCAACGCCTTTTCGCACCGACCCAATTGCCCGTCGGCGTCGTCACCGTCACGATCGGCGGCATCTACCTCGTCACATTACTGGCCCAGGAGGCTCGCCGATGACCATGGAACTCCCCCGCCTCGTCGCCACCGGTTTGCGGGTGGAGTTGGAGAAGAAGGCGATCATCCCGGGTCTGGACTTCGCGGTACGGCGGGGTCTGTTCACTGCGATCGTGGGCCCGAACGGTTGCGGTAAGTCGACGCTGCTCCGCACACTGATCAAACTGCTGATCCCTGCCGAAGGACAGGTCGAACTGGACGGCCGCGATATACGCCGTCGATCGGCGAGGGATATCGCCACGCAGGTGGCATTGCTGCCGCAGAGCGCCATCGCGCCGAACGGTATCTCGGTACGCGATCTCGTGGCCCGCGGACGCTACCCGCACCAGGGTTTGCTCCGGCAATGGAGCCGCGCCGACGAAAACGCGGTCAACGGCGCGCTGGCCGCCACCGGGATGGACGAGTTCGCCGACCGGCTCGTCGAGGAGCTCTCCGGCGGACAACGTCAGCGTGTCTGGGTGGCGATGGTGCTCGCCCAGCAGACCGATATCGCGCTACTCGACGAGCCGACGACTTTTCTCGACATCTCCCACCAGTACTCGCTGCTGCAACTCGTACGCGAGTTGGTGTCGACACAGGGCCGCACCGTCGTGGCGGTGCTGCACGATCTGCAACAGGCCGCCCGCTACGCCGACCATCTGGTCGTCATGAAGGACGGGAGCATCGTCGCCGAGGGCGCACCTCGAACGGTCCTGACTCCGGAGCTGGTGACGGAGGTCTTCGGGATAGCGTGCCGTTTGATCAACGATGAGGTCACCGGCGCAGTCATCGTGGTCCCGGACGCGTTACCCCGGCCCGATGTGTCGATGATCTCCTCGCTGAGTCGTGCGGCCGAGGCCGGATAGCGTCCGGGTTCCATGCTCGTGAGGCGGGATCCGCGGAGAACAGCCGCCTCCTTGCATACCCAACGGGGGTAATGTATTGATTGAGATGCCGGACCCCGCGGCCGGCGATCACCGTTCCGGATGAACCCGCGGGCCTCACTCGATCGACAGGAAAAGAATATGAGCACCTCGATCATCACCGTCGCCGGAATGACTTGCGGCGGTTGCGCTTCCAAGGTCCGGACGCAAATCGGCGCCGTCGAGGGTGTCACCGGGGTCGACGCCGACCCGGCTACCGGCCGCGTCACCGTCGAAGCCGATGAAACGGTCGACCTCGAAGCCGTCGAGAACGCCGTCGAAGCCGCCGGCTACCGAGTAGTCGCCTGAGCATCGGGCCCCTACCGGGCCGCGGGCCTCGGTCATCGGTGCGCCGGCCGGTTGGGCCCGGCGCACCGATGAGGCGCCGAATATCCGTTGAATCCTTCCCATGGTTGGCGCCATCGATGAGCCTCTGCACAGGATGGCGGAGGATGGGGCGAGTAGGTTGTTTCGCGACCGGTGCGGTGTCGGTTCACCGAGAGGGCCTCAGCGCGAGAACAATTGGATGAGTAGAAGGAGGTGGCGCAGGTGACCGGACTGTTCGACGGTACCGATGTCCAGTGCGAACGCGCAGACAATGTTCGACGTCTCGACGCCGGCGCACCCTCTCCGACAATCGCCGTGTCACCACACGACCCCCACCGTTACTCGGATCCGAGTGGTCCGCTGTGAACGTTTCCGCTCGTCTGCGGCGCACATCGGCGATACTGCTGATGGCGGTACTTCTCATTGCTCCGATCCTCGACTGCGCCCTGCACCGAGCAGACCAGCACACCCACCCTGCCCGCGCGGTCGCCGAACTGGCCTTCGGTAGCTCGCACACCCCGCACCTGCACGGAATGAGCGGTCATCCCGACGGGCACTGTGATCAGCACATGATCCACTGCCTCGAGAAGTCGGTACTGCCCTCCGGTGTCGCTACCTTTTTGTCGTTGCTGTGGACGGCATTCCTCGGAACAGCCACCGTGGGCGCAATCGCTCTGGTACTCGCCGGCGCCCTCAGAAGCCGCGGCCCCCCGGTCGCGGACCTACCCGTATCGAGCGGGCGAGCCATACTCACGAATTTCTGTATCTCCCGACGCTGACAGGTCAGCGCCAGGCCGAGGCATGCGCTTCGGCCGGTGTTCGCTGCCTGCTCACCGCTTCACCGCCCGCTGTGGCGGTTCGGATACAGAAAGCGACAATCATGAACAACGTCGTGTCCGGCACTCCCGCCGAGACCTCTGCGGCTGTGCTCGCCCCGCCCGCCCCGGTGCGGGAATCGAGTTCGCTGGTCGGCAATACCCCCGTGCTGTGGATCGGTGCGCCGCTGGCGCCCCCCGGCCGCGGATTCTGGGCGAAACTGGAGGGCTTCAACCCCGGCGGGATGAAGGACCGCCCCGCACTGCACATGGTCCGGTGCGCAATACAGCGCGGCGACCTGATGCCGGGGGCTCGCATCATCGAATCCACCAGCGGCACTCTCGGACTGGGATTGGCGCTGGCGGGCGCCGTGCACCACCATCCGGTCACCGTGGTGACCGATCCGGGACTCGAACCGATCGTGGAACGCATGCTCACCTCGTACGGCGCCCGCGTCGAACCGGTCGGCGAGCCCCACCCCACCGGCGGCTGGCAACAGGCCCGCCGCGACCGTGTCATCGAACTCTCGGCGGCCGAGCCCGGGGCATGGTGCCCCGACCAGTACAGCAACCCCGACAATATCGACGGATACGAGTCCCTCGGACTGGAGCTCATGCAACAGCTGGGCGGGGTAGATGTGCTGGTGTGCGCAGTCGGCACCGGCGGGCACTCCGCCGGTGTGGCACGCGTCCTGCGCCGGTTCAACCCCGACTTGTTGCTGATCGGCGTGGACACGGTCGCCTCCACGATCTTCGGCCAACCCGCCGGCCCCCGGGTGATGCGCGGGCTCGGCTCCAGCATTTTCCCCCGTAACGTCGACTACCCGGCCTTCCACGAAGTGCATTGGGTGGCACCGGCCGAAGCGGTCTGGGCGTGTCGCGCGCTGGCCGGCACCCATTACGCGACCGGCGGATGGAGCGTAGGAGCCGTGGCGCTGGTCGCCGGGTGGGCCGCGCGCACTCTCCCGGCCGACACCCGGATCGCGGCGGTGTTCCCCGACGGGCCACAACGCTATTTCGACACCGTCTACAACGACGAGTACTGCCGCACGCACGGCCTGCTCGACTCCGGCCCACCGATCGAACCGGACACCATCGCGCATCCGGCACAACGAGTGGTGCACTCATGGACCCGCTGCACCACCATCATCGACCCGCGCGACACCGACCGGGCAGGAGAAGGAGCGTGATGACCGCACTGAGGAGCTTCCGCAGCTTCGATCTCGCCGCCCGGCTGCTGATGATCAACCAGTTCGGCATCAACCTCGGGTTCTACATGCTGATGCCGTATCTGGCCGGCTACCTCGCGGGCCCGCTCGGACTGGCGGCCTGGGCAGTCGGATTGGTGCTCGGCGTCCGAAACTTCTCCCAGCAGGGCATGTTCCTGATCGGCGGCACACTCGCCGACCGGCTCGGCTACAAACCGCTCATCGTCGCCGGCTGCCTGCTGCGCACCGGCGGCTTCGCCCTCTTGATATTCGCCACCTCACTCCCGGGGCTACTGATCGCCTCCGCCGCGACAGGATTCGCCGGCGCACTGTTCAACCCGGCCGTACGCGCCTACCTCGCCGCCGACACCGGCGAACGCCGCATCGAAGCGTTCGCTGTGTTCAACATCTTCTACCAAGCCGGAATCCTCGCCGGGCCGCTGGTCGGCCTGGCGTTGATGTTTCTCGACTTCCGTGTGACCGCCGCGGCCGCGGCCGTCGTTTTCGCGGCCTTGACCGTCGCACAGCTGCTGGCGCTCCCGGCCCACCGCGAACAGCAGGCCGCCGAACACACCTCGGTGCTGCAGGACTGGCGCGCCGTGGCGGCCAACCGCCGGTTCCTCTGGTTCTCACTGACGATGATCGGCTCGTATGTGCTCTCGTTCCAGGTGTATCTGGCCCTGCCCCTGCACGCCGAGTACCTCGCAGGTGCACACGCACAGGTGCTGGTCTCGGCGCTGTTCGTGGTCTCCGGTGTCGTCGCCGTAGCCGGACAACTACGAATCACCGGATGGTTCAGGGCCCGCTGGGGAACCGGACGCAGCCTCGCGGTGGGAATGGCGATCCTCGCCACGGCATTCCTGCCACTTCTGGCCGTACCCGGCCCCGGCCGATTCGGCGTCGCCGCCGCGGTCGTCGCGCTGCTGGCCGCCACGGCGCTACTCGCGATCGGCACCGCCGCGGTGTTTCCCTTCGAGATGGACACCGTCGTCTCACTCGCGGACGGAAAGCTGGTGGCCACCCACTACGGCTTCTACAACACGATCGTCGGCATCGGCATCCTGGCCGGAAATCTCGCTACCGGCGCCGTCGTCGGTGCCGCCCGGTCGGCCGGCGCGGATCAGGTGGTATGGGCCGGGCTCGGCCTCATCGGAGCATTGTCGGCGTTCGCACTGCACCGGCTCGACCGATCGCAACCTGAGCAACAGAGCGCTCGCGGCGAACAGGTGACAGGAACGCCGCCGCGCGATCGGTCCAGGTCTTGATGTCGGCGACTTTCGGGCGGAATCGGCCATGAAATAGGCTTGCACCAAAAGGAAATGGAGAGCCGATGCCCTCGACAGGTGAACCCGAAGCGGTTCGGGACACGCTGGAATACCAGCAAATTCAAAACGACGAACACTTCCGGGCGTGGGTGGACATGCACCAGCACGCCATCGAGACCGAGTTCGTCGAAATCGATGTCCCCGGACTCGACGGCCACCTCTGGACCCGCGAAGGGCTCGTCATAGCAGAGCACGAAATGCTCAGCCGGTACCCGAACTTCGACGATATGGTCTCCGAGGAGAACCTCGAAGTCGGTGCGCGATTCGTCTACTTCGTCGGCGAGACTTTTCGTCGGGCGTTGGAGGGAATCTGGGCGCTCCTGCCGCCGAGCCCACCCGAGCGGCCGGACCCCCTGTGTGTCATCGACTCCCCGATGTGGACGGCTTTCCACGACCCCACACATATGAGCGAACTCGCGCTCTCCCGGCGTACCGGAAAAGAGATCTCCTGGATCTTCGACCGCACAGTGAAACGACACCGCAAGTGGGTAGAGGCCGGACGGCCCACCCGCGATAGCTAGTCGCAGACCCGCCGGCCGAGGCCGCTAGCCCGGCGGACCTGCGGAAATCCTGCTCGAACAGATCGGGCCCGACCATGGTCACCCAGTACCGTCGTCGGTCCTCGCCCTCCGGTGCCTGCCCGGCACCGATGGAGTCGCGGTGTCGGGGCGCCCGCCACGAAAGGCCACGGTTTGCCCGGCCCGGTAGTGCGGGCGTCCGTTCGGTAGGGTCCTCGGCCCGTCGGGGGCGATCTGTGGTGTCCGGTCGGCACGGCGGCGCCCGGTGGCCGATGTCGCCCGACGGTTCAGCTGGATAGCCGTCATTGCGCTGACCACGGTCGAACGCACTTGCAGCTGCGCGGTACGCGGATCGCGGGCGGCGAGGTGACCGATTCGCAGGTCCGAGGTGACCAGGCACACCTCGAGGCCATCGCGTCGGTAATGGTGCGCGTCGTCGGCCAAGGCCGCCAATGTACGAAGCGACAGGAAATCCAACCGGGTCGCGTCGATGATCAAGCCTGCGCCCGCGGTCGCCTCGGCGGCGTGCCGTACCTGTTGCCGCCACAGCTGAAGGGTGAACGCGTCGGCCTGTCCACGCACGGAGAGAACTACAACCTCCCCGCGACATCGGGTCCGGAATATCAGCTGGTCACCGGGTGACCTCGACAGCAACGCGGGAGAAGCAGAGGACAACGAGGAGGAGGCGGCAGTTGGTTTCATAGGGCACTCACATCGGGTAGATATGCGCTACGGCATCGCGGACTGGCCTGCCCTGGCGGTTTCAAGGCGACTCAGCGTTTCCCATTCGGGAGGTTAGACGGTCACGGATCCACCGCCAATGGGCCTCCGGAAATGTTCGCTATGCGAGACTCGACCGTTGCTTGCGCCCCATTTCGATCACGCGGCGATATCGGACAGCGGGCCGAACTCAGCGATACCGCAGGAGTCCGCGTCGACATCTCGGCAGCCCCGCCCGCCGCATTGGCGGGCGTCCACCGCTACCGCCATCCGGGCCCGATCGGCACCGGTCCCGGGCCAGGGTGGCCACGAGTGCGGTGCTGGGCGGCACGCAGGATCGAGATCGATACCGGCCCCGGTACCGAAGCCCCCCGGCTTGTCCGTCATCACCCGTGCCGCATCGACCGAGCGGGTAGGAAGCAACCCCGGCGGCCCCACACTCAGGACAGAGGCTGCGGAACCGAACACCGAGATCCGGTTACCGGGCGCCTGACACAAGACCCCGGCCGCAGCTGCCCGTTTGCCGAGGTGCCCCTTGCCGAACGCAGCACTGTCAGGTGGTTCCCTCGGCGAGACCGAGGAGATTCCCGGCCAGCAGATAGGTTCGGGCGACGACTTCCCGGCGCGGTTCGGACGACCCCGGTCAACGTGGGCGAACTCTTCGAACTACTCGACCGCCGAGGCATGAGCGGCAACGACCCGCCAGCCACGCGAATCGTCGTGCGCCCAGGCACGGGTATAGCGCATCCTGGCTGCGAATGGTGACCCATGAACGCTGCCCTCGACGACGCCGAGGAACCAAGTGACCCCGGTCGTCCCTTCCACCAGTACCTTCAGCTGTTCTTCCTCGAGCCTGCTCATGATCTGAGCCCCAGTGCGGTGCAGCTCGAGATCATCCGCCTTGGTGAACGTGTCCGAGCCGAGGGTGAAGATCAGCCGGTCGTCGAGCAACTCATCCAGCGCCTGGACGTCCCCGGCCAGCTGCGCAGCCTGGAGTCGCCGCTCAGCCTCCCGCAAGTCATTCTCCATGGCACTCAGCATGCCAGATGCCAGCTGAGTGCCGGTCCGGCCCTCGCGTTTCGCTGATCAGCCTCATACCGAGGCTAGGTGACGACCTCCACGGAAGTGGGCCGGGGGAACGGCATCATTGCCCATCCCATCGGCCAGTCCGGATCTCGTTGCTCTGAGGCCTCGATCTCAATGCGTCGGGGAACACGCCATTGCCACCATTGAGCCCCGTCCTCGGGGCGGCCGGGCCAAGGGACCGTCGCGCGTCGATAGCGCTCGTCGATGCGATCGAGGTCCGGTTGCACAATCCGGCGGGCACGTGGAGGCAACAGCGGCCAGACTTCCCCGAGCATGTCCCGGCAATAGAGATCGTTGCTGAACTCCGACGCGCACCACGGATATGCCTCCTCCGCTTCATTCACCAGCCCCCTCCACCTTGCGAGAAGATAGTTGAGGGAGGGGGCTTGTTCTCCGTCTCCGGGCCGGGTTACCTCGGTGAGGGCTGCCCGGACGGCGTCGCACTCTTCGATGCTCAGAACGAGTTCGGTGGTGTGGCCGTCTGATGGGTCCATGCGGCAATTATCCACTGGCTTCCTCGACGGATCGTGCTGGTAAATCGTTGAGTACACCGAGAACGGGCTCCCACAACGTCGGATCCTCGACCAGGTTCGTCACAGTGCGGGGCGCTCATCCAAATACTTGCCGCGGCAGCCACAGTGCGGACCGGGCCTCTTCCCACCCCCTCGACTCAGGTCCCGAGGACGACAGGCAGTCGGCGCAAACCGTGAAGCGCGCGGGAATGCAGGAGATCGGGCTTTCCCGCGATGTGGGCGTCCGGATACCTTTCGAAGAAGCGTTGGACGGCGATGGCCGCCTCCGCGCGGGCCAGCGCGGCGCCGATACAGAAGTGGATCCCGGCACCGAAGGTGAGGTGGCGATGAGGTTCCCGGCGTCGGGGGTCGAATAGATGTGGTTCGGTGAAAATCTCCGGATCACGATTCGCGGCGGCAAGCAGAAGCACTATCGGCGTACCCGCGGTGATGGCCCGACCGGCGAGCCGAGTATCGGTCTTGGCGACCCGGACGACGTACTGGACGGGGGTGTCGTAGCGCAGGGATTCTTCGATCACCGCCGTGTAATCGCCGTCGGCCGGCCGGAGGTGGGGTCGCCGCAGCAGTGTGTGCAGGGTGTTCCCGAGGAGGTGGGTGGTGGTGCCGAAACCGCCGACCAGCAGCATGCCGCAGGTGGCGATTGCCTCGCGCGGGGTCGACCGTGCCGGGCATTGCCGCGCCAAACCGGCGATGAGCCCGGTTTTCTCCTGGTCGACGTGGTTCAGGCGATCCCTGAAATACGCCGTCATCTCCGTGACGAGAGCACGGGAACGCTGCCGTTCCTGCGCTGTTCTGGCGCCGTCCAGCAGCGAGGCGAGCACATTTCCCCAGGCAGCGAAACGCGGCGCCTCCGTATCCGGTAGGCCGAGAATATGAGAGATCATCGCCATGGGCACGGCTTCGGCATAGTTGGTGATCAAATCGGTGACCTGACCGCGTGGAAGCTCGTTCAGGCGGTGTTCGACGATCTTCTCGATCCGGGGCCCGAGATCGGCGAGTTCGCGCCGGTGGAATGTGGGAGCGACGAGAGAGCGTAGCTCCGTATGCCGGGGTGGTTCCAGCTTCAGAAAGGAGTCGTCGACCGGATGTACGAGAGTGGTGTCGCCGGTCGCGTTACGCCGGCGGGCCGACGCACCGATGGGCGCCGGGCCGAAGTCGCTGCTGGTGAGCACCTGGTGGCTGAGGGCATGGGAGGCGGTGAACAGCAGGCCGCGGCGGCTGGTGGCCAGGGCCCCGCGAGCGCGGACCTTCTCGTATTGCCGATGCCGGTCGGCCCCCGGCCGCGCCCAGAGGATCCGGGCGCCCGGGTCACCACGAAGGACATCCGAGAAGAGCCGCGCCTTCTCCAGAGACATTGTTGTCATGGTCGGTTGTCGCTAGGCGCCGACAGCCGATTCGGCGGGGGCCTGTCGAGCGGGATGGTAGCTGGACCAGTAGTACTGGCGGTAGAAGTTCTCGGCCAACGTCACCCAGGTGTCCAGCTGGTCGCGATCGCCCAGGAAACGATGCATATTGACCAGCAACCAGCTCCACACAGCTTGACTGTCCCGGCAGTTGTCGCAGTCTCCGGTGGTGGCGCAGTACTGGACACTGTGATCGGTCCGGTACGCGTTGAAGCGGCCGACGATCGGATGCCCCTCGGTCAGGCGCTGGGCGTGCGCCGGGTGATCGTTGCTGATGCTGGGGCATGTCTCCGCGCCGAAGGTGCCCCAATGCGTGCGGCCGGTGACCAGTGTGCGGAAGTAATAGGGATGCCCGAGAACGGTATCGGGATAGGTTTCGCGCATTCGGATCATTTCCTGGAGCACCTGCTCTTCATTGCGTAGCCGCGCGGTGGGATCGGTGCCGTTGTCGCTGTAGTAGCCGAAGTTGATCTGGTTGCCGTTGTCGGCGATGGCCTCGACGGTCCGTTCGAGGTACGGCATCCCGGCCTCGCTGAGGGTGTAGACCCAGGTGGCCCGCGGGTCGCCCGCATAGGTGCGTAGCGCTCTGCCGAACAACCCGCTGATCCGCCGGCCGTTGGGCCCGTGACCACGCAACTCGTCGTCGACCGGGCCGCCGCCCCACAGGGACACCGCGATGGCGAGATCTTCCAGACCGTCGTACGGAATCGGCCGGGTCCCGTTCGTCACCACCGTGACATTGCGAATCGTCTCCGCGAACACACGGACTCGATCCAGGACCAACGCAGGCTCACCGCCGATCAGCAGCGTGCTGGTGATCTTCTTGGAATCGCGCAGGTCTTCGGCGAACGCACGGATCGTGCCCAGATCACGAATCTCGATGCTCTGCTTGTCCATATCGTGTTCGAAGAACCAGCACCCCTTGCACCGCAGATTACACGCGTCGGTAACCCAGACCTCCACCGTTCGAATACCTCGGGCGACGTCGTTCACGCGCATCAACCGTTCGGCCAACGCCGGATCCTCTTGCGCGAGTTCGACTGCTCGGGTTAAAATGCGTTCCTTACTTGGCCTGACGTCCAGGAAAACAGGCTGAGCCACGACATCCTCCTCGGTGCGATACGGCAAGGTTGCGCGTTGCTAGATGTCACCGGCGAGTGGAGCATGCCAGAAACTGACGTGCTCGCCGATGCCCTGCCGAATCATCGGATCGGCAGATGATGGGTGAGAATGCGGATACGGAGCGGTCGTATGGTATTGGCCTCGTTAGCGCTACAAACAATTCTAGAATAGACCTGGCTACAGCGCGATCCTCTCGCCTCATCCCTGACGTTTTTTACGATCCATCCGGTGTTCGCAGGACTTGTTCCGGCGCAACGTTATTCGATTCGAATAATGTACACAACCATGCCGTGCGGCCGCAGCGCAGCGTGCTCGCGAAATCTGAAACATCCATGCTGCAGCCGCATGTGGCCACATCACAGCGACATCAAAAGCCGAGGGGTGGAGACGGCGGGAACATCACCGGCATCGCCGCCAGCGCACGATGGAAAGGGCCGGGCCGCCAACGCAGTTGGTCGACCGGACAGGCAAGCCGCATTTCGGGGAGCGCGTCGAGCAACTGATCGATCGCGTTGTGGGCAATCATGTAGGCGATCGACCTGGCCGGGCAGGCATGCGGACCGGAACCCCATGCCAGATGCGCGTTGTTGTCGGTGTACTGACCCGAGTGGATCGCCGGATCATTGTTGCAGGCCGACATGCCGATGACTACCGGCTGATCGGCGGGCAACCAGACTCCGTCGAGCATGATCGGCTGCCTCGGGTAGCTGAGACAGTAGTTCGCCATCGGGGGGTCGGTGTACAGCAATTCGTTGAGTGCGTCCTGCGTCGTCGGGGCCGCACCGGGCGCGGATGTGCCGGTGAACCGGGGGTCGGTGATCATGAGCAGCAGGGTGTTGACCGTCAGGTTTGTCAGTGGCTCGATCCCCGCCCCGTAGAGCACAGCCAACTGGTGCACCATCTCCGAATCCTGGAGCCGCGCCGGGTGGGCCAGCAGCCGAGAGGTGATGTCGCGGCCGGGTTCGGCGCGCTTGAGCGCGACCAGCTCCAAGAGCGCTTCGTTGATCCTGGCGTCCGCGTCGGTGGCGGCGGCGCCGCCTTCGAACATGGCAGCCATACCGGCGGCAATGTCCTGCCCGAGACCCGGTGGGCAACCCAGCATGGCGTTGAGCACCTGGAAGGTCAGCGGGAAAGCGTACTGGCCGATGATCTCGGCTTCGCCGTTCATGCAGAAGTCGTTGATCAGCGGAGCGGCAACCGCTTCGATATTCTGGTGCATGGAGAACAGATCGACCCCATCGAGGGCAGATGTGATCGCCTGCCGGTAGCGGGCATGTTCCGTTCCGGTGCTGCGCATCACGTTGGGACGCCAGGCCATCATGGGCATGAGTGGATGGTCGGCAGGAACGGTCTTCTCCCACGAACGCGCGTCGGCCGGAAAGTGCTCGGGGTCATTGAAGATCCGAATCGCGGTATTATACCCGATCACCAAAGTAGCCGGAATGCCAGGGGCCAGCTCCACCGGCGCCAGCGTCTGGTGCCGACTACGCATCCAGGCGAAGACACGATGCGGATCGGCTGCATACTCCTCGGTGTACAGAGCATCCCGAGACGGGACATCGGTCCGGCCGGGCGCGGAGTACGGGCATTCGGCGGTGCCGGTTCGGGGCGACGGTAGGGACTTGGTCAATGCCTGGAACTCCAATGAAAGCAACAACAACAGATCCGAGAAGTTGTCCGATATGGGACATCTCCTGTGTCGGAACAGTATTGGTGTGACGGATCGGCCGCAAGCGTGAGAGTAGTGCGATCGACCACCGCGCGGCGCACCGACACCTGCGGGCCGGCCGGCGAGCGGGGCAGGATACCCAGAAGCGCAGGCCAGGCTGTTGCGCGGCAACGGCTTCCCAATTCCGCATTTCTGCAACGGATTCCGCTCGCCGAGGATCCGCGCCGACCCGGAGCCCGCGCCATCCGGCCGCCCGTGCGAGCGATCTCGCCTCGATACGGGAACCCGTACGCCCTCGAGAATGTTTTTGTATGTCACATTTCCGCCAAATTAGCGATAGGGCGGTTTTCGGACCGGCGACTCCGTCGCCCCTTGGATGACCGGATTCCGGAGAACCGAGTACCCGGCACCCGGCACCCGACACCCGACCGGCACGGTGGCTGCACCGGCCTCGCGCAAAAAAGGCCCATCAGGTATCGGCGGCGGAGTCGCGCGGGCGATCATGGACCCCGCGTATCGGTTGCATCTCCGTCGCAGACCAGGTCGGGGACCGGTTCGGGTAGCCTCGGCAGCCGTATCCGACTGGCTCACATCCGGGTTCGAGCTCTCGATCGATTCCGGCCTCGATACGGACGCATCAATGCCCAACCATGGGAAGTTTTGCATCCGTTCCGTCCGAGTTTCGCACGCTAAATTCACGACTGTGTCAAATACCGAGCAGTGCGCGCCGACGATCTCGTCCGGTAGGCGACGGCACAACCTCGGACTGTGTTCGGCTCGCCTCGACGGCGAAGCTCGTCATGCCTGGGCGCGAGGCGGCACCCGACCAGATGAGCGGAGCAATTCATGAGCAGAGACCAGGGCAGGTCAGCCTATCTGGAGTACCTGAACCTGGATCGGATACTCGATGCGCAGCGGGTGCGCACCGAGCCCGAAGAGCACGACGAAATGCTGTTCATCATCTTCCATCAGGCCACCGAACTGTGGTTCAAGCTCCTGTTACACGAACTGACCGCGGCGCGGGAGGCGTTCAGCAAGGACGAGCCGGTGGTGCCCAAGCTGGCGCGAACACAGCAGATACTGCTACTGCTGAACAACCAATGGCTGATTCTGGACACCTTGACACCCGCCGCGTTCCATCGGATCCGGCCGCTTCTCGGTCCTGCGTCCGGCATGTATTCCGAACAGTATCGGGCGTTGGAGTTCCTGCTCGGGAGACGGCATCCCGCCTGGCGGGATCTCGCGCCGGAGTACGCCACCGGCCCGAGCCTGTTCGATGAGCTGATCGGTTACCTGCACCGGCGGGGTCATCCGGTGCCGAAGCGGTTCCTCGAAGGGGATCGGTGCCGAAGCCGCGACACCACGCCGGAATTGGTCGGTATCTTCCAGGGCATCTATGCCGCCGGACATCACGGCGTCGAATACGAGATCTGCGAACAGCTCGCGGGCATCGACGCATATCTGCGGGAATGGCGGCTGCGGCATCTCGAGATCGTGCGAAAACACCTCGCCGACCAGCCGGGCACCGGCGGAACCTCAGGTGCCGGATATCTCAGCGGGACCATCGACGCGCTGTACTTTCCCGAATTGGTGAAGCCGCATGATATTTGACTGCCTCCTCACCGCCGACGCGGCGTGGCTGGGCGGGCGAGAACTCGCCGGTCCCACGGCCATCGGCGTGCGCGAAGGCGAGATCGGCTGGATCGGGCCGCTCCCGGCTGCCCCGGACGCCACGCACCGCGAGCACATCGAGGGGGTGCTGCTGCCCGGGCTCATCGACTATCACGTGCACGCCGCACTGATCCAGCCGGAAAAACTGCTGGCGGCGGGCGTGACGACTGTCATGGATCTGGGCTGGGCCCCCGCCGAGATCTGGCCGCTGGTCGAGCGCGCCCGGCATGATCCCGGCCTCCCCCGTATTCATGCCGCTGGACCGTTCCTCACCGCCCCCGGCGGTTATCCTTCCCGGCAGCCGTGGGCACCACCGCTGGTCGCCATCGAAGTCGACGATCCGGCGGCCGCCCGACGGGCGGTCGAAGCGCTGGTCGCTCATCGCCCGGCCACCATCAAGATCACACTCAATTCCCAGGCCGGTCCGGTTGTCGACGACGCCACCCTGCACGCAATCGTCCGCGCGGCGGACGCCCACGGTATTCCGGTCACCGCGCATACACAGGGCTCCGGCCAGACGCGGCGAGCCCAGCTGGCGGGGGTGCGAGTACTCGCCCACACGCCGTGGACCGAAATCCTCGACGACCGGCTCATCGCAGACCTGGCCCGCGACACAACGATCATCTCTACGATCGACATCCACGGCTGGGGCGAACCCTCCCCGGACCGTGAGATCGCCCTACAGAACCTGCGCCGTTTCCACAGTGCCGGAGGTGTGGTGCGGTACGGGACAGATCTCGGCAACGGCCCGCTGCCGCTCGGCGTGAACACCCGCGAGATCGCCGCGCTCACCGAAGCCGGGCTGAGCCCGACCGAGGTGCTGGACGCGATCACCGGAGCGCCGTTGCGGCCCGGTGCACCCGCGGACGTGAGCGTCGTGCCCGGTGATCCGATCGCGAACCCCGCCGTCCTCGGGCAGGCGGGCGCCGTCTTGAAGGGTGGGCAGAACGTCACCGACTCGGACGGAGGGGGCTGACGTCTACCTCATCTGTGGCGGGCCGGTCGACCCCTTCGGCTCATACCCTTCGCAGTTCGTGTTACCTATCTGCTCAGATGTTGAGAGGTTCTGATGTCCGACCTGGATAAGGCGGCCGCAGCGGTCCGCACGCTCGCCGGCGCGCCCGCAGACCCGTTCCCGGCCTACGCCCAACTCCGCGACGCCGCGCCGGTGTTCTTCGACGATTCCATGGACATGTACCTGATCAGCCGCTATGAGGACTGCCACCGGGCGCTGAGCAGTCCGGATGTGCGCGTGCCCGATCACGCATGGCACGACCGCATCATGCCCGGGTGGCAGGAGCATCCGGCGGCCGTCTGGTGTTTCACCAGCCTGCCGTTCGAGGGGCATTCGAGTCATGCCCGGATCCGGCGACTGGTGAACAGGGCATTCACCCGGCGCCGGGTGGAATCTCTGGTGCCGGCGATACAGCAGGTGGTCGCCGGGCTGCTCGACACACTCGAAGAGCACGGCGCGGACAACGCCGTGGTGGATCTCCAGGATGTAGTCGGGTTCCGGCTGCCGGTTGCGGTCATCGCGTCTCTGGTCGGCGTACCGGATACCGATCTGCCCAGGTTCCGGTGGGTTTTCGGGGACATTCTGCGGGTGATGGATCTGGTGGTCGACGATTCCACCCTGGCACGTGCGAATGCCGCGATGGTGGAGGTGCGCGACTATTTCACCGAACTGCTCCGGTATCGCCGTGATCACCCGGCCGACGACCTGGCCTCCGGCCTGCTCGCCGCCTGCGACGAGGAGGGGGACCGGCTCACCGAAGAGGAACTGCTCAGCCTTGTCATCCTCCTGTTCACGGCCGGTTTCGAAACCACCACCCTGACCATCGGCACCGGCACCTCCGCGCTGTTGGCCGACCGCGACCAGTACGACCTGCTCCGCAATGATCCATCGCTGGTGGCAGGCGCGGTCAGCGAGGCGCTGCGGTGGGATTGTGCGCTCCACCGAGTGATACGCGTGACCGACCAGCCGGTACAGATCGGTGACGTCGCTGTTCCCGGCGGCTCGGTGATCGCGCCGTTGCTCGGCGCCGCCAACCGGGATCCGCAAGTGTTCGAGGATCCGGACCGATTCGATATCCGGCGGTCCGGGCCGCGGCCGTTGACCTTCGGCGGCGGCGCGTATGTCTGTCTGGGCAACGCTCTGGCTCAGACCGAGCTGGAGGTGTACTTCGCCGAATTGAGCCGGCGGTTCCCTCATATGGAGCTCGCCGATGAACCCGAACGCCGATGCGGCTATGTCCGTGGCCTCGACACCTTGCCGGTCACACTGGGACGACCCGCTGTAAACCCGGCGGCTCGTGCGGGTTCGGATCTGTCGTGCCCGCACCTCACCGCCCAGCACATCGGCTGATCAGCGGATCGGAAAGGGCCACCAACTGCCCGAGCTCACTGGAGGAACCATGTCCGCAAAGCGACCACCCGCCCCGGCGCAACTACCCCGGATGCTCTCGGACGGTCTGCTGTTGCGTCACGCCGTCCCGGAAGATCGGGACGCGCTCGGTGATCTGCTGGCCTCGGTGCACGCCGCCCCGGACGGCACACCGAACGCCACCGTCGGACAGTGGCAGCGCGATCTGTTCGACAAGGGCCATCCCACGATCGGTACCGACGATATGCTCGTGGTGCAGGACAGACACGGCGAGCTGGTATCCAGCTTCCTGATGGTCCCGCAAACCTGGTCGTATGCGGGAGTACCGCTAGGTGTCAGCCTCATGGAGCTGGCGGCCACCCGGCCGGACTATCGAGGCCACGGACTGTCGAAGGAACAGCTGAACGCCCTACTCGAGACGAGCACGCTGCGCGGGGACCTGATCCAGGGCATCACCGATATCTTGTCTTTTCGGAGCGATACGGGTCTGCTGCCCGCGATCACCCAACGGGCCGGTCGCGGTGGACACATCCGGGACCTTCCCGCGATTCGAGAAGGCGACGAAGCGGTCACGACGCGGCCCGCGACAGTCGAGGACATCGCATTCCTCATCGATACCGAAGCCCGAGCAATGAACAGGGGGCTACTGGCGTGTGTCCGCGACGAGACCCAGTGGCGCCATGAGCTGTTCGGTCGCGACGTCGGCAGCATGGTCCACAGCGAGATACTGATCATCGAAAGGGCGGCAAGGCCGGTCGGGTATCTGGTGCTCGGCTACGGCGGCACCCCCAGTTTCCCCATTCCCAGCTGGTTACCCGGCCTGCCGTGCCCGGAACCGACGGTGTCGATCGCTCGCTTCGAGCTGGCGCCGGAGGTTTCCTGGTTCGAGGTCGTGGCCGGCGTGCTCCGGCAGCTCACCCTGCCCGACCGAGGAACCCCGGAGAGCTACATGCTGTGGTTGGGCCGAGAGCACCCCGCCTACGATGTACTCGGCGACCTGCTGGTCCGGCGCCCGCCCGAGATCGGCTGGTTCCTCCGGGTACCCGACGTGGCCGCACTACTCCGCGAGATCGCCCCGGTATTGGAGCAGCGTCTGATCGGTACCGCGGCCGAAGCCCTCAGCGGCGACGTTCACCTCGACCTCTACCGCCACGGTATCCGCCTCTCCTTCGACAGCGGCAAGCTGAGCGCGGTCGAGGCGTGGGCGGGACACAGCCGGCGAGCATCGGACGCCTCGCTGCCCGAGCAGATGTTCCACCAGCTGATCTTCGGCCACGCCACCTGGGCCGAGCTGGCCCGGGCCTTCCCCGACTGCCGCCTGCAAACCACTCGCGGCAGTGTGCTGCTCCCCCTGTTGTTCCCCGAGCAGCAGTCGGATGTCTGGCCGCTCATCTGACACCCACCATTATCGGGTCGGCCGACCCGAGCCATCAGCGCCTCGACCCGCTACCGCAACAGGAGAATGTGCATGTCCGCCAACTTGGAAAAAGTGCTGGCCGAGTTCCACGGCCAGGTCCTGAGACCCGGTAACGAGGACTATGACGCCGCCCGAGTCATCTGGAAGGGCATCGACCGGCAGCCGGCGCTGATCTTCCGGTGTGCGGATGTGCCCGACGTCCAGCGGGTGCTCGAATACGCCCACGAGGCGGACTTGCCCTTCGCGGTCGCGGGGGCCGGACACGATGTCGCGGGCAGATCTGTCCCCGACGGCGGCATCGTGTTGTCCACCGCTCGAATGCGCGAGGTCACGATCGACCCTGTCGGGAAGATCGCCCGGGTCGGGGCCGGCGTCCAGTGGGGTGAGCTGGCGGCCGCGGCTCATCCGTACGGGCTGGCCACCACCGGCGCCGCATCCGCCTCCGTCGGGGTAGCCGGTTTTTCGCTGCACGGCGGATACGGGTTGTTGATGCGCAGTTGCGGGACCGGATGCGACAACATCATCGAGGTCGACATGGTGACCCCGGACGGGACACATCGCACCGTCAACCAACACACCGATCCGGATCTGTTGTGGGCCGTGCGCGGCGCCGGCGCCAACTTCGGCGTGGTCACCTCCCTCACTCTCCGCATGCACACCGTCCCGCGAGTCACCGTCGGGGTTGTTGCCTACCCGGTAACGCAGGCGCGGGAGGTCCTGCGCACCTATCGGCAGATCACCGCGACCGCACCGAGCGAACTCGTCACGGACTTCTACTACAAGGTCAATCCCGACGGGACCCGCACCGCCAGCATCGGTGTCTGCTTCAACGGTGCCCGCGCCGACGCCGAACGCGCACTCGAGCCGCTCACCGGACTCGGCCTGCCGTGGCGCGATGCTTTCCACGAAGCCAGTGCCATCGAGTTGCACGCCCTGCACAACACCAGCACGCCGTACGGCCCCCGTTACCACCTCCGCAGCCACTACCTGGACGAGCTGACTGATGAGGTCATCGAATTGATCCTCGACCAGGGCGAACGGATCACCGCGCCCCTCACCGGAATCTTCCTCGAACATCTCGGCGGCGCCATCGCCACGGTGAGCCCGGACGCCACCTCCTTCCACGGCCGCGATGCCCGGTATTCCTTCCTGGCCATCGCCGGATGGACCGAGCCCGAACACGATGACACCCACAAGGTCTGGACCAGAGAGCTCAGCAAGCACCTGGGACCACTGGCGATGGAGGCCTGCTACGCCAACTACCTCGACGACGACGAGGACCACCGCACAGCCAGTGCCTACGGCCCCGGATACGAACGCCTGACAGCGCTCAAACAGATCTACGACCCCACCAACCTCCTGCGCGGAAACCGCAATATCCCACCCGCGATCAGGTGAACAGACCTCGGATTCCGTTCATCGCCACCGATACCGAGCATTGAGCCGATCCGGCTGGTCAGTGCTGATGCCACTTGGTCGTGACCCGCATATCCTGGATGTGTAACATCCAGGATATGCAGATGAGCGAAGGTGTCGAGTGGGCGATCCACAGTTGCCTCAACCTCGCTTGGGTCGAGCCGGCGGAGGCGGTTTCAGCGGCTCAGCTCGCCGCCTTCTTCGCCCTGCCTGCGGCATACCTGAACAAACAGTTGCAGGCGCTGGTTCGCGCGGGGATTCTCACCTCGACCTCGGGGCCGCGCGGCGGATTCCGGTTGGCGCGCGACCCTGACACGATCTCACTGCTCGATGTCGTGACCGCGATCGAAGGCGCGCAGGAGGCGTTCCGATGCCAGCAGTTGATGAAGAGCAGGCCAGGTGCCCGTAAGGATATCGACTACCGCAAGGAATGCCTTGTCTCACAGGCGATGCGGCAAGCGGATCTGGCGTGGCGCCGGACGCTGGCCGACCGGACCATCGGTGACATCAAGACCGATGTCGAAAAGCTCGATCCCGATACACCCGAACTGACCCGAAGCCGACTCGCAGAGCTGAGGTAGAACTTCCCGCCCCACGGCGGGGATCGTTCAGAGTAAATTCTGGATATTCGATATCAAGGAAGGTTTCAAATCATGGAAGCACGGATGCCCGACGTGTACAAGCTCGCCAGGGGTGGCTACCTCGGGTTGACGGCTGTCGAGGACTCCCTCGCCGAGGGTCGGCTGCCCCGAAATCTGTTGGAATTGATTCGCATTCGGGCCAGCCAGATCAACGGATGCTCGGTGTGTACCGACATGCACTCGCATCGGGCACGCAAGGAAGGAGAGAGTGACCAGCGGCTGTGGTCTGTGGCGACTTGGCGCGATGCGCCGTTCTTCTCCGACACCGAACGCGCGGCTCTGGCTTTGACCGAGGCGATCACCCGGGTAGCTGACAATCCCGGCGGTGTCCCCGACGAAGTGTGGAGGCAAGCCTCCGACCACTTCGGCGACGAGGATCTGGCCGCGCTCGTTATGGCTATCGCCTCGGTCAATGCCTGGAACCGGATCAACATCGCAGCACGCTTGGTCGCCGGTTCCTTCCGCTGACGCGCACCAGCGGGCACAACGCGCCCAATTCTGACCGAGCACGCCGTCGGCGAACGAACCCGTTACCGACCACGATCAGCGGCGGATGCCTGTGGATTTCTCTCAGGTTCGATCGGGGCCGTGGCGGCCCGCCGTGCGCCGAACACACGGCGGCTGAGGTTGTTTCAGCCGCCATGTGTTTCGTTCAGCGGACCTGCCGTGCCCGGTCGAGGAGAATGAGGGGGATAGCGGTCGCGGCGAGGGCGGCTCCGATCAAGCACACCGATGTGAGAGCGGCCCCTTGTGTGAGTGAACCGGCTGCTAGAACGGGGGTGATGCTGATGCCCAGCTGGAATGCTGACACAGTGGTGGCGCCGGCGAGGGTCGGGGCATCGGCTGCGATCGCGAAGACGCGGCCGTAGACGGCGGGGTTCAGCACGAACGCGGCGATGCCGATCAGGAATACCGTAGGTACCACCGCCCAGACCTGCCCGATCGCGACAACCATGACGACCGACAGGACCACGATGGCCGCGGCGCCGGTGAGCAGTGCGAGGTGGGGGCGCTGATCGGAGACGCGGCCGCCGATGGACAGACCGACGAAGGCGCCGACTCCGAAGAGCGCGAGGATCGCCGGGATCCACACCTCGGGGACGGTGGTGATGTCGGCGAGCATGGCTGCCAGGTAGTTGAACGTGATCATGTATGCCGCCGTGGTCAGGATCGTGATCGCGTAGATGCCCCAGAGCATCGGGTTCCGCATCGTGGCGAGCTCCCGCGACACGCTCGGCCCGGTAGTCGGGTTGGTGTCCGAATCGGATGTGGGGAGTCCGAGGCGACAGCCGATGATCCCGGCAACCGTGAGGACCACCACGGCCCAGAAGCCGCCGCGCCAGTCGGTGAAGTGGCTGAGCAATGTGCCTGCGGGACCGCCGGCGACCATTGCCAAGCTGAGGCCGCTGACCACGACTCCGGCGGCGCGGGCGTTGCGGTCCGGCGTCACCAGGCTGATCGCGGTCACCGACGCGACAGCGAAGAAGCCCGCGTAGGCGATACCTGCGACCACCCTGGTGAGCAGCAAGACCTGGTAGTTGCCGAACAGTCCGACGACAATGCTGGCTGCGAAGACACCCTGGGTTATCAACAGCGCGGTCCGGCGCGGCCAGCGCAGACCGAGAACAGCCAACGGCGGCCCGCCGAGCACGACACCCAGCGCGAACGCGGTGATCAGAAGCCCAGCTGAGGAGAGCGTGGTGTCCAGATCGGCGGCAACCGCGGGCAGTACGCCAGCCAGTAGGAACTCTGCACTTCCCATCGCGAACAGGCTGAAACCCAGCAGGTACACACCGGTAGGCAGCCGTTCGGAGCGACTGGCTCGAGACCTCTCTGTGTCGGTGCTGACCATCAGCTCGCACTCCTGACGTCGAGCAGGTCAGCCGAGACGGCAGCAGAAAGCTCCCGGTCGAGCAGCCAGCCGGTCATGCTGATGGCGGCAGTCGAGCCCGCGCTCGCGGCGGCGATGACTTGAGCCCGGGGGTTGACCACGTTCCCGGCCGCCCAGACCCCGGGGCAACTCGTGGCGCCTTGGGAGTCGACGGCAACGAATCCGCTCACCGGGTCCTCGGCCGCGCCCAGCATGGTCAGGATCGTGTCGTGGGGCACTGGGCGAGGTGCCACGAAGATGGCCGCACACCTGACTGTCTCACCGTTGTCGAGCTCGATCGCGACCAGGTTCCCGGCCGCGGTATCGGCGCTCGTCACCACCTGCGTGACACCCGCGTCGATCAGGCGTACGCCGTACGCCGTGAGGCGCTGCCGCTCGACGGCGCTGACCTCGATGCCGTCGACACAGAACGCTACCGACGAGCTGTAGCGGCGCATCAGCGCGGCAAGATGTTTCGATGCTGCTTCCATCGCGCTACCGATCACGGTGACGGTCCGCCCCCGCACTTCATAGCCATGGCAGTGGGGGCAGTGATGTACCTCCGACGCCCACCGCTCGGACAGGCCCGCGATGTCCGGTAGCTCGTCGGTCAGCCCGGTTGCGACCAGCACCGACCGAGCGCGCAGGGCTCGGTCGTCATCGAGTTGCAGCTCGAACGTGCCGTCCGATGCGTGCCGCGCGTCGGTCACCGACGCCCGCATGAGCCTCCCACCGTAACGGGTCAGCTCGGCTTGCCCGGTCGCGACGAACTCTCTCGGCGCCATCCCGTCCCGGGTCAGATACCCGTGCATGTGGTCGGCGGGCCCGTTTCGGGGTGCACCACCATCAACGACCAACGTCGCGAACCGCGACCTCGCGAGCACGACCCCGGCCGACAATCCGGCGGCCCCACCACCGACGACGATCGCGTCCCAAAGCACATCTGTCACCGATCCATCGGTTGGATCTGTTGTTGCGTCCATGCGGATCACCTCCACCGACAGAATCGGGGAGTTCAATCGATATCGACAAGCATCGTTGCCGATTCCGGGACATATTCGGTTGACTGACACCATGGACGAGCAACCAACCCTCGGTGCCGTGATCGAGCAGATCGCTCCTCGCCTGCGACACGCCCGCGAGAAGAAGGGCGTCAGTCTGGCCGACCTCGCGCGAGCTACCGGCATCTCGACCAGCACGCTGTCGCGTCTGGAATCAGCTCAACGCAAGCCGAGCCTGGAACTTCTCCTGCCGATCACCGCTGCACTCGGCATCCCCCTCGACGAGATCGTCTCCGCACCCCGGATACTCGATCCGCGCGTGCCGCAGCAGCCCACCAGGACAGGCGGCCGAGTCCTGATTCCGTTGTCGCGACATCAGGGAGAACCACGCGCCTACAAGATGACCATCCCCGCGCACGACGAACAGCCCCACCTGCGGACCCACACAGGTTACGAATGGCTCTACGTGCTCCGCGGACAACTCCGCGTGAAACTGGGCGATCACGACTTCACCATGGGAACCGGTGAAGCAGCCGAATTCGACTGTCAGATTCCGCACTGGTTCGGCGCCGCCGGACGCGGCAGCGTCGAACTACTCAGCCTCTTCGGAAAACAGGGCGAACGCATCCACCTCCGCACCCCACGACGCTGACGCAGGATCACGTGTGAGGGATGAGCCACCACCTCGCCATCTCCTCGGGTTCTGGCTATCGGTGCCGTACTGCGGGACGGGCGCGGATCAACAGGACGGCCGCAAAATGACCAGAGTGAGCACAAGCCCGGCGGTGATGCCCAGCGCCGCGGTGACTGCCAGCACCAGAGAGTGCGAGATGGCGGTGACGCCGACGACGAGCAGCAGGCAGGTGATCACGGCCAGCACCGCGGTGCCCACATCCAGCCCGGCGACGCGGCGCCGGATCACGGTGCGCCGGTACTCGATGGGTTTTCGGGTTGCCGGGCCGTTATCGGCCTGAGTTCGTGCCACACCCGAGTTGGCCTGCGGATTCGTCGCCGGGTTCGCAATATATCGAGCCATAGTCGACCCTTCCGTGTCGTTTCGCGCCCTTGGAGCGCTTGCTCATAACGACTCGGTGAAGCGCGAATCGGCACGCAGCAAATGGTGAGACAACGGTCACATACCCTGGATCGTAAATCATGTCCGGTCGACGCGGTGAGCTTTTTCGTGACCTCGAATCCTTCCTCGCGCATCCCGCGCACGCGGTAGCCTGAACAAGGCCGGAGAAATACCGAATCGAGTATCTACCTGCGCCGATATGCCGTTTCGTCGATATCCGGCGCGTATCCACGCTGGGACCGGTTACGGTTGCGAGTTCTCATTCCCTTGTCGGCCGGTCGACGAGGGAATGTGATGCGCCGGCTCTTCACCACGTAGTCCAACACGCACAACCACGGTGCTATATCGGATTCAGCAACCACTCGGAAGAACTTCGTTCGATAATGGCGTGACGATTTCCCTGCTGCGGTGTCCTAGAAGGTGAGCGGTAGAGGAGGCGAGCGTGACCGCGATCGAATCGATGCCGACACGGGCCCTGGATATCGATACTCTGGTCGCCCGTGCACGTGATGGCGACATCCGGGCCTATGAACAGCTGGTGCTGCACTGCCAGATGCAGATGTTCGGTCTGGCCACGAAAATGCTCGCCGACCGCGGGGAGGCCGAGGACGTTGTACAAGAAGTCTTCCTGACCGCGTGGCGCCGTCTGGGGCAACTCGACGACGACGCGGCGTTCGTCGGCTGGTTGTATCGGATGACGATCAACCGCTGCCTGAACGTGCTGCGGGCCCGGCGGCCGCGGGTGGATGTGGACTTCGATACGGCCGAATCGGCCCGTACCGATATCCGGCCGGAGGTCGCGGTGCAGGTTCACTCGCAACTCGAAGCACTGAACACGGCGCTGCTGGGGCTGACCCCGGAACAGCGCGCGTGCTGGCTGCTGCGTGAGCTGCACGGCCTGACCTACGAGGAGATCGCTGCAATCGTCGGGGTCGGCGGCACTGCAGTGCGTGGCCGTATCGCGCGGGCGCGCGCCCAATTGGCGGAGGTGATGAAGCCATGGCGGTGAACGAGACCACCGATCAGGGCTACACGCTGCCGTGTGGCCGCGAACTGGAACAGGTGTGGGAACGTCTCGACGAGGTCGAGGCAGGGCACGCCGACCCTCACGAAGCCGACTGTCCGCATTGCCGGGCAGCCCGGGAAAGCTTGCTGGCTCTGCGTGCCGCCACCAGGCAGATGATCGACGAACCCGAACCGCCACCGCCGGACCTGGTGGGACGCATCATGTCCGCAGTGCGCGCGGAAACCCGGCGCGGCCGCACCCTGGACCTGGCGACGCCGCACCCGGGTGCGGTGGAGGTCAGCGAGCAGGCGGTGGCCGCGATCCTGCGGTATGCGGCCGACTCGGTGCCCGGCGTGCGGGCGCGCCGCTGCCGGGTGCGCGCAACCGACCCCGGCATGGCCGGTGAGCGGGGCGTCGACGTAGAGATGACAGTGGTGATCGGCCGCAGTGCCGGCTCGATCGGCGAATTACTACAGCAAGTGCGGGCCCGGCTGACCGTAGCGCTGCCCGAACGGATCGGAGTGAGCCTGCATCGCCTGGATGTGCACGTGGGCGATCTGTACCAGGACCGACCCGATACCGAGCCGGGAGCACCGAGATGACCACCGACCGGGTATCGCTGGTCGTGGCGGCCCCGGTGATCGCCGCGGTCTGCGCGCACACCGCGGCCGCCACACCCGGCGTGGTGCGGCTGGAACCGGGCCTGCGCGGCCTCGCGAGCGCGGCGTGGCGGGCGGGCCGGCAACGCTGGAGCGACACCGACCCGGCGCCGGGACACGGGGTGCGGGTACGGCGCAGCGATACACGGCTGCGGGTATGGGTCGATATCACGATCTCGGCGACAGCGCGGGCCACCGACGTCGGTTGCGCTGTGCAGCGTGCGATCGTGCGTTCGGTTCTCGAGAACACCGGCGACCATGTCGACGAAGTCAGCGTCTGTGTCCTCGACATCGCACCGGAGCCGCCGTGAGCGACCGCGACGAACTCATCGACGCGATCGTTTCGGCGATCGACGCCGACCCCGGCGCGCGGCCCGCCGCCCCGCTGATCGGTGCGCTTACACCGTGGCGGCCCCGCAACATCCACAGCTACGCGGTCGACCTGGGGCCGGTCATCGAAGTTCGGGTGGTGGCGACACTGTTACCACTACCTCCGATGTACACCCGCCTCACCAGCGCGGTGCGGGCACTGCTGACCGGCACGCCGTGGGAGCACACCGAACTCCGGCTGGTCGTCACCGAACTCGACGCCGCCGCGTTCACGGCATCCCCCACCGGCCGGGCGGAGTCGAGTCCCGCCGACCCGAGCGTGTCCACGCCCGAGGGCGAGGACACGGAACCGAAATATTCCAACGGAACACCGAAATATTCCAACGGAACAAGGAGGAGCCATGACCTCAGCGACCAATGACAAACCGGCTACCGGCAACAAAACCGAAACGCGCAACGCCCTGGTCACCGACCAGGGGACCACCACCATCGCCGATATCGTGGTCCAGAAGGTCGCCGGGCTCGCCGCCCGTGAGATCCAAGGCGTCCACGACCTCGGCGGCGGCACCGCCCGCGCGCTCGGCGCACTGCGCGAACGCATCCCCGGCGCCTCGGCCAGCACCGGACAAGGGGTGGCCGTCGAGGTCGGCGAAACCCAGGCCGCAGTAGATCTGCAGATCGTCGTCGACTACGGGGTCGCGATCGCCGATGTGGCGCGCGCGGTCCGGCGCAATGTGACCACGGCGATCGAACAGATGACCGCACTGGAAGTGGTCGAGGTCAATATTCATGTCAACGATGTCTTCATCCCCGGCGACGACGACGCCGAGGAGACCCCCAACACCCGGGTGCAGTGACCGTGCCCCGCCCGGCCCTGGAGAGGAGCCGATGATGAACGCCACGCCGATATGCCTGGCGATCGGTCTCGCACTCGGATTCGCCGCCGCGTTCGGCGGATTCGGCGCGTTCGCGATCGTGTTGATCTTCAGCGCCATCGGGCTGCTCGTCGGCCGATGGCTCGACGGAGAACTGGATCTCACCAGCCTGCCCCGCTCGGCGCAAGCGCGCAGGAACCGCCGATGACCGCCGCGGCCGCCGACCTGCCCGGAACCACCACCATCAGCGAACGGACGGTATGGCGCACCGCCGCGCACGCCGCCCGAGAGGTTCCCGGTGTCGGCGACCACGTCCAGGTCGATGCCGATATATCCGGGGACCGCACCACTCTCGAGGTCCGGATACCGGTGCACTATCCGCAACCGGTGCGGCAGGTCACCGACGCCTGTCGCGAACACCTGGTCCGCCGGACCGAAGAACTCACCGGTCTCGGGGTCTCGGCCGTGGACATCACCGTCACCGAGTTCCTGCGCGAACACTCGCCGACCGGGCGGGTCCGGTGATCCGCCGATCACGCCGGACATTGCCGGCCACGCTCCTCGCACTAACCGTGCTGGCGGCGTGTGCCGCGGTGACTGTTTCACTGATCCAACGGGTTACCGGTACTCATGAGTACGTGTCGTACGACAGCGTGGCCCAGCGGCTCCACGACACGGCATGGGACGACCCGGTGGTTCTGGTCGTCGGAATCGTCGCCTCGGTAACCGGCATCCTGCTGCTGCTCGCGGCGGCACTCCCCGGCCGCGCCCGTGTGCTGCCGCTGTCCGGTGGCGACGGAATAGATGCCGGAATCCGGCGTCGCGACCTGCACGCCGTGCTGGCAACAGCGGCCACCGACGTGGACGGCGTCACCCGGGCGCGCACCGGCACCGGCCGCGACACGGTCAAGATCACCGCACGCACCGACCGCTACGACCACGACGGCATGGCCGATGCGATCTGCACGACAGTGAGCAGCCGGGCAGCGGCACTCGGCTATCCGGTGCGGCGCGTGAAAACCGACCTGCACACCCCGAAATCGACGCCCCGCGAACACGCACGCTCCGATCGCCGGAGCCGGACATCACGCCGACCGAAAACCCTGGGCTCCGACGACACCACAGTCGGCCACGACACCACGCCGGTCACCGGCACGGCAGTGAACCTTCCGCAGTCAGGACGACGCTGATGACGCGAGCGAATCGACCCGCGACGCTGAACCGCAGTGTCCTCGCCTCGACAGGAGCTCTGCTCACCGCAGGCGGCGGGCTGGTGGTCGCCGTGCACAGCGGGTGGCTCGACCATCCCGGCACCGGCCCGGGTCTTGTCCCCGGCACAGCGGCTCCCCCGGCCTGGGTGGTCTGGACGGTGATCGTCGGTGCTGTCGTGCTCGGACTGCTGTGCCTGCGCTGGCTGATCGCCCAGTTCTCCCGGATGCCGAAACCGGTGTCATGGCATCTGGATCCCGAGCCGAGCACCGGCGACACCGTACTGTCGTCGAAGACGGTGGCAGCGGCGGTCGCCGCCGACATCCAGAGCTACACCGACGTCGAACATGCCGGTGCATGGCTCACCGGTCCGCATACCGCACCGCGATTGCATCTATCGGTCACCGCCGCCCCCGACGCCGACATCACCGACCTGCGCCGCCGCATCCGCGATGACGCCGTCGCCCAGTTGGGTCGGGCCCTGCAGACCGACCAGATCACCGTCGGTCTGGAACTTCGCGTGGCCACCGCCGATCGCCGCGCCCGGTTGCACTGAAACCCATTGACAGGTCACTTCGCATCGACGCGGCCCGAGCACCGCGATACACGTCGGCCGGGGTGGCCTGCCGGCCTGCCGGCCTGCCCGTCCGGTGACCGCGCGCCGACACATCGGGTGCGTTCGCGTTGCCATTCGACGATCAGTCGATGTCCTGCTGCTCGATACGCGTCGCCTCGCCGTCGAGCCAGTCGTCGAAGGACGTGGGCGCGATCTCCGGGGCCGCGGGAAGAAGGATGTTCCCCGCCATCGACACATCGAAAATCCCGTTCTCCCACGACGGCCGCAGCGCAATGTTCTGTCCGCGCGCGAGATGAGTGCGGCGCGCCATATCGACCAGATCCTGGGGATCGGGGCCGGCGATATCAGCGTGCCGCCCCTGCGCGGGACCGACCGCGACTCGGGCCAGCACGGCTGCGACATCACTCGGCGCGATAGGTTGAATCAAAAGCGGGGCGATGGGTGAGACGCCGTCCTTCTCGGTCCACGACGCGACCATCGCGGCAAAGTCGTGGAACTGGGTCGCTGGGACGATTGTGTAAGGAACCGCCCCCGCTTCGACTTCCGCTTCCTGCGCGCGCTTCCCCACATAGTGGGCGTTTCCCTTGACCTTGCCGAGGCCCGCGATCGTCAGCACGATGTGATGGCCGACGCCGGCGGTGCGCTCCGCTGCCAGCAGATTCCGTGTCGCGGTGGTGAAGAACCGCACCGTCTCCTCCTCCTCGACCGCGGTGCTGTTCGTGACGTCGACGACCGCTTCGACGCCGGTGAAGGCGTCGGCCAGCCCCTCACCGGACAGAACGTCGATGCCGTAACTGCGGCCGATAGGCACCACGTCATGGCCGGCTCGCTCCAGAGCGACACGAGTCAGGGTTCCGGTCCGGCCGTTGGCCCCGACGACAGCAATACGCATGTGATTCCTTTTCGCTAATTATGGACAATATGAATCCACAATAGCGGTATACATGACGGAAGGTCAACGATTGCCGATGACGTGGGTCGATATAGTCGGCATATGAAGCTGCCGGAGAGCACGGAGTGGGTGTTGCACTGCACAACGCTGCTTGCCCAACTGCCCGGCGAGGCTGTGAGTACCGCTCAGCTCGCTGAGCACTTCGCACTTCCACCCGCCTATCTCGCAAAGCAGCTGGCACGACTTGTCAGGGCGGGGGTCCTGGCGGGTGCGCCGGGAGCACGCGGCGGCTTTCGTCTCGGGCGGCCGGCCTCGAAGATCACCGTCCTCGATATCGTCGAAGCCATCGACGGCGGAGGCGACCCATACCAGTGCCGAGAGATCCGTCAGCAGGGGCGCGGCGCGAGCCCGCCGGAGGAGTGCCGTGAGCGATGCACACTGGCCTCGGTAATGGACTCGGCACGTGATGCCTGGCGGGACAGCCTGCGTTCCGTGACGGTCGAGCGACTCGTAGAGTCTCTGCCTCCAGAAATACCCGAACGCAACAGAGCTCTCCTCTGCGCCGACGAGAGCTCCCGGTGAAGCCGCGAGGTTCGCCCGGCCACGTGCCGTTCATGGAAGACGAGGCGTCGGTTCAGGATACGGGCTGACTAAAGTGGCCGAAATGAGTGATGGCCGCGACCTGCGAAATGTATTGACGAGTGCGGGATACAGCATCGAAGATTGGGCACCTGTCACCACAGGCGAGTCGGGCGCCGCAGTCTTTCGCAGCGAGGACGCCTCCCGGTACGCCAAATGCGTTCCGGCCGTGGACGCCGCCGTACTGAAGGCTGAGCACGATCGTGTCGAGTGGCTGGCCGGCCAGGGTGTGCCGGGCCCGCATATGCTCGATTGGTATTCCGCCGAGGCGGGGGCACTGCTGGTGACCAGTACCGTCCCCGGTGTACCGGCCGATCAGATATCGGTCGCGGATCTCCGCGCGGCCTGGGAACACATCGCGGACGCGGTGCGTGAGCTGCACGAGTTACCCGCGGAACGCTGCCCTTTCGACCGAAGCCTGAACGCGATGGTCACCATGGCGCGTGATGTCGTCGGTCGCGGCGCGGTGAATCCGGAGTTCCTTCCCGTCGAGCAGCAGCACACGCCACCCGCAGAAATACTGGCCGGCCTCGAACCCGGGATTGCGGAGATGATCGCCCACGAGTCTGTGGACACGGTCGTCTGCCACGGAGATCTGTGCCTGCCCAATATCGTCGTGGATCCGGAAACACTGAAGGTGTCCGGGTTCATCGACCTGGGCCGCCTCGGGTTGGCCGACCGCTACGCCGATCTGGCTCTGCTGCTCGCCAATGCGCGCGAAACCTGGGAGAACGAGGAGCAGGCGCTGATTGCCGACACAGCACTCGCGGAGAGGTACGGCCTCGTCCTGGACCGTGACCGACTGCGCTTTTACCTGCACCTCGACCCCCTCACCTGGGGATGAGGAGAGTCGGACCGGACTGCGAGAGTGTCGACTGCACCGGTCTCGACTCGGAGCCGCCGAGCCTGTTCGAGTATCAGGTCATCGGTCCCAGATCTGCAGGCATCGGGTCATGATCCGAAAGGGCAGGACCCGAGCCTGGGTCTGGTCGACCGTACCTGCCAGATGCAGGCCGAGTTCGGGGCAGGTGAAGAGCCACGTGCCGGTCGATCCCGAGTGGCCTACGAGCGACACCGGCCCGCGCCGCGGCAGGTTGAGCCTGCCGACGCCGAAGATCATGGTGCCCAGCCCGTAACGAAGGCCCGGGGCGTTGCGGAGTCGGTTGCGCCGAGCGGTCAACAGGTGCCGCGTATTCGCATCGCCGAAGAGGTCGCCGTTGACCAGTGCCCGCTCGAAGGCGAGGAGATCCCTCGTCGTGCTGAAGAGATCGTTGCTCGCCGCGATGACACCGTCGACCACCACGCGGCGCCGCCTTCGGTGCAGTGGCAGCGGCGCGGGCGGGCTCGGCTCGGCAGGCACGGCGGAGGGATGCCACGTGCGGGAGAGTCCGAGCGGCAGGATGATGCGCTCCGCGAGCAGATCAGAGAATCTGCGCGAGGTGACGGTCTCGAGTATGCGGATCAGCAGGAGGAAGCCCGTGTCGGAATAGCGCGCGCGTTGCGTCCCGGCGGTGAGGTTCTGCGGCTCGAAATGAGGGCGCTGGAGCTCGCGGGTGATGGCGATTGCGTCCTCGAAGGTCCAGGACATGTCGTGCCCGGCACGCAACTGCCGGTACAGGCTCGGACCGCCCCGGCGCTTCTCGAAGTAGTCGGGCAATCCAGAAGTGTGACCGGCCAAGTGCCGCACCGTGATGGCCGGTGTGCGGTCCACCCCATCACGGACGTGCAGTCCGGCGGTCACCGAGGTGGGCAGGTAGGTGGTGATCGGCGCGTCCAAGTCGACCTCGTTGCGCTCGTGCGCCTGCAGGATGAGGGTGACGATGAAGCGCTTGGTGATCGAGGCGATAAAGAAGGGCGTGTCCGGGCGAATCTCTGTCTCGCCGGCTCCGTCCGGCCCGGCGCTGCCCGCCCAGCGAGACAGCCCGCCGGTATCGGTCATGGCGAGGCTGACGTGATGTAGACCCGGCGCGGAGCTCAGCCTTCGCACGAAACGGGTCAGGCCGGCATCGACCTCGTCGGTGACGTGATTGGTGGTAGCCGTGAAAATCCGTGGCACTGAACGCATCTACCTTCCTCTCTATTAGACATGTCTAATAGAGATGTCTAATAGAGTCAACCGGGTACGATCGACATTCGTGGCACACGTAATCCTGGGCATGCTGCTCATCGCCCCGCAAAGCCTCTACGACCTCATCAAGAACTTCGAGGCCGGCGTGTCCCTCGTCTACAGCGCCAGCTCGGGCAGCATCAAGCGCGCCCTCGACGCCCTGCTCGACAAGGGGCTGATCGAGGTCGAGAGTATCGAGCCCGGCGGCCGAGGCAGAAAGGTCTATCGCGCCACCGAGGCCGGACGGCTGGCGTTCCACGAGTGGATGACGGCCGAACTCAGCGGGCCGAACCTGGAGACGACAGCGCTGCCTCGACTGTTCTTCCTGGGGCTGCTCGATCCGGACGATCGCGCACCTGTACTGCGACGTATCCAGGACCGGGCCGTGGCCGATCTCGCCGAGGTCACAACGCTGGAGAAACATCTCGACACGATGGACGTACCCCCGGAGTCTCGTGAGGTAGTTGCCTACCAGCGTGCGACATTGGACTATGGCATCGCTTCGGGACGGCATGCGCTCAGTTGGTTCGCCGCCCTCGCCGACCGCGACCCTCTTCGATAGCGCAACGTTCCCGGTTTCAGGGGGTGACGTACGGCGCGGACATCGCCAGCGAATGAATTCCGATCGACGTGGAACCGGCGTCCCACACCGTAGCCGACCGGTCCCGGAGACGCTCCGCCGACATACGGTCAATAAATTTGCTATTTTCAGAATATGGAGAATTTGAATCAGACTTTGGAGCGCGACGGCGGTGTTGTGCGCTTTCGCGATCTCGCGGGCGAGCGCCGGGCGGTGGTATTCACTCACGGCGCCGGCATGGACCACACCGTGTTCGAGACGCAAGCGAAGGCCCTGCACGAGTCCGGCCATCGGGTCGTCGTCTGGGACCAGCGCGGCCACGGTGAGTCGGCTCTCGCACCGGGGCACCGGTTCACCGCGGCGGGCTCCCTGGGCGACCTCGTCGCATTGATCGAGCAGCTCGACCTCGAACGTCCGATCCTCATCGGACATTCCCTCGGCGGGAACCTCTCGCAGGAGCTGGTCCGCACCGCCCCCGAGCGCGTGCATGCCCTGATCGTCATCGGCTCCACCTGGAACGCGGGCCCGCTCACCAGCTCGGAGCGGATATTGTTGAAACTCGCCGCTCCGTCGTTGGCACTCGTTCCCGCCGCCCGACTGCCGCGACTGATGGCCCGCGCTTCCGCCGTGACGCCCGAGGCGATCGCCGCGTGCGAAACGGTGTTCACCCGGATGCCGAAACGTACCTTCCTCGATGTCTGGCGCGCCACCGTATCGCTGGTCGATCCGACCCCGGATTACCGCACGCCCGTACCGCTCGGTTTGATCCGCGGTGATCGCGACCGCACGGGTAACATCGCCACCGCCATGGCACGATGGGCGCAGGCCGAAGGAGTGGCCGAGCATATCGTTGCCGAGGCCGGCCACGTCGTCACTCTCGACGCACCGGAGGCGGCGACCAGCGAAATCCGAGCCATGATCAATGCCTGGGAGAGCGCCGCGGAGGAACAACGCGGATGACCGACGAGAACGAACAAGCCGCATTCGTCACCGCGATGGGCGACATCCTGTCCACCTGGAATCTGCCCCGCGTAACAGGCCGCGTATACGGCCGGCTGCTGATCAGCGCCGATCCGGTATCGCTGGACGACCTCGGTGCCGCATTGAACTCGAGCAAGGGCGCGGTGAGTACGGCCGTACGCGAACTGGTCTCCTGGGGTCTCGCGCGCACCATTCCACAACCGGGCAGCCGCCGGCTGCTCGTCGAGGCGACCGGCGGGTTCGAGCAGCTGCTCGCGGCCAGTCACGAACGGACCCGCTCGTTCATCAGCGTCCTGCGGACGGGAATGAACAGCGCGCACGACGCCTCCACACAAGACCGGATCGGGGAGATCGCCGAGTTCTTCGAGGCATACGTGGATGCCGGCGACAAGATGCTCCGTGGCCGACGGGCGTAGGTGATCCGCCGCTCGATCCGCCCGTATCGGCTCTGCCCACCGTTCCCACCGCGATCACGGCGGTGCTGGGACTCGGCCGAGAGTGTCGGTGGGGAGTCGGTCCCGCGGGGTTCTCCGCGCGAGTATCGACTATGCCGTCGAGATTGCGCGGTGGAGCCTTTTCGATACCTTCGGGCCGTCCGAGGAAGAGGGCGGCATCGCCTCGGTGGCGACGCCCGCCCTGTCGGCAACCGGGCCGATCGCCGCCGGAGTGGGGATGCGGTATTGCATCGCACGATACGGGTTGCCCGAGACAGCCCACGTCGAGACGATCATCGAGAACGCACCCGGCGTACCGTCGGGATTCTCGAACCGCGAGGACGGGTGGACATAACATCCGTACAGTCGGTCGACCACATCGTAGGTACCGGGCTCCTGCGAGGACCCCCGCACCGGGTACGACGTCGGCGCGGTATGCCAATTGATGTTCTCGATCGGGCCATAGCCCACCTTGACGAATGCGCTGTAGGCACCGGCATCGAAACCTGAGAACACCCAATAATTTTGGATCCGACGCAGCGAGATCTCACCGAGGCGGGTGCCCGGCGGCAAGATATCGTCGGCGCGTCCTGTACCCCATCCCCATGAGCCGTTCCACTGCCAGCCGTGCCACGAGAACGGATCGGTGAGGGCGTTCTCGGGGGCACGCCACAGCACCGCGTTCTTGTTACGGTCGAGGCCGCCGGTAGAGATGATGTAAACCCACCCGTCATCGCCCCGAGCCCACGTGACCATCGTGCGCTTGCCGCCGTTGAAATCGGTCTTCCACTTCGGGCTACCGTCGGATAGGTAGTGGCCACCGGGCTGAGCGAACCACGATTCGCCCATATCATCGGAACACGCTATTTCACAACGAATCTCGTTGCCGAGACCGCGGGTGACCATTACCCACAGGTAGATACGGCCACCGATGAACAGTGCGTCGCAGGGCAGGACAGTCGAGAACTGCGGGTTGTTGTGCTGGTACGGCCACAGCTGGGCACCGCCCCGAGCCGCATGGGTGAAGTTGATCGGCCGGCCGACCGGAGTGTCATCGGCCCACGTGATGACAGGTGACCGCCAGTCGGGGCCGCTGTTGACGGCGGGTACGTTGCCGTCGAACGTGTCACCCCACACATAGCCGATCTTGCCGTCGGGCCGCTTGAAGGGGATCGCGAGATCTGCACCACCGATGCGGCCGATGGCCGACGGGTTGAGGTCTTTGATCTTCGGCATCGGTTACGCCTTCTTCCGTCGAGTTCGAGCGTGATCGCTGTTCACATCGCCGATGCGCCCGCGCCGAAAAAGCGCGTCGAGGTTGCCCTGCTGATAGTTGCAGGACCTCCCTCATCTCGATCGACCGTCCGCCTATATGTGGTTCCCGAGCGCCGATTCGTCACAGGTTTGTGTCGCGTCACACATTCTGCGCCCCAACCGATTCCGGCCGCCGTGCCCTGGTCGCCTCCGCCGTGGGTCTGTACGCCGGCCGTCGGCGGCTCTCTGCGCGAGTGTCCGCATGGCTGGGTATCGTCGGCGTATCGAGCGGATGATTTCGAGTACCATCACCGGAACTGCCTGAGGCGTCACGGGACATCCGAAACTCGAGAGAAGTGGAGAGTGAACTGTCGATGACGGACCGAGATCTACAGTTCGTCATTCCGACCGGGGTCCTCAGCACTTTCGAGACCGGCGATGAAGCGACTCGCGAATGGCTGAGTATGTTGCCGACGGTCGCTCGCGATCTCCTTCGAAGGTGGGAGCTCCAACCCGAAGGTGCGATCCGGTCGGGGGATGCGGGGGTTGTCGTGCCGGTGCGCCGCGCCGATGGGACGCGTGCAGCGCTGAAGTTGCAGTTGCCGCGCGCCGAGACCACGGCCGCGATCCTCGGTCTCGTCCAATGGAACGGCCGTGGGACGGTTCGGCTCCTGGACAGCGACCCCGACCGGGGTGGAATGCTGCTCGAACGTCTCAACGGCGATCGCACCCTCGAAGCCGTCGAGGATGACGATGACGCGATCCGTGTGGTCGGCGGGCTCCTGACGCGCTTGCACAGCGTGCCCGCTCCCGGCGGGCTTCCCCATCTCTCGAAGGCCCTCTCTGCGATGGTCGACGACATCCCCGCGGCTATGCGGGTCCTCGAGAGTGACGACCGGGCTCGACTCGATCGATGGGCGCATATAGTCGCCGAGCTCGGAGCCGATCCCGGAAATAGCCTGCTGCACTGGGATCTGCACTATGGCAATGTCCTCGCCGCCGACCGTGAACCGTGGCTGGCGATCGACCCGGAGCCACTCGTCGGCGATCCCGGGTTCGACCTCTGGCCCGCTCTGGACAGCGGGTGGAGCACCGACGAGACCGTCACCGACGCGCCACGCATCGTGCGACGACGCTTCGACATCCTCACCGAGATGCTCGGCCTCGACCGTGGCCGAGCGGCCGGATGGACGCTCGCTCGACTGCTACAGAACGTGCTGTGGGATATCGAGGACGGGCATCCCGCCATCAGCACACCCGCGAAGACGGTGGACAATGCCCTCGCGATCCGTTCGAACCTCAGCTCGTGATCAGGTACCGGCCAGCGGTGTGTTCCATGCGTCGTACTCGTACACCCAGTCACCATTGCCCACCGTTTTCAACCATTCGTTGGACCGAGAGCCGCGCTGGATACGTGCGGTCCGGTCCATTCGGGTGTTCGCGTACCCGACCAGGGCATCGGCGGCGCCGGTGTACTGGTCCGACCCCAGGCAGCGCGCCAGCACCACCGCGTCTTCGATCGCCTGGCCCGCCCCCTGCGCCATGAACGGCATCATCGGATGACACGCGTCACCGAGCAGCGCGACCGTACCCTCGGTCCACGCGGGCAGCGGATCACGTACGTACAGAGCGGATTTCAGTACCTCGTCGCAGGCGTCGAGCAGGGCGCGGGCCTCCGGGTGGAAGTCCCGGTACAGTTCGCGCAGTTCGTCTGCGCTACCCGGGGTCGTCCACGACTCCTCGGTCCACTCGTCCTGAGCGCAGGTGGCGAAGATGAAGATGTCCTTGCCCTGACTCAGCGGGAACGTCACGATCTGCGTCGCGGCGTCCGGCCCCCACCATTTGGTGAAGCAGTCCAGATTCGGGACCGAGGCGACCGCTGCCGCAGGAACCACCGCACGGAACGCCACGACACCGGTGAACGTGGGGTGCTCCCGGCCGAACAACGCGGTGCGGACGGCCGAATGTATGCCGTCCGCACCGATGGTCACATCGGCCCGATGCACACTGCCGTCGGCGAAATGGATCGTCCCGTCGCGGACATCGAGGACCTGTCGGCCCAGCGATACGTTTTCCCGCGGCAGCGCTGCCTCGAGGGCGGACATGAGATCTCCGCGATGCAGGGTGAGCTGCGGTGATCCGTAGCGCGCCGCCGCCGACGAGCCCATCTCCAGCCGCGAGGTCTCCGCGCCCGTATCCCAGGTCCGGCTGATCCTGAACTGCGGCCGAGCAGCCGAATCCCGCAGTGCCGCGCCCAGACCGAGTCCGTCGAGTGCCCGGACGGCGTTCGGGGTGAGGTTGATATCGGCGCCCACCCGGGCGAATCGACCGGTCCGCTCGAAGACGTGCGCCTCGATGCCGATCTTCCGAAGCGCGAGGGCCGCGGTGAGCCCACCGATACCCGCTCCACAGACCGCCACACTCGGTGCCTTGCTCATGATCTCTTCCTCAATCTTTCGAGAGTGTGAATCCGATCCGCGACAGCGGTGGGTCGGATGCTCCTATGTGATCCGATGACCCCGTGGGCCTCGATCTCCACCTTCAGGCCGGGCTCGACGAGCGCCGACACCTCGACGAGCGTCGAGCACGGGAAGTCGCCGGAGAACACCTCGGAGCGCGCCCTGCCGACCAGCGCCCGGTCGGCGATATCGGTCAGATAGACGCGCAATACGAGGATGTCGTCCAGTACGGCCCCGCAGGCCTCGGTGAGCGCCCGAACCCGCCGGAACGCCTCCCGGGCCTGGAGGTAGGTGTCGGCGCCGCCCACTGTCCCGCCCGGCGCGCCGGCATGCATACCGGACAGGAAGAACTGGTCGCCGTGCACTCTGGCGTTGCTGAACATGCCCGGCCGGGGCGCTTCCGGAACCGTCTCCGCCGCAACCCGGGTCATTCGCTGCGCCGCTCGTCGGAATCGCGGGTCAGCCGCTCGCGTACCGGCACGAAGTCATAGGTCGGGTAGAAGTCGGTGTGGAACACACCCCACGCCCGCCGTTCCAGTTCCACATTGACGGTGGCGAGCGACGCTGCCGGTAGCCGCAGCGTCACGATCTGTCCCACCCCCATCGCGACGACCCAGGAGACCACCTCGCAGCCCGCCGGGGGAAAGTGCTGCCACCAGCCGGCATCGTCGAGCTTGCCCTGAATCTGTTCCAGGTTCTGCGACTGGTCGTGTCGCAGGAACACGGTCAGCATCATGACATCGGTGGGATCCGCCCGGGCCGGGCTCATACCGGTGCGCCCGCCAGAATCGCCGCCTGCTTCTTCGCGTCCGCCCGGTAGATGCGGCGGATACGCGAGACACCGAGGTCGTGCTGATACAGGTGCTCCTCGTGATCGGCGTCGGCGGCCAGCGCCTCGAGCACCTCGCGGTCCTGTTCGAGCACCTCCCAGTGCCGGGCCTCGAGCCGGGTGCGGTACAGGAAGCGCCACACTTCACGCTCCCAGCCGGCTACCCGGCGGGTGCGCCAGTGGAAGATCGCGGAGTTGTCGGCGTCGATCGGCGTGGCCATGCCAACGATGCCGAATACGCCGCCGGGGCCGGCGTTCGGGGCGTAGGGGATCTCCAGGTCGACGTAGTCCATGGATCCGCGCACGTACTCGACCCAGTCGAAATTCACGCCGACCTGATCGGTCTTCTCGAAGAAGAAGCCGCGGTCGGTCTCCCGGATCCGGAAGCGAGCCGAGGTGTCACCGCCGAACATCGAATGCGAATCGCGGTGCAGGAACGCACCGTGCATCGGATCGAGGACATTGTCCATATAGAAGCGCCAGGGTCCGGCCCACTCGGCGAAGTTCGGGAACCAGGAGACTGCCTCGTCGGTGAGCCGGTCCGGCAGGACGAACGGGGTCGGCTCGGAATCCCGGGTCAGCGGGACGAACGCGAAGATGGTGTCGGCGGCCTCGACAACCTGCAAGGACACTGTCGCCTGTTTACCCTCGAGGGCGCAGCCGGGCATACCGGGCACGGATACGACGGTGCCGGAGCCGTCCACCTGGACGCCGTGGTACTTGCAGGCGAGCCGGTCGCCGAGGTGCTGGCCGACCGACAATGGAGCGCTGCGATGCGGGCAGCGGTCCTCGAGCATATGAACGGTCCCCCGCGGGTCCCGGAAGAGCACCCAGTCGACGGACAGCCGGGTGACCTTCTTGGACTCGCCCGGGCGCACCATGCGCGACGGCAGGATCGGATACCACCGGTCGCGCAGCCCGGTGGCGGCTATATCGGCGGCGGTCATATCCTTGCGGACGCCGACCGCGCGTTTCTTCGGACCGCCGGTCGCGGTCGGGGCGGATGTGGTGGCGGTGGTCATCTCAGTCTCCCAGTCGTCGCATCTCGGCGCGGAAATTGTGCTCGTTCCAGGCCTGCCCGTCGGGAGCGTGCAGCCCCAGTTCGTTCAGTCCCGCGATCAGTCCGGGCAGGTCGTGGGTGCCCCGGCCGAAAACCTCCATGATCGAACCGGACAGCTTGGTCTCGTAGGGGCTGATCGGTTCGGGGTGTGTCTGATCGGGCGCGAGGTAGTGCGCGGCTTTTTCAGGCATTGGTTTTCTCCTGTCGCTGCGATGCCATGGCATCGAGACCTTCGGCGATGATGGTGAACGCGGTGACCCATTCGTTGAACGAGGCGGCGCGTTCGCGGTGGGCCGGGACCGTGCCGCCGTCGATGACGACGAACACACCGTTATCGATTCCACCGGCGATGCTCTGCGCTTGCGCGATATCCACCCGCTCGTCGGGGACCGAGGCGATGACCAGGCTCGGGGCGGCCACCTGCGCCAGGAGTTCGTCGTACCCGGGAGCGGCCGGGTCGACCCGCGGGTCACCGAGCACGAGGCCGGTGACCAGCGCCGGACGCCGGGCGGCGAGGGCGAGGGCACCGAATGCCGTGGTGCCCGTGGCCAGGAGGTGCACGCGGCCGTGACCCAGGGCGGTCACGGCGGACGCGACCTCGTTCACCCAGGCGTCGACGCACTCCGGGTCGGCCGGATCCAGCGGGCGGCACCGGTGGGCGATCGCGCCGAGCGCCGCGACCTGATCGGCGAACCAGCGCGCCGGATCCGGTCCGGCGTGCAGGCACACCAGCGCGTGCGCCGGAGTGTCATCGTCCCATTCGTCGCCGGTCATCGGATCAGCCCTGCCGAACCGGGATGTGCACAGGTGGGGTGAACGGGCCGGGCGGCGGTTCGACCGCCGCGACATCGACCTCGACGATCGCCGGACCGCGCGTCGCCACCGCGTCCGCGAACGCCCGCTCGAAACGTCCGGAGCCCTGGACCAGGGTGTAGGGAATATCGAGCGCGGCCGCGAGCAGATCGAACCGAGGCGTGAACAGGTCGACTCCCGATCGGTCGAAACCGTTGGCCTCCTGCATATTCCGCAGTACGCCGTAGCCGCCGTCGTTGAAGATCACCACGACACACCACGCACCGCTGCCGGCGAGCGAGGCGAGTTCGCCGAGGTGCACGGCGAGGCCGCCGTCCCCGGCGACAACGGCGGTCGGCACCTCGGGCCGACCGAGCGCGGCACCGATCCCCATGGCCAGTCCCTGCCCGATACCACCGCCGAGGGGGAAGATATTGGTCTCGCGTTCGTAGAACGGGAGCAATCGATTGCCCCACTGGCTGGAGGGGATGGTCACATCGCGCGCCACCACGGATTCGCGTGGCAGTACCGACCGCATCCCTTCGCAGATCTCGGCGTAGCCGCCGATATAGGCCGCGAGCGCCGCGCGAACCGCCACCCTGGTGTCGGTGACCCGTGCTGACCACCCCGGATCCACCGACGTGCTCGTCAGGCCGTCGTTGATCGCGGCCAGGGTTGTCGCGGCATCCCCGACGATGCCGACCTTCGCCGGATAGATCCGGCCGATGGACGCCGGATCCACATCTATCTGGATCTGAGTGACAGGTAACCGGAGGTGGTAGCTCTTGGTCTCGTTGGAGCGGAAGTGGGTACCGATCGACAGCAGCAGATCGGCCTCCGCGAGCAGCGGCGCGACCTCCGGCGCGGACGCGAAATTCCCGATCACCAGCGCGTCGTCCTCGGGCACGATCGCCCGCCCCGAATTGCTGGTCAGCAAGCCTGCCCCGAGAGTGTGCAGCAGGACGGCCAGCTCGGTCTTCGCGCCGGCCGCTCCCCCACCTACCCAGAGCAGGGGACGCTCGGCCGCCGAGAGCAACGCGACGGCCTCGGCGATCGCGGCGCTGTCGGGTACCGGCGTATCGAAAGCCGGCGGCTCGTACCCGCGCTGATCGGCCGGATGCGCCAGATATTGCAGATCCGAGGGCCATTCGACGCTGGCCGGGCCCTGCGGAGCGGCGAGGATATGGGCGATAGCGGTTTCCAGATCCGCTTCGACATCTTCTGCCCGTTCTATGGTCGCCGCATAGCGGGAGACGGCGTCGAGCATCTGCAGTTGTTTGGGCACCTCGTGGATAACGCCCCGCGTCGACCCGCCGGAGCCCAGGTACTCGCTCTCGATCTGGCCGGTCACGTGCAGCACCCGGCTACCGGCGGTCAGTGCTTCGAGCATGGAGCCCGCGGCGTTACCGGCGCCGGTACCCGTGCTGGTGATCGCGATACCGATCTTTCCGGTCGCGCGCGCGTACCCGTCGGCGGCGTTGACCACCGCCGCCTCGTGGCGCATCTCCACGAACTTCAGCTCCCGCGCCACCGCTTCGACGAGGGGCAGATTGTGGATGCTGATCACGCCGAACGCGGTGTCGATGCCGTGCCTGCGCATGACAGCGACGAGCACATCGCCGCCGGTGGGCTCCTTCGCGCCGGGCCTGTCGGTGGTCGTCATGGTGTGTCCTCCGGAGAGATCTGGGAACGGCGGATCCGCCGGGCTGATGGTCAGATGTATCGGCCGACGCCACCGCCGACGTCGATGCTGGTGCCGGTGGTGTATCCGCTCAGTGGTGAGAGCAGGGTGACGATGTGGAACGCGACCTCGTCGGCCGTGCCGAATCGGCCCAGCGCGATACCGCGGTCGGCGGCGATCTCCGCGCTCCACGCGGTGTAGTCGAGCGCGGTCCCCGAGGTCTCGAAACGGCGGCGCCACTGGCCGGTGTCGACGAGCCCGAGCAGCACCGAGTTCACTCGGGTCCCGTCCGCGGCAAGCTCCTCGGCCATGGAATGGGTGAGGTTGAGCAGCGCGGCCCGCGCGGCCGACGTGACGGCCAGGCGAGGTTCCGGCTGGCGGGAGAGGATCGCGTTGACGTTGACGACGGCGCCGCGGTCCGCGGCAGCGAGCAGTGGGCGGGCCGCGCGCACCGGATTCCACGAGCCGAAGATCTTCAGGTCGAATTCCGCGCGGATCTGCTCGTCGGTGGTCTGCGAGAGCGGCGCCATGAGGGAGCGTCCGGCATTGCACACCAGCCCTTCGATACCGCCGAAATGCTCGGCGGCGGAACCGATGAAGGATTCGACCTCGCCGCGGTCGGTGACATCGCAGGAGGCCAGGTGGATCCTGTCGGGATCGACATTGTCGATCGAGTCGATCGCGGCCCGTAACCGGTCCAGATCGCGGGCGCAGGCGGCGATCCGGGCGCCCTCGGCGATCAGCATCCGTGTGGTCGCCAATCCGACACCGGAGCTCGCGCCGGTGACCACCACGGTACGGTCGGTCAGTTGCAGATCCATCGAGGGTCGGTCTCCTTGTGCGGGGATGGTTTCGGAAATTCCGGAAACGGTCAGTTCATGACGAACCCGCCGTCGACCACCAGAGTCTGGCCGGTCAGGTAACTCGCCGCGTCCGACAGCAGGAACTGCACCGTGCCCGCGACATCGTCCGGGGTCTGTTCGCGGGACAGGACCTGGTTGTCGGCATAGAGCCGATAACGTGACGCCGGCACCGTGGCCGTCGCCTCGACCCGGGTCAAACCGGGTGCGACGGCGTTGACCCGCAGCCCGTGCGGGCCCCCGTCGCGGGCCATCGTGCGGGTCATCGCCATGACCGCGCCCTTGGAGCCGACATAGTGCACCAGGCGCGGCGAGCCGTACAGGGCGGCGTCGGAGGCGATGTTCACGATGGCGCCGCCGCCGCCGCGCACCAGCTGGGCGAAGAGATGCTTGCTGACCAGCCAGGTCCCGAACGTATTGACGGTCATCACCTTCTGGAAGAACCCCTCATCGAGTTCCCAGAACGCGTCACCCCCGACACCGTCGGCGAGCGCCGCATTGTTGACCAGCGCGTCCGCGCCGCCCAGGGCCTGCGCCTTGTCCGCGAGGGCCACCACCGAATCACGGTCGGCGATATCGGTGACCACCGAGGTGACGTCGTACCCCTTGTCCCGCAGCGAATTCTGCGCACTTTCGGCCAGCTCGGCGCGCATCTCCGCGATGACGACCCGGTCGCCCGCGGCGGCCAGCCGCTCGGCGATCGCGAAACCCAGCCCACGGCCCGCTCCGGTGACCACGATCAGTCTGCTCATTCGCCCAGTTCCTTCCAGAACCGCAGGATGTGCGCGGCCGTCTCGACCGGCTTCTCCTGCACTGCCGCATGACCGGCGTCCAGGATCAGCCCGAAGCGCGCTCCTGGAATCGCGTCGGCGAGCAACCGGGATTCGTCGACGCCGGTGACGATGTCGTCCGCCCCGACCAGCACCAGCGTGGGTGCCGCCACTGCGGCCAGGCTCGGCCCGGTATCGGTGCGGGCCATGAATTCGGCGGCGGCGGCGTAGCCCGGCAGGCGGACTCGCGCCATATCGGACTCCACCGCGCGCGCGATCCCGGCGTCGCAGGCGGTCGAGACCAGCCGTCCTGCCCGGGCCGCGGCGAACGCCGGTCCGCCGAGTTCACGCAGTTCACCGATCCGTGCCCGCATCCCCTGCGCCCGCTGCTGGTTCACCCCCGAGCCGCGGGTGCTGTCGGCCAGTACGAGCGAACGGACCGCCGCCGGATTCGCGGCGGCGACCGCGGTCGCGATCACCCCACCCCACGACGTGCCGAGCAGATGTATCGGCTCGGCACCGAGCTCGGCGATCAGGTCCGCGACCACCACGCCGTGGTCACAGCGCTCGGTGGATCCGTCCGAGCTCGGTGCCGGATCGGCGGACCGCCCGTATCCCGGCGCGTCCCAGCAATACGTGCGGTAGCCATGCGAGCTCAGCACCTCGGCCAGCGCCCCGCAGGCCGCGGCGCTGCCGCCGATGCCGTGCAGGAGCAGCACCGGATCACCCGCACCGCGGACCTCGAGCGAGATCCCCTGTGCCGAAACCCATCGGTCCACCTGGGCAGCCGGCTCGGCCGTGACGGTCACGGCCGCACCCTCCACATATCACTGCCCCCGTAGAAATAGTCGTCGATGCCGGGAGTGACGCGGGCGCGGTGCCCGAGGTCGGGTACTCCGGCCATCGCCGCGCGGACCGTGGTCGTCGGCGGACCCGCGGTACCCCACTGGTCGGAGAGTTCGGGCGTACGCTTCCAGGTCCGGCACAGCCAACGGTCTTCGTCGATCTGGGCCACTTCGGAGGTGTACTCACAGACCAGCCCGGCCGGATCGGTGAAGTACGAGAAGGTGTTGTCGCCCGGTCCGTGTCGGCCGGGACCCCACTGCGGGACGATGCCGCTGCGCTGGAGGCTGCCGAGACCACGCATGAAGTGGTCGAGACTCTCCATCTCGTAGGCCACGTGGTTGATCGAGGGGAATTCGGCCTGGTTCAGCGCGATGACGTGATGGTCGGAATTACAACGCAGAAAGGTCATCTGGTGTTCGGACCAGTCCGAGATCCGCATGCCGAGCACCTGGGTGTAGAAGTCCGCAGTGCGATCGATATCGCTGGTGTTGAGCACGATATGGGCGAGCTTGCGGGGAATCGCCCGGCGACCTGCCGGTTCCCGCGCGGACACGGCGAACGTATCGGCGGACAGTTCGAGGCAGCGGCCCTCCGGATCGATGAGTTGCAGACCGTAGCCACCGCCTGCGTCATCGAGCCTGCCGGGCTCGCGCAGGAGGGGGATGCCGAGCTTCTGCAGGGCGCGGGCCGCGTCGTCGACCTCGCGCGGCGTCCCGAGCGCGAACGATATCCGGTCCAGTGCGTTGCCGGTGCCGGCGCGCAGTTGCAGCACGTGGTGCTCGCTGCCCGTGGCACGCAGCCAGAAGGTGTCACCGTCTTCGTCGACGGTGCTCAGACCCCAGGCTTCATGGTAGAAGTCGCGCGAACGGGCCGGGTCGGGCACCGTGACCGATACCGACCGCAACGCCCGGAGAGCGCAGACCGGTGTTCCGGAGAAACGCATGATCGACCTTTCTTTCGAGGGTGGCCGGTTACAGGTCGAGGACGAGTTCGGCGGAGCGGCAGCGGGAGACGCAGACGAACATGGTGGCACCCGTCTGCTGTTCCTCGGGTGAGAGCAGGAAGTCCCGGTGTTCGATGTCGCCCTTGACGACGCCGACCTCACAGGTCCCGCAGATACCTTCGGTACACGAGCTCTCGACCGGTACACCGGCGTTGTGCAGCGCACTCAGGACCGAGACATCCGGGCCGACCGGGATCCGCCGACCGCTGCCGGCCAGGACCACGTCGAAGGCGGTGTCGGCGCCGGTCGTGATCGGTTCGGGTGCTTTGAACCGCTCGATACGCAACTGTCCGGGGTCGGCCAGCGCGCCGGAGCAGGCGGTCATCAACGACTCGGGGCCGCAGCAGTAGGCCACGACATCGTCGTCGATATCCCCGAGCAGCCCGTCCAGGTCGGGGTATCGACCCGCTGCCGCGTCGTCCGCGTGGATCGTCACGCGGTCGGCGGGCAGGGAGTCGATCTCGTCGAGAAACGCCATCGTCGACCGGGATCGTCCGGTGTAGAGCAGCGTCCAGTTCGCGCCGTCGCGATGCAGGTTGCGCACCATCGAGAGGATCGGAGTGATTCCGATCCCGCCCGCGACCAGGATGTGCCGGGCCGCGACGCCGAGCGCGAAGTTCTGGCGGGGCCCCTCGACCTCGAGGAGCCCGCCGACCGGCAGGAGGTCGTGGATATAGGTGCTGCCGCCCCGAGAATCCGGCTTACGCAGCACTGCCACGGTCCACCGCGACCGGTCCGCCGGATCCGAGCAGAGCGAATATTCCCGGACGAGCCCGTTCGGCAGGTGCAATGCGAGGTGCGCACCTGGTTCCCAGCTGGGCAACTCGGCACCGGCCGGGTCGGCCAGCGTGACGCTGATGACGCCATCGGCTTCCCAGGTCTTCTGCTGGACGCGCAGCGTCCGCCTCATCAGCTCGTCCATCGGGCTCTCCTCGTACTTCTTCGCGTGCGCTATCAGCGAGTGACGCCGAACATCTCGGAGCTGGGCGGGTAGGTGGGCAGTTGTGGCTTGGGGGTGCCGATGATGACGCAGAACAGCGCGTCGGAGTCGGAGACGTTCGCGAGGCTGCGCGGCACCCCGGCGGGTACGCGGATCAGGTCGCGGTAGCCGAGCGTGCGCACCGCCTTCTTCGTCCCGTCCTCGACATCGTGGACGGCGACCTCGATTTCGCCTTCGAGAACGTAGAAGACCTCTTCGACGTCGTGGTGGGTGTGCTCGGGGCCGACCGCGCCCGCGGGCAGGCGCATATTGGAGAAGGTGAAGTGGTCGGCTGTGATGATGTTGTTGTCGGTGTCGTGGTTGCCGGTGGCACCGGAACCGATGTAGCGGATCTGCGCCCGCTTGAAACGGTCACCGCCCTTGGCTGCCTGGAACCCGAGCGTGTCCCAGTCCTCGTGGCGGGTGCCGGCGGCGGCGATGCAGGAGTCGATCAGGGCGTCGAGGTCGACGCCGGTCTTTTCGGTGCTGGACATGATGTGTGCCTTCCTCTGTAAGTGATCGGGGTGTGCGGGTGCGTTACCCGCGGTGGGCGATAGCTTCGATCTCGACCGTCGCGCCGTAGGGCAGCGCGGCGACCTCGACGAACGACCGTGCCGGACGCGGTTCGGCGAACACCGCCTCGTAGTGCCGGTTCGCCTCGTCCCGCAAGGCGACGTCGGTGACGAAATAGGTGGTCTTCACGACGTTCTCCAACGTCATATCGATGGTCGAGAGTCGCTCGCTCAGCCGGGCCATCGCGGCTTCGAGGGCCGCCCGGCGGCCGGGGACCGCGATACCGTCCGCGTCGACCGACAGCGCGCCGGAGACGAAACCGAAGCCCGCGATACCGAAGGCCGGGCTGTAGGGATGAGCGCTCATGGTGCTCCCTTCTCACAGACCTGCCCAAGGCAGCGGCTGCCCGGACACGTCGAGGTAGATGCTCTTCTGGTTCATATAGGACCGGATTCCGTCGCGGCCCTTCTCGGTGCCGATACCGCTGTCCTTCAGCCCGCTGAACGGAGTCGAGATACTGAACTGCTTATAGGTGTTGATCCACACTGTTCCGGCCTGCACGGCGCGGGCCGTCCGCCAGGCGCGCCGGTAGTCCGCGGTCCAGATCCCACAGGCCAGACCGAACACCGTGTCGTCGGCCTGTTCGACGACGTCGGTCTCGTCCTCGAACGGCAGCACGACGGCGACGGGTCCGAAGATCTCCTCCTGGCAGACCGGTGCACTGTTCGGGACGCCGGTGAGCACCGTGGGCAGGTAGTACGCACCCGCCGCGAGCGCGGGATCCGCGGGGACGGCGCCGCCGCACAGCACCGTCGCGCCCGCGCGCACCGCGTCGTCGACCATCACCGCGACCCCGTCCCGGTGCTCGCGCGTGACCATGGGCGCCACCTGGGTTCGTGGATCGGTACCCGGGCCCACCCGCAGTGTCGTGGTCGCCGCGACCAGGCGGTCGACGAAGTCGTCGTACACCGCGCGCTGCACGAACACCCGGGACCCCGCGATACAACTCTGGCCCGACGAGGAGAAGATGCCGTACAGGACCCCGGCGAGCGCCTGATCGAGGTCGGCGTCGGCGAATACGATGGTGGGCGATTTGCCGCCTAGCTCGAGGGTGATCGGCATCAACTTCTCCGCGGCGATATGTGCCAGCGCGCGACCGGTCCCGGTACCACCGGTGAACGAGATCTTGCCGATTCCCGGGTGCCGGGCGAGTGCGTCGCCGACTGTCCGCCCAGGGCCGGGTAGAACCGACAACAAGCCGGGCGGTAGGCCCGCCTCCTCCGCCAGCCGAGCCAGCAGCAGGGTCACCCACGGCGCCCACACCGGTGGTTTGGCGACGACCGCGTTGCCCGCGGCGAGGGCCGGGGCGATCTTCTGCGCGTCCGAGGCGATCGGCGAGTTCCACGGCGTGATGGCCCCGACGACGCCCATCGGCTCGTGTGTCGCGAAGGTGAGGAACGGTCCCCGTCGGGGTGTGACCGCTTCCTCCATCGTCTCGAGGGCCGACGCCATGAACCGGAAGGTGGCGGCGGCGCTGCGCGCGAGTGCGCCGGTCTCGGCGAGAGTCTTTCCGGTGTCGGTGGTTTGCAGTGCGGCGATGCGGTCGGTGTTGGCCTCGATCGCGGTACCGATCCGGTACAGGACAGCTGCGCGCTCGTGCGGTAGCAGTTCGGCCCAACCAGAACTCGCGACGGCCCGGCGGCCGCCGTCGACGGCCAGGTCGACGTCGCTCTCGACTGCGCCGTGCAGGTGGGCGAAGGCGCGGCCCGTCGCCGGATCGACCGACTCGATGAGCGTGCCCGAGCCGCGGACCCACCGGCCGGCCACGAAGATCTCGTCGGTCGTATCCGGCACCGATGCCGCCGTCCGCGACCGATCCGGCTCCGCGGCGTCGGCGGTCCGAACTTCCGTTCCGAACGTGGAGTTACCGCTCGCCGACTGCGGCGAACGAGTGCTCGTGCTGCTCTGTAAGTCCATCGGAGTCTTCATCCGTTCCCTCTGTCGCAGCGCTTGTCCGGGGCGGCCTGGGCTCCGAATCTCTCCAGTAAAAGAGTCTGAGCTAAAAGATACTTACCGTCAAGATGTCTGCGTGAACTTGTCGTAACGGGCCCGGCCCGGGCCCTTCCGGGTACTCGACCCAGCGTCGGGCGGACCGGTCAGCCAATGAGATTCGGACAGCCGGTCAGGTGGGCCAGGGTCCGCAGGATCGAGTACGGCACCACCGCGCTGGTACGCGGATTGTCCGCACTCGGCAGATTCTCGATCTTGATCGAGTACCTGCCGATCGGGCCCGACGCCTCTATCTCGTGACAGGTCAGGTCCGCGTCCGGATCGGCGTACAACTCGACCGCCACCGTCTCCCAATCGCTCACCGCGAAACTCACCGCGGCGGCGACATTGAGCGATTTCGGAAACAGCCGCGCCGCTTCGGCCGGACTGCCCGCGAAGACGCGCAGCCGCGTCGCCGTGGTGCTGATCCGGTGCCGCTGCGCCGCGTCCATCCACGGCTGCACCAGCGAACCCGGCGATTTCGTCGACCGAACGAGTACTCGTTCGAAAGGCGCCGCGTCGCGGGCGGCGGCGAGCAGATCGAGGCCGCCGACCGCGCCGTGCGTGCACACGACCCGCCCCGGACCGCATCCCGCGATCCGCTGCGCGAACGCAGGATCCGACAGCGCCCCGACCGACGACACCAGCAGGTCACATCCCGCGTCGACCACTTGCTGAGCGACCTCCCATACCGCCTCTTGCGAAGCACATTCGACCACCACGTCCGCGACCGCGAGCGCCTCCCCGAGGACGAGCGCAGGCGCCGGGAGATCCTCGACCGGTGACCGATTGACGATCCCGATCAGTTCGGCACCGGGTACATCCCCCCGGATGAGCCGGTCCACCACGACCGCACCGATACTCCCGTAACCGAGCACGCACACCCGCACCGGATCCCGGCCACCGATCACCGCGGCGGCGGGCGGCGTACCGTTCATCGCGCGTGGCGGATCGGTGACCTGCGGTCGGCGGACACCGCGGCGCGGGCGGAGGTATCGCATCATCGCGACACCCCGGCTTCACGCGCCGCGATCGCCTCGTAGACCCGTTGCGGTGAGAGCGGAAGTTCGGTGATCTGCGCACCCACCGCATCAGCGACAGCCTGAGCGATCGCACTGGCGACGGGTAGCATCCCACCCTCCCCCATGCCCTTGCTGCCGAACGGGCCCGCACCGTGACCCTGCTCCTGGGTGATCGAGACGAACCGTTCGGGGACATCCTCGGCGAGCGGCACCCGGTACAGCAGCGCCTCGGCGTTGAGCAGTTCGCCGTCCGGACCGTATCGGAGTTCCTCGAACAATGCCTGCCCCAGACCGAACACCGCGGCCCCTTCGTCCTGGCCGCGACACGCGATCTTGTTGATCACCTTGCCGGCATCACCGCTGACTGCCAGCTGCAGCACGGTGATCCGGCCGGTTTCGGGGTCGACCTCGACTTCCGCGGCCGCCCAGCCGATCTCCCAGAACACGCACGGCGCCTCGAGTGGAGCACGGCGATCGTTACGCGCCTTGTAGAAACCGTCGGCGGAGAATTCGAATCCGGTGTTCCCGAAGACTTCCATGATCATCGGGAAAAGGTCGTGTACCGCCCCGTCGGGTGTGTGCACATGCCAGTCCACGAGTGCGAGCCCGGCGGGTTCGACGGCGAGTTGCGCACCGGCCCAGTCGAGTACCTGATCCCGGAGATTCTCGGCCGCCGTCCGCACCGCCTGCCCCATCACCGCCACTCCAGAGGACGCGTTGGTGCCCTGGTCGAACGGCGTGTTGTCGGTGTCGATACGCGCGTAGGCCACCCGGGCGGGATCGCAGCGCAGCACCTCGGCGACCAGTTGCGCCATCGCCGAGTGCCCGCCCTGCCCCATCTCGGTGAGCGCGCAGTTGAGCAGAACGTCACCCCGGGTGGTGACCTTGACCCGTGCCATCGCCGGCTTGTTGATTCCGCCGCCGTCCTTGACACCGACCGAAACGCCCATCCCCCGGTTCCCGGTCCTGGCGCGCTGGTGGTAGCCGATCGCGTCGGCCACCACTCGCATCCCCGCCACCAGATCGGAGTCGATGCCGGATTCGCCCGGAACGAATTCCTCGCCGAGCGCCTTGAGGTTGCGTACCCGCAGTTCGTACGGATCGAGTCCGAGGCGATCCGCGATCAAGTCGACCTGCCGCTCACTGGCCCACGTCGCCTGAGTGCCGCCGAATCCGCGGAAGGCTCCGGCCGGGACGGTGTTGGTGGTGACGACCTTGCACACCGAATCGATATGCTGCCAACGATATGCGCCGGGCATCCGGTAGCCGGCCTTCTCCGCGACGGCCGGACTGTGCTCGGCGTAGGCACCGCCGTTGAGCAGCACCGTCGATCGCCGCGCGATGAACGTTCCGTCCGCCCGCACACCCGATTTCACGATAAGTGTCGCCGCATGTTGGGACACCGTGAGGAACACCTCCTCGGTGGTCATACAGAATCTGACCGCCCGCCCGCCGCTGAGCTGCGAGAGCCGGATCGCGACCGGATCGGCCTTGGGCCCGTTCTTCGCGCCGAAACCGCCACCGATCAACGGCACATGGACGCGGATCCGGTTCTCCGGCAGCCCGAAAACGCGGGAGAGCTCCTTGCGGAGGTTGAACGGCGCCTGCGTCGAGGTCCACACCTCGATCTCGTCGGCGCTCGCCTCGGCGACGGTCACGAACGGTTCGAGATGCATATGGTTCATCCGCGAGAAGTGGAAGGCGTCCTCGAAGACGTGGTCGCAGGTGTCCCAGACGTCGGACGAGCCGGTGCTGTACCGGAACTCGTAGCTCACGTTCGGTTCACTGCGCAGCGACGCCGACGCACCCTGCCCGTACTTCGGGATCACACCGAACGGCTCGTCCGGATGGATGACCGGCGCGGAATCCGCGAGCGCCTCGTCGACGGTGAACACCGCCGGCAGTACCTCGTACTCGACCCTGATCAGGTCCAGTGCCGCGAGCGCGGTGCGCTCGTCGACGGCGGCGACCCCGGCCACCACGTCACCGACATATCTGACGACGCCGGTCGCGACCACCGGCTGATCCTTGACCATCGTCCCGTAGCACTGCAGCCCGGCGATCTCGTCCTGAGTGACGATCGCGGTGACACCCGTGAGCGCCCGCGCGGCCGAGATGTCGATGGAGACGATGCGGGCGTGCGCGTGCGGGCTGCGTAGTACTTTCGCGTGCAGCATGCCCGGCCGCACGATATCGGCACCGTACACAGCTTTTCCGGTGACCTTGGCTGTCGCGTCCGCACGCGGTCCGTCCCGTCCGACCAGCCGGTGTTGCGGAGGAGCCGTCGGCAGCTCCTGGATCCGGTATCCGCCGTTCGCTACCCGGTCGTCGACAACGTCGTTGCGGGCCTCGGTCCGCGGACTTCGGGTGATCGACCGATCCGATACGGTCGTCATACCCGATCCCCGTCCTGCGCGGCGGTGAGTTCCGCTGCGCGTTCGACGGATTCCATGATCATCTCGTACCCGGTGCAGCGGCAGGTGTTCGAACTGATCCAGTCGCGGATCGTGCCGCGGTCGGGCCGGGGTTCGCGGCGCAACAGACCGGTGGTCAGCATCAGCATGCCGGAAGTGCAGAAACCGCACTGGTAGCCACCACATTCCGCGAAAGCCCGCTGCTGCGGCGAGAGAGTTCCGTCCGCGGCCGCCAGCCCCTCCACGGTCTCCACCGACGCGCCGTCGACCGCGAACGCGAATGTCGAACAGGACGCGACCGGAACATCGTCGACGAGTACCGTGCAGGCACCGCATACGCCGCGCTCACACGAACCCCGCACGCCCCGGCAGCCGAGATTCTCGCGGAGGACATCGAGCAGGACCGCATTGGAATCGATTCTGCAGTTCTGCTTTTCGCCGTTCAGACTGAACTCTATCGATATGTCGAGCGCACCCCGAGGCGCTGGTGCGCCGGCCACGCTCGTCTCGGTATCAGGATCACTCATGCGGTTCGTCCTCACGATGGTGGGTGGCAACGGCCGCCGCGCAGAGCAGCCTGCGGGCGAGCACCCCGACCAGGTGTCTGCGGTACTCGGCGGACCCGGTGTAGTCGGCGATATCGGCCGGGAGTTGCGCGGCGAGCACCGACGCGGTCCGGGCCGGGTCGATATCGGCTGCCGTTCCCACCTGCGTATCGGCGCGCATCGAGATGCCCCGGCGGTATTCCGACCCCGCGGTGGCATGGACGGACAGGGTGGCGTCTTCACCCCGGCGGATCGCGACGGCGACCGTCGTGGTCGGGCGCATCGAACGCTCGTACCCGAACCACACCAGATCCGCGGTGGACACGGCGATATCGGTGAGCAGCGCGGTGGTGTCGTCGGTCCACAGTTCGCCGGTGCCCAGAGTGCGGCCGTCCGAGATCGACAACCGGGCATCGAGGGCACCCAGTAGCAACGGCATCTCGTAGCGATAGCGTCGTGCCATCAGATTCCCGCCGACTGTGCCGGTGTACCGGATCCGGACAGTGGCGATCCGCGACCACGCCGCCGCCAGCCCGGGGATCGCCGCGGCGACGATCGGACTGGTCGCGCCCTCGTGATGGGTGACCATCGAACCCAGGCGCAGTACACCGGCATCGTGTGTGATCGCCGCCAGGCCCGCCACTGTCCGCAGCGACACCAGCGCCCGAGGCGCGCAGCCCTCACGGATCCTGGCCACGAGATCGCTGCACCCGGCACCGATCACCGCCTCCGGGTCCGCTGCGAGCACGGCCTTCACCTCGGCGACCGACTCGGGGCGGTACAACCGGAACGGCGCGAGAGCCGATTGGCTCTGTGCGACGATTCCGGATCCGTCGACCGTGGCCCGCATCAGTGCGCCTTGCTCGCCACCGAGTCGCCCGGGTCGTCGGCTGCCGCGCCCTCACCACGCAGCAGCCTCGTCACCTGCGATCGGATCTCGACGAATCTCGGATCGGTTTTGGTGGTGATGTGATCGCGGGGCCGCGGCAGGTCGACCTCGATCGTCTCGGCCACGATGCTCGGCGGCTTCGACAACACGATGATGTGATCGGCGAGATAGACGCTCTCGTCGATATCGTGGGTGACGACCAGGACGGTGATCCCGAGTCTCGCCTGGATCGTCAAGAGCAGATCCTCGAGTTCGGCGCGGGTCTGGGCATCGACCGACGCGTACGGCTCGTCCATGAGCAGCAGCTTCGGATGGCTGGCCAGCGCTCGGGCAATGGCGACGCGCTGCTGCATACCGCCCGACATCTGCCAGGGGTAGAGCGTCTCCTTGCCCGACAGACCGACCGCGTCGATGGCCTCCTGTACCCGGGCGGCGCGCTCCGGCCGCGGCAGATGCCCGAGCGGGAAGGCGATGTTCTTGTCCACCCGCATCCAGGGGAACAGCGAGCGCGCGTAGTCCTGGAACACCATGGCCAACCCGGCGGGTACGCCGGACACCTGCCGCCCGTCGAAGGTGACCGCACCGGTCGTCGGCACGTCGAGTCCGCTGATGATCCGCAGGAGGGTCGACTTGCCGCATCCGGAGGGCCCGACGATAACGCTGACCTTTCCGGTACGGGCGACGGCGCTGATATCACGGACCGCGAGAGTGGTTCCGTAGGACTTCGAGATGCCGGTGAGGACGAGCTCCGCGGACGTGGTCGTCACATCTGTACTAGTCATTTTGCTGAGTCACTCCTCGGTGCCAGGCCAACGCCCGCCGTTCGACGAACACGAAGATGAAGTTGAGTGCGACGCCGAGTGCGGCCAGCACGATCAGGACGGACCAGAATCCGGTGTAGTCGAAGTCGCGCTGGGTCCGGATCAGGAGATACCCGAGACCGTTCTCGGCCTTCTGCAGTTCGGAGATGATCATGATGATGAGCGACAGCGACATCGCGGTCCGCACGCCGGCGAATATCTTCGGTCCGGCTCCGGGAAGGATGATGTGGGTCAGCACGTTCCAGCGCGAGATCTTGAACACCGCGGCCGCCTGCATCCGGCCGATCCCCACGCTCTGGACACCGTCGATCGTGTTGAACAGAATCGGCCAGACCACAGAGAACGCGATGAGGAAGATCTTCGGGCTGTCCCCCGTTCCGAACAGGAAGAAGAACACCCCCAGCAGAGCCGGGCTGGGCAGCGACCGGCCGAGGTGGATGAGCGGCTGGAACAGCGCCGTGAGCACGGGAACGACGCCCAGCGCGACACCCAGCGCGACACCGATGACAACGGCCAGCAGCAGTCCCGCCATCGCACGATAGACGCTGGGGAGGAAGTGGTCGAAGGTCGCGTCGCCGAGGAACAGACGGCCGGGGTCGGTGCTGAGGAAGTCGGTGAAGACCCGCTCGAAAGCCTCGAACGGCGGAGCGACGATCAGCGAACCGACCTCCGACTGCGACAGCCCCCACCACGCGGCGAGGATCAGCATCGGAACCAGCAGCCGGATGCCGGCGTTGCCCAGCAACGGCGGCAGGGATGCGCGTTTGCGCGCGGCCGAGGTGGCGGCGGGAGTCGTCGCCCCCGGCCGAACCGTCGACGCGGCGAGCCCGGTCTCGTCGGTCGATGCGACCATCACTGGGCCAGCCCCTTCTTCCATGCGAACACCTTGTTGTCGAGGGCGGTGAAGGCAGTGCTCACCGCCAGGCCGAGAACCCCGGCTACCAGCGTCGCGGCGTACACGGTGTCGAGATTGGTCGCGTTCGCGCTGTTGAGCAGGATGTAACCACCGATTCCCTGACCGTTGCCGATCAGCAGTTCCGCGCTGACGGCGACGATGAGTCCGATCGACGCGGCGATCCGGATCCCGGTGAACGCGAACGGAAGTGCGCTGGGAATCTTGATCCGACGCAGGATCGCGATCCCCGAGAGACCGAAGGTCCGGGCCGTCTGCACAGCAGTGGCGTCGGTGGCACGGACGCCGTACAGAGTGTTCAGCAGGATCGGCCACATACACGCGAGAGCCACCGTGATCGAGAGCGGCAGCATCCCCGACCCCAGCAGCAACACCAGGACCGGACCCAGTGCGACCGACGGCAGCACCCGGAAGATCTCGACCGGGAGTTCGAAGGCGAGGAACACCTTCGCGAAGGCGCCCATCAGGCCACCGAGCACCATCCCGGCGACGGTCGCGATCAGCAGGCCGAGCATCCATTCGCGGAGAGTGAACCCGACCTCCTGCCAGAAGGCCTGATCGCCGAACAGTGCACCGGTCTCCGCCAGAACCCGGCTCGGAACGGGCAGACCGGGCGTGGAGATCAATCCGGTTCGGATGACCAGTTCGGTCAGCGCAGCCGTCCCGAGCACGCCCACGATTCCGTAGGCGATCCGCTGATTCCGGCCGAGCGGCTCACTGAGGAGAGTCATATCAGTCCTCGAGCGTGATGACATGCGAGGTGACGTCGAAGCCCTCGGGGACCCGCCCCTGCGCGCTGAGCATATCGGCGACGGACTGCATCTTCGCCGGATCCATACTCGACACGAAGATCGGCAGCGACATCGACTTGGCCACCTCCGCGGGAACCTTCGCGACACCGGGCAGCCAGTTGCGGAAGTCGGCTTCATGGGCGGAGATATCGGCTCCCGCGGCGTAGATCGCGCGGGCGAACGCCGCGGTGGTGTCCGGGTTCGCGTCCACGAAATCGTCACCCGCGACGAAGATCGACGCCGGCAGTGCGTTGTTGGGTCCCGTCGTGAGATCCGCGATCTCCCGCATACCGGCGCCGCGCGCGGCCGAGGAGAACGGCTCTGGGGCGTACCCGACGTCGATCGATCCGGCCTGCACCCCGGGCAGCATCTCGGGGAACGGCACCTCCACGTACCGCGGCTCGATATCGGCGCCCTGGTCGGCCGCGAGGTTGGCGATGGTGACATCGCCGATGTTGTTGGTGGTGTTCACACCGACGGTCTTGCCGTCGATATCGGCGAGGGTTTTGATCGGCGAATCCGGTTCGACATAGAGAATTCCGCTGCCGTCACCGAGCGACGCCGTATGCGCGACGGTCGTGATCGGTGTCTTGCGGGACTGCGCGATCGCCGCGGATATCGAGTTGGCGATGCTGAAGTCGAGTTCACCCGAGGCGACCTTCTGGATACCGATGGGCCCACCCTGGATCGGCTCGAGCGTCACGGTCAGCCCCTCCTTCTCGAAGAAGCCTTTCTCGTCCGCCCAGTACACCGCCGCGTAGTCGGCCAGCGGAAGAACGCCCACCGAGACCTCGGTCTGCTCGAGTGTGCCGTCGGTCGCCGCGGCGGTGCGCTCGCCCGAACTGCTACACGAGCTCAGAACCAATGCGGAACCGGCCAGCAGAGCTGCTGCCGCGAGGCGGATTGTCGTCATGAACGTCTCCTGTCGGGACGATGGTGGCGACCGGGCTGGGGTTCACCGCGGTTGCCGAACATCTTGGCTGCAAGAGATTTCTACTTCCTTACCGCTAAGAGGTCAACGGTCGATGCGCGCGAATTCGATGATTAACAGCCGGTTAACCCCACCGGAATCTGCGGCCCCGAATGGAGAGATGCAGGTCACACCCAAGATTGCGCCTGTGGCCTCCCTCACGGAATGCACTGAAGACGTTTCGCGAAGCCACCCCGAAAACGACGAACGCTCCCAGATCGTGAGATCCGGGAGCGTATCGGAACCGGCAGTCAGGCGGTGCGATCGACCGCGACCCCCTCCTCCGCCGGGAGCGCGGCCATCCGCAGCGACCCCTCGAGCACCGTGAGCAATCCCGCCAGTCGAGCCTTCTGCTCGGGGTCCAGCCCCACCAGCATCCGCGCGAGTTCGGCGAAGTGCGCGTCGGCGACACGGTCCACGAGGTCGCGCCCCGCATCGGACAGCGTCACATAGACCACCCGGGCGTCCTCCTCGTCGCGTTCCCGCAGGACCAGCCCGGCCTCCTCCAGCCGGTTGACCCGCAAGGTCAGGCCGCCCGTCGTGACGAGCGTCTGCTTCGCCAGCTCACCCGCCGTGCGCCGGAACTCCGGTTCCGCGCGACGCAGGCACGCGAGCACATCGAATCCCGCCTCATTGGTGCCGAACTGCTCGAACACACCATTGATCCGGGAGCGATAGAGCAGGAAGCTGCGGTGCATCCGTCCGAAGATCTCCAACGCGGAGACATCCAGCTCGGGCCGCGACTGGGCCCATTGCCGGATGATCTCGCCGACACCGTCCGAGTTTTCCGTCACTGCCTCTGCCACAACCCATCTCTCGTCGCCGACCTTGCTTACCTTTGCGCAAAGGTACTGTACGATCTTTTCTATCATCCCACCAGCGCGGGACTCCGGTGATCGTCTCGCCGGAGCGGCAAGGTCGCGGAGTCGACCCGAACAACGGCCAACGGCCACGAACCACGTACCGTTCGCGGCAGTGCGGCCGGGACCCGGACCGGCAAGACTAGGCAGAGGGTAGTCCGGATGCACGAGGTGCTGAAAACAGTGGCCCGATGGCAGGCAGCCGGAATCGACTGTGCCCTGGTCACGATCATCCGATCGACGGGCTCGATTCCCCGGCCAGTCGGCACTCTCATGGCCATCGCGCGGGGCGGGACCGTCGTCGGCAGTATCTCGGGAGGCTGTATCGAGAGCGATGTCTTCCATATCGCCACCGAGGTGATGGACACCGGAAACGCGACCGTCCGCCGGTACTCGGCAGACGACGCCGGCGCCGGATCCGTCGCACTGATGTGTGGTGGCTCGATGGAAGTCCTCGTCCAGCGCGCGAGCACCGAGGATCTCCCCGGCCTCGAGCTGATTGCCGACAGCGTCGCGGCGGGCCGGCCGGTCGGCACGGCAACGGTCGTCTCCGAAGGCGCCCACCTGGGCAGGTCGATTGTCGTGACGGGCGCCTCGTGGGCGGGCACCTGCGGCGACCCTCTCCTGGATGCGGCTGTCTCCGCCCGAGTCACCCGGCACCTCGAAACCGGGACAGTGACGACCGTGCAGCTGGGCGGGACCGGGGACTGCGCCGGAGACACGCTGTCGGTGCTGATCTCGTCGATCGCTCGGCCGCCGAGCATGTTGGTGTTCGGTGCGGTCGATTTCGCCCACGCGCTCGTCCGAACAGCGAAGCTCCTGGGATACTCGGTGACACTCTGCGACGCCCGGCCGGTCTTCGCGACACCCGAACGCTTCCCGGAAGCCGACGATGTGGTCGTCATGTGGCCCCAGGACTACTTGAAGAACGCGGCGATCACTCCGTCCACCGCCATCTGCGTTCTTACTCACGATCCGCGCTTCGATGTTCCGGCACTCGAGATCGCCCTCCGGTCCGACGCGGGTTACGTCGGCGCCATGGGTAGCCGACGGACACACACCGACCGAATCGAACGCCTCCGCGACGCCGGGGTGACCGAATCCGAGCTGAGTCGCCTGTCTTCCCCGATCGGTCTCGATCTGGGCGCCGCGACACCGGAGGAGACCGCCATCTCCATCCTCGCGGAAGTCATCGCGCTGCGCCGCGTCGGCAGCGGAATGCGGCTCGGACAGATCTCCGGTCCGATCCACCCCTCAGAACCCGACCGCACGGACAGCCGAGACTTGCCGGGAACGGCGACCGGAAACCGACAGGTGAGCGGTACCTGATTGCCCGAAGCCGGAGGGCATGCCAGGCTGTTGACGTGCTGTTCGCCGAGGTCGCCGCCGCATCCGCCGATATCGCATCGGCGTCGGCACGGCTGGCCAAGACCCATCGCCTCGCCGAGCTGCTGAGCCGCATCGCAGCACACGGCGACGCCCGACTGGTCGCGGTGACAACGTCCTGGCTTTCCGGTGAACTGCCGCAACGCCAGATCGGCGTGGGCTGGGCGGCGCTGCGGTCGCTGCCGCGGCCTGCTGCGACGCCGACGCTCACGGTCGCCGATGTCGACGCGCGGTTCACTCGAATCGGGGCGGTCGCCGGGAAAGGGGCCCGATCCGCGCGCCGAACTGGTGCGCGATCTGTTCGCGACAGCGGCCGATATCGAGCAGATATTTCTGCGCCGCCTGCTCAGCGGTGAGTTGCGTCAGGGCGCGCTGGCGGGAGTGATGTCCGACGCGGTCGCCGAAGCCGGCGGTATACCCGCCGCCGAGGTGCGGCGGGCGGCGATGCTGGCCGGCGCCCTGCCCACCGTCGCGGCCGTCGCTCTCACCGAAGGCCGACCGGCACTGGCGGAATTCCGGCTGCGCCCGGGGCAGCCGGTCGGGCCGATGCTCGCGCAGACCGCACCCGGGATTGCCGAGGCGCTCCAACGACTCGGCGGCGCGGCCGTGCTCGAAGCCAAACTGGACGGCGCGCGGGTGCAGATCCACCGCGCGGGGCCGGCGGTATCGGTCTATACCCGCAGTCTCGACGATGTCACCGGCCGACTCCCCGAGGTCGTCGCGGCCACCCTCGCCCTACCCGCTACCGATCTGATCGCAGACGCCGAGGCCATCGCGCTGCGACCCGACGGACGCCCGCACCGTTTCCAAGTCACCGCCGCCCGGTTCGGCCGCAAACATCCCGGCGATCTCGAACCGCTGTCGGTGTTCTTCTTCGACCTGCTTCATCTGGACGGCAGAGACCTCCTGGACCTGCCCACCCGGGACCGGCTCGCCGCACTCGACGGGCTCGTCCCCGGCGCCCAGCGGGTCGACCGACTGGTGACCGCCGACACCACTGCGGCACAACAGTTCCTGGACCGCACACTGGCCGCCGGACACGAAGGTGTGATGGCGAAATCGCCCTCGGCACCGTACGACGCCGGTCGCCGCGGCGCCGGCTGGCTCAAGGTCAAACCCGTACACACCTTGGACCTGGTCGTTCTCGCCGTCGAATGGGGTTCCGGCCGGCGCACCGGGACCCTGTCCAACATCCACCTGGGCGCTCGCGATCCGGCCGCCGGCGGATTCGTCATGCTGGGCAAGACGTTCAAAGGGATGACCGACGCCATGCTGGACTGGCAGACCGGACGCTTCACCGAACTCGCCGATGGCTCGACCGAGGGGCATGTCGTACGACTGCGGCCGGAACAGGTCGTCGAGATCGCCTTCGACGGGGTGCAGGGTTCGACCCGCTACCCGGGCGGCCTGGCGCTCCGGTTCGCCCGCGTCGTCCGCTACCGCGACGACAAATCCCCCGCCGAGGCCGATACGATCGACACCGTTCGCGCACTCTACGAGCGGGGCGATTGAGAGCCTTGCCCCGCACGCGGCGTCAGGGCTTACCGTCGGGCCGGTTGCGGCGGAGTCAGAAAGACCCGGGCGTCAGTGGCCAGAGCCGACATCTGTTCGCCTGCTTCGATCCACGTAGTCACCGTGACCCGCCACGACGGGGAGAGCAGCTCGGGAAGGAGGGTCCAGTCCAGCTGGATATGTCCGCCGGAGCTGAACCCGGCCTCGAGGGTCAGGTTATTGGTTTTCCAGGTTCGTCGACCGGTCCAGCCGCGAAAGTCGGCGACGAGTTCGTCGAGGAAGTCGACCAGGTCGTCACGCTCCCAGGGCGAGAACAGGACGCCGTCGAACCGTGCCCGCAAGCCGTCGGCGACCAGCTCCACTGCCACATATATCTCGTAGTAACCGGCATAGATCTCGCCGACGCCGGCGAAACGTCGATCGCTGAATCGAGCCCGCACGCAGGGATCCTCCGAGCATCGGACCACAAGTTCGGACTGATCCGCACCGTCGGGACGCGCGAAGGTCACCGTCGGAGGATATCTGTTGTGAGCCGATCTGTTCCGGCATGGCCGGCCGGGTAGATCATCGTCGCACCCTCGTCCGCACCGCCTCAGGTGCGGAGTGTCCGGCGACCTCAATGGTCATGCCCGCACCGCGCAGCCGTGCGGTGAGGGCGTCGCCCATGGCTGTCGCGGGGGTGACTATCCCGACTGTGCCGGGCAGGTGGGCGCGGTCGAACGCCAGGCACAGTCCGCTCTCGGCAAGCATCACCGCGGTCGCCTGATAACCGGGGTCGCCCTGCCCGGCGAAAGTCGCCACGTATCGCGCGCCCGAGGAGGTGTGGGCGTGCGTGGTCATGCGGAACCATCCTGCGGCGCGTGCCTTTTCATCCGGTCCGGTGCCCGGTTCGGGCAGAACTCGATCGAGCAGTTCGCGCCCCGGCGAGGATTTGGACAACACCGCGACCGCGCGCATCCCGGCGATCACACCGCCCGCCGCCGCGGCGGCGATCAGCGGCGCCGCGGCGGAGGTTCCCGCGTCCATGACCTCCCGGTAGCGGAAGTTCTTGCCGTAGACCCAACCGAGCAGACCGTTGCTGCGGCGGACGATCTTCGTATTGTGCGGCGCCATGACGAAAGTGCCGACCCAGCCTTTCAGGCCGGGGGCGATACCGGCCGCACGCTGAAGCGCGTGATCGGACTGGCGACCGACACGCGGATCCCGCGCTGTGTCCGGGCTCAGCGAATACGGATCCGATATCACCGCCTTTTTCGACGGGTCCGCGGCGATGGCCTCCCACATGGCCCGGGCCGAATCGATGGTGCCGCCGCTGACACCGCCGTGGACGGTTGCGACGAGGGTCGTATCCGCGAGTTCGCCGGCGTGATCCGCGGCAACCGCCCGATAGAGCTGGTGGACGCTCAGGTCCGAGGGAATCGAGTCGAAACCACAGGAATTCACGATCTTCGCGCCCGTGGCGACTGCCCGATCATGGTAGCGGTCGATCGCCTCTCTGGTGAAGATCGATTCTCCGGTGAGGTCGGCGTAATGAGTCCCGCTCTGCGCGCAGGCCGCCACCAGCGGTAGGCCGTAGCGCTGATAGGGCCCGACGGTGGTGATCACGACAGCAGTACGGGCGGCGAGGGCCTCCAGTGCACTCCGATCTGCGGCGTCGGCCACTACCAATTGCCAGTTCGCGGCGGCGGGGCCCAGGCCGGTGCGAAGTGCGCGTAGTTTCTCCGCTGAACGTCCGGCCAGTGCGATACGTGCGGTAACAGGCGCGGCGTCCACCAAGTACTGCGCGGTGATCGTGCCGACGAAACCTGTTGCGCCGAAGAGGACGAGGTCGAATTCCCAATTCTCGGTCATGGCTACCTGCTTTCGATATCGTGCGGTGTCCCGGTCTTCCCGTGTGGGCTCACGGTGTTGTCAGGGCGAGGACCGGTCGCATGCGGGTGGCACGGACACCGGTCACCGAGGTGGCGGTAAGCGCGACCGCGAAACCGGCCGCGACGATCGCGGGGTACATCCACCACGGGCCGCCCGGTATCGGCGATCCGGTCTTGACGATGCTGTAGGGGACGATGGTGGCCGCCGCCGCGATCGTGCCGAGCACCATCGCGATGGCCGCCGCGACTGCGTTTTCGATCGCCACCATGCCCAGCACCTGAGGCCGCGACGCCGAAGTCGACTGGAGCAGGCCGAACTCCCGGCGGCGCTGCCAGGTGGCGGCGATCAACGAATTGCTGACGGCGATCGAGCTGAACGCGATGATCATCGCTACGACCAGATAGTTCGCGGCCGCGAACTGCGGTCCGATGGCGTCCGGCACCCGACCTGCGATGCTGTCCTCGGTGCTCTGCATGTACAGGGTGCCGGTGGCGACGCCCACGAGCAGGGTCAGCGCACCGACGACCGTAGTCGCGTCCGAGGCACGAGCACACAGATTACGCACGGCAAGGCGGCCGACGCTGCTCGGCACAAGATTCGCGATTCGACCGAGCGACCCGACGATCAGTGGACTCAACAGCGCCGCGCCGATCGCGACAGCGATACACGCGGGGCCGGCTACCGCGGCGAGTAGCGGTCCGTCGGACGCGAACAGCGTGCCTGCCCCGGAGCCGATGCCGATCAACAGAAACGCCACGCCGGCGAATGATTTCGCCCGAGAGACACCGCCGGTCGCCGCACCCGACGCGTCGGCCAGCGCGAGTACCGGCGCCACCATACCCGCGCGCCGGCCCGCGAACACCGCCGCCACCATCGCCGACAGTAAGGAGATGAGCGCACCCGCAGCCACGGTCGCCGCGCTCACGGCAAGCCGGACCGGCTCGTCGACCACGCCGACCGCGACCATCCGATCGAGCAGGAAGGCACCGAGCCCGATACCCGGGACGAGGCCGAGTACCACCGCGGGCAACGCGACCGCGCTCGTCTCCACCAGCACCATCGTGCGCACCTGCTCCGGCACCGCGCCGATCAATCGGATCAGTGCCAGTTCCCGATTGCGCTGCTGGACAACGAGAGTGATCGTGGAGGCAATTCCGAACACCACGACGACGACGGTCCAGCCACCCATGATCGCCGCCAGAATGCCGAGTGAATCTCCGCCGCCGTCCGGCACGGCGATACCGGTCTCGACCAGCGCGGCGAACGCGGTCAGCAATGCCGTTCCAGCACTGATCACACACGCGGAGGCGATATACGCAGCGGCGCGGGCCCGTACCGTACTCAGGGCGAAACGCCACATCGTCATCGGACCCCGGCCCGCTGGGAGAAGCCGCCGGCCAGCCGCGCCATCCGGGCCGCCACCGCGTCCGCGGTGGGCTGCGGCAGCACCTCCACGACCCGCCCGTCCGCGAAGAACACCACAGCATCGGCCACCGCCGCGGCGACCGGGTCGTGGGTGACCATCACGATCGTGCGTCCCGCACGGTCGACCGCGTCCCGTAACAGGCCGAGCACGTCCGCGGCGGCGCGGCTGTCCAGGGCGCCGGTCGGCTCGTCGGCGAAGATCACGGCGGGTGTACCGAGCAGCGCGCGGGCGATCGCCACCCGCTGCTGCTGACCACCCGACAGCGCCGCGGGCCGCGCCTGCGCATACTGCTCGAGACCGAGCCGGGCCAGCATGTCGCGCACGGCATCGGCGGGGATCGGCCGGGAGGCGAATTCCATGGGAAGCGTGACGTTTTGCGCCACGGTCAAGGTCGAAACCAGATTGTAGGACTGGAAGATGAAACCGAGCCGGTCGCGACGCAGGCGTGTCAATGCGGCCTCGTCCAGCGCCGTCAGCTCGACTCCCTCGATCGAGACCGATCCCGAGCTCGGCCGGTCCAGCCCCGCCGCGCATTGCAGCAAGGTGCTCTTTCCCGAGCCGGACGGCCCCATGACGGCCGTGAAGGTCCGGCGTGGGAAACCGAAGCTCACACCGTCGAGGACCCTGGCCGCGGTAGGCCCCTCCCCGTACACCTTCACCACTTGACGCAACTCCACGCTGTAGCGCGCGGGCATCGCCTCCGAAACGTCTCCTGAGTACACCGTACGAGTCATAAATACATCGTACGGTGCATTGGGAATCTTCGCGAGATCGCCTGATTATATCGTCTTGATCTGCACATATACAGGCAGAGTGACTATTTTCGACACAACTACGCCCACGAGGTAGACTTTCGTCACCGCCCGGATATTCGTGACGAAAAGAGGACCGGATGCAGACTTGCCAGATCTGCGGCCGCGAACTACCGCCCGCGGGGCGCGGCAGACCCGCCCGATACTGTTCCCGCGCCTGCCGCGCCCGGGCGTACCGGGAACGTGTCGCGGCGAAACAACAAGGAGCCGCCACGACTCAGAGCACCGCGCTCTCGATCGATCGCGTGGTCCGGGCCGCGATCGGATTGGTCGACCGGGAAGGTGGTGCTGGGCCGTCCATGCGCCGCACGGCCGCCGAACTCGACGTCGGCGTGATGTCGCTCTACCGCTACGTTTCCGGCAAGGAAGAACTCGGGCGGCTCATGATCGACACGATCTTCGGCGATCACCCGCTACCGGAGCCCGGCCCGCCGGGCTGGCGGGCGAGACTGGAACTCTCCGCCCGGCAAGAGTGGGAGATATACCGCGAACATCCGTGGATACCAAAACTTTTCGCGCTGACCACCCGACCCCCCGCCTCACCGCGGCTGATGGCGTATACCGACTGGCGAATTCGCGCGGTCGACGATCTGGGCCTCGATTTCCCGACCATGGTGCGGATCGCGATCATGATCTCCACCCACACACAGAGCGCGGCGTACCCACTCGCCCACGAACAGTTCGCGAACAACACCCGGGAGGAATGGCTCGGCGCCCGCAGCGGCGAGGTCCGGGAAACGCTCGCCTCAGGCGCGCTCCCGATGGTCGCACGCTTCGGGGCCGACGCCTTCGAAGCTTCTCAGCCCCACAGCATCTTCGAATTCGGATTGCACTGCCTGCTCGACGGCGTCGCCGATACGATCTCCGCCCGGAACCACCGATGACTGCTCACCGGGACTATTCGGGTATCCCGAGCCCCTCGGCGAGGATCGGCCAAGACTTGTAGAACGCATCGCGCCAGTAGCCCCAGGAGTGCGTGCCCGACGGCGCGTAATCGAAGGTGGCCGGAATGCGAAGTCGAGCAAGCCGGTCCTGGAGGTTGCGGGTGCACCAACCGGTGGCGGCCTCGATGACACCGCCGACCACGAGCTGATTGGCCAGACCGTAGGGGCCGGGCAGGGCATAGTCGCCGTCGACGGTGTCCCACCGCCCCGGCAGGCCGTTGCCGGACGAAACGAACAATTTCGTGCCGCGCAGAGCCTCGGCGTTCACGACCGGATCATTGGCAACCCATTCCGGATCGTCGTCTTCGCCGTACATATTCCGGACATCACCGCCACCGTAGAGCTCGACCACCAATTTTGTGAATTGCTTCCCTATCGGGTCCGCAATCTGGGCACACCCGCTGTAGCCGGCGACGCTGCGGTAGAAACCGGGTGCGGCTTCGGCCATCTGCAGGACCGCGGTCGCGGTCATCGAGTTCGCGGCGATGGCATTGATCCCGTTGGTGCCCAGAGCTGCATCGACCAGCGGAGGCAGCTCGTCGAGGAAGAAGGTGCGCCATTTGTTGCGACCGAGGACGGGATCATCGTGCTTCCAGTCGGTGTAATAGGCGAACGCGCCACCGACCGGCATCACGACATTGACGTCCTTGGTGGCCAGGAAATCGCCGACATCGGTATTTGCCCACCACGTCGCCGCGTCGGTGCCCCCGCCTGCCCCGTTGACGAGGTAGAGCACCGGCCGGGGTTGTGCGGCATTGTTGGGACGCTGCACCCTGACCGTGATGTTCTCATCCATCGCCGCGGAGTGGACCAGGATCGTCAGACTGCGGCCGTCGACTCTACTGCCGACAATTCTCGAGCCGTTCGGGGCGACCGGATCGGCAAGTAACTGCTTCGACGCGATGATCGGATCGCTGGTATCGGCTGAACCGTTCCCGGCTCCGAACACCGTGACAGATGCGGCGAACATCGCAGCGGCAACGGCGACTCGCACTGCGCGCCTCAATGGTTGGCATCTCACGTCGAACCCCAGGTCTCGATCAACGACAGACATTGCGCCGGTCGGAATGGCAATCTACCGGAAGTCGGCCTTGTGGCCGGAGGTCGCGTCCAGATGCCGTCCGTCGGGGAGACGGCGAGGGAACCGGCGCCGGCTGGGTTCGGCTCATCCGGCCCGATTTTCCGTTCGGCTCGATATCCTCGGTGCCGCAACATATTCGAAGCCGGATCTGCATCAGGGAACTTCATGGGGGAGATCTCGGCCGAGGCGGTTGCCGCTTTCGTGGCCGCGCTCGCGCTGGTGGCGACCACCGCATCGGTTTTCTACTTGGCCAGGCAGACGAAGGCGGGTGAACGGAATTCGGTTGCGCGGCGCACTGACGACTTGGATGGTTGCCTGATGCGACCACGAACTCGGGACCGGACGATGCCGGACCCCCTGCACCCGGACGAACGCCCGGACCTCGCGGGCTGGCGACGGCGGCACGCGCAACGCTCGTCGAATGCCGCCCGGCCGATCCCGTCGGGCAAACAGTACCGGCGGAAACAGAAACATCCCCTGCGACAGGATCCGGGCGCTCAGCGCTGACGCGGCGGTGTGTGCCGAAACGCCGATCGGCCGATCCGCGAAACACCCGCCGCCGCGATCGCGATAACCGACCGACGCGAATTTCTCATATCTCAGTCCCGGAGCAGCCATGAGCGACACAGACCAGCGTGACGCAGACGTCATGTGGATGCGCGATGACCTGCGCCACGCCTGCCACCTGCTCGGCCTGGACGATCGGCACGGCGCCTGGATCGCCTGCGAGTTCGCACCGTGGGCGGTCGGCTACCTGGCCCGGCGCGTGAACTTCGAACTCCGGCTCCTGGAGACCGAGGCGGCATGAGGCGCTTGGTCCGGTGAGTTCCGCGGCGCAGGTCGATATGCGGGGACCGACACGCCCCCGACTTGCCGATTCGGGCCGCATCGGGTGTGATCGGCGAACGTGAGCGGAAACGGCTTCGTTTCGAAAATCGGAGTCCCGGGCGCAGTGAACCGCCGGACGGTACTGCGCGCCGGGGTGGTGACCGCCGCGGCAACGGCCCTACCGCCGACCACCGCGACAGCGGCGAACCCGGTGTTCGCGCACGGCGTCGCCTCCGGCGACCCGCTACCCGACGGTGTGATCCTCTGGACCCGAGTCACCGTGGCGCCGGACGCCGCCCCGGGTTCGGGCGCAGGCGCCCCGGCCGCCGTGCAATGGGAGATCGCCGAGGACTCCGGATTCACCGGTGTGATCGCCGCCGGGGCCCTCACAGCGGACGTGGGATCGGACCACACGGTGAAGGTGGACGTGCGCGGCCTGAACTCGGCGCACGACTACTACTACCGGTTCCGGGCGCTCGGTGAGATCTCCCCCATCGGACGAACGCGCACCGCCCCCGCGGATTCGGCCACCCCGGCCCGGCTGCGTTTCGGCGTGGTCTCCTGCTCGAACTGGGAAGCGGGCTATTTCGCTGCCTACCGCCACCTCGCTACCCGCGACGACCTCGACGCCGTCATCCATCTGGGCGACTATCTCTACGAATACGCGGCCGCATCGATCGGCGTCCGCGCCGGGACAGCCCGGGGGCATGAACCGACGCACGAGATCGTCTCGCTCGCCGATTACCGGGTCCGGCACGGACAGTACAAAACCGATCCCGACCTCATGGCCCTGCACGCGCGACTGCCTTTCATCTGCACCTGGGACGATCACGAATCCGCGAACAACGCCTGGTCCGGTGGGGCGGAGAACCACGACCCGGCCACCGAGGGCAGCTGGCCGGACCGGCGGGCCGCCTCGATGCGCGCGTATTCGGAATGGATGCCGGTCCGGATGCGGTCCGGCGCAGGTGAGACGCAGATCTACCGGCGCCTGCGATTCGGCACCCTCGCCGAACTGTCCATGCTGGACCTGCGCAGTTATCGGGACAGACAATCCGCACTCGGCATCGGGGAAGGAGACGACCCGGCGCGCACGATCACAGGAGCGCGCCAGATGGAATGGCTCACCGCGGGCTTGGTGTCCGGTTCCGCACGCTGGCAGGTGGTCGGGAATTCGGTGATGATCGCGCCCCTGGCCTTCCCGCCGCTGGATCCCGACACCACCGCGGCGGTCACGGAGGTCTTCGGTATTCCTCGCGAGGGCCTCGCACTCAACACCGACCAGTGGGACGGATATCCCGCCGACCGGGGGCGGCTGCTCCGGGCACTGACCGACCGCGGTGTCGGCGATATCGTCTTCCTGACCGGCGATATCCACAGTTCCTGGGCTGCTGACGTCCCCCTGAAGGCAGCCGATTACCCGGCCGGGCCCACCGTGGGAGCCGAATTCGTGGTCCCGTCGGTGACCTCGGCCGGGATCGGGGACCTTATGCCGACACCACCGCGCACGAGCTCGATCGCATTGGAGGATTCGGTGCGAGCGCTCAACCCGCACATTCGCTACGCGGAATTGGATTCGCACGGTTACGGCGTGATCGAGATCGGGCGCGACTCGGTGCGCATGGACTGGTACTACGTCGGCGATATCACCGACCCGGGCACCGGGGTCCGGCTCGCCGCCGCCTGGGAGCTACCGCACGGAGGCCGGATCCGTCCCGCTGGGTGACGCGATCGCCGGGTGCGTAGGTAACACAGTTCGGATCACGGTCGAATTAATCATTCCAACCCGGTCGCGGGGTTGCTTCAATGCCGTTATGCACCAGTCTCTTTCTCTTGCCGCGCGTTTCCGTCTCAGGCCGGTCGCGATGCTGCTCGCTGTCGCCGCTGCCGGAATGGCGCTGACCGGGTGCACCAGCAGCGACGAACCCGGTGGCGCGGCACTGGATACGCCGCTGCCCACCGCTGTTCCGCCCGGCACCACCTTGGTGATCGCCGATCAGCAGGAGCGTTTCCAGACGGCGCTGCGCGCTTCCGGTGAACTGGAGAAACTGCCGTTCAAGGTGGAGTTCGCGAACTTCATCGGCGGTCCGGAGATTCTGGAGGCCTTCCGGGCGGGGGCGGCCGACGTGGCTCCCGTAGGTGATGTGCCGCCGATCCATGCGCTGGCCGCCGGTCAGGATGTGCCCATCATCGCCGCGTACCAGACCGATCCGGCGGGGATCAAGCTCGCGGTCGCGCCCGGTGTGACGGCGACCCGGTTGACGGATCTGAAGGGAAAGAAGATCGCCTACGCCGAGGGCACCGCCCAGCAGGCCGCGGTCTTGCGCGCATTGGACAAGGCCGGTCTGAGCCCGTCCGATGTCGAACTCGTGAACCTGAAGCTGGCCGATTTCAACGATGCGGTCCGGACAGGTCAAGTCGATATCGCGCCGTTGAACGAGCCGCGACTGACCCGGTTCCTGCGTACTCCGGGAGCTACCGCGATCGCCGATTCGGAGACCGAGGGCATCTATTTCGGCCTGGGCTACCTGTACGCCCGTCGGGAGGCGACCCAGGATCCGGCGAAATCCGCCGCACTGCGCGCGCTGGTGGGGGCATTCATCCGGTCGTTCCACTGGAGCAACACTCATCGTGACGAGTGGGCCCGGATCTACTACATCGAGAATCAGAAACTCAGTGCCGAGGACGCCGGCCGGATCGTCGATTCGCTCGGGGAGTTCACCTTCCCGCATCTGGATCAGAAGTTGATCGACGCACAGCAGGCGACCATCGATGTCATCGACGCGGCAGGTCACTTGCCGCGCAAGGTCGAGGCCGCGGATGGTTTCGATACACGCTTCGACCAGGTGGTCACCGAGACCGTCCCGGCGGCGGGCGCACGATTCGAACGGGAGACACAGTAGTGGCGACCATAGAGATCTCCGCGGGCGCACGGACCGGTTCCGCCCCGCTCACGGCACCGGCCCGGGCCGCCCGGGCCGGTCGCCGGGTCCGGCTCGGACCCGGTCGGCCGATTCCGTTCGGTTTCGCGCTGGGGCCGGTATTGCTGCTGGTCGCCTGGGTGATCGGTTCGCTGTCGGGCGTACTCGACGCCGAAACGCTGCCGGCGCCGTGGGATGTGGCCCGGACCGCGGGCGACCTGATCGCCGAGGGCACCCTGCAGTCCAATCTGCTGACCTCACTGCAACGGGCCGCGATCGGTCTCGTGCTCGGTGTTTCGCTCGGCGTGGTCCTCGCCCTCGTTTCCGGTCTGAGCCGGGTCGGTGAGGCGCTCGTCGACGGCCCGGTACAGATCAAACGTTCCATTCCGACCCTCGCGTTGATCCCGCTGTTCATCGTCTGGTTCGGGATCGGCGAGGAGATGAAGCTGATCGTCATCACCGCCAGTGTGCTGGTTCCGGTGTACATCAACACACATGCCTCGCTGCGCGGGGTCGATGCCCGCTATGTGGAGCTGGCGCGGACGGTCGGGTTGTCGCGGTGGGGTTTCATCCGCCGGGTGGCACTGCCAGGTTCGCTGCCGGGTTTCTTCACCGGTCTGCGGCTGGCCGTCACCATCTCCTGGCTGGCGCTGGTGGTGGTGGAACAGGTCAACGCCACCAGCGGTATCGGCTACCTGATGACCCAGGCCCGAACCTACGGCCAGATCGACGTCATCGTGGTCGGCCTGGTGATCTACGGCCTGCTCGGTCTCTTCGGCGATCTGGCCGTCCGCGCGCTGGAGAGGAGGTCGCTGGCATGGCGACAGACACTGTCGGACTGACCGTGAAGGTCCGCGACCTGCGCCGCGGGTTCGGTGACCGGATCGTGTTGCGTGGCGTGGATCTCGATATCGCGCGGGGCGAGTTCGTGGCGCTGCTGGGCCGCAGCGGATCGGGGAAGAGCACCCTGTTGCGTGCGCTCGGCGAACTGGATCACGATGTCGCCGGCGACGGTGAGCTGACGGTCCCGCAGGAGCGATCGGTGGTGTTCCAGGATTCCCGGCTGCTGCCGTGGATCAAGGTGCTCGACAATGTCACACTCGGGCTGACCGGTCCGGAGGCCGCGCAGCGTGGCCGCGACGCCCTCGCCGAGGTCGGTCTGGCGGGCCGGGAGAAAGCTTGGCCCCGGGAGCTGTCGGGCGGCGAACAGCAGCGGGTGGCGCTGGCCCGGTCGCTGGTGCGGGAACCCGCGCTGCTCCTCGCCGACGAACCGTTCGGGGCGTTGGACGCGCTGACCCGGATCCGGATGCACGGATTGCTACAGGATCTGTGCGCGCGGCACCGGCCGGCGGTACTGCTGGTCACCCACGATGTCGACGAGGCGGTACTGCTCGCCGATCGGGTGCTGGTGCTGGACCAGGGCCGTATCGCGGTCGATCTGTCCATCGAACATGCCCGGCCGCGTCGGCACGGCGATCCCGTCGCGGCCCACTACCGCGAACAACTCCTGACCGCGCTCGGTGTCTCCACCGACCCCACTCAGTACGAGGACGATTCACGATGACCGAACCACGCCAGTTGAGTCTCAACGCCTTCATCTATCCGGCCGGGCACCACGAGGCGGCGTGGCGGCATCCGGCCAGCCGCCCGGACCGGATCTACGATGTCGGCTACTACCAGGAGATCGCCCGAACCGCCGAGGCCGCGACCTTCGACGCGGTGTTCTTCGCCGACGGACCGGCGCTGCGGACCAACATCGCCTACAACGCGGCCCCCGGCCTCGAACCGATCACGCTGCTCACCGCCATCGCGGCGGCGACTACACATCTGGGTCTGATCGCCACCGCGTCGACGACCTATTACGAGCCCTACAATCTGGCCCGGTTGTTCTCCTCGCTGGACCATATCTCCGGCGGCCGGGCCGGCTGGAACATCGTCACCACCGGTACCGATCTCGCCGCCGCCAATTTCGGGCTCGACCGGCATCCCGACCACACCGAGCGCTACGCCCGGGCACGCGAATTCGTCGACGCGGTCACGCAACTGTGGGACAGCTGGGAGGACGACGCCATCCTGCTGGATCGCGCCGGTGGCCGGTACGCGGATCCGGACAAGATCCATCCCATCGACTTCGCGGGCGAGTACCTGCGGGTGCGCGGACCTTTCAACTCGGCGCGCACCCCCCAGGGCTATCCGGTGCTGGTACAGGCCGGGGCCTCCAACGACGGCCGTGCCTTCGCCGGTAAGTACGCCGAGGCGATCTTCACCGCGCACCAGCGACTCGGCGATGCCCAGGCGTTCTACAGCGATATCAAGCGACGGGCGGCGGAGTTCGGCCGCGAGCCGGAGCAGGTGAAGATCCTGCCCGGGATCAGTCCGTTCATCGCCGGTACCGAGACCGAGGCCAGGCAGTTGGAACGGGAGTTCAACGAACTCACGGTACCCGAGTACGGCATCCAGCAGCTGGAATCCCTTGCGCACGAATCGCTGCGGCATCTGGAACTCGACGAACCGGTCCCGGTCGAGTTGTTCGCCGACGCCGGTGATGTCACCGACAACTCGGCCAGTCGCCGACAGGTGGTCGCCGGAATCGTCGCGCGGGAGCGGCCGACCCTGCGCGGCCTGCTGCACCGCTTGGCCGGTGCGCGCGGGCACCGGGTGTTCGCGGGCACACCCGAGCAGGTGGCCGACACCATCGAGGAATGGTTCCGGACCGGCGCCGCCGACGGTTTCAATGTGATGCCGCCCTACTATCCCGGTGGGTTGGAGATCTTCACCGAGACCGTGGTGCCCATCCTGCGGCAGCGTGGCCTGTTCCGGACCGAGTACTCCGGCACCACGCTGCGCGACCATTTCGGGTTGCCCAAACCGGCGAGCCGATTCGCGCCGCAACCGGTGGCCGGGTAGCGACCGCTATCGCGATCCGCCACGGTCGGACAGCGCGGAGACCAGATCGGCTGCGGCTGCGGCGAGTTCGATCCGGGCGACATGCGGCAGGGTCGCGGCGAGTTTCCCGGCGATGGCCGCGCGGATATCCTCGCCGATCGCCAGCCCTTCGGCGGTCGGCGCCACCCGGCTGATCCGGCGATCGGCCGGATCCGGTTGCCGCGCCACATAACCGCGACGCTCCAGCCGGTCCACCATGCCGGTGATATTGGTTTTGTCGCAGCCGAGCGCGGCGGCGATTTCGCCGAAGTTCGGGTGCTGGTCCTGGACCAGGCAGAGCAGGGCGATCTGCTGGGCAGTGAGCCCGAATTCTCGTGCTATCGCACCGTAGAACGCGTTCACCTCACGGTAGAGCCCACCGAGGGCGGCAACCAGGTCGTGATCGTTCACTGCCACGAAAATCAGTTTAGATGATCGACAGTTGATGAGTTACGGTCATCAGTCGATGACATCCACTATTCGTACACTCGAACACCGGTCCTGCCGTCTCGACCCTCGATCGGCCGTCTCGTCGCGCCGCACCGGTGAGGTTCGGACGCCGTGAAGGAACCGCAATGGTCTGTTTCGCTCGAAGAGCTCAACGAGGACAACCTGTATCTCCTGCTGGAGGCGGCGGTCGCGGACGCCGATCCGCTGGAGGTGATGACCCCTGTCGACGGACCACCCGGGTGGACACCGCTGCGTAGGCGGTCGTTCATCGAATTCCATCGTGGTCGCGCATTGCATCCGACCCGGCCCACGGAACGAACCTTCACCATCACGCTCGACGGGAAGGTCATCGGAGCTACTCGGCTCGAACCTCATGGCGACGATGTCGAGGCAGGGATCTGGATCGGCCGGTCGTACCGCAATCACGGAATCGGCCGCATTGTCATCACACAACTGCGCATACTTGCCGTCGAGAGCGGCGCCCACCACATCACCGCGTCCACGACGCTCGGCAATACTGCGGCTCGCCGACTCATCGACACGGCCCTGCGTGCCCGAGCGCACATCGACAACGACAAGGTCCTCGGGATATCAGACCTCGAATGAGGCCCGCACCGCCGTCTCGTTGTCCACCGTGCGCCCTGCAGCACTCCGGAGAGGTACGGCACACCCGGCAGCGCCGCCGCCCTGCCCCGCCCAGCGCCGGATTCCGGTCATCGGGCCCTCGAACCCCGGGTCCCCCATTCCTCGGCGAGGAGTCGATGCGAAGTCAGGCGATCCTCGTGCCGATAGGTGACGCTGGTGACAACCAATTCGTCGGCGCCGGTGAGATCGCGGAGCGCGGACAGACGCGCCGCGACAGATGCGGGAGTTCCGACGAACTGGGTGTTCACCCGGTCGTCGACCAACTGTCGCTCATGGTCGGCCAGCGGCGGCGCGGTATCCGGGTCGAGGTATTCCGCCGCCCCCGCGCCGCTACGGATGCTGGAAACCCAATGCCCATAGGTGGAGGCCAGATGCCGCGCCCGCGACTCCTCCACGGCAACTACGACATCCGCAGAGACCACCAGATACGGTTCCGGGTACCGCGCGGAGGGCCGGAATGCCTCGCGGTATGCCTCGACGGTTTCCAGGATGGTTCCCGGTGACACGTGGTAGTTGGCCACGAAGGGTAGTCCGAGCGAACCGGCGAGCTGGGCACTCTCCCCACCGCTGCTGCCGAACAACCACAGTTCGACCCCGGCGTCCTCCCCGGGAACCGCGTGCAGAGCGATACCGTCGGCGGTCGTGAATGTTCCGGCGAGCAGCGCACGGATCTCGGCGACCTGCCGGGCGTAGTCGAGCGGTTCGGCGCCCGGTAGTCGCAACGCCTCCAGCGATGCCGCCAACCGGGTCGTGTCGCGGATCTGCGTCGGAGCGAAGGGCGGCGGAACGACCACCCCGTCGCGTACCACGGTGGGACGGGGCGGTGCCGGTGCCGGCGGTGCGCCCGGCGACCGGAGCTGCCCGATCCGGTGCGCCGAACGGCCGAGCCCCAGATCGAGGCGACCGGGGTGGAGGGCATCGATGGTGCCGAACGATTCGACAACCGAAGCCGAGGTCCGGTAGCCGGCCTGCACCGCGGCCGTACCGACCCGGATGGTCTCGGTGGCGCCGGCGATGAGAGCGATCAGTTCGGTCGGTGCCGAGGAGGCGACCGCGACGAAATGGTGTTCGGCCACCCAGAACCGCCGATACCCCCATGCCTCGGCGTTCCGGGCCAGGTCGACGGTGTTACGGATCGCCTGCCGGGCAGTCGATCCGGTACTGATCGGCGAGAGATCCAGCACTGACAGGGGGACCGTCATGACGCACGCACTTTCTCGTCGGCTCGATGAGGATGGCGCAGACCCAGATGTTCGCGCAGGGTCGTGCCGGTGTATTCGGTGCGGAAATTGCCGCGGTCCTGCAGCTCCGGCACCACCTTGTCGACGAATTCGTCGAGCCCGGCCGGGGTGAGGTGGGGCATCAGGATGAACCCGTCGGCGGCATCCTCTTGTACGTACCGGTCGATCTCGGCGGCGACCTGCGCCGGCGAGTCGACGAACTGCTGGCGCGCGGTGACCTCGATGATCAGTTCGCGGATCGACAGGTTCTCCGCCTCGGCTCGGGCCTCGATATCCAGTCCGGCGCAGTCCGCGGCGCTGGCCGCGTCCACCCAGTAGCCGGGGGTGAACAGATCCTCGGCACGTGAGTCGGCGCGCCGCCAGGACGCGGGACGCACTCCCGCACCGGACAATTCGACGGCGAGCAACAGTGGCGGCACCGGCGTCATCACGCGGTCCTCTCTCTCGGCCGGTGGTGGCGCGCGGCACCCGGTACGGCCAGTAGCAGTTCCCGCGTGAACTCGTGCCGGGGCGCTTCGAAGATCTCCGCGGTCGGACCGGTTTCCACGATGCGACCCTCGCGCATGACCGCGACCCGGTCGCTCATCCCGCGGACCACAGCCAGATCATGGGAGACGAACAGATAACTCAGCGACAGCTCCGATTGCAGATCGTCGAGAAGGCTCAGGATCTGCGCCTGCACCGAGACATCCAACGCGGACACCGGTTCATCGAGAATCACCAGATCCGGGCGCAGGGCCAGGGCACGGGCGATGGCCACGCGCTGGCGTTGACCGCCGGAGAGTTCGGCGGGCCGCCGTCCCGCGGCGGAGACAGGTAGCGCGACCTGGTCGAGTAGTTCGGCGACCCGGTCGCCTCGGGTCGAGCGATCTCCGATACCGAAGGCCCGCAACGGCTCGGCCACGATGTCGCCGATAGTCAGTTTCGGGTTGAGCGAGCTGTACGGGTTCTGGTAAACGATCTGGACCCGTCGCCGCCACTCCCGCAAACGGGCGCCGCGCAGCGAGCCGATATCGGTGCCGTCGAATTCGACCGTGCCGCGATCGGGGTTCTCCAGCCGGGCGACGATCCGGGCAGTAGTGGATTTGCCGGAGCCGGACTCGCCCACGACAGCCAGGGTTTCGCCCCGGTCGATCGTCAGCGAGACATCGGTGACAGCCGCCAGGGTTGTGCCCCGCGCCACCCGGAAGGTTTTGTGCAGCCCGTGGGCCGTCAGCAGCGGTGTCGTGGCGCGCGGACGTTCGGGGCGCCGCGTCCGACTCGTTCCCGAGGCGGCGGCCAGCAGGCGGCGGGTGTACTCGTGTCGCGGCTCGGTGAAAACCTCGTCGGCGGGACCCGATTCAACGATCCGGCCGTGCCGCATCACCACGATCCGATCGGCGCGATCGGCGGCGACCCCGAGGTCGTGGGTGATCAGCAGGACCGCCGTTCCCGATTCGGCGGTGCGACCGGCCAGATGGTCGAGGATCCGCCGCTGCACGGTGACATCGAGGGCACTGGTCGGCTCGTCGGCGATCACCAGGCGCGGCCCGCACGCGAGTGCGATGCCGATGAGTACCCGCTGGCGCTGGCCGCCCGACAGGTCCTGCGGGAACTGACGGGCTCGCAGAGCAGGACGATCGATACCGGCCTCGGTGAGTATCCGGACGGCTTCGGCGCGCGCGGTCCGCCGATCCCCGCGACCGTGGATCCGCAGCGTCTCGGCGACCTGGTCGCCGATGCGCAGCACCGGGTTCAGCGAGACCGCGGGATCCTGTGGAACCAAACCGATCTGGGTGCCGCGGATCCGCCGCCAGGCCCGCTCCGGTAGCCGCTCGAGATGTTCGCCGGCGAAGGTCACCGTGCCGGCGGTGACTTCTCCCCCGCCGCTCAACAGGCCGATCACCGCGTGGGCCAGACTGGATTTACCCGATCCGGATTCCCCGACCACAGCGACCGTCTCACCGGCGTGGATCGTGAGCGATATCGCGTCGACAGCCGTGGTCGTCGTGGTACCGGTCCGGTATTCGACAGTCAACCCCTCGACCTGTAGCAGCGGTTCCCCGGTGCCGGGCCCGCTCACAGCGAACCTCCGGCCAGGAACAGTTGCGGCATCCGTCCGGCCAGCCCGGCCTGGAACCGCCAGCCCGCACGGAGGAAACCGTGGAACCGGCGTACTGTCACCACCAGCGGGTCGGCTTCGAGGTCTGCTCCGGACACCGGAGGCCGGTCGGCCCGCACACGGGCGGTCTCGTGATGTGTCACCGCGATCCTTCCTGGGCGAAAGCCCGGCCGACGCGCTGGGCGGCGAGCACCACCGCGACGATGACCAGACCGGGCAAAGTGGTCAGCCACCAGGCGGTGGCGAGATAGTTACGTCCCTCCGAGATCAGCGATCCCCATTCCGGTGTCGGCGGGGCCGCACCGTAACCGAGGAAGCTGAGCGAGGACACGGCGAGGACCGCGAGACCGAACTCGACGGCGGCCAGCGCGGCGACCGGTGCGTAGGCGTTGCGCAGCACATGCCGGAACAACACCCCGTGCCAGCGCACTCCGCAGGCGCGGGCGGCCTCCACATAGGGCGCCTGCCGAACCCGTAGCACTTCCGCGCGCATCAACCGGGCGAACCGCGCGATGAGCGCGACTCCGACCGCGAGCGCTACATTGCCCGTACCGAATCCGAGCACTGTCACCAGGGCGAGCGAGACCAGCAGTTCCGGAATCGACAGCAGTACGTCCACGCAGCGCATGACCACGCTGTCCACGGTGCCGCCCACTACGCCCGACACCACCCCGAGCAGCGAACCGGCCACCAGTCCGATCGCCACGGCGAGTACGGTCGCGGTCAACGACAGCGCGGCCGCGTGCACGACCCGGGTGTAGAGGTCGCGACCGAGGTTGTCGGTGCCGAACCAGTGGTGTGGCCCCGGTCCCTGGAACTTCTCGCCGGGCACGCCCGTCAACGGGTCACCGCTGGAGAACAACGCCGGCACCACCGCCCAACCGAGGACGAGAACCAATACGGCGCCGGAGATCACCACACCCGCACCTGGACGGCCCGGGCGGGGTGACCGTGCCTTCTCCCACTGGGGTGTGACGAGTTCGCGAACCTCAGGCAAGGGCCCTCTCCTTCCCACGGAACCCGTCCACCACCCGCGCGTCGAGCAACGGATATGCCAGATCCACCAGCAGATTCACCAGCACGTACACCGCCGCACTGAAAACGACGATGCCCTGTACCACCGGAATGTCCTGATTCAGCACCGCCGTCTGAGTGAGGCGGCCGACCCCGGCGCGCGCGAAAACCGTTTCCACGATCACCGATCCGGCGAGCACCGTGCCGACCCAGACCCCGGCGATGGTGAGCGCCGGCCCGACCGCCGCGCGCAGCACATGCCGCCACTGCACCCAGGCGCGGGACGCGCCCTTCGCGAACGCGACCGCGACGAACGGCTGCTGCCACGTGGTGATCAGATTGCTGTAGAGCACCTGCGCGATCACCGCCCCCACCGGGACGGACAGGGTGACCGCGGGCAGAATCGTCCCGCTGAAACCGGTACCGCCGAACGCGGGGACCAGCCGCAACTGGAACGAGAACAGGTGCAGCAGGATCAACCCGACCCAGAATGTGGGCATGGACGCCCCGACCGGCGGCAGCGCGGTCAGCAGACCGCGCAGCCGTTCGCTCTGGGTATAGGAGGCGGCCAGCGCCAGGGCCGATCCGAACACCACGGCCAGCAGCAGCGTCGTACCGGCCAGCGCGAGTGTGGAGGGCAATGCCTCCCCGATGGCCTCGACGACGGTCTGACCGGTGCTCAGCGAATGCCCCAGATCACCGCGCACAGCGTGGATCACGGCCGTCCCGTACTGCTCCCACAGGGGTTTGTCCAGGCCGTACCTGGCCTGTAGTTCGGCCACCGCGGCGGCGTCGACCGGTGTGCCCGGGCTGGCGTCCACAGCGAGCTGCACCGGATCGGCGGGCAGCAGGTACAGCACCGCGAACGAGATCGTGAACGCCGCCCACAGCACGCCGACGGCCTGGAGCACCCGCAGCAGCACATATCGGGCCGGTACGGTCATCGGCCGCTCAGCCAGGTGTCGAAGAACTGCAGACGTGCCGACGCCTCGAAGGTCAGGCCTTGAACCGTGTTCGCGACACCGATGGCCTGGGAGAGCTCGATGGTCGGGATCCACAATCCCTCGGCGAGCAACAGCCGCTGCGCCTCCCCGATCTGCCGGCCTCGCTTCGGGGCGTCGACCGTCGCCAACTGACCGGACAACACCTCGTCGAGTGCCGGGATCGCGCCGCGGTCGTTGAGGTTGCGGGCGTCGAGCCCGAAGTTGGTGCGCAGGATATCGCCGTCGGCGCGGGTGACGTTGTAGTAGATGGTGTCGAAATCCTTGGTGTTCTGCCGCAGCGTGTAGTCGGCGCTGGCGGCCGGCTCCAGCCGCAACTCCACACCCGCGGCCCGCAGCTGCTGCTGCAGGAGCTCGAGGATGGCCTGATTCCCGGCGAAGGCCGCACTGAACAGCACCCCGAACGACAGTCGTTCCCCGTTCTTCGCGCGAACACCGTCGCCACCCAGCACCCAGCCCGCCGCGTCGAGGGCCCGCTTCGCCGCGTCGATATCGAATCCGAGGTCACCGCTGAGATCGATGTAGCCGGGTGTCGTATGGGCGAGCGGGCTGGTCGCGGCCCGGAACTGCGTACCCAGCACCGTATCGACGAGTTCTTGCCGGTTGACCGCGGGCAGCAGTGCCGTACGTACCGCACGATCTCGCAGCGGGCCCCGTGTGACGTTCGGTTGCAGACCGAAGGTGATACCCGGATTGGAAGCGGTGGCCACCCGGCCACCCGCGGCTTCGATCTGGGGCGCGTCCTGCGGCAGGGCATCGCTGGTCGCGTCCAGCTGGCCGGACACCAGACTGCCCGTGCGTACCCCGGACTCCGGGACGACCGTGAATTCGATACGGTCGAGGTACGCCTCACCCTGGTGCGCGAATACCGCCGAGCCCCAGTTGTATCCGGCGCGCTTGGCCAGGGTGACCGAATCACCCTGGCGGTACTCGGTATAGGTGAACGGGCCGCTGCCGATCGTATCGCCGAGGCAGCGCTGTTCGGCATCTTTCGCGGTGGTGACCGCGGCGAGGATTCCCAGCTGCGGTGTCGACGTCGCCTGCAGGAATTGCACATTGGGTGCACTGAATCGCACCCGCGCGGTCTGCGGATCCAGCACATCGGTGCCGGTGTAGCCGGCGAGATAGGTCGCGGCCAGCGGCGCCTTCGCGCCACCCAGCACGTGCACTACCGAATCCAGGGTCCCGCGTACCGATTCCGCGGTCAGTGGGGTGCCGTCGCTGAAGGTCACTCCGTCGCGCAGATGGAAGGTGAAGGTCCGCGCGTCCGGACTCACCTCCCAGCGTTCGGCCAGCCACGGCCGGATCTCACCGCTCGCCGGATCCTGATCGGTCAGCGAATCGGCGACCTGCCGGGTGACATAGATCGTCTGGTTGGTACCGCCCTGCGCCGGATCGGAGCAGGTCGGTGCCTGAGAGAGTCCGTACCGCAGAGTTCCACCGGGCTGCGGTGGACCGCTGATACCGGCCGGGTTCACCCCGCCTCCACACGCCGCGACGGCGTACAGAGCGGCGACTACCCCGAAAAGGGTTACGGGTCGTTTCATCGAGTTCTCCGGATCGCACCGCGTCGGCGACCGGCCGCGGCATCGTCGAGCGGGGCCGCCGACTCGGCGGTCTCCCGGATACTGGAAAAAACGTTAGACAGCGGCCGGTGCGGCGTCGCCGGTCTCGATCACTCTGAATCCAAACCTTGGGCGCGGACGACGGCCGACGCCCGGCTGGGACCCCGCGATATCCGCGGAGGCCGCGTCCGGGCCACCCGGCACACGAAGAAGCCTCACGAAAACGCTTCGACTCCGGACTGTCGCAGGGCGGGTACGGCCACGTCGAGCATATCGAGAGCGAATTCCCCGTACTGGGCCGCGATCTCCTCCGCGCTCACTCCCCCGTTCTCGCGGTACCACTGCGAGATCCCGGTACACATGGTGGTGATCGCTCGGCCCACCATCCGGGGGTGCGGGGTGGTGAGCTCACCCGCGGCGGCGGCCGCGGCGATCTCGTCGTCGACTATCTGCTGGAGTTCGCTGCGTGAGCGGGCGATCCGGGTGCGGTCGACGGGCAGCAGGCTGCGCATCTCGCTGGCTCCGATGAAGCCCAGTTCCCGGCGGTGGGTATGGAACAGCGCCAGTGCCTCCACGATCAACCGCACCCGCTCGACCCCGTCGCGGCCCTCGGCACGGGCCGCGCGGATCCGCCAGTGCAGATCTTCCATGGTGAGGTCGAGGATCCGCACCAGCACTTCCTGTTTGTCGCGGTAGTGGTGGTAGAGGCCGGGCACACTGGTGCCCGCGCGTTGTGCCAGCGCGCGCACTGTGGTGCCGTGGTAGCCGATCTCCACGAACAAGGCGATGGCGGCCGTGAGCACCGGGTCGAATCCGGGCGGACCGAACTCACGCCAGCGTCCGGGTCCGGGCGTTTCGCGCATGCCCGGCCGGGGCGCCGGGGCGGCGGGGCGGAGGAGAGCCGGGGCGGCGGCTGACCCGCCCAGCAGATCGTGCGCGGGTACGCCGAGGGCCGAGGCCAGGTCGGTGAGGCGGCCCACCGAGATACCGGTGCGCCCGTTCTCCAGCGCGCTCAGCGTCGCCGGGCTCACCCCGATCCGTCGCGCGACCTCGCGCAGCGACAGCCCGCCGGCACGGCGCGCGGCCCGGATCGCTTCGTGCGGCGGCAGTGGCCCGTGGGCGATCGGATCCAGCATGCTGTTCAGCATATCCGAACATCCTACGATCACCCAGTATCGATATCACGCAGTTCAGAAGCTAGTTTTGACATCTCGACACCCTGATGAGAGTGTTCATTCGGAGCGATCGCTCGGTTGGCTCAGCGATCCGCCGGAACGCCAGGAGGACTGCGATGCCGATCGATCTGACCTATTCCGCCGATGTCGAGGCACTGGTTGAGCGCACGCGCGTATTCGTGCGCGAGTCGGTCCTGCCGGTCGAGGACGACAATCGCGGCGATATCGCCGCGGCCGGCGGCGACGCTATCCGGGTCGCATTGCAGGAGCAGGCACGGGAGGCCGGGGTGTTCGCCCCGCACGCGCCGATCGAGTACGGCGGGCACGGACTGTCGATGTCGGACCGCGCGCCGGTGTTCGAGGAAGCCGGCTATTCGCTGTTCGGTCCGACCGCGCTCAATATCGCCGCCCCCGACGAGGGCAACGTGCATATGCTCGCCCATATCGCCGACCCGGAACAGAAGGCGCGCTACCTGGAACCACTGGCCCGCGGTGTCCTGCGGTCCGCCTTCGCCATGACCGAACCCGCGCCCGGCGCCGGTTCCGATCCCTCCGCGCTCGCCACCCGGGCGGCGAAGGTGGACGGCGGTTGGCGGATCAACGGCCACAAACACTTCATCACCGGGGCCGACGGCGCCGGATTCTTCATCATCATGGCCCGCACTTCCGGTGAGCCGGGTCAGCGCGGCGGCGCCACCATGTTCCTCGCACCCGCCGACACCCCTGGTCTCCGCGTAGGCCGCCATATCGAGACCCTGGACCGCGCCATGATCGGCGGCCACTGCGAGGTCTTCTTCGAGGATCTGTTCGTGCCCGACGAGGCGGTGCTCGGTGCCGTCGACCGCGGTTTCGAATACGCACAGGTCCGGCTCGGTCCGGCAAGGATGACCCATGTGATGCGCTGGCTCGGTGCCTGCCGCCGAGCCCATGATGTCGCCGTCACCTACGTCGCGGAGCGCGAAGGTTTCGGGTCGGCCATCGGCAGCCTCGGCCTCGCCCAGAAGATGGTGGCGGACAACGAGATCGATATCGCCGCGAGTCGCGCGCTGCTGGTGCGCGCCTGCTGGGAGCTCGACAACGGCCGACAGGCCGGTGACGCTACATCCATAGCCAAGACCTTCGCGGCCGAGGCCATCTTCCGCGTCGTCGACCGCAGCATCCAGCTCTGCGGTGGGCTCGGTGTCTCCGAGGATCTGCCCCTGGCTCGGCTCTCCCGCGAGGTCCGGCCGTTCCGGATCTACGACGGCCCTTCCGAAGTGCACCGCTGGGCCATCGCCAAACGCGCCGTGGGCGCTGCCCGCCGCGCGGCCGCCGCCCGCTGATCCGCCGGCACCGACGCCGAAGATGAAAACGCCGCCAGGTGAAGCACCTGGCGGCGTCGAGCCGCCCGGCGCCGACAGGCGCCACGACTCCGAGGCCGACGTCCCACAAGCGCCTCTCGGCGAGTGGTCGCTCGTAGCGACTGAAGGGGTGAGGCCCGGGGCTGTCCGGACGCCGACAGCCAGTTCAACCGGCACACCGCGCGGACTATTCCGACCGGCCGATGTGACCCGGCGAACGGCCGCACCGCGCGGGCCGAGGACACAGAAGCCGGTCGACAGTACCTGCCGCGCTCAGTGCGAGAGGGCGATCTTCACCACGACCACCGTGGTCGCGACCAGGGTCAGCAAGGTCGCGGCGACGACCGAGGCCCGACCGGGATGTTCGCCACGCAACCGGCCGATCACGAAAACGATCCCACCGATCCGGATCAGCACGACCACCTCGGCGAGGATCTGCGCGGCCCGCGGCTCGATCCACCCCAGCCAACCGGCGGCCAGGATCGCACAGGGCAGAACCGCCGAGCTCAAGATCGGCACGGAGTTCCGCAGTTCACGGACCCGGTCGCTCATCGTCGCGGTGCGGCGCTGCCGCACACTGTCACCGACGGTTTCGGCGAAACTGTGCGCGATGAAAGTGGAGGCGGCGGTACCGAGCACCACCAGGATCCCGACGTGTTTGTACGAGGTCACCACCGGGACCAAAGCGGTCAGGACCAGAATGTTGCCGTAGATGTAGGCACTGACACGGCTGGCCGCGTTACCCGGGTCCAGCGGCATACGGCGCGAGAAAAGCGGACCGTGGATAAGCGTGTGCTGGTCGGTATCCATCGGCATCCTCCACACGATCGCTGTCGGCCGCTCCACGCCGTGCACGCACCGTAGACGCAGCCGCACACCCCGGCCTCCGACCTCCGGATGCTGCGGCGTTTCGCCTGCCGCGGACCTCGACTTCCGGACCTCTCGTTTCACCCACAGCGGGTGAGGTGGCGGCACCGGGCCTGCGCGAGTCTGGTGAGTCGACAACTCGCGGAAAGGCGGGATATGGCGACCTATAGGACCGAGCCGGAGCGCTCCCCGGTGAAACGCGGCGTCGCCGCGGTGACCTCGATCGCCGCCGCGGTGTTGCTGCTCGCGGTCGGCGTGCTGTCGATCTTGGCGGGTATCTCCGCCGTGGCGACCGATGAGTTGTTCGTGACGGGCCCCGATTACATTCTCCAGTTCTCGACCACCACCTGGGGCTGGATCCATATCGTGCTCGGCGCGCTGCTGGCGATCACGGCGATCGCGTTGATGACCGGCGCACTGTGGGCACGGATCGCCGCGGTGTTCCTGGCGGGTCTGTCGATCATCGCGAACTTCCTGTGGATCCCCTACTACCCGTGGTGGTCGATCGTGGTCATCGCCCTGGACCTCGTCGTCATCTGGGCGGTCTCGACCTGGCGACCCGACCGAATGTGATCGAAGTGTTCGCAGGCTGACAGTCGGCTAGTGTCGCAGTGGATTGTTCCGCGTCACGATGAGCGGGTCCGCGGGCGTGAACGGCAACTCGGGCAGCTCGTCGAGGGCGACACCGAACGTGGCCGCGAGGACCTTGCGCGAATAGGCGCTCATCGACGCGCGGTAACCGATATCGGCCGGCGTCGGCTGGTCGAAGAAGATCAGCAGATGAACCCGGGGTGCGTCGAGCACTTCGATGTGATGCGGATAGGCGCGCGGGACGAAGTACACTTCGCCCTCGTTCACCGTGTAGGTGTCCACGGTCCCGTCGGGATCCATGACGGCCATCCGCGCCGAACCCTCGTGCACGTAGCCCATCTCCGCGGTCACCGGATGCCAATGCGGTTCACGCATACCGTCCTCACGTACCCGCAGCGAATACATCGATATGTCGTGCAGAGCGGGCCAGAACTGCTGACGGGCAGTACGCGCCGAACCGACCGGTGAGTCCACCGGGGCGGGCATGGCTTCGACGGCGAAATGGTGCGGGTCGCCGAAATGAGCACCGGCGGGGATATCGGGGGCACCGTCGCGCCGCGCGACCAGGCATGCGGTGGTGCCGCGGCGGATATCGGCGAAAGCGGCCGCGGGCAGGTCGTAGGTATTGCCGAGAACGGAGTCTGTCATCGCGCCGACGGCAGCGCTGAGACCGAAATCCTCGGGTCGTTCGTGGCGGAAGGCCAGGATGAATTCGGCGTCCGTCTCGCCGATGTTCTCGACGTGATGCAGGGCACCGGAGTCGATATGGAACATCTCTCCCGCTGTAACGAGAAAAGAGGAGAACCGGCTGCCGTCGTCCAGCACCGATACCAGCGCCTGCCCGGCGGTGCAGTAGGTGAGCTCGGTGGTATTGGCATGCCAATGAGGTTCACGGAAGGCACCGGGTGCCAGGGTGAGGCGTTTGATCGACAGGCCGGAAAGGATCGGAAAGCTGTCCGCGGTGAGTCTGGTCAGCGAGCCGAGTTCGCTGCGGTAGACCTTCTCGCCCTGCCACAACGATGCGACGTGGACCGACGGGTTGCGCATAGATCCTCCTTCATCGCAGGTGAGGTCCTATCGATCATGCGCTCGCGCGGACGCGACGGCCATCGTCGGGCAACGCGGCGAGCAGCGGACACGGCGTACGCGGCCGGTGCCGGAGGCCGGTGGTCACCGGCGAATAGCCGGGTGATGCCGATATCGCCCGCGTCGGCTACCGGAACCGACGTCGGAGCGGGCTCAACCGTGCCCAGCGGTTGCGCGCCGCTGGGCACGGTGCGCGAGTGCGTCGAGGATACGACGCCATGCCGGTGACGCCTCGGCGATCCGGGAAGAGATCAGTCGCAGACTCTCCGGTCGGCCGCTGGCCCGCTCGTGTGCGATCTCCCATGCGTCCAGATCGTCGATGAGCCGGTCCAGGCGCGGATCGTGCGGGTCCCAGTCGACCGATCGATCGCAGGCGAGATACAGGCGCAGCGTCTCGGGATCGTCGAGGCCCGCGGTCTTGTCCTGGATCCGCTGCGGCAGGGCGAGCGGGTCCAGGGCCTGCAACAGGATCCACGAGTCCCGTTCGGCTCGCACTCTGTGTTCGCTGACGCCGAGATCGCGCATCCGGTTCAAGATGGCGACCACCTCGGCGGGCAGGACCAGGTTCTCGCCGCTCGCCAGATCGGCGATGCGGCGGCGGGATTCGAGGAGCCGGTCGATCCTGCGCTGCAATCCGGCGTCGATATCGGTGATGGCCGCCTCGAATTCATCCGGCCGGGCATGGAGCAGCACGCCGATACGGGCCAGCGGAACACCGGCGTCGGCGAGGGTCCTTATCCGGATCAGATCCACGGCCGCCTGCGCACTGTAGCGGCGATAACCGGAGGCGTCACGCTCGGGCTCGGGTAGCAGGCCGACATGATGGTAGTGCCGAACGGTACGCACGGTCACTCCCGCGGTCGCCGCGAGCCGGCCGATCGTGAGCACCGTCCTCCTCGAGTCTTCGAAGAACACGATAGTGCCGTGACCGGGGGACGGCACGCCGGCGGTCCGTGAATTCAGCGGTCCGCCGCCCGGTCCACCACATCGCGGATCGCCCGGACCACGGCACCGGGGCGGTCGAAGCAGAGCCGGTGGTGGAAGGTGCCGGTGAGGACACGCTGTTCGCCGTACGAGACTGCCCGCACCAGGGCCGCGTCCATCCTCGTCTTCGCGTCGGTCAACTCCCGCGCGGCGGACCCTTGCCGGGACGGGTCGTCGCCCACTACGGTGAGCGCGATCACCGGGACGTCGGGGATGCCCGGCCCCGCCCGCAGTTCGGCGGCGAGGCCGGCTGCGGCGGCCCGCTCGGCGATACCGACCCGCATCCATTCATCGGTCACCTTGGCATCCATCAGTGAGTGCCAGATCCGCTCCGGGTAGCCCGCGGGCAACTCGGTGCGCATCGCGCGCAGGGTCGACCGCATATGGTCGAGCTGCTCCGGATCGGCTGCCATCCGCTCGACCTCGGCCAGGCTGCCCGCGGGCGGCACGAACTCGTCCCAGTCGCGGTGCAGGCCGTCCAACCACACCAGTCCCGCCACGTCCCCTGGGTACAGCTGCGCGAACCGGTGCGCGTAGAAGGCGCCGAGCGAATGGGCCGCGAGCACATAGGGCGCGGTGATGTTCGCTGCGCGCAGCAGATCGCGCAATTCCGTGGCGACCGCGGCAGCGGATCGCGGCAGGGGCAGCGGATCGCTGTAACCGGTACCGCCGCGGTCGTAGACCACACCGGTCGTGAATTGCGAAACCTGCTGCTGGACAGCGAAATAGTCGAGCCCGATCGCGCCCGCGCCGGGCAGGAAAACTACGGCCGGCCCGCCGCGCCCCGACCGGTGCGCAAAAATGCGGCGGCCCTCGATTCCCTGGAACTCTCCGATCGGTGGTGCGAGCCGAGCCGAGGAGATGATGTCGTTCGTCATGTGCCGAGCTTGCAACCCCGACGCAGGGTCAGGGTCAATCCCGTCCGCCGCAGTATCCGAAGTGCGCGCGACCCCGGGCCCCGGAAAGGCCCGGTATGCGCGCACACGACATCGTCGGAATTCCACCGGCACGGGATCGCTATGGTTTGTCGTGTGGCCCTGCTGATGCACCTGACGCCGGCGAAGAACGCTCGGCGAATCCACCGTGCGGGCATCACCGCGGGTGGTCTCGGCCGCGGAGTGTTCTGTATGCCGGTGATGCCGTCTTATGTGCTGTCACACCAATGGTTGCGCGAACTGCGCCGCGGCGGGCAGCGGCAGATCATCGCTGTGCATTTCCGGATACCCGACAACGAACCTGTCCTTGTCGGGCACTACTCGGCCACCGGCACGGAGATGACCGCCGCCGAGGCTGTCTCGGTGATACTCCACGCCTCCGACTCGCGCGGATACCAGATCGTCGTACCTCGTCCTGTCGCGCCCGCCGAATTGCATCGGATTCGGCAAGTACGACAGGTGACGGGATGGCGGTATCACCCGGACGCGCACGGTCGGCGGCCGTGCGCGTGTCCGGCCTGCCTGGGGCGTGGCGAATACAAGGCCGCCGACCTGCGCCGCCGGTTCCCGCTCGAGCCACCGGATCTCACGAAACCGCAACTGCTGGAACAGTTACGCAACGCCGGCAATGACGACGAGCTGATCGACGCCCTCTACGGCCTGGGCCGGCGTAGTCGTGGCGATGTCGCCGATATCGCGCGCCTGCTCGACCATGTCAACCCTGAGGTCCGTTACGCTCTCGCGTCGGCATTACAGAGCTACCGTGGCAGCGAGGCCCGCCGACTGCTGGCCCGTTTGGCTGCCGATCCCGATCCCGAAGTCCGTGACGCCGCGGCGACACGACCGTAGTGCAGCCCTATTCGGGTGCCCGGAAGCCCGGCACCACCGCGCCCGCAGCCTCGAGTCGTGACACCTCTACCGCGTCCTCGGCCCGGGATGGGCTTGGTCGGCACGATGCGCGGCGGCCCGTGCACGGTCGGCGCGTCGGCATCCTGCCGTAATGTCGCACAGTTATGGCTGCGATTACGGACCTCGTGCAGATCTGTCCACCGCCGCCGGGGCCGGTCTCAGTGGACTGGGGCGCCGTCGAAAGCGCCGTCGGTGCCGAGTTGCCCGCCGACTACAAGCAGCTCGCCACGGTGTACGGCCCCGGCAAATTCTGCGAGTACCTGTGGGTCCATCACCCGCACGGCCCGACCGAGTGGGTCGATCTACGCGGCCCGCTGCCGGCCACTCTGCGCCGGCGCCTGCGGCAGGATCGCGCCACCGGCGCTTTTCCGGTACCGCACGACCCGGACAACCTGTTCGTTTGCGGGGTGACCGACAACGGTGAGTACCTCTTCTGGGTCACCGACCCCGCGGACGATCCCGACGCCTGGCGCATAGCCGTCAACCAAGCCCGCGGGCCGGGCTGGTACACCTTCGATGGCGGGTTGGTCGCGTTCCTCGCTGCGGCCTTCAGCGGCCGGATCGAGGTGCCGTTGTTCCCCGACGGGCTTCTCGATGCCGGTGTCGGCTTCACCGCTGGCTCCCCCCAGCAGCAGACGGGCTCGAGCCGCACCGATCTCGAGTCGGAGGCGGCGGGGTCTGTCGATTCCCACGTCATTCGCGCGTGGGCCCGCACCAACGGATACGAACTACCCGGCAGAGGCCGGATTCCCGCCGCGATTACCGAAGCGTGGGAGCGGGCGACCATCGGGCTCGATTGAACCGAATCATGGGGTGACCAGGTGAGGCCACACCGATTTCGGCAGCGCCTGGCATTCGGTGGCGGTGCTGCCGGATATCTCGAGTGTCAGCGCCGTCCTCGGAAGGTACGGCGTAGGTCGTCTACCCATCGGTCCGGGATTTCCCAAGGAATGAAGTGGCCGCCGCGCTCGTGGACGGTGAGGTTGACGTGGTTGTACCACAGGGCGCGGTCGCCGCCGCGGAAGTGTTCGACGCGTTGGGCGGTGCTGATGCCCGGTGGGTTCTCGTAGCCGACGAAGGTGATGCCGGTGGGGGCCTGTACGACCGGGAGACGGTCATGGGAAGGCGTCCAGGGGTAGCGGTTGTGGTTGGCGTAGAGACGTATCGAGGTGCCGATCGTGTTGGTGGCCCAATAGATCGTGGCGTGCGTGAGGAGATCATCTCTGCTGAACACGGATTCGATATCTCCGCCGTTGTCACTCCATTTGAACCAACGTTCCAGGATCCATGCGAGCATGCCCGCGGGGGAATCGGACAGGGCGTGGGCGAGGGTGCTGGGGGCGAGGAGGTGTGCGGCCAGGTGAACGGCGAAACGTCTGTCCAGCTCTACGATCCGTGCGCGTATCTCCGCGGACACGCCGTCGGGGATCGGCAGTCCGCCGCTGAAGTCCCAGGCACGATCGCCGTTGAACAGGGTGAGTTTCAGTCCGGATCCGATGTGGATGGCATACAACTCGTCGGCGTACTTGTGGCCGAGCTGCGCGGTGACGAGCGCGCCCACGTCGCAGCCGGCAGCACCATATTTCTCGTAACCCAGAACATCGGTCATGAGCGTGTGCCAGATGTCGGCGACCTTCCAGAAATTGATATCCGGGCGGTTCTCCAGCGGGCTGGAGAACCCGAATCCGGGAAACGAGGGCACGATCACGTCGAACGCCTCGGCCGGATCACCGCCGTGCGCCCCCGGATCCGCCAGCAGGTCGGCGACCTTGGACCAGTGCCAGAACGTCCAGGGCCACCCATGTGTCAGAATCAGCGGAGTCGGGTTCGGTCCGACACCGGGCCTGCGCATGAAATGCACTGGTACACGGTCTATTTCGATTTCGAAATGCTGATAGGTGTTCATCTCGGCTTCGGCTGCGCGCCAGTCGTATCCGCTGCGCCAGTAGTCCACCAGCTCTTGGAGGTAGCTGCGAGGCACCCCGTAATACCAGTCTTCGTTGCCGGCATCGTCGGGCAGGCGGGTCAGATCCAGCCGCTGTCGCAGATCGGTGAGGACGCTGCCGGGAACGTTGATCTTTTTCGGCGCCAAGGGAAACGGCCGGCCATCGTGGGTTCTGTCACTCATCCGGCCTCCTGAGCCGCTCGGAATAATCAACTTACATAAGTGTCTTATATAAGTTGAGTATACAATTGTCCGGGTGGACGATATCGACGATTTCGACGTGGATGCCTTCGCCGCGGCAATAGAGGACTTCAACCGCGTCTACATCCGCATCCCGGTTCAGGAGAAGCTGCCGTTCACCACACTGTCGGTGCTCGACACCCTGGCCCATCGGGGCCCCGCGCGACTGACCGATCTCACCGAGACCGAACAGCTGACCCAGCCGGGTATCACTCAACTCATCGCACGCCTGGAGCGCGACGGGCTGGTGCGGCGCCGCCGTGACCCCGGCGACGGGCGGGCCGTGCTCGTTCACCTCACCGAGGCAGGCAGGCAGGTGCGGCAAGCCCGCCACGACGACCGCGTCCGGCACCTGATTCCGATGGTCTCCGAGTTGAGCCCCGCACACCGCCGGGCACTCGCCGCCGCGCTGCCCGCCTTCACCCGGCTCGCCCGGCTGGAGCGAAAGCGCTGACACGAAGGATCCACCCGGCGAACCACCGCGCTCGCTCGGGCCCAGAGGGTTCACCGGTAGCTCCTCGGCCAGGGAGACGTCCACCGTGATGGTGCGCAACGGGGGTGGCTCGGCGGCGTCAGGGGGCCGAGGATCTCGCGGCTGCTCGCCGCAGACCGGCCCCTCCCTGGCTCGATGCGCTCGGAGCATGCGGGCAACACCTGCCAGAAGTTCGACGGGCCAGAGCTGCCGCAAACCCCCTGCTAATGTGAACATATGTTCGAATCTAGCCAGAAATCCCTTGGTCAAGGCAGGACTGGCAACCGGCTGCGGAACGCCGCAGGCGACCGGCCCCCGCGGATCACCGCCCGCGCCCAGGCTTCGATCCTGCACGCGGATCTGGATTCGTTCTACGCCTCGGTCGAACAGCGGGACCAACTGCGGCTTCGCGGCAAACCGGTACTCGTGGGCGGGGGTGTGGTGCTGGCCGCCAGCTACGAGGCCAAGGGGCGCGGTGTCCGCACGCCGATGAACATCGGACAGGCCTTGCGCCTGTGCCCGGATGCGATCGTCGTCCCACCGCGGATGGCGGCCTACGCCGAGGCGAGCCGGGGGGTGTTCGAGATCTTCGTCGATACCACCCCGGTGGTGGAGGGGATCTCGATCGACGAGGCGTTCCTCGACGTCGCGGGACTGCGCCGGATCTCCGGCGAACCGCACGCCATCGCGACCGAGCTGCGGGCCCGGGTGCGCAACGAGGTCGGGCTACCCATCTCGGTCGGCATCGCGGCCACGAAGTTCCTCGCCAAGGTCGCCAGCGCCGTAGCCAAACCGGACGGGTTGCTGCTGGTGGATCCCGAACACGAACTGGAATTCCTGCATCCGCTACCCGTGCATCGACTGTGGGGCGTGGGCCCGGTGACCGCGAACGCGCTGCACGAGCACGGTATCGAACGAATCGGCCAGCTCGCCGCGTACCACGAGTCCGGGCTGCGCTCGATCGTCGGGCCGGCCGCCGCCCGGCACCTGCACGCGCTGGCGTGGGCGCGAGATCCGCGCCGGGTCGAGACGGGGCGGCGACGCCGGTCGATCGGGGCACAACGCGCGCTCGGGCGGCGTCGGCATCCGCCGGCGGAGATCGAAGCCTACCTACACGGCCTGGTCGATCGCCTGACCCGGCGGTTGCGCGCCGCGGAGCGGGTCTGCCGCACGGTGGTGCTGCGGATGCGGTTCGACGATTTCGTCCGGGCCACCCGATCCCGCACATTGCCCGAGGCCACCGATCACACCGCGACGATCCTGCGCGCGGCCCGTGGTCTGCTCGCCGAGGCGTTGCCGCTGATCGACGAACGGGGGCTGACGCTGATCGGTTTATCGCTCACCAACCTCGACAACACCGGAACCCAGCAGCTCACACTGCCTTTCGAACACGAGCCTCCGCCCGCTCTGGACGCTGCGCTCGACGATCTGCGCAGCCGATTCGGTTCGGCCGCGGTGACCCGTGCCGCACTTCTCGGCCGGGGTGAGGGGTTGTCGGTGCCGCTGCTGCCCGACTGAGCGCCGTACGCAGGGTCCGCCGATCGAGGCGACGCCCGGCGAACCGGACACGACCGCAGGAAATCTGGACGTGTGTTCAACTCTATGGTTCGCTGCGAGTCGAACAGGAAGGAACCCCCGATGGCAGCAACCCCTGATCCCCGGATATCCGCGACCGGCCGGAACACCGTCACACGGGCGGCGCTGCCACGCCGAACGGTGCTGGCAGGTGCGGCAGCAGGGACAGTGGTCCTCGGGGCCGCGGCCGCGACGGTGCCCGGACTCGGCGAGCCGCTCGGCGCCCGGGCGCAGGCGGCACCGGATTCCGGCGAATACCGGATCGGCCTGGGCATCTCCGATATCACCGGCCCCGCAGCCGAATGCGGAATGATGGGCTACTCCCAGCAGGACCAGACCACCGCCGGGATCCATCTCCGGCCCCGGGCGCGAGCCTTCGTATTCGCCACCGGCGAGAGCCGGATCGTCTTCGCCGTCGCGGAGAACGCCATGATCTTCCAATCGGTGCACCACGGGGTGCTCACCGAACTGGCCCGCCGCTTCGGTGACCTCTACACCGAGCACAATGTGCTGCTCACCTCCACCCATTCGCACGCGGTATGCGGCGGCGCCGCCCACGATTACGCCTACAACCTGTCGATCCTGGGTTTTCAGCAGCAGGTCTACGACGCCGAGGTGAACGGTCTGGTCGAGGCCATCAGTACCGCGCACGCCGATCTCGGACCCGGCACGCTCACGCTCGGTCGCTCCGAACTGCACGACGCCAGCGTCAATCGGTCCCGGGTCGCCTTCGATCGCAACCCCGCCGAGGACCGGGCCCATTTCCCCGAAGCCGTCGATCCGGCGGTCACCGCGCTGGGGATCAGTAAGGGCGGCAGGCAGGTCGGCGCGATCACCTGGTTCGCCACCCACAACACCTCGATGACGAACAAGAACAGGTTGATCAGCGCGGACAACAAGGGATACGCCTCGTTCACCCACGAGCACACCGACCACGGCGTCCGCTACCTGGACGGCGCACCCGAATTCGTCGCGGCGTTCGCCCAGACCAACGCCGGTGACATGTCACCGAACCTGAATCTCGCGCCGGGGTCGGGACCCACCGACAACGAGTTCGACAACACCCGCATCATCGGCGAACGGCAATACGAGGCCTCCCGCACAGCCCTCGAGAACGCCCGGCCGTCGAGCGGTCCCGTCGGCTCGGTGTTCTGCTATATCGACCTCTCCGATATCACCGTGGACGCGCGTTTCGCACCGGGTGGCGTACCGCGCCACACAGCACCACCCGCCGCGGGAGTGTCGTTGTTCGCCGGGAGTGTCGAGGACGGGCCGGGGTTACCGGGCGGGCCGATCCAGGAGGGGGTACGCCACCCGTTCCTGGAATCTCTCGGCGATCCGCACCCGGCGGTGCCCGCCTGGCTCGCCGACGCGCAGGCCCCCAAAGCCGTCGCGGTGCCGTTCACGCTACTGCCGCCGGCGCCCTGGGTGCCCAGTGTCGTACCGGTCCAGATCATGCGGATCGGCGCACTGTATCTGGCCGCCGCCGGCGCCGAATTCACCATCGTGGCCGGTCTGCGGATCCGCCGGGCGGTGGCCGACGCGCTGGGTGTGGGTCTCGACCAGGTATTGACGCAGGGCTACGCCAACGCCTATCACGAATACGTCACCACCCCGGAGGAATACGACGCGCAGCAGTACGAGGGCGCGTCGACTCTGTTCGGCCGCAACACCCTGCCCGCGTATCAGCAGGAGTTCACCCGACTGGCCACCGCTCTCGCCGCCGGCACCACCGTCGACCGTGGCCCGGCACCGCGCGACCTGTCGCACCTACAGCCGAATTTCGTCCTTCCCCCAGGCCCCGATACCGCACCGCCCGGTCAGGATTTCGGCGCGGCACTCATCCAGCCCGCCGCCTCGTACAGCCGGGGCGCCCGGGCGACGGTCGAATTCGTATCGGCCCACCCCAAACACAACCCACGCCGCAACGGCACCTTCCTGGAGGTCCAGCGACTCGTCGACGCCCGCTGGGTCCGGGTCGCCAACGAAGGCGAATGGAATATCCGGTTCCACTGGAGCAAACGCCCGCCGGCGACCTCGGTGGCGGGCTTCACCTGGGATATCCCCGGTGACGCGCCTACCGGACGGCACCGGTTCGTCCACTACGCCGACCGGATGGCTCCGGACGCGACACTGCATCCGGTCATCGGCATCAGCAACGAATTCGATATCACCTGAGCCCGGGGCACGGTTCAGGGGAGGATCGAGTCGATGTACCCGCCGTCGACGCGGACGGCGCCGCCGGTGGTCGCCGAGGCGTGCTCCGAGCTCAGGTAGGCGACCATATTCCCGATCTCGGCGGGTTCGATCAGGCGCTGTAACAACGAATGCGGCCGATGCTCCAGCATGAACCGGTGCTGGGCCTCGTCCCACGGCAACTCCGCGCCGACGAGATCCCCGACGAACTCCTCGACACCGGGTGTACGAGTCGGTCCGGCCATCACGGAATTCACGGTGACCCCGGTCCCGGCAGCGGCTTTCGCATATCCCCGGGTCACGGCGAGCAGCGCGGTTTTCGACATACCGTAGTGCACCATCTCGAGCGGGGTGACCACTGCCGAATCGCTGGCGATGTTCATGACCCGCCCGAATCCGCGTTCCATCATTCCCGGGAGATACATCCGGATGAGCCGTACCGCGGACAGGACGTTCACCTCGAAGTAGCGGCGCCATTCGTCGTCGTCGATCTCGAAGACCGGTTTCGCTTCGAAGATGCCCAGGTTGTTGACCAGGATATCCAGTTCGGGGACTTTCTCCCCCAGCAGCGCCGCCCCGGGTGCCGAAGCCAGATCGGCGGCGACCGCCCGCACCGACGCTCCCGGCACCTCGGCGATGATCGATGCACGTGCCTGCTCGGTACGTTCGGCGCCCCGGCCGTTCACCACCACGATGGCGCCCGCTCGGGCCAGTGCGGCGGCGATGGCCAGCCCGATGCCCTGACTCGAACCCGATACCAGCGCGGTCCTTCCGGACAGATCGATGTGCATGAGCCCATCGTGCCGCACCGACGGCCAGGGTTCGGCGATGCCACGCGGATCCCGGACTGCCGCGGACAGCGCCCGCGGCCAGCGCGCAAGCAACCCGTTCCCGCCCCTGACCTCGTCCGATTCCATCCGGAATTAATCTGCCATTGACAAATGGCACATTGTTGGATGATTCTGAGCGCATGACTGGGTCGACGAGGACCTCGCCGCCCGGCGTGCCGGGCGCGCCCTCATTCCGTGCACGCTTGACGGCCACCGCTGCCGAATACGGCCTGCGTCCCCTCAACTGCGCCATTCCGTTGAACCCGCCGGGAATCCTGTTCGCCCGCACCCTGATCGCCACGATCATGGCCGCAGCCGGACCGCCGATCGCGGGCACCGAGATCGAACAGGTCCGCGCCGCCGGTGTCCGCGGGGAGTGGGTCCGGGCTCCCGGGGTGCGGTTCGGCGAACAGGCGATCTACTACGTCCACGGCAGCGGGTATGTGCTGTGTTCCGCGCGCACCCACCGCGGACTGGCCTCACGATTGTCTCGGCGGACCGGACTCCCGGTCTTCGTGGTGGACTACCGGCTCGCGCCCGAACACCGCTTCCCGGCCGCCGCCGACGATATCGCCGCCGGCTACCACTGGCTGCGCGACCAGGGTTTCGCCGCACACAACACGGTGATCGCGGCGGATTCGGCGGGCGGGCACCTGACACTGGACCTGCTGCTGGAGAACGCGCGGAGCGGAGCGGCGCAACCCGCCGCGGTGGCCCTGTTCTCCCCACTGATCGATCTCACCTTCGCCCTCGCCGCGGAACAGGAACGCCTTCGACGCGATCCGGTGATCTCCGCGCGCGCCGCCCGCCGGCTCCCGCGCGCCTACACCCACGGCCAACCCGAGGACACACCCCGGCTGCGGCTCGGTATCACCACCGGCACCGCGTTGCCGCCGATGCTCGTACAGGCCGGCGGCGCGGAAATGCTCAGCGCCGATGCCCGCCACCTGCACGGCATGGTCCGCGCCGCCGGTGGAGACTGCACGCTCGAGATATGGCCGGGTCAGGTACACGTCTTCCAGGCACTCCCGCGGCTGACCCCTGAAGCCGATATCGCACTGGACCGGAGCGCGCAGTTCATGCGTACGGCCCTGCACGCGTGCGCCGCACGGAAAGTGAGCTGACATGTTCGGACTCGACTCGTTGCTGCGCTTCGGCGCGACCTCGCGCAGCCGCGGTGCGCGGGCGGTGGTCACCGGCGCGGGTAGCGGTATCGGCCGCGCCTTCGCCCAGGAGATCGCGGCCCGCGGCGGTCGGGTGGTCTGCGCCGATATCGACGAAGCCCGGGCGACGGAGACAGTGGCATCGATCGAACGCGACCACCCCGGCGTCGCGCACGCGTTCCGCTGCGATGTGGCGCGCCGCGAGGATGTGGAGATCCTCGCGCGTTTCGCCGATGCGGTCCTCGACGGCCCGGTGAGTCTGGTGATCAACAACGCCGGTGTCGGGATCGGCGGAAAGCCGGTGGGCGATATCGGATTCGCCGACTGGGAGTGGGCGCTCGGTATCAACCTATGGGGTGTGGTGCACGGATGCGAGATCTTCGCGCCTCGACTGCGGGCCACCGGCCGCGGTGGAATCATCAATGTGGCCTCGGCCGCCGGTTTCGCGGCCGCGCCCTCGATGGCGGTCTACAACACCTCCAAGGCCGGGGTACTCGCACTGTCGGAGACGATGGCCGCGGAGTTCAGCGGCACCGATATCGCCGTCACCGTGCTCTGCCCGACCTTCGTCCGGACGAATGTGGCCCGGGACGGTCGGATCACCACGGGTTCACGTGATCTCGCCGCCACCCTCATGCGCTGGACCGGGTTCTCCCCCGAGCGCGTCGCCCGACTCACCCTCGACGCGCACGACCGCGGCCGGCTGCATGTCCTGCCGCAGCCCGATGCCCACCTGATCTGGCTGCTCAAACGTGCCTTCCCCGGGCCGTACACCACCGTGGCCGGGCTGCTCGAACGGCTACTGCCGCAGGACGAATCCCCCACATCGACCACCGCACAGAGAACAGGAGTCTGATATGGCGACCATGGACTTCGAGGATATGCTCGACAAGATCAAGGACCGCCAGTGGGCACTGGCGGATATCGACTGGGACGCGCCGGGCGCGGAAACCCTCACCCCCGCACAGCTCGCGCGCCTCAAGCCGTTCATGTCGGATCTGATGTGGATCGAGAACGTGGGCGCGCGTGGTTTCGCCGCAATGGCGAAGAAGGCCCCCGACGAGACATTGCGCGAGATCTATCGCTATTTCCACGCCGAGGAGCAGAAGCACGCCAATGCCGAACTCGCGCTGATGCGGCGCTGGGGCATGCTCGACGGTGACGAGATCCCGCAGCCGAATATCAACGTCAAACTGGTGATCGACTTCCTGGACAAATACGCCGACGAGATGTCGCTGTCGTTCCTCGGAACTGTGATCCCGATGCTGGAGGTCGCGCTCGACGGCGCACTGGTCAAATTCATCATGGACGAGATCGAGGATCCGGTGTGCCAGGAGGCGTTCCGGCGTATCAATGCCGACGAATCCCGCCATCTCGCGGTGGATTTCGCGGTGATGGATGTCCTCGGCCACGCGGAGATGCGCAAACTGCTCATCGAATTGGTCGGCGGCTGGATGAAACCGACATTCCTCATCGGGGTCCTCAGCTATATGCCGCTGCTGAACAAGATGCGCGACAATATCGTCGCGATGGGCGTGGACGAGAAGAAGCTGTACTCAGCGCTCGAGCGGTATCGCAAGGTCGGCGAGCGCAGCGAATTCGCCCGGCGGCTGCCGATGTACCAGATCGTCAAGCTGCACGGTACCTGGGTCGTCGATCGGGGCCACCCCTACCATCTGCTCGCGGATACGCTCGTGAAGGTCACCGGGCGGATACCGCGGCGGCTGCTGCGCAAGGACCCGTCGTGGTCGAAGGAAATCACCTACACCCCCGCCGCGTGACTAGGAAACCCATGACCACGACCAGCACAGCCCCGCTCGACGTCGCCGTGATCGGTGCGGGATTCGCCGGAATCGGCGCGGCCATCCGGCTGCGGGACCGGGGTGTCACGAATTTCGCGGTGTTCGAACGCGGCGACGCGGTCGGCGGAACCTGGCGCGACAACACGTATCCAGGCGCCGCTTGCGATATCCCCTCACGGCTGTACTCCTACAGTTTCGCGCCGAACCCCGATTGGTCACATACCTATTCCGGCAGCGGCGAGATCCTCGGGTACATGGAATCGATGGTCGCGAGATCCGGTATCGGCCCGCATATCCGGTTCCGGCACAACATCACCGGTATGGAATTCGACGAGGGCACCGGAACCTGGGAGATCTCGGTCGCGGGCGCGGAGCCGGTCCGCGCCCGGGCGGTGGTGCTGGCTTCCGGACCACTCACCGAACCCGGTTACCCGGATATTCCGGGGATCGACACCTTCACCGGTCACAAGATCCACAGTTCCCGCTGGGACCACGACTACGATTTCGCCGATAAACGGGTCGCGGTGATCGGCACCGGCGCCAGTGCGGTCCAGATCATCCCCGAACTGGTGAAGCGAGCCGGTTCGGTCAAGGTTTTCCAGCGCACCCCCGGCTGGGTGCTGCCCCGGGTGAACCGGCGGACCGGTGCGCTGGCCAAGGAGCTGTACCGGCACGTACCCGGCGCGGAAACACTGGCCAGGCAGGCCTGGTTCTACGGGCACGAATCGGTGGCGCTCGGCGTCGTCTGGAACACACCGCTCACCCGGGTGGTCGAACTGGTCGGCCGGGCACAGTTGCGCCGCCAGGTCGCCGACCCGTGGCTGCGCCGCCAGCTCACCCCCGATTTCCGCGCGGGCTGCAAACGACTGCTGATGACCGACGACTATTACCCGGCGTTGCAGCGCGACAACTGCAAGCTGATCACCTGGCCGATCGCCCGGATCGCCCCCGACGGGATCCGCACCGCCGAGGGTATCGAGCACCGAGCGGACTGCATCGTATTCGCCACCGGGTTCGACGTGTCCAAGACCGGGACGCCGATCCCGATCACCGGGCGCGGCGGGCGGGTACTCGCCGACGAATGGCGGCGCGGTGCGTTCGCCTACCGCAGTGTCACGGTCTCGGGTTATCCGAATCTGTTCCTCACCTTCGGCCCCAATTCCGGCCCCGGGCACAACTCGGCCCTGGTGTACATGGAATCGCAGATCGACTATCTGGTCCGGGCGATCGGCATCATCCTGGATCGCGACCTGCGTATGCTCGATGTGCGCCGCGAACGTCAGGACCGCTACAACGAAGCCGTGCAGCGCAGGCTCGGGGCGACCACCTGGAACTCCGGTTGTCGCAGCTGGTATCTCACCGAGGACGGGTTCAACGCCACCATGTATCCGGGGTTCGCCACCCAGTACCGCAACCAGTTACGCGAGGTTGATCTCGACGACTACACGGTGGTGGCGGCCGAGCCGCGGATCGCGCGGAGGGTCGCGTCGGTCTCCTAGTCGGCGGCTAGACTCGAATTCTCCAGCCGGGGACAATCGGCGCAGGCGGGCGAGGGAGGTGCGGATTCATGGCGCGATACCGGATCGATGATCTCGCCCGCGCCGCGGGCACCACTTCCCGCAATGTCCGCGCCTACCAGGAACGCGGCCTGCTCCCGCCACCGGCCGATCGGGACGGCCGGGCCAGTATCTACGACGATTCCCACCTGGAGCGGCTCCGGCTGATCGACGCCCTGTTGCAGCGCGGTTTCACCACCGCGCATATCGCCGATTTCATCACCAGCTGGGAAACCGGTAAAGACCTCACCGAGGTGCTCGGGTTGCAGCACGCCGTCACCGCGAACTGGTCGGAGGAGGAGACCTTCGAGGTCCCGCGGGAACTGCTCGCCACCATCCTCGGCGATCAGACCGAGGAACTGGTGGAGCAGCTGAGCCGAATGGGCCTGGTCCGGGTGGACGGTGAAACCGTGGTGATCACCGATACCCAACTGCTCACCTCGTTCACCGAATTGCACGAGTACGGGGTGGAGCTGGGGACACTGATCTCGGTGTATGCCGAGGTGGCGACGCGAATCGACGCTATCAGCGGACTGCTCATCAACGCGGCGAAGAAACATATCGTCGACGAGCACGGACCGGGCTGGCTACCCGGTTCCAACGACGAGATCGCTGCGACTACCCGCATGCTGAACACGATGCGCGAACTCGGCGTCGCCGCGGTGCACACCAGTCTCGCCCGTTCACTGGACACGACCCTGCGCCGCGAACTCGGCGACTACCTCGCCACCGCCGCCGAGCGGGAGCGCGAGCAACGGATGGGTGGCGTCCAGCGCGACCGCTGACCGGTTTCGGCCCGGTGACCACTGTCCGTCCTCGTCTTCTGCTCGACCGCCGCCGAGCGGCCGGGCATCCTCCGCGGAGCTTCCGTGTGTGCCGCCGACCCGCCTCACCATCGGTTCCAGTGCAGTACCTGTGCGCGGTCGAGACAGTCCCGAGGCAGCACACCGGCGTGATCGGTGCCTCGGCCGAGCGCTGGTGCTCTTCGAGCAGCACCGAACACGACGGTTTCGCGCACCGCCCGGCCCGTCCCCGATGAGGCCGGGCGCGGGTACCGGTCGAGACTCCTGCCGACCGGTACTGTGCGGAGAATGATCGACTCGAGTGGGCTACCCGGCGACGACGAACCGCTCGATGCGCTGCCGGAAGTCGAACGGGTCCACTCGCTGCTCGCCGCCTGGCTCGGCACCCCCGCATCCCCCCAGGTACTGGACGCGTTCGCTGCCGCGCAGCACGCCGACTTCTCGATGGTGACGACCGCGGGCGCGGTACTGCGGAAAACCGAACTACTCGCGGGTCTGCATCGGGCCCGCAACAGCCGCCCCGGTCTGGCCATCGAGATTTCGGATGTCGAAATACTCTGCACCACCGCGGATACCACCGTGGTGCGGTTCGTGGAACAGCACCACGCTGGCCAGGGCACCGACTACCGGCGCACGACCGCGGTGCTGCGCACCGACCCGGAGCAGAACCGGTACCGCTGGCTGACCGTGCACGAAACCACGGTCACACCGGCCGAGGTCGAACGTTCCCTCGGCTGACCGCGGTTTTCGCGTGGCTCGACTGCCTGCCCGCCGACAGTGGGCGACGGATAGCGAACGAGCCCCGGCTCAGGTGGACAGATACGCGTCGACGCCGGCGGCCGTGAGCGCGACGACCGTCGCGGTGGCGACCGCCAGGTGGGTGCGGCGGTAATGGGTGGTGAGGACAGCCGCGAATTCGCGCAGGAAGGCGGCGGGGATGAAGTAGCGAGCGGTGCGGGCGCCGACGACGTGGGCTTCGATGCCGAGGCGGCGGGTCAGTGCCGCGGCGCGCAGCACATGGAAATTGCTGGTGACGACAGTGATTCGGGATTCTGCCGGGTCCAGGCCGCGACTGCCGAGCAGATCGAGGGTGTTGCGCAGGTTCTCCTCGGTGTTGCGTGAGCACCGTTCGCGCACGATCGCGGTATCGGCGACACCGGCCGCGACGAGGTATGTCGCCATCGCGTCGGCCTCGCTGACCGTCTCATCGCCGCCCTTCCCGCCCGATGTGATCAGAATCGGGGCCCGGCCGCCCGCGGTCTCGGCCCGATGGACCCGCAGCGCCCGATCCAGCCGGGCCGCGAGCAACGGGGTGACCCGGTTACGGTTCAGGCCGCAGCCGAGGACCACGATGGCGTCCGCGCCCGGCTCGTCCGCGAGCCTGCCGTAGACGAAGGCGTGTACCGCGAAGGCGAGCAGATGCGCCAGCAGGTACACGCCGACCAGGGTTGCCGTCGCGGCGACCAGCATCAGCCAGTGCGGTACCGCGGGACCGCGTCGCAGCGCGAGCACCGCCGCGACGGGCAGCACCAGCAGGCCGAGACCCAGCAGCACCGGAGTCATGGTGGTAGGCCGCACCCCTTCGCGCCGGGTGACGGTGATCCCGTTGGTGAGCAAAGCGAGGCCGGCGAGGATCACTCCCGGCAGGAAAAGCGCCCCGAGCAGTACCGAAGCCGAGTCCGAGGCGGACAGGGCGGCCAACCGTGCGGCCGCCGTCCCCGCGCCGGCGACGACCAGTGTGACAGCCGCCAGCAAAAAGAATCCGGTGGACAATCGGCGCGGTTCCCTGCTCATCCGCGTAACTCCGAACACCGCCACCGCACAACCTGCCGCGAGCAGTACCGCAGGATCCACCGTTGTCCTCCTCTGTCCAGTGCGGATGAATACGCCGCTACCCCAGCCGGATACCCGGAAAGTTGCCCACCGGTCGCCCGAACGAGAAAGAGTTCGATCCCGACCGTTCCGGCCCGTTGTCCCGCTCGCCGGAACAGCCGGGCTCCGCGAGTGGCTCGACAGTCCACCCTCCCCCGTATGCTGCCCGAGACGGGGGCTGAGCCGCGCACACCTCCGGACGTCCGGATCCGCACCGCGCCGAGCCCGGGCAGCCCGGATGATCGAAGGAAGTGGTCGATGCGGTCTTCGTACAGCGCAATCCTGCGCCGGGTGTTCCCGGCGGCGGCGTCCGTGCTGATGGTGCTGGGCGCCTGCGGAGCTGCGTCCGCAGACCCGGCGGTACCCGATCTCGGGCCCGCCGGCACCGCACTGATCCACGGTGACCTCGCCTCCACCGACAGCACCGGTCTCCCCGGCCCCGGCCCGGACGGCCGGCTCGTCGCGTCCTCGGTTCCGGAGGGTGCGTGCAGTGCCACGTTCGTCGCCTCCGACGGGATGCCACTCGCCCTGTGCACCGGGTTCGTCGGCCTCGCTCCACCCGGGGTCGCCGTGCCGACCGTGAAACTCTTCGACCCGGTATCGGCTGCGCCTATCGCATCGTTGCAGCTGCCGAAGGGTGGCCTGCTGGGTGGTGTGTACGGATACCTCGACGGTAGCGACCGGGTGGTCGTCGCCGACGGCACGGGCGCGATCGACAAGGTCGCGCACCGCCGGGATGCGAACGGCCGGTGGAAGTTGTCGGTCGACGAGCGGGTAGATGTTTCCGCCGGCATCCCGGCCGGTGATGCGATCACCGGGGTGGCACCGGATTTTCGGGGCCGTATCTGGTTCGCTACGACCGGGGGCGTAATCGGCACCGTCGACGCCACCGGCCGCGTCGCCGCGACCCGGTTGCCCGATGGCGAGAAACTCACCAACGGGCTGAGCGTGCACCGCGACGGCACCTCGGTCTTGACCACCCGCGCTCTCTACGAGATGCGCGCCACGAATTCCGATGCGCCGGAAGTGATCTGGCGGCAGCCCTACGAAGCCGGGGCCATCCGCAAACCCGGTCAGCTCGGGCCCGGATCCGGCACCACGCCAACCTATTTCGGGCCCGGCGGTGACGGCTGGGTGGCGATCGTGGACGATGCGCCGCGGCCGCAGCTGATCGTCTATCGCGTCGGCGACGGATCCCAGGTGTGCCGGATACCGGCCTTCGAAACCTCCGGTCAGGGCACCGAGAACTCACCGATGGCCTGGGGGAATTCGCTGGTGATTCCCAGCACCTACGGGTTCGGTTATCCCCCGCAGGCGACATCGGGGCCCAGCGCCCCACCGACCGCGCCGTTCACCGGCGGAATGACCCGCATCGATGTCTCGGAGTCCGGTTGCCATCGTGTCTGGGAGAGCGGTGACCGGATGGCCTCGCTCCCCCGTCTCTCGCGGGCCGACGGGCTGATCTACGGGCTCTCCTACGGACCGCTACCGCCCGGCGGCGGAATCCAGCAGGTGGGGCCCGTCTACTACACGGCAGTGGATTTCGGCACCGGCGATCTGCGGGCTCATCGGGAGGTGGGTGTAGCTCCGCTGGACGAACCCCTGCAACTCACCGGGACCATCGGCCCCGATCGTTCGTACTGGCAGGCCACCGTCGGCCGGATGCTACGGATCGCGCCGTAGGTGTCGAAGCCGTCCGGTTCAGTCGATCGGATCGCGGATGATGGGGCAGGTCATACAGTGACCGCCACCCCGTCCGCGTCCGAGTTCGGCACCGACGATGGTGATGACCTCCACTCCGGCTCGGCGCAGCGCAGCGTTGGTCTGGGTGTTGCGGTCGTAGGTGAACACCACGCCCGGTTCCAGGGCGACGGCGTTGTTCCCGGAGTCCCACTGCTGCCGTTCGGAGGCATAGAAGTCGCCGGCGGTCTCGACCACTCGGAGTGCCCGGAAACCTAGTGCGCGCCCGACGGACCCGGTACGGGTCCGCGGGCTCGGCGACAGTCGTCAGGAGCGGCGGGCGGTCCAGACGGTGACGGTGAACAGCAGGACGCCGGCGGCCGCCAGCCCGGCGCCGACCAGCGCCGGGGCCGTATAGCCGTAACCGGCCGCGATCACCAGGCCGCCGAGCCAGGCACCCGCGGCATTGGCGATGTTCAGCGCGGCATGGTTGAGCGCGGCCGCCAAGGTCTGGGCGTCAGCCGCCACATCCATCAGCCGGGTCTGCAGGCCGGGGGCCAGCGCGGCACCTGTGGCACCGACCAGCAGCGCGCCGATACCCGCGGTGATCGGATTGTGAGCCGCGGCCACGAAGCCGAACAGCACGATCGTCATCGCGCCCATCGCCACGAAGATCGACCGGTCGACGCCGCGATCGGCGAGTATCCCGCCGCCGATATTGCCGAGCACCATGCCGACACCGAAGAGCATGAGCACCACCGGCACCAGACCCGCGCGCATACCCGCGACATCGGTGAGTGTGGTGCTCACATAGGTGTAGACGGCGAACATGCCGCCGAAGCCGATGGCGCCCACCGCCAGGGTGAGCAGCACCTGGGGGCGGCGCAGCGCACCTAGTTCGGTGAGCGGGTCGGTGGTCACGATCGCGGTCAACGGCGGTACGAACCGCGACAGTGCCAGCACCGTGGCCGCGCCGATGACGGCGACCACCACGAAGGCGCTGCGCCAGCCGAGATATTGCCCGAGCCAGGTCGCGGCCGGTACCCCGATGACATTGGCGGTGCTCAACCCGAGCATCACCGCGGCCACCGCTTTGGCGCGTTGCCCGGCCGGCGCCAGCGATGCGGCCGCCAGTGATGCGACACCGAAATACGCGCCGTGCGGAAGCCCGGAGAGGAAACGCGCGGCGATCATGGTGGCGAAGTTCGGGGCGAACGCCGAGGCGAGGTTGCCGATCGCGAACGCGGCCATCAGCGCGACCAGCAGCCGTTTCCTGGCCACCGACGCGCAGGCCGCGGCGATCACCGGCGCACCGACCACCACCCCGAGCGCATAGGCGGACACCGCGTGCCCGGCGGTCGGCTCGGATACCGAGAACGCGCCCGCGATGTCGGGCAGCAGCCCCATCGTGACGAATTCGGTGGTGCCGATACCGAAACCGCCGAGCGCGAGGGCCAGCATCGCCGGTATGTGCCAGCTGGTACGGGCGGGTGCGATGGGAGACGCGCTCGCGGTGGTGGTCGCGGTGGAAGTCACGCTCTGGTGTAACAGGCGGCCGCCGGGGAGGTTTCCCGCGCACAGCTGTGAGTTGGGGCACCTGCGGGTCCGCCACGGTGACGTATTCATCCAGCTGGGAGGGCTTATTCCGAGGTGAGGCGTTCGGTGGCCTATAGTCCGGCGGTACCGGTCCGGCGCAGAAAATCGGTGATCACTTCGAGTTCGGCATCGGTGTTCCTCGAGCTCCACCCGGGTACCCACCCGGTGGTTCAGCAAGGCCAGGCTTCCTGGTCGGCGTGCTGGTGCTGGAGTCCTCGCTGCGATCGGCCGACGCCGCTACCTACGCGCAGTTCAGGTCGGTGCTCCTCCCCCAGCACCCGGGCACCCGCGCCCGCTGACCGCCCGGTCGACAGCAGCCGGATAGTACACATCGCCGCCGCCGGTGGTGAGCCGATCGCGTGTCGCCGGGAAGTCGCCTGGTCGGTGGGTGAAGGCGACGATATCGTGCGGAGGCATTCGGGAAGAGCTGACCGTCTCGGCGCAGAGGCCGGTACCGGGCGCCTCCTGGGCGGCGGATCCCCAGCGATACCATCGCCGGGACCGTCCGCCGCACACGGCGACCCCGACGGCGAACGCAGCACCCAGCCCCGGCGCGGACCCGTCCGAAAGGGGCACGAGCTCGGATCGAGGACGTTGGATGGGCGACCCGCAAATCCGTGACAGGTACCTGCCCGGCGTCCGGGGCCGGGTGCCGATCCGCGAATACCTGCCCGCCACACCGGATCCGGCTGCCCCACCGCTGCTGTGGCTACACGGCGGCGCGTTCGTATCGGGTGGGCTCGATCAACTCGAATCACATGCGGTGGCCCTGCGGGTCGCCGCGACCGGGCGCCGGGTGCACACCGTCGACTACGCGCTGATCCCCCGTTTCCGGGCATGGGGCCCGCCGAAGTTCCGGCCGTCGGACAATCGCTATCCGGCGCCGCTGGACGATGTGCTCGTCGCTGTCGCCGATCTACTGACCACCGAACCCCGCGTCGTGCTCGGGGGCGCCAGCGCGGGCGCCTGCCTGGCCGCATCGGCTGCCCTGCGGTTGCGCGATTCGAGCGGCACAGGGCCGGCCGGGCTGATACTGGCCTATGCCACCCTGCACGCCGAACTCCCGCGGCTACCGCGACCGGTGCGCGACCGGCTCCGGGGCCGACGCCGACTCGGCACTTTCACTCCGCAGGTCATCCGCCGGATGAACCTCAACTATGTGGGTTCGGAGGAACGGCTGCGCGATCCGGATGTGTTCCCCGGCGGAAGCAAACTGACCGGGCTGCCTCCGGTCCTACTGCTCGACGCCGCGTACGACTCGCTCAGCGCCTCGAGCACGGAATTCGCCGGAGAACTCACCGAGGCCGGCATCGAGACCGAACATGTGATCGTCCCGGGCACACGCCACGGCTTCCTCAACCGGCCCCGGTCGGCCGGATTCCGCGACGGGACCACGACCCTGGTGCGCTGGCTCGATCGACTGGTCTAGTGTTCCGGCCGGTCCCTTCATCGGACCGGCCGGACCACTGTGCAATCAGCGGGCGGCAGCGGCCGTCTGTCCCTCCGCCGGATGAACACCGTACTTATCGGTTTCCATCAGATGCGCGATATCGCGACCGGCCGGGGTCATCGTCAGAGTCGACCGCGTCTCCACCAGGAATGCCCGATATCCGGGCTGCACATCCTCTTCCGGCCCCTGATGCAGGAGACCCTTGGGTGTCCAGGTGACGGTGCCGGGCGTATCGACCGAACCCCACGGCGAGGGACCCATGGCGTAGCAGATCACCTCGTCGAAATCCGCGTTGTGATGCACCGGCGGGCGGGTACTGCGCCGGCTGCCGGTACCGAAGACGAAATCGTGGCCCGAGGTGCTGCTCATGAGCCGGGCCGGAGCGAGCCCACCCTCGGCGACGGCGAGGCCCTGTACATGCTCGAGATTGAACCGGAGTACGAGCGGGGCGCCGAGTACATCGAGGCAAGGGATCGGATCGACATCGTAGAAATACGAGGTGAAGGTATCGCCGGTGCGGACGACCACCTCGTATTCGTCGTCCACCGGCAGGCCGGGGCGGCCGTGCGGAACGGGCCGGTCCAGGTGCAGATCGGGGTTGAAGGTTCCGGGCGCGCCCTCGGGATCGAGACGCAATTCGCCGGCGGTGACCACGATGAACTCGTTGATCTCCTCGGTGATCTCGCCCCAGCGGTAGGTCACCGCGCGCGGGATCAGGATGATATCCCCGGCCCGCACCTGCAAGGTACCCACCTCGGTATCGAGTTCACCGCTCCCGGAGATGATGTAGTGCAGTTCGTCGGCCCAGACGTTCACGTAGCCGAAGGACATCGCGGCCGAGCGCCGACTCAACTCGAAACCGGTGCCCGGACCCTCGAGGATCGGGACCGGTAGCGCTTTCGGCTCGGCGAACACACCGGCCGGTAGGTCCCAGGTATGGAAGCGGCGCGGTACGTATTCGCCACGAGCGTGCAGGAAATGGGGCCGGTACTGGGCACGCACGATCGTCGTATTGGGGCCGGCGAAACCGTTACGGGAGAAAAGCTCGATATTGGGCGCCAGGACTTCGTCTGGCATGCAGCACCTCCGAAACTTGTTGTGCCACAGATCCTAGACCCGGAACATACCCGCCGCGCACTCTTGCGAACTCATCTTTGCCAAGGTATCTGTCACCGAAAGTACACTCCCAGCAGGGATTACGGGTCAAGGCCGCAACGGGGGCACCGGCAGATCCGCACCGAAGATCTCCGGGATATCGCGGGCCACGCTGTCCGGGTAGCGAGCGGGCCGCTTCTCCAGAAACGACGACACACCTTCCAGGGCGGTGAATCCGACATCGTCGAGGGCAGTGATACCGCCGAATCGGGCGGTCAGGCCGGATATGTCGAGCACGGCGCCTCCGGAGGGGTTGATCGTGGGCGAATTCCTCTGGGGCAGAGCACAGTCCGCCGGACCGGCAATGGATCAGTCCAGCATAAGAGCGTCTCGAATGAAACACATCAGCCTATGCGTCCCAATTATCGGGAGCGGACTTGTCCGCCGAGGACAAGTGGCCTGCGGATATTTTGATACAAATAGCCGCTTGTGTTGACCTTCGTGGCACCGCCGTGGACCGCGCCATCGAACTCCGGGCTATCCCCCAGCTGACTACCCGCCGTCGGCAACGCCCGCGCCGCCAGTTCCCGCGATGTCGCCGACGCGGACCCGCGAACGCTGAGTCAGTCGGCAACCCGGTACCGAAACGCCCGGCGGTTCGCACGCACCGCGCACCGCGACCTGGGTATCATCTCTCGCCAGATACGAAAGACGTGCTGGCCGAGCACTTTCGAGCAGGGATATTCTCCACGGCCCGTGCGCAGTCGCGCCCGATGGAGCAGGCACACAACCTCAGGGGGTACTTCGAGTGACAGGGCTGTCCCGGCTGCAGCAGGCAGACAGACATGGTCGGCACGCCGCCGCCGAGTCAAGTGGCTCCCGGATACCGATCTACACATCGGAATTCGCCGCCGATCCCCACGGTTGCTATCAACGGATGCGCGCCCGTTTCGGCGCTTTGGCGCCAGTGGATCTCGCCCCCGGCGTACCCGCCACCCTGGTCCTCGGCTACCGCACCGCCGTACGCATTCTCGCGGACCCTACGCATTTCCCGGCCGATCCTCGTACCTGGCAGCAGAAGGCGCCCGCCGGCCTCCCCATCGTCGCGATGATGAGCTATCGACCGAATGCGTTGCGTACCGGCGACTCCGACCACGAACGCTATCGATCCGTGACGGTCGCGGCCCTGGCCGGTGCCGACCCGAACTCATTACGTACGGTGATCTCGCGGGCCGCCGTCTCCTTGATCAACGAGTTCTGCGCCGAAGGCGGCGCCGACCTCATCGACCGGTATGTCACACCGCTGGTGTTCCGGGTGCTCGGTGAGCTGACCGGGTGCCCGCTCGATCTCGCGGACCGGCTGAATCCAGCGCTCACCTCCGTACTCGATCTGTGCAACGACGAGGACGCCGTCACCTCCACCGAGACCACGCTCGCGGAACTCGTCGCGGCCAAACGCGCCGAACCCGGCGAAGACCTCACCTCCCGGCTCATCGGTCATCCGGCGCAACTGTCCGATGACGAGGTCGTCGATCAATTGCTCGCCATCTACCGGGTGGGGCTCGAGCCGGCCCGCGATCTCATCGCCAACACTCTGCTGCTGATACTCACCGATCCGCGGTTCACGACCAATCAGGTCGGGTTCGCACCGCCGACCAGGGAGGCGCTGGAGGAAGTGCTGGCGGCCGATCCGCCCCTGGCACACCACAGCATCGTCTATCCGCCGCTTCCGGTGCTGATCGAGGATGTGTGGCTGCCCGCCGACCAACCGGTACTCGTCAGCCCCGCGGCCTGTCACGACGACCCCGAGCGAACCGCCGGACGGCATCCGCATCACGGAACGAACCTGGCCTGGGGTGCGGGACAGCATGCCTGCCCGGCACAGGCCCGGTCGATCACCTATCTGCTCGCCGAAGAGGCCGTCGACCAGTTGCTGGACGCTCTACCGGATATGCGCCCGGAATTCGGCCCCGACGAACCGGCCTGGCGACCGAGTCCCTTCCAGCGTGCACTCACCGCACTCCGGGTCACCTTCCCGCCGACCGCCGGGATGGCCGTCCTCTGAGCATGGATCCCGCGCCTGGCCGGCCACCCCCATAGCCTCTCGATGACGCCCCGTTGACCATCGGACGAGCGTTGCAGAGCCCGGTCGCTCGAGGCACGACCTCTGGGCTCGAGTGGGAGCCCGTGGTGTAAGGTGACTGTATTCGCCGGGCTCTCGGCACTCTCTCACACCACTCGGATAGTTCCCGATTTATGTGTAACCGTCGGTTACACATAAATCATTGGCGTCGCCGCCTTCCCGCCCGCCGGCGTTCGCGGACATTCCGGTCCCCATCCACGCACCGTCACTCGGCAGCGCACCGGCTTTCACCGGATGTAGCAGCACGTCCGGACATCGGAACACGAGATCGCCACACTCGAAAATGTTGGCACACACGGAATCGGCACGCGCGACGGATCCGACTAGTACGGTATAGCCACCGCATTGCTGCGGTTTCAACGGGAGCGGTGCGAAAGGCGGGGCAGGATATGTTCGATCCGGTATCTTCGTCGACCGGAGTTGTTCCGTCGCAGGCTGATATGCCCGCTTCGGCACCGCGTGCCGGGCAACTACCGAGGTACCTTCGTCGGCTGCGCCTCGATGCCACGCCGTTGCTGACGGGCGATCTACTCGGCGTGTCGGCCGGGGCTGCGGTGAATCCGTTTGAGGACGAGCCGACTCTCGCGGATCGCTATCGCAGTGCCGAACCGATCGACTGGGAGGGCACCGCGGTCCACCCGCTCTACAGCGAGCAGTTGCCCACCGCCGCGACGGCTCTCACCGTCACCCTGCTGTCGGCCACACCTCCGGCCGGGTTGGCCGGAGTCGGTATCGGCCTGTCCATGGTCGACGGGTACATCGGTATCGACCGGCGGCGGTTGACCGGCGTCGATATCTGGCGCGACGCCCTCGAACGCGGGATCACCTTCGACCTGTCCGCGACCGCCCCGGGCGCACTCTTCGCGCTGACCCCGGTCTGGGCGAACGCGGCCGGTGAACCGCGATCCTGGTCGGGAAACTACGGGATCGTGGTCGAACACACCGATAGCGGGCGCACCGTTCTGTGGTGCAGCATGGGCGAGGGGCCACCGCATTTCGCCGATCTGGTGGTGGAGGTGCGCAGCACCTCGCTGGATCCACATCCACAACTGTTCGCTCCGGGCACCGGCGTCGTGCCGTCGGTATCGGTTCCCACCATCCGGCCGGATCCGGTACGCGCGGCGATCACCCCCGTACCCCTGGATCCGTTCGCGGCCGGGGTAGGGGTCCCGGATCGGTACGGAGCACAGACCCTCGAGTTCGGCGGAGACCCGGCGGTGGACAGCGCCGAGCCGGAGGGCTATCCGTGCAGTCTCGCGGACCTGGTTCTGCGCTCGCGGCACGCCGAAGGCTCCGATCTCCTCGCCGGGCCCCTGGACGCCGTCGACGACGTACTCGACTACTCGTCCCTCTTCGACGAGCCGATGCCCGATCATCCGGGGGACCTCGAATACTCCGGTCCGGCGACCCTGCTCACCGGGCCCGACCAGTGGTATACCCGCACCCTCGAGGAGGTCGCGGACCGGGATCCGGCCGGGCCACACGGCTGGGCCTTCTCCCCGGATCAGACCGGCCTCGTCCCGGTGATCAGTGGCGAAGATCTGCCGGATTACGGCCCGGAACCGTACCGGGCGCCACTGACCGACGGTGGCCCGTCGGTTTTCCCGTTGCCCGCGGTCTGTTTCGCCGCGTCACAGACCGCGCGATCCGAGCCGGAGAGCGAATTCATCCGCACCGGCGAACTTTCGACGGCAGACACCGTCGCCGATGGTTCACTGAGCCCGCTACCGGCCGCCGACAGCGGAGCCGCCGCCGAAACCCCGGATCGGCTGTACGGTCTCGGCGCAGCCTGGCATGCGAGCGGAGACGATGAGCAGGCCGCCCGATTGTGGGCCGAAGCCGCCCACGCCGGTCATCTCGGCGCCACCTACGACCTCGGCGAGCTCTACTATCGGCACGACGAACTCGACGCCGCCGAACGGTGGTGGCGGGTCGCGGCCGGACGCCGGCAGATCCGGGCCATGGCGAGCCTCGCCGATCTGCTGGAGCAGCGCGGGGCGGTCCCCGAAGCCCGGATGTGGCGCACCCAGGCAATCGCCGAAGAGGTCATCGCCAACGCCGCGCAGACCACGGACTCCTACCCGGTGCCGACCGCGGAGCTGTGAGCGGCGGCGATCCGGCGATTTCGCCGTGGGCGATCATTTCCGGCGACCTCGGCGGTCGAAGGTGGTGAATCTTCCGACAGGTCACCCCTTGACCTGAACTAATGTCGAGGTTGTTGAGTTCATGACTATGGAAACCACACGGCGAACCGGTACCGAAGTCGCGAATCGTCTGGACTTCGGCGACCACACGGTCCGGACCTTCGCGCAGCTGCTGGTGAACGTTCTGCTGGTGTCGTTCATCAACTACACCGTCTGGTTCGGCATAACGTTCTTCGTATACCTGCAGACACGTTCGGTATTCGCCACCGGGATGATCGCCGGGATCTTCCTGATCGCCATGGCCGGTACCGGAGTGTGGTTCGGCAGTATCGTCGACCACCATCGCAAGAAGAGTGTGATGCAGGTGTCCGCACTCGTCTCGCTGGGCATCTACGCGGTCGCGCTGGTCTACTACGTGATCACACCTGCCGAGGTGTGGCGTGATCCGGCGAACGTAGGGCTGTGGTTGTTCGTCGTCCTCGCGATGACCGGGGTGATCGCCGGGAGTCTGCGCACGATCGCGCTGCCCACCGTAGTGACCGCCATGTTCGACGAACGGGTCCGGGATCGCGCCAACGGGCTGGTCGGAACGACGACCGGCGTCTCCCATCTGATCACCTCGGTGGCCAGCGCGCTGCTGGTGGGATGGAACGGCATGCTGGGCATACTGATCCTGGCCGTCGCCGTGCTCACAGTCGCACTGACACATCTGCGTGGGCTGACCCTGCCGGATTCGCTGGCCCGGGCGGCCGCGGCGGACGAACCCCGGCGCGTCGACCTGCGCGGCACCGTCCGCGTCATCCGCGCGATTCCCGGAATGATCCCGCTCATCGTCTTCTCCGCGCTCAACAATCTGCTGTTCGGCGGGCTGATGGCACTGATGGACCCGTACGCGTTGTCGATGATGTCGGTACAGGCCTGGGGTGTCGTCTGGGGCGCGCTCAGTGGCGTGATGATCCTCGGCGGTCTCCTGGTGGCGCGCACCGGCACCTCGTCGAACCCGGTGCGGTTGATCCTGCTGATCAATCTCGCGCTGTGGGCGGTGATGCTGATATTCCCGATCCAGGATTCCGTGCTTCTGCTGATCGGCGGGATGGCCGTCTTCATGGCGCTCATGCCGTTCGCGGAAGCAGCCGAGCAGACGGTGCTGCAGAAGGTGGTGCCCTATCAGCGGCAGGGTCGCGTCTTCGGATTCGCCCAGAGCGTCGAACAGGCCGCGTCACCGCTGACCGCGTTCCTGCTCAGTCCGCTGACCCAGTTCTTCTTCATTCCGTTCATGAGCGACGGCGCGGGTGCGCGCTGGATCGGCGGCTGGTTCGGCACCGGCGAAGCCCGAGGTATGGCATTGGTTTTCGTACTGCTCGGCATCCTGGGTCTCGTGTTCACCGGCTTCGCGCTGGGAAGCAGCTACTACCGCCGCTTGAGCCGGAGTTACCGCGACGGGGGCGCGGTGGCCGATCCGGTGCCCGATATCGCTCATATCTCCGAAACCGTTGCTCTCGAACCGGATTCATATCTCGCGGAGCCGCTCGCCGCGACCGGTCAGCCGCGTGTGGTGCGATGCCCGCAGGCAGCGGGATCGGCCTGAGCCGGCGCCGGCAGCGTTTCGGCCGCCCGAAGACGAACCGAAAAAATAAGTGGACCGGCCGTAGCACCCGTCCTACAGTGGGCCGCTATGGGAACTTTGTGCAACGGGGTGTGCGCGATCGGCGCGTACTACATCCGGCCGCGCACGGCAGCTCGGACTCTGCCGGCGCACCCCGCACTCCACTGATCCGGCCGCGCCGTCCCCGCAGCGGGACCGTTCGGCTCTGAATCGATGCCGGTTCGATGGAACCGGCATCGACGCGATCACTCGGCGCCTCATATGCGCCGCCTCCTGCCCCGGCATGGGTCCGGGCGAATCAGCGTCTTTCGATTCGGCCCACTCCTCGGAGGATCCCCATGTCCCGCACTGCCCCGGGTCCGCGGACCCGCGTATCCGCGACCCGCAAGCGGTTGTCCCAGAACTTCCTCACCGATCCCCGGATCGCCCACCGGATCGTGCGCGCAGCCGGTATCGGCCCCGACGACCTCGTGCTCGAGGTCGGTCCCGGCGACGGTATGCTCACTCGCCACCTGCTGCCCATCGCCGCTCGGGTCGTCGCCTACGAGAAAGATCCGTACTATGCCCGAAGGCTCGCCGTCCGATACTCCGGCGACCATCGGATCCAGGTACGCAACCGGGATTTCCGCACCGTCGCCGCTCCGCACGAACCGTTCGCCGTCGTCGCCAATATCCCGTTCGCGGTCAGTACCGATATCCTGCGCTGGTGCTTGGCCGCACCGCGGCTGACCTCGGCTACCCTGCTCACCCAGTACGAATTCGCGCGCAAACACAGCGGCGACTACACGCGGTGGACCAAACTGACGGTCACCCACTGGCCGGAATCGGTACTCACACTGGGTGCGCGGATCGACCGGCGGGAGTTCTTTCCGGTGCCGCGAGTGGACGGCGCGGTGCTGCATATCGCGCGTCGCCCCACTCCCCTGGTCCCCGTCGCCGCCCGCGCCCGGTACCGGCGAATGGTCGAACTGGGGTTCTCCGGAGTCGGCGGATCTCTCGCCGCCTCGCTGCGCCGTGTTCACTCCGCCCGCGATGTGGACTCGGCCTGCGCCACCGCTGGGATAGCGAAGGATGTTCCCGTGGGGCTGGTCCCGCCCGACGCGTGGTTGGCGCTCTATCGGCGACTGCACGAGGCGCAACCGGCGGAGTAGGTGGTTGCGGGGACGAACCCGTACGGGATTCGTCCCCGTCGCCCTCGGTGGTTGTCCCGCCTACACCGGCCTGAATTCGCGATCGGCGATATAGGCCGGCCGCCGGGCCGGCGCGGCGAAAGGCTCCTCCAAGGCGTTCTCCACACTGTTGAACACCAGGAAGATATTCGACCGTGGGAACGGCGTGATGTTGTTGCCCGACGCGTGCATGATGTTCGAGTCGAACAGCAGCGCCGAACCGGCCGCACCGGTGAACTGGGTTATCCCGTACTTATGGGCCAGGTCGGTGATATCGGCCTGGCTCGGCACTCCGGTCTCCTGCTCACGCAGCGACTCCCGGTAGTTCTCCGCCGGCGTCGCGCCCTGGCAGGGCACGTATGTCCAGTGCGACCCCGGCATCACCATGAGACTGCCGTTGTACGGGTAGTTGTCGGTCAATGCGATGGACAGGCTCACCGCCCGAGGCGATGGCATACCGTCTTCGGCGTGCCAGGTCTCGAAATCGGAATGCCAGTAGAAACCGGTGCCGAATCCGGGCAGATAGTTGACCCGGCTCTGATGGATGTACACATCCGAACCCAATACCTGCCGGGCCAGGTCCACCACCCGGGATTCCCGCACCAGCTCCGCCACCGCCGGACTCAGTTTGTGCACCTCGAAAACCGAGCGCACCTGCTGCGACGATTTCTCCACGATGAGCCGGTCGTCACCACGCAAATCCGGATCGCTTGCCAGCCGGTCGATCTCGGTGACGTACTCGGCCACTTCCTCCGACGCCAGCAAGCGATCCATTATTGCGAAACCGTCGGTATCGAACGCAGCCAGCTCCGCGTTGCCGATCCGGCCCCACACCGTCGCGTCGTGCCGTTCCTGCAGCGGCAGACGCACGGCGGTTCTGGTCGGATAGCGATCGATCCGATTGTCTACCAACGTCGTTCGTCCTTCCTCTCAGTCGGCCGGAACGGCGATCAACGGATAAACGCCGTTCTCGTCGTGCACCTCCTGCCCGGTGACAGGAGGATTGAACACGCACAGCATCCGCATCCGTGTCCGCGTCCGCACCTCGTGCTTCTCGTGCCCGTTCAGCAAATACATGGTGCCCGGGGCGAGCTCGTAGGTGCGGTTGTTGGTCAGGTCGGTGAGAGTGCCTTCGCCCTCGACCAGCCAGACCGCTTCCACATGGTTCTGATAGTGGAAGACGTGGGTGGTATCGGGCTGGATGGTGGTCTCGTGGAACGAGAACCCGACCCCGTCGCCGCCCAGCACGATCCTCTTGCTGCGCCAGCTCTCGGCACCCACATCGCGGTCGGTGCCGGTGATTTCTTCGGTGGTGCGCACGATCATCTGGATAATCCCTTTCAGCTGCTGACGGTTTCGACGGCGTCGCTCAGAATGAGCAGACCCTGATCGAGTTCGTCATCGGCGATGGTCAGCGGCGGCAGCAGTTTGACGACTTCGTCGGACGCGCCCGAGGTCTCGGTCAACAGTCCGCGGTCGAACGCGACCTGGCACACCTTCCCGGCCTGCGAGGCGTCCTCGAAGACCAGCCCGTGCACGAGGCCGCGGCCCCGAGTGGACACCCCCGGCACGGCCGCGGCGATCTCCTCGAGCGCCGCGGCCACCCGCTTGCCCTTGGCGAGGGTGGACTTCTCCAATACATCATCGGACCAATAGTGCTCGAGCGCCACCTGCGCGGTCACAAAAGACGGATTGTTACCGCGGAAGGTTCCGTTGTGCTCACCGGGTGACCACACGTCGTGCTCGGGCTTGAGCAGCACCAGCGCCATCGGCAGGCCGTAGCCCCCGATCGACTTGGACAGAGTCACGATATCGGGCGTGATACCGGCCGATTCGAAGGAGAAGAACGGGCCGGTCCGGCCGCAGCCCATCTGGACATCGTCGACGATGAGCAGAATGCCGCGGGCCGAGCACAGCGAGGCCAGATGCCGCAGCCACTCGTCGCGGGCCAGGTTCACCCCGCCCTCACCCTGCACGGTTTCCACGATGACGGCGGCCGGACGGTCCAGGCCGGATGACGAATCGTCGAGCACCCGCTCCATCCACAGGAAGTCGGTGGTGGTGCCGTCGAAGTACCCGTCGTAGGGCATCGGGGTGGCGTGGTTGAGCGGTACACCGGCGCCCGCGCGCTTCATGGCGTTACCGGTGACCGATAGCGCGCCCAGGGTCATCCCGTGGAATGCATTGGTGAAGCTCAGGATGGTCTGGCGACCGGTCACCTTGCGAGCCAGTTTGAGAGCCGCCTCGACTGCGTTCGCGCCGGTCGGGCCGGGGAACTGGACCTTGTAGTTCAAGCCGCGCGGAGCCAGCAGGGTGTCGCGGACGGTTTCCAGTAATTTGCGCTTGGCGACCGTGGACATATCCAGGCCGTGCGTGATGCCGTCGCCCGCGATGTAGTCGATCAGCGCGGATTTCAGGATCGGGTTGTTGTGGCCGTAGTTCAGCGCACCCGCCCCGGCGAAGAAATCGAGAAAATCCTTACCGGCCTCGTCGCGTAACCAGGCGCCCTGCGCGGTGGTGAAGATTGTCGGCCAGGAACGGCAGTAGCCGCGGACATTCGATTCGATTTCGTCGAAGATCGTAGTTTCAGCGGCAATCATGAGTGATCCCTTTCGGATTTACGGGCGATCGGGGAAATGTGGTATAGATCCTCGGCTGCGTGACTGTCCGGGAAAACATCCGGTTCGAACAGTTCGCTGCGCACCATCTCGGCACCGCGGCGGCGAGCCAGCGAGGCGAACATGGCGATCGAGGCAGGATTATCGGGGGAAACGGTGGTCTCCAGCGCCTCGACGGCGCCGCCGGTCGGATGACCGGGCGCGGTGACGGTGGAAACCAGCCAGTCCAGCATGGCGACCCCCAGGCCGCGACCACGCTGGTCGGCGTCCACGGCAACCTGCCAGACGAACAGGGTGTCGGGTGCTTCGGGTCTCGAATAGCCGGTCACGAAGCCGACGACTCGGCCTTCGCTCTCGACGACCACCGACGTGGCGGCGAAATCGCGACACCACAGCAGGTAGGCATAGCTCGAATTGACGTCCAGAACCTGCGACTCGTCGGCGATCTGCCACAGTCGCGAGGCATCGGTGATCCGCGGTGCGCGCAGGACCACGCTGGTACTGGCGGGCTCCGCATCGGTCGCGGCAGAAGCGGTCGAGCCGGTGCCGGCGGCGCCGGCGGTCTGCGTGGACTCAGTTTGTAAAGACATACAACTCCGATGTCTGCGTGCAGTACTTTTCCAGGCTTACGAATTGACGTTGAGGTGACCTGGTCGAGTTCTTTACGATCGTGTTACAGGCTTGTTAAGTGACACCCTCCTATTGAATAACCGGAAGTCGGATGATGAAACGTGCTCCCCCACCGGGACGCTCGTCACATTCCACCCGGCCGTGGTGGATGGCTACGGTCTCGGCGACCAATGCCAGGCCGATACCCGTTCCACCGGTAGCGGAACGGCGGCCGGTACGCGAGGTCGCGAAACGCTCGAAAATGCGCTCGCGGTCCACCGGCGCGACTCCGGGCCCCGCATCGTCCACCTCCACGACGGCGTCACCGCCGTCGCGGCGCACTGTGACCGCGACCGCGCCCCCGCCGTGGCGGTCGGCATTCTTCAGCAGGTTCACCACCGCACGCTCGAGTTCGAGCTTACGACCGCGGACGGTGACATCGTCCCGGACGTCGAGTAATCGCGCCGGACGGTGGCTGTCGTGCAGCGTGTGCGCGACCAGTTCGCCCACCGACACCGGGTCCGCGGGCCCGTGGTGCATCCCGGCTTCGACCCGGGCCAGCGCCAGCAGATCGTCGAGCAGCCGACGGAGGTGGTCGACCTCGGCGCTCACCAACTCCAGCGCCCGCCGCGAACGTGGCGGCATTTCCTCGCGGTACCGGTTCAGTACATCCACCGCGGTGGTCAGCGTCGTCAGCGGGGTACGCAGTTCGTGACTGACATCACCGAAGAGCCGGTGCTCCCGGTCGATCCGCCGCTGCAACGATTCGACCATCCGGTTGAACGAATCGACCGTGCTCGCGAGATCCTGGTCGTTGCTGTGCGGCAAGCGGGTGTCCAGCTCACCGGAGGCGATCAGCGCAGCAGCAGCGGCGACGTCGTGCAGCGGTTTGAGCATCCGACGGCTCACCCAGACGCCGACTGCGGCACCGACCAGCGCGGCGACCATGGCGCATCCCAGCAGCAGTACAGGGCGGTGCTGGATCCGATCGCTGAAGGTCCGGCTCTCGTCACTGATGACGGCGAACACCCCCAGGACCAGAGCCAGCGCCATCAGACCGGAGGACGCCGCGAATGCGGTCGTCACCCGGCTGCGCAGGCCCCAGCCACCCGCATCGAGGCCGATACGAGTCGCGCTCGTCGCGCTGCCCATGACTTAGCGCTGCACGTCCAGCCGGTAACCGAGGCCACGAACGGTGACCACGATCTGCGGGTCGGACGGATCCCGCTCGATTTTGGTGCGCAACCGGCGCATATGGACGTCGACGATTCGCTCGTCGCCGAAGAATCCACGATCCCAGACGCGCTCGAGCAGGGCATCACGGCTCAGGACGCGGCCCGGCGCCTCGGCGAGTTCGCACAGCAACCGGAACTCGGTGATGGTCAGGTTGATCGCCTCGCCGCCGCGGCGCACCGAGCCCCCGTCCGGGGACAGGATCAACGGAAGGACGGGGTCGGCGTCGAGGACCACTTCGATCGGCATATCCCGCTCTACCGACAGCCGCGCTCGTCGGCGCAGCGCCCGCATCCGAGCAGTGATCTCCTTGATCTCGAAGGGCTTGGTGACGAAATCGTCCGCGCCGGCCTCCAGGGCGGCCACCACATCGTGGGTGTCGTCGCGGGCGCTCACCACGATGATCGGGACGTCGTGGTCACGGCGGATCTCGCGAATGCAGGTGAACCCGTCCATCCCGCCGAGCATCAGATCGACGATCATCACATCGGGCACACCGAAAGTGCGCAGGTGAATGAGCGCGGCCTCGGCTTCCTCAGCCTCCGCGACGTCGTAGCCCTCGTCCTCCATGGCCAGACGCAGGGCGCCTCTGACCCGGTCGTCGTCTTCCACGATCATCAGGTTCGCGCTCAATATTCATCCCTTGCAGACGCACGTGGCGTGCCGCGGCGCGGGTTTCGCATCCCCGTACCGACGCGACAGCCCGCTACTCAGCTTACTCGAGCAACCTTTCGGTTATACGAATAGCCAGAAGGCCTGCCGGATAAACCCCCGGAGTGAAATGCCTCACGTTCAGATGTCACCCGCGCGTTCCAGGCGGAAGAAATTGCTGGGTGTCCCATCGGCACGTAATTCCTGGTATCGGAAGGTCAGTTTCCGCGCGTCGAACGTGGCGAACCAGTCGGCCCAGCCGACCGGCTGCAGGACGGCACCACCGTAGTGCGGGAAGTCCAGACGCAGAACCCCCACCTCGCCGTCGTACTGACTGCCGGGCGTAGTCGCCGGATTCGCACCGCGCCGCTGAGCCCACTGGCGGATGACCTCATGATTCGTGGTGACCATGGTTGTTCCGGGAGCCGCGGACAGGCCACCCTTCATGACGAACCTCCTTGCGGTAGGTGCGTACGTGCTCTCTCCGGTGCGACCTTCGGTATTCGCACCGGCTTTCCCGTGTTGTACCCGACTTCGCACTCTTGCAAACACAGCGGACACCGAGATGTCCGCTGGAGACGCCGCACCGGCCGACGGCGGAATGTCCGATCCCGCACATTGCCCAGAGTTTGCCCAGGCCGGTTACCGGATCACCCGGCGAAGGGGATCGGCATCAGCGCGACCGTGATGTTATCGCTACCACCACAGACGACGGCGTAGTCGACGAGTACCCGCGCGCCCTCCGCGATCGACACACCGAGCGCACGCTCGGCCAGCTCGGCCGGGCCGGGGAGATAGTTCCACAGCCCGTCGGTGCACAGCAGCAGCACACCGGAACCATCCGCGAAATAGGTGCGGATACTGTCCGCGGACCAGGGCTGCTGACCGGCATCGGCCCCCAGCCAGCGCATCAACGTATGTGCCCGAGGATCGGCCATGGCGGCCCGCTCGTCCATGGCGCCGGCCTCGACCAGCGTCTGCGCCCAGGAGTCGTCGACGGTGAGTTTCTGCGAACCCACGAGCGGCGCCGGATGGCCGGGCCGGGCCGGTTGCTCGGCGGCCGGCTCACCGGCCGCCAGCCAGTAGGCGCGACTGTCGCCGATGTTCGACACAGTCACCGAGATCCGGCCTCCGGGTTCGGTGCGCACGATCGCCGAGACATAGGTGCACGACGGCGCGTCCCCGTCCGGGCCGACGAGATTACGGACCGCCTCCGACGCCGCCGCCATCCCCGCGGCACTGGCCTCCTCGGCGGTCCGATCGCCCGCGAGCGCCGCCAGACAGGCATCCGCCCCGGTCCGCGCGGCGGTGCCCGAGGCGGCCTGCGGATCCGGCGACGACGAGACTCCGTCGCAGACCACCAGCACGATGATCTCCGGCTGCCCCTTGTCATCGGGTACGACCGCGGCTGCCACGGCGTCCTCGTTGCGCGCGTGCAGGATTCCACGATCGGTGACCAGGCCCACCACACCCAGATCGGCCTCGAACCGATCCTGGACACGATGCGGATGCTCGCAGGCGGGACAGCGTGGACCCCGGCTCTGCGTCCCGCAGTTCACACAGACCACCTCGGCGAATTCGTCGTCGGGCAGTGCGACCCGATGAATACCGGAGACCAGCGATTGCCGCGGCACCGTGGCCTCGGCGGCCGCGGCGCGGCGGCGGGTATCCATCGTTTCCCGTACCCGCGGGACCGGTTCGGTCACCGCATCGAGAAATTCCGCCGGGTCGGCGCCTCCGGCGTTCGCGTCAGGGTTCATCCGGCCGCCACATTCATGAGTAGTTTCCGGTGCTCGCGATTCCGGATATCCCGGGTCCGCACACCGTCCCCCTTCGTTCGACCCGTTCCGTACTGACGATCGAAGATAGTACGCGGCATGTCGGCGAGCGAGTTCACCCGCGTTCCCCCACCGCACGCACCGCTTTGCGCGCCGCTACCAGCACCGGATCCCATACCGGCGAGAAAGGTGGCGCGTACCCCAGATCCAGTGTGGTCATCTGCGCCACCGTCATTCTCGCGGTCAATGCCACCGCGGCGATGTCGACCCGCTTACCCGCGCCTTCGCGACCCACTATCTGCACCCCGAGCAGTCTGCCGGTGAACCGTTCGGCCAACATCTTGACCGTCATCAGCGGGGCATCAGGGAGATATCCGGCACGGCTGGTGGATTCGATCGTGGCCGTAACGTATTGCAGGCCCGCAGCATGCGCGTCCTTCTCCCGCAGGCCCGTTCGCGCCACCTCGAGATCGCATACCTTGCTGACCGCGGTGCCGACCACGCCGGGGAAGGTCGCATAACCGCCACCGATATTGGCGCCGATGATCTGACCGTGCTTGTTCGCGTGGGTCCCGAGTGCGATATGCCTGCGCATCCCGGACACCAGATCCAGCACTTCCACGCAGTCCCCGCCCGCCCAGATGTTCTCGTACCCGATCACTCGCAGGGCCGTATCCGTCAGCAAGCCGCCGTGGTCACCGAGCGGCAATCCGGCCGCCTCGGCGAGCGTCGTCTCGGGAACCACGCCGATCCCGAGAACAACCACATCCGCCGGATATTCGCGTCCGGCAGCGACCACCGCCCGGGCGTGGCCGTCATCCCCGGTACGGATCTCGGTGACCGCACTGTCGCCGATCACCGTCACGTCCAGACCGCGCAGCGCCTCGCGCACCAGCGCGCCCATATCCGGGTCCAGCGTCGACATCGGCTCACGGCCGCTGTGCACGATGGTGACCTGGTATCCGCGCCGGATCAGCGCCTCGGCCATCTCGACGCCGATATAACCGGCCCCCACCACGACGGCCCGGCGGCCGGTACCGGCCGATAGCGCCGCGATCAGCGTCTCGCCGTCGTCGAGCGTCTGCACCCCGTGGACTCCGGGTGCGTCGATCCCGGGCAGCGGGGGGCGGATCGGCCGCGCGCCTGTCCCCAGGACGAGGTGGTCGTAATCGGTCCAGGTCTCGATGCCGGTGGCCGAGTCGCGGCTCCGCAACCGCCCGCCGGCCACATCGAGTTCCACGACCTCATTGCGCAGCCGGACATCGATACCGCGGGCCCGGTGCTCCTCGGGCGTGCGGGCGATGAGGTCGTCACGCGCGCGCACATGGCCGCCCACCCAGTACGGGATACCGCAAGCCGAGTAGGAGGTGAAGTGCCCACGTTCGAACACTACGATCTCCAGATCCGAGGTCTCCCGGAAACGCCGCGCCTGGGCGGCAGCCGACATTCCCGTCGCATCACCGCCGACGATCACCAACCGCTCGGTCATGAGATCAAACTACCCAGCCGAGGGGCGGGTGATACCCGGACCGGCTCCCACCCCGTGGTGGCACCGGCGCCGGAGCCACCGATGCCCCACCCGGGAGCTCTCCGACATCGTCGAGCGAACCGAGTTACGCGTGTCAGGCGGACCGGGTGCCGATCAGCGGTAACCGGCCCAAGGCGCCACCGGATCGGTGCCCGGAGATGGCGGTTTCGGCGCCGTCGTTGTCGGTGAAGGTCATGACGCCGTCTTCGATCGGGCTCTTGCGCAGGTAGGCGCGGTCCCGGAAATAGCTGTTGACCACCTTCCACGGGCCCCCGGTACCCTGACGCGGCATTACCGCGTCGCCGCGCTGGATATAGCCGGAACTCAGCGCGCCGCCCATCACCGAGACTTCGGAACGATCGGAAGCCTCGGCTCGGACCACGAACCGCGTGTATCCCTTGTCGCGCATCCGGTTGAGCACTCGGCTGAAGTACTCGGCAGCCAGATCGGCTTTGAGGGTCCAGGAGGCATTGGTGTATCCGAGAACCATCAGCGCGTTGGGAACCCCGTCGAGCAGCGAACCCTTGTACATGACCCGGTCCCGGGTCACGACCGGTTCACCGTCGACTTCGAGGGTGACACCGCCGAGGATCTGGATGGTCAGTCCGGTGGCGGTCACGACGATATCGGCCTCGATCTCCTCACCTGAGGAAACCCGGATTCCGGTCTCGGTGAAGGTCTCGATGGTATCGGTGACCACCGAAGCGTCACCCCGCCGCAACGCCTTGAACAGATCGCCGTCCGGTACCACGCACAGGCGCTGGTCCCACGGTGCGTATTCAGGGGTGAAGTGGCGCATGTCCACGCCTGCACCCACCGCCATCCGCACCCATTTCAGGAACATCTGCCGGGCCAGCTTCGGTTGCCGGCGCGACAGCTGGTAGCTGGCCTGCTGGACCGCGATATTGCGGGCCCGGCCGACCCGGTAGGTGAGCCCGGCGGGCGAGCCGACCTTCGTCATCCCGAGCGCGACGGGGTCCTCGCCGGGGATGGAGGCGATATAGGTGGGCGAACGCTGCAACATGGTCACGTGCGCGGCCTCGCCGACCATCGACGGCACCAGGGTGATGGCGGTGGCACCGCTGCCGATCACGACCACCTTCTTGTCGCGGTAGTCCAGATCCTCGGGCCAGTGCTGTGGATGCACGATCCGGCCGGTGAACGCGTCCTCGCCGGGGAACGAGGGACGATGACCGTTGTCGTAGTCGTAGTAGCCGGTGGCGCCGACCAGGAAGGTGCCGGTCCAGGTTTCCTCGGCGCCGGTCGCTTCGTCGAGTACCCGCACGGTCCATCGGTTGTCCGGGGTGGACCAGTGTGCCGAGACGACCTTGCGACCGAAATGGATATTCGGTGTCACTCCGTATTCGTCGGCGGTTTCGCCGATGTAGCGGCGGATACCGGCGCCGTCGGCGAGCATGCGGGTACCGCGCCACGGCCGGAAACCGTAGCCGAAGGAGTACATATCGGAGTCGGAGCGGATGCCCGGGTAGCGGAACAGGTCCCAGGTCCCGCCGACGGCGGTGCGGCGCTCCAGCACCGCGTAACTGCGGCGGGTTTTCTCTTTCTCCAGGTGGCAGGCCACATCGATACCGGACAGACCGGCTCCGATGATCAATACGTCGACATGCCGCGTCATTGCGTTCCTCGTCTGCTCGTCCCGGGGTCGTCGCCAACCGCGGCAAACACACCTTTTAGGTGTAACCGCCATTAGGCGTAACCGAGAGTACATGACACTTTGTCGACCCCGAGTCCCGACGGAACCCCGCTATACCACCTTCCTATGATCTAAAACACAGCCTTCCGCTGCTGGAATCACTGCTCGCCGCATCGGCCCGCCAACTGATCGAAATGAACCGCGAGCACCGCGCGGGCCGCTGAACGACCAGCGTGCGGCGTACCCGGACAACCGGTCGCACGACATCACGGGGACTCAACTGCAGACGACCGCCGCAGTCGCCACACCGGCGAACGAGACGACCGCAGCCGATGCCGCCACCGATACACCTCGCCACCCGGCGAAACCCGCCGCCCGGTCACGCGACCGGATCGACTCACCACCCCGGGGCCGCCGACCGTTCCGGGCCCGGCGCCCGAGCGCGCCGAGGGTGATCAACACTGTCGCGATCAGCATTACGCGCTCCTCATGCCCCGGTCGCGGGGAACGCGACGCCCATCCGGAGCGGAAGCGACCTTCCCCGGCAGGGGCACGATCCGCTCTCGCAGCAAACTCTCCGCCGTATCCCGGACCGTCACCCCCACCGGCCGCATCGTCCACCCCAGTTCCCGGTGGGCCCGAGCGGCACTCACCCGTTCGATCTTCCCCAGCGCCGGGACCGTGAGCCGCAGCCCGCGGTCGAACACCGCCACCAGGCGCACCAGCGGGCTGGGCAGAGCACGGGTGGCGATCCGGAACCCACGCGGTCCGTACTCCGCGGCCAGCACTCGCGCCATATCCTGCATCCACACATGCTCACCGGCGCAGATGTATCGATTGCCGGCCGCGCCCGCTGTCTCCAGCGCCAGACGGTGCGCGACCGCGAGATCCCGGACATCCACCACCGACCATCCGACCCGCGGCGACCCCGGGACGGCGCCGGCCAACAGTCGGCGCACCGGCTCGTGCGATGTACTCGTCTCCGGTGCCAGCAGCGGCCCGAGAACCATTCCCGGATTCACCACCACCAGTTCGAGACCCCGCACCGTGGGCAGCGACTCGGCGAATTCCCAAGCGGCCCGCTCGGCCAGCGTCTTACTGCGCTGATAAGCGGGACTACGTTCGACGACGGTCCAATCGGCCTCGGTCCGGATCCCATCGTCCAGGTGACCGTGGGCGATTGCGGCGATGGAGGACGTCAAGACCACCCGCCGCACCGCGGGAGCGTCAGCCGCCGCCCGTAACACCCGCAGCGTTCCGTCCACTGCGGTGCGGATCAACTCGCCCTCATTGTCGGGCGGGGCCGACGGGAAAGGTGATGCCACATGCAACACCTGCGTACAGTCGGAAACGGCTTCGGACCAGCCGTCGTCGGCGTTCAGATCGGCCGCGACGAATTCGAGGTCGCCGCCCACCCGGGTGGCGTACTCCGCAAGGTGCGCGCGTTTGCCGGTATCGGCGAGGTCGCGCACGGTGCCACGGACCGCGTACCCGTGATCCAGAAGTTCGACGATGACATGACCGGCGACGAATCCCGTCGCGCCGGTAACGAGTACCCGTGTGTTCATTTCCACCTGTCCCGGTGTCGGAGGGCAAATTATCTAAACGGTGCTCAGTTAATCTAAGCATTGCATAGATCTGCTGTCCAGCCCCGATCCGGGCAACGAACGCAACTCGCTTACCCTCAGAAGGTGACCCGGACCTCCTACCACCACGGCGCCCTTCGCGAGGCCCTGCTGGCCGCTTGTCTGCGGCTCATCGAAACGGAGGGCATCGCGGCGGTGAGCCTGCGGAGGGTCGCCCGGGAAGCCGGGGTGAGTTCCGGCGCCCCCTATCACCATTTCGCCGATCGCGCCGCACTCCTGGCAGACCTCGCCACCCAGGGATTCCGGCTGCTCACCGACCAGCTCACCGCCGCCCGCGCCACAGCCGAGTCCCCCAGCTCGGCACTCGTCGCGCTGGAACAGGGCTATATCCGCTTCGCCAGAGACCAACCGGGCTATTTCCGGCTCATGTTCCGCCCGGAGCTGTCGCAGCCGGAGAAGCATCCCGATACCCGCGACGCCGGCGAAGCCGCGTTCGGCGTGCTGGCCGACGCCGTCGCTGCCTGCGTAGCCACCGGTGAACTCGCGCCGGAGCGCGCCGCGCCGACCACCGTCACGCTCTGGGCACTCGGACACGGCCTCGCATCACTGTGGCTCGACGGTCAACTCGACAAGCGCGGCAGCCTCTTCGACACCACGGCAACGGCCCTGGTCGATTCGGTTCTCGACGGCATCACCGGTTTCCTCGGCACCGAAGGGCCACCGCCGACCCGGCCGCCGCGGTGACCCGATCCGTCAGCGCGGCCTTCCCGGATCAGCCACAGCTCTTCGGCCCGATACGCCACCTCTGATACCGGCCCGGATGACGGGGTATGCCCGGAATAGAGTGGACCGGACCCGGGTCTGCCTGCTGCCGACCCGAGCCGACCAGGAGGATTGTTTTCGATGAACGCCACGAAAGCCCGCGCAGGCCTGATGATCGCGGCCGCCGTGCTCGCACTGGCCGGCTGTACCGAGATCGAGCGGGTGATGAACAAAGGCGGTGATACGCCGTGCCGCGAGTACGTCCAGCAGGACCAGAAGACTCAGCGCGTCACCATCACCAAGTTCCTGGAGGAGCAGCGGGGCGGGGAACCGACCGGTACGAACGTGGATCTGTCCATCGCGGCGGTCAATGCGTTGTGCAGCGTCCAGGCCAATGCCGACACTCCGATCGAGCGGGCCGACGTCGCCGGTATCTTCATTCGGAAATAGACTGCAGCACAGTAGATTCGAAATCGGTCACCGGCGCTGCGGGCAAACCACCGCGGCGCCGGACGGCACCGACCGGAACAGCGCCATACCACAGTCGTTTTCGGCGAACCATGGACACCCTCTCGCTCCGGCGCGCGCAATACGCAAGAATGTGTTCGCAAAAGTGCCGGCCGCCGTGAGCCGGCGTATCGGACAGCGGCGGACCGGATTACCGGGCCCTGTTCGACTCGGGGCCGGACGCGATGTGCAAGGGAGCGATATGTTTCATCGAATCTATTCGGTAGCGCCACCGCGGTGCCGCAGCACACGGGGCTGTTGATGGCATATCGCAGCGACCGGGTCGCGGTGACCGATCGCGCCCGCAACGCGCTACGCGAGTTGATCGAACAGCACGGACCGATCCTGCTGTACCTTCCGCACCGCGACCTCACCGAACCACAGCCGGCCTGGCTGCCGATCCGCGATTTCCGTGCCGCCGAGGGCGATACGCTCTTCGGCCGCCTGGCGTGGCATACCGAGCTGTGGATGAGCGCGGCCGCGTATACCCGCTTCGAACGCGAACACCTCACCGTGGATGTCCCCGCCGACGCCGGTCCGGCGCCGGGCAGCGAATCCACCGGCGGGCCGGATTCGGAAGGATCCGCGATCTTCCTGCTCCGCGCCCGCCGGCTCAGTGCCGCGGAAACCGCCGCCCTCGACGGCCGCAGAAGAGGCGGCCGCGGCACCACCGGCTGAACCGGCAGGCGCGCCCAGCGGGCCTTACCCGTTTCGGCCTGGATCACATCCATCAACGCCGCGCGCTGCGCCACGATCAGCGACCGGTACCGGTGCAGTACCCGGGCGCGTTCGGATACCGGACGCTCCGCCCAATGGATCTGCGCGGCGCGAGCCCGGGAACCGGCCGCGACGACGTCCTCGGCCGTACCGACCGGTACCGAACCCAGCGGGCGCCCGGTGAAAACCTCCTCGATCACACTGGGTGGCCGCGAGGTGAGGACTGATCTTCGCAGGGTGAACCGGCCGACTACCGCGACGCCACTCCATATATGCCGGATCGGTGTCAAAGTGAGTCCTGTTCAATGGGATTCGATGTGCAAGAAACCTGGTGAACGGCTACTTTGTGGCGATGTTCAGAGCGAGGCTCGGTGTCCGCGCCCGGATCCTGGCCATCGCACTCATCCCGAGTCTGACCCTGTTGGTGGCCGGTGTGGGTGCGACGGGCTATCTGATCGACCAGGGACAGCACAACCGGCAGGTGACCGAGGCGTTACGCGAGGTTTCGGGCCCCACTCGCGATGTCTACGAGGTGGTCCAGAACGAGCGCCGCCTCACTTTGGCGCAGCTGGCCGGTGACCCCAGTGCGGCCGCCGCACTCGCTGCCGTCCGGCCCGACACCGAACAGGCACTGCGTGAACTGGCCACGGGAGCACAGCGGATCCAGGAGCTACAGCCCGAGGAGATCACCGACGACGTCGGTTCCTTCACTACCCTCACTCAGCAGCTCGGCAATATCCGCAGCGCTGTCGACGCCCGCGCGGTGCCGACCGGCGACGCCTATACCTTCTATGTCCGGGTCCTCGACGCCTTCAGTATCGGCGCCCAGCTCTCGAACACCTTCGAACAGAATCCGGAGGCGGTCGGCCAGCTGAGCCTCGTCTCCCGCATCATGCACGCACTGGAGGCGGCCTCACGCAGCCACGCCCTGGCCGGCGCGGCACTGCGCACCGGTAATCCCGTGGCACTGCCCGAGGAATACATCCAGCAAACGGGCTTCTACCACGTCGAGACCACGCTACTGGCCACCCAACTGGAACCGGAGATCGGCGAACGGTTGCGTGCCCTGGTCGAAAGCCCGGAGTGGCGGCTCCTGGACCGCACGGAGAACACCCTCATCGCACGCAGCGTCCCTGGCGCCGATTCCGCGGCCACCACCACCGGGCTCACCCCGGGCCAGCTGACGGCCTGGCAGGCGGCGGCCGACCACGTCAACCAGGAAATGCTGAACCTCTGGGACGACCAGAACCGGCTCATGCAAGAGATCTCGCTGGACGCGGCGGCCCGGACCACCAATCAGTCGCTGCTGATCGGCCTCGCGGTGCTGGTGGTCTCCGCAGCGGTCTTCGGGGTCTCGCTGGTGCTGGCCAACCGGTTCATCCACCGCCTGGTCCGATTGCGCGACCATACGCTGGCACTGGCCGACGAGCGGCTACCCGATATGCTCGAACGCCTGCGCGCGGGAGAGGACATCGACGAAACCGAGGCCGCCGCGAAGCTCGACTTCGGCCGCGATGAACTCGGCGCCGTGGCCACCGCCTTCGAGCACGCCCACGCCGTGGCTGTCAACGCCGCGATCACCGAGGCCCGCACTCAGGAGGGTGTCCGGGCGATCTTCCTGAACATCGCCCATCGCAGCCAGATCGTGGTCCACAAACAGCTCGAGATACTCGACGACGCCGAACGGCGCGAAGAGGACCCGGCAATGCTGGACATCCTGTTCAAACTCGACCATCTGGCCACCCGCGAACGCCGCAACGCCGAGAACCTCACCATCCTCGGCGGCGGGAAGCCCGGTCGGCAGTGGCGTGCTCCGGTACCCCTGGTCGACCTGGTACGCAGCGCGGTCGGAGAAACGCAGGACTACACACGGGTGCGACTGGCCCGACTCCCCGAGCTCCGGATCGCCGGCAACGCTGTCGGCGACCTCATCCACCTGCTCGCCGAACTCGTCGACAACGCCACCTCGTTCTCCCCGCCGCAGTCCCGGGTCCAGGTCACCGGTTCGGTCATCGGCAAGGGTGTGGCCGTCGAGATCACCGATCAGGGCATGGGGATCCCCGAGGACAACCGCGACCGGCTCAACGAACTCTTGGAGAACCCGCCGAATTTCGAGGTCGCGTCCCTGCAGAAGGACTCGCGGCTGGGTATCTTCGTCGTCGCACAACTGGGGGCCCGCCACGGCGTCTCGGTGCGGCTGTGGGAATCGGAATACGGCGGTGTCCGGGCAGTGGTCATCGTGCCCGGTACGCTGCTGACCGATCCAGCCCAGGAAACGACCCCGCTGACCGGTTTGCGACCCGCGTCGACCGGTCCGGACGGCGGGCCGGAGAACCGAACCGAGCCCCTTCCCGAAACCTCCGCGATCGCGACACTGCTCGCCGACCGGCCCGGGGAATCGGACCCCGTCGACGAGCCGGCCGGTGCGGTGACCGCGGCGCCGGATACCCGGCCGGAAGCCGCGGAGACGACCGCCGAAACGGCCGTGCTGCCCGACGGTCGTCCGGCTTTACCCCGCCGCAGCAGGCAGGCTAAAGTCGCACCGCGACCAGAAGTTTCGGACGCCCCCCAGACCGCAACGGCGCGGGCCCGTTCGGCCGAACAGGCCCGGGATCTGATGGCGGCGATCGAAAACGGCACCCGGCAGGGTCGCAGGCCGTTGCCCGCCGCAGAATCCGGTGCCGGGAACCCGGTGTCGGACGGCGCATCCCCGGATGAACAGGAAGGCTAAGTGTCCACTTCCACACAAGGTGACCTGAACTGGCTGCTCGACGACCTCGTCGAGCGACTCGCGGGGGTCCGCCTCGCAGTCGTACTGTCCACCGACGGAATGCTGCTGGGCCACTCCTCGAAAATGGACCGCACCGAGGCGGAGCATTTCGCCGCGATGTCGTCCACCCTGCACGGTCTGGCGCGCAGCGCCGGCGCGCGGTTCGAAGGTGGTGCCGTGCGGCAGGCCGTGATCGAACTCGATCGCGCCGTCCTGTTCGTCACCTCGGCCGGTGACAACGCCTGCATCGCCGTACAGGCCGCTGCGGACGCCAATCTCGGCATGGTGGCCTACGAGATGAACCTCACCGTCCAGCGGGTCGGCAGCCATCTGTCGACCGGCTCCCGCGGTGGGGCCGGGGCCGAACCCAAGTAACCGCGGGAACAGCAAAGACGCGATGACGGGTATACGGGCATGACCGGGCAGCGGGAACCCTGGTTCGACGACGACGCGGGACCTCTGGTGCGGCCGTACGCCATCACCAAGGGTCGTACTGTGGGCGCGGGACACGACCTGGATATGCTCACTGTCGTGGTCGAAGCTCGTGGTGCCCCGCCGTTGCGCCGGACCGAACCCGAGTACATCGATATCGTGCACCTGTGCACGCGAGCACAAACCGTGGCGGAGGTGGCAGCCGCCTTGAAACTGCCGCTGGCGGTGACCAAGATTCTCGTCGGAGATCTGATCGGTGACGGCCATCTGATCTTCCGGGCTCCCGTGCAGATGGAGTCCGGTCCCGGCGACTTCAACATATTGCGAGCGGTACTGGATGGAATCCGAAAAATTTGACCCTGCCCGGATGGACCCCGGGGCACCGGCACTTGCTGCGTCGGTGAAGGTCCTCATCGCCGGTGGTTTCGGCGTGGGCAAGACCACTATGGTGGCCTCGATCAGCGAGATCCCACCGCTGCGTACCGAGGAGATGATCACCGAACTCAGTACCGGCATCGATGATCTGTCCGGTGTCGAGTCCAAGACCACCACCACGGTGGCGCTGGACTTCGGCCGGATCACCATCGACAAAGACCTGGTGCTGTACCTGTTCGGCACTCCCGGTCAGGACCGCTTCTGGTTCCTGTGGGACGAACTGGCCCGGGGAGCGCTGGGCGCGGTGGTCCTGGCCGATACCCGGCGGCTGGGTAATTCCTTCGCCGCCATCGACTATTTCGAACGGCGCGGCCTGCCCTTCCTGATCGCGGTGAACTGTTTCGACGGCGCGCCGCGATACACGATCGACGAGGTCCGCGACGCGCTCGATCTCGATCCGTCCATCCCGGTGATGCTGTGCGATGCGCGCGACCGAGTCTCGGCGAAGAATGTGCTGCTCAGCCTCATCGAGCATCTCATCGAACGGGCCACCCGCCCGAACCTCACGACCAAGTAGACCGGTACGGCGGAGCCACCCGGCTCCGCCCACCGGGGGTCAGTGTGACAGGTGCCCCGCCGCATGGAGTTCGTCGAAGAGCAGCTGATCCACCGGTGGTACCCGGGGCCGGTCACGGTAGCCGAACCAGTCGAGTTCGGCTATCTCGCTGCTCGCGGCGAGCGTGCCACGATAATCCGCGCGGTAGCAGCTCATCCGCACCCGCAACGCGCCGTCGACCGCTTCGTAGACCCCCACCGGCGCGACAGTTTCCGCAACCAGGGCGACCGTCAACTCTTCGGTGATCTCGCGCAGTAACGTCTGCTCGTCGGATTCCCCGGCTTCGCGTTTCCCGCCCGGAATGTAGAACACATCCTTGCCACGCGGACGCGCACACAGGATCCGCCCGTCCTCGATGAGGACCCAGGCGACCGTATCGATGAGTTTCCCGACCAGCTCGTCTGTCACGCGGTCAGCTTAGGCGGACTACCGCGTTCGTCCCAGCAGACCACCGCCTTCGTTCCGACCGGCCGCGGCCGCATGCCGGCGGCCGGGTGCCGTCGCCGAACCGCCTTCCTGAGCCGCTCGCAGGCCGATCTCGGCCAAGCTGCCACGGAACGCGTGGTCGCGGACGTACCATGCGGACGTGGCCGATGCGAATCCTCCCGCCGCGCTGCGGGTCCTGGTCTACAGCAACGACGCCGACACCCGGAGCCAGGTGATGCTGGCGCTCGGGCGCCGCCCGCATCCGGACCTACCGCCCCTCGAGTACCTCGAGGTGGCCACGGCCCCGGTGGTATTGCAGCGAATGGACGCCGGCGCCGCCGATCTGGCCGTGCTGGACGGAGAATCCGCCCCCGTGGGCGGGATGGGCCTGGCCAAACAGCTCAAAGACGAGATCCACGACTGCCCGCCGCTCATCGTGCTCACCGGGCGCGCCGACGATGCCTGGCTGGCGAACTGGTCCCGAGCCGAAGCCGTGGCCGCACATCCGATCGACCCGCTGCGACTCACCGAGATCGTGGTCGATCTACTCCGCCGGAGCCCTGCAGCCTGACGGCGATTAGGTTCTTTCGCTCATAAATCTCAGTCGCGAATTCGATCAAAGCGGTCGATGAATCCGTGTTCGCCCTGCCACAACGGTTGTAGGCTGTGCTGTAGCTCACATGAGCGCGGGAGATGACATATGACCCGCGCCGCCTAATCCTTCCCCCAGCCCACTCGCGAATTCGGGGACGATTCGGCGGCGCGGGCCAATCCATCGACCGCCCGACCCCGTTCGCGGAACCCGGTGGCACCACCGCGGGGTTCCAGTTCGCAAGGAGGGGAAGCGCAGTCGTGAACACCGAACTGCCGATACTGGTCCTCGGCGCGGTAGCCGCCGCGTTCGCGGTGATCTCGATCCTGATCGCCGGACTGATCGGCCCCAAACGCTACAACCGCGCCAAACTACAGGCCTACGAATGCGGTATCGAACCGACACCGCACGCCACCGCCGGTGGCGCGGGAAGTATTACCGGACAACGCTTTCCGGTGAAGTACTACCTCACCGCGATGCTGTTCATCATCTTCGATATCGAGATCGTGTTCCTCTACCCGTGGGCGGTCCATATCGATGCGCTCGGGGTGTTCGGCCTGGCCGCGATGGCGTTGTTCATCGTCAATGTCTCGGTCGCCTACGCCTACGAATGGCGGCGCGGCGGCCTCAGCTGGGACTGAGCCGCGAACCTCCGATCAGCCGCACCGCGCCCCGGCGCGGGCAGATACCCAGGGAGTAGTCGGACATGGGTTTGGAAGAGAAACTGCCCAGTGGTTTCGTGCTCAGCACAGTCGAAGCCATGGCGGGATATATGCGCAAGGGGTCGGTATGGCCGGCCACCTTCGGCTTGGCCTGCTGCGCCATCGAGATGATGGCCACCGGCGGTGGCAGATTCGATTCGGCGCGTTTCGGGATGGAGGTCTTCCGTGCCTCGCCGCGGCAGGCCGATCTGATGATCGTCGCCGGACGGGTCAGCCAGAAGATGGCGCCGGTCCTCCGCCAGGTCTACGACCAGATGACCGAGCCGAAATGGGTACTGGCAATGGGGGTGTGCGCATCCTCCGGCGGGATGTTCAACAACTACGCCATCGTCCAGGGCGTGGATCATGTGGTACCCGTCGACATCTACCTACCGGGTTGCCCGCCGCGGCCGGAGATGCTGCTCAACGCGATCCTCGCGCTGCACGAGAAGATCCAGGCGACACCGATGGGCGTGAACCGGACCGAGGCGATCCGGGCCGCGGAGCAGGCGGCCCTGGCGGCCACCCCGACCATCCGAATGGAAGGTCTGCTGCGATGAGCACCGACCACCCCGAGTCCACCGACAGCCGCGCTGTAGAACCCGAGCAGCCGATCGGTTCCACCGACGAGGTCATCGGAGAGCGCCGGGGCATGTTCGGGATCTCCGGCAGCGGCGACACCTCCGGCTACGGCCGCCTGGTGCACAAAGTAGCGTTGCCCGGCGGCAGCGCCCCTCCCTACGGCGCCTATTTCGATACGGTGGTCGAGCTGCTGCGCGGGGCGCTGGCCGGCGGCGCCGGGTTCGACGCCGCCGTCGAGAAGATCGTGGTGGACCGGGACGAACTCACCCTGCATATCGACCGCGACCATCTGGTGGCGGTGGCGCGGGCACTGCGCGACGATCCCGAGCTACGTTTCGAGCTGTGCCTCGGCGTCAGCGGTGTGCACTACCCGGACGAATCCGGCCGCGAACTGCACGCGGTGTACCACCTGATCTCGATCACACACGGCCGCCGCCTGCGCCTCGAGGTATCCGCGCCGGACGCCGACCCGCACATCCCATCGCTGTACCGCGTGTACCCCACCTGCGACTGGCACGAGCGGGAAACCTACGACTTCTTCGGTATCCGCTTCGACGGGCATCCCTCACTGACCCGCATCACCATGCCCGACGACTGGCGCGGCCATCCGCAACGCAAGGACTACCCGCTCGGCGGGATACCGGTCGAGTACAAGGGCGCGCGGATACCGCCGCCCGATGAGCGGAGGGCGTACAGCTGATGAGCGAGACCGACTACCGGCCCGGAGTATCCGGCGGGCCGGACAACGACAACTCCCGAACCGAGCACTCGCCGACCGACCCGACCGGCCCGGAAGGCACCGCGCAAGTGCTGACGGTCGCCGGACAGGACTGGGACGAGGTCGCCGACGCCCTGCGCGGTGCGGGTGAGGAACGCATCGTCGTCAATATGGGCCCGCAGCACCCGTCCACCCACGGTGTACTGCGGCTCATCCTCGAGATCGAGGGCGAAACCGTGATCGAGGCCCGCTGCGGTATCGGCTACCTCCACACCGGTATCGAGAAGAACCTCGAATTCCGGGCCTGGGCCCAGGGCCCCACCTTCGTCACCCGGATGGACTATCTGTCCCCGTTCTTCAACGAGACCGCGTTCTGCCTCGGTGTCGAGCGACTGCTGGGTATCACCGACGATATCCCCGAGCGCGCCACCGTGATCCGCGTGCTGCTCATGGAACTCAACCGCATCTCCTCACATCTGGTGGCCCTGGCGACCGGCGGTATGGAGCTCGGCGCCCTCACTCCGATGCTGTTCGGCTTCCGGGAACGCGAACTGATCCTCGACGTTTTCGAGAACATCACCGGCCTGCGGATGAACCACGCGTACATCCGGCCCGGCGGTATCGCCCAGGATCTGCCCGGCGACGCGGTGGCCAAGGTGCGCGACCTGCTGGCGCTGATGCCGAAACGCCTGCGCGATATGGAGCACCTGCTCACCCACAACCCGATCTTCAAGGCCCGCACCCAGAACATCGGCTACCTCGATCTGACCGGCTGCATCGCACTCGGCATCACCGGACCGGTCCTGCGGTCCACCGGGCTGCCTCACGATCTGCGCAAGGCCATGCCCTACTGCGGTTACGACACCTACGAATTCACCGTTCCCACCACCGATACCTGCGATTGCTACGGCCGTTACCTCATCCGGATCGAGGAGATGAAGCAGTCCCTGGCGATCGCGGAACAGTGCCTGGACCGATTGCGCCCGGGACCGGTCATGGTGGCGGACAAGAAAATCGCCTGGCCCGCCGATCTGGAACTGGGCCCCGACGGCCTGGGTAACTCCCCGCGGCATATCGGCAAGATCATGGGCACTTCGATGGAGGGGCTCATCCACCACTTCAAGCTCGTCACCGAGGGCATCCGAGTCCCGCCGGGACAGGTGTACACGGCGGTGGAGTCCCCGCGCGGGGAGCTCGGCGTCCATATGGTCAGCGACGGTGGCACCCGGCCCTATCGCGTGCACTATCGCGATCCCTCCTTCACCAATCTGCAAGCCGTGGCAGCGATGTGCGAGGGCGGCATGGTCGCCGACGTGATCGCGGCCGTCGCCAGTATCGATCCGGTCATGGGCGGTGTGGACCGATGATGCGATACCTCCGCCTTCGCTGCGGCCTCCGCGAATCGCATGTAACCGCTTCGAAGGAGTACTCGTGACCGAGATTTTGTTGCGGCTCGGCAGTCGGCCGCAGCCCTTTCCCGATGATGTCCGCGCTCGGCTCGAACCGGACGCGAAGGAGATCATCGCGCGGTATCCGCAGCCCCGGTCGGCGCTGCTGCCGCTCTTGCACTTGATGCAATCGGAAGAGGGCTACGTCAGCAGTACCGGGATCGAGTTCTGCGCGGAACTGCTCGGACTCACCGGCGCCGAGGTGACCGCGGTCGCGACCTTCTACTCCATGTACCGGCGCACCCCCACCGGCAACTACCACGTGGGAGTGTGCACGAATACCCTGTGCGCGGTTCTCGGCGGCGATGCCATCCTCGCGGAACTGCGCGAACATCTGGGGATCGCGCACGGCGAGACCACCGACGACGGAGCCGTCACCCTCGAGCACATCGAATGCAACGCGGCCTGCGACTACGCACCGGTGATCATGGTGAACTGGGAATTCTTCGACAACCAGACCCCGGAATCGGCCCGCGCACTCGTGGACGCGCTCCGCGACGGGCGGACGGTCACCCCGACCCGCGGGGCACCCCTGTGCACCTTCCGGGAAACCGCGCGCGTGCTGGCCGGTTTTCCGGACACCCGGCCGGGCGTGCTCGACGGCGACCCGGGCGCCCCGACGCTGACGGGTCTGAACACCGCACGTGAGCAGGGTATGCGCGCCCCTGAAGTGCCGGACGGTATCGAGGACGGTGCGCGATGACCCTCACACCGGTCCTCAGCAAGTACTGGGACCTCCCGAATTCCTGGACGCTGGACACCTACCGGGCCCACCAGGGCTACGAAGCGCTGCCGATCGCGCTCGCCATGACCCCCGACCAGGTGATCACCACCGTGAAGGACGCCGGACTCCGCGGCCGCGGCGGCGCCGGATTCCCGACCGGGATGAAATGGGGTTTCATCCCGCAGACGCCGGAACCCGACGGCACGATGAAGCCGCACTACCTGGTGGTCAACGCCGACGAGTCCGAACCGGGTACATGCAAGGACATCCCGCTGATGCTCGCGGACCCGCACTCGCTGATCGAGGGCGTGATCATCGCCGCCTACGCCATCCGGGCCGAGCACGCTTTCATCTATCTGCGCGGCGAGGTCGTTCCGGTGTTGCGCCGATTACAGGCCTCGGTCGCCGACGCCTACGCGGCCGGACTACTGGGTCGCGACATCCTCGGCTCCGGGTACGACCTGGAACTCACCGTGCACGCCGGTGCCGGTGCCTATATCTGCGGTGAGGAGACCGCACTGCTGGATTCACTGGAAGGGCGGCGCGGGCAACCGCGGTTGCGCCCGCCGTTCCCCGCAGTCGCGGGCCTCTACGCGAGCCCCACCGTGGTGAACAATGTCGAATCCATCGCCAGCGTGCCGCCGATCATCCGCAACGGCCCGGCCTGGTTCCGTTCCATGGGCAGTGAGAAATCGCCCGGCTTCACGCTGTATTCGCTGTCCGGGCATATCGCCCGGCCCGGCCAGTACGAGGCGCCGCTCGGTGTCACCCTGCGGGAACTGCTGGGCTGTGCCGGTGGCGTGCGCGCAGGACGATCGCTGAAGTTCTGGACCCCGGGAGGTTCCTCCACCCCGCTGCTCACCGCCGAACACCTCGATGTCCCGCTGGACTACGAGAACGTGATGGCGCAGGGGTCGATGCTGGGCACCAAAGCCCTGCAGATCTTCGACGACACCACCTGCGTGGTCCGTGCCGTCCTGCGCTGGACCGAGTTCTACGCCCACGAATCCTGCGGTAAGTGCACACCGTGCCGGGAAGGCACCTACTGGCTGGTGCAACTGCTCACCCGCCTCGAATCGGGTCAGGGCACGCCTACCGACCTCGACAAACTCCTGGATATCGCCGACAACATCAACGGCAAGTCCTTCTGCGCGCTCGGCGACGGCGCGGCCAGCCCCATCGTGTCCTCGCTGAAGTACTTCCGCGACGAGTACCTCGCGCATATGACACAGGGCGGCTGCCCCTTCGATCCGGCCCGCGCGACCGCCTGGGCCGGATCCGCGGCCGGAGAGGGGAACCGATGACAGCGACCGTCCGTTCCGATTCCGCCGATCTGCAACCGGCCGACCTGGTCACTGTGACGATCGACGGCACCACGGTCAGCGTTCCCACCGGAACACTGCTCATCCGCGCCGCCGAACTGATCGGTATCCAGATTCCGCGGTTCTGCGATCACCCGCTCCTCGCCCCGGTCGGCGCCTGCCGGCAATGCCTGGTGGAAGTGGAGGGCCAGCGTAAACCCGTCGCCTCCTGCACCATGACGGTCACCGAGGGCATGGTCGCGCATACCCAGCTCGATTCCGCGGCCGCCGAGAAGGCGCAGCAGGGCGTGATGGAGCTGCTGCTGATCAACCATCCGCTGGACTGCCCGGTCTGCGACAAGGGCGGGGAGTGTCCGCTGCAGAACCAGGCCATGTCCACCGGTCGCGCGGAGACCCGCTTCGACGGGGTGAAACGCACTTACCCGAAACCGATCCCGCTGTCGACCGCGGTCCTGCTGGATCGCGAACGGTGTGTGCTGTGCGCGCGGTGCACCCGTTTCTCCCAGGAGATCGCCGGTGATCCGTTCATCGAGCTGCTCGACCGGGGCGCGTTGCAGCAGGTCGGGATCGCCGAGAACGAGCCACTCGATTCCTACTTCTCCGGCAATACCGTGCAGATCTGCCCGGTCGGCGCTCTCACCGGCACCAGCTATCGTTTCCGGGCCCGCCCCTTCGATCTGGTCTCCAGCCCGAATGTCTGCGAACACTGTGCGTCGGGATGCGCCCAACGCACCGATCACCGTCGTGGCAAGGTCCTGCGACGTCTCGCCGGTGACGATCCCGCGGTCAACGAGGAATGGAACTGCGACAAGGGCCGCTGGGCATTCGCCTATGCCGGCGAACGGGACCGGATCACCGGTCCGCTGCTACGCGGCGCCGACGGGGCCCTGGCCCCGTGTTCCTGGTCCGAAGCGCTCGCGGCCGCTGCCCGTGGACTCCGCGCCGGTGTGGGGAACGCGGCGGTACTCACCGGTGGCCGGGTCACCGAGGAAGAGGCGTACGCGTACACCAAATTCGCGCGAACGGTACTGGGCACCAACGATATCGACTTCCGGTCCCGGGCCCATTCCGCGGAGGAGGCGGAATTCCTGGGAGCCTGGGTCGCCGGTCATATCGGGACCGTCACCTACGACAGCCTGGCCGCGGCACCGGTTGTACTACTGGCGGGATTCGAACCGGAAGAGGAATCGCCGATCGTCTATCTCCGACTGCGCAAGGCGGCGCGGACCCGGGGCGTCCCGATCTTCTCGCTCGCCGCCTACGCCTCGCGCGGCGTGGAACGGATGTCGGGCACCCTCCTCCCGGCGGTCCCCGGCAGCGAAGCCCGGATCCTCACCGAGTTGACCGAGCCCGGAGCGGAGACCGGCCCGGCGCGGCTGTTGCGTGAACCCGGCGCGGTGATCCTGGTCGGCGAACGGCTGGCGACCGCACCGGGCGCGCTCTCCGCGGCGATCCGGCTCGCGGCCGATACCGGCGCCGCACTGGCCTGGGTACCCCGGCGGGCCGGTGAACGCGGCGCGGTGGAGGCCGGCGCACTGCCGGGGCTGCTGCCGGGCGGCCGTCCGGTCACCGACCCCGAGGCCCGGCGGCAGGTGGGCGAGATCTGGGGCGTCACCGATCTCCCCGATATGCCCGGTCGCGATACCGGCGCGATTCTCGACGGGACCGCGACTGTGGGCACCCTGGTGATCGGCGGTATCGAACTCGCCGACCTCCCCGACCCGGCCGCGGCTCGGGACACGCTGCGCGCGGCCGATTTCGTGATCTCCCTGGAACAGCGGCACAGCGAGGTCACCGCCTACGCCGATGTCGTGTTCCCGGTGGCCACGGCGATGGAGAAGTCCGGCACCTTCCGCACCTGGGAGGGCCGCCCGCGGCCGTTCGCCGCAGCGCTCACCGACAGCACGGTGCGCCGCACCGCCGCGCCGCTGTCCGATCTACGGGTACTGCACAGCCTGGCAGCAGAACTGGGCGTACCACTCGCGCTCCCCGATACCGCCGCGGCCCGCGCCGAACTCGACCGGCTTGGTCCCTGGACCGGCTCCACTGTCACCCCGCCGTCATATCCGGCCGCGCCACCCGTCCATCCCGAACCCGGTACCGCGGTACTGGCGAGCTGGCGGATGCTGCTGGACCGGGGCCGGATGCAGGACGGCGAAGCGAACCTCGCCGGCATCGCGCGACCGCCCGCGGTCAGGGTGTCGGCGGCCACCGCCGTGGAAGTGGGCGCCGCCGAGGGTGATCCGATCATCGTCGCCACCCCGCGCGGCGCGGTGACCCTGCCCCTCGCCGTCACCGAGATGCCGGACCGGGTGGTGTGGCTGCCGATGAACTCACCCGGATGCTCGATCCACACCGATCTCGGCGCCCGACCGGGCGATGTCGTAACCCTACGGCGCGCCGACCAGCGGACGGAGGCATCCGACAATGACTGATCTGTCCCTCTTCGGTTACGACCCACTGTGGCTGGTCGCCGCCAAAGCCGTCGCCGTTTTCGTGTTCCTGCTGCTCACCGTGCTGTTCGGTGTGCTGATCGAACGCAAGGTCGTGGCCTGGATGCAGATGCGGGTGGGGCCCGACCGGGTCGGACCCAAGGGCCTGCTGCAGAGCGCCGCCGACGGTGTGAAGATGGCGTTCAAGGAAGATATCGTCCCCGCGATCGTGGACAAACCCATCTTCGTGCTCGCACCGATCATCTCCGTGGTCTCGGCCGTACTGGCGTTCGCCGTGATCCCCTTCGGGCCGGAGGTCTCCATACTCGGGCAGCGAACCGCCTTGCAGCTCACCGATCTCCACGTCGGTGTGCTGTACATCCTGGCGGTCACCTCCGTCGGCGTCTACGGGATCGTCCTGGCCGGCTGGGCATCGGGCTCCACCTATCCGCTGCTCGGCGGTCTGCGCTCCACTGCCCAGGTGATCTCCTACGAGATCTCCATGGCCCTCTGTTTCGCCGCGGTGTTCCTGCTCGGCGGCACCATGGCCACCTCCGGCATCATCGCCGCCCAGCAGCCCACCTGGTACGTCTTCCTGCTGCTGCCCTCGTTCCTCATCTACTGCATCTCCATGGTCGGTGAGACCAACCGGGCGCCGTTCGACCTCCCCGAGGCCGAAGGCGAACTCGTCGGCGGCTTCCACACCGAATACTCCTCGCTCAAGTTCGCGATGTTCATGCTCGCCGAATACGTGAACATGGCGACCGTCTCGGCGCTGGCCACCACCATGTTCCTGGGCGGCTGGCGGGCCCCGTTCCCGATCAACCTCTGGGAGGGCGCGAATTCGGGATGGTGGCCGCTGTTGTGGTTCACCGCCAAGGTGTGGATGTTCCTGTTCGTTTTCATCTGGCTGCGGGGCACCCTGCCTCGACTGCGCTACGACCAGTTCATGAATCTGGGCTGGAAACTGCTCATCCCGACCTCGCTCGCCTGGGTGATGGTGGTGGCGACCGCCCGCGTCCTCGATCTGGAGGGCTATCCCGTGCGTACCCCGATCCTGGTGATCGGCGGTTTACTGCTCACCGGGCTCCTGATCGGTCTGTTCCTGCGGGCCGGTAACGCTCCGGCCCTCGCGCCGGAGTTCGGTCCCGAAGACGACCTACCGGCCGGGAACGCCCCACCCGGGGTGCCCGGGGTGCCCGGGGTGCCCGGGGGATCCCAGGTCTTCCTGGGATTCCCGACTCCCCCACTACCTGAACAAACCTCGACCATCACCTCCTCCCCCGGCCTGCTCGAACCACTGGCGGGTTTCGCGGTCACCGCGCTCACCATGTTCAAGAAACCCAATACCGAGTTCTATCCCGAGGAGAAGGTTCCCACCGCACCCCGATACCACGGCCGCCATCAGCTCAATCGTCATCCCGACGGCCTGGAGAAATGCATCGGCTGCGAACTCTGTGCCTGGGCCTGCCCCGCCGACGCCATCTATGTCGAGGGCGCCGACAACACGGACGAGGAGCGCTTCTCGCCCGGTGAACGCTACGGGCGGGTGTATCAGATCAACTATCTGCGCTGTATCGGCTGCGGACTGTGCATCGAAGCCTGCCCGACCCGGGCACTGACGATGACCAACGAGTACGAACTCACCGATGACAACCGCGCCGACCTCATCTACGAGAAGGACCGGTTGCTCGCGCCGCTCGCCCCGGAGATGCAGGCCCCGCCGCACGAGATGCAGCCGGGCACCACCGAGGCCGACTACTACCTCGGGCGGGTGGACGCCGCGCCGGAACGGCCCACCGCCGGGACCGCGCAGGGAGGCACCCGATGATCGGCATCGAATCGTCGCTGCTCGCGGCCCCACCGCTGACCGAGGCCGGAACCGGTGAAACGGTCCAGTTCTGGATCCTGGCCCCGCTGGCGGTACTCGGCGCGCTCGGTATGGTGTTCGCCGCGAAGGCCGTCCATTCGGCGATCTGCCTGGCCGCCACCATGATCACGCTGGCGGTGTTCTATATCGCCCAGGACGCGCTGTTCCTCGGGGTGGTGCAGGTCGTGGTGTACACCGGCGCGGTCATGATGCTCTTCCTGTTCGTACTCATGCTGGTCGGTGTCGATTCGGCGGAGTCCTTGCGTGAGACTCTGCGCGGACAGCGGATCGCCGCGGCGGTGGTCGGTATCGGTTTCGGGGTCCTGCTGTGCACGGGTATCGCGCACGGGGTCCGCAAGTCCGGAATCGAGTTTCCCGCCTCGGGTTTCCCGGGCCGCGATGTGATCGGCGAACTGGCCGAGCTGATCTTCGTGCGCTACGTCTGGGCCTTCGAACTCACCGGTGCGTTGCTGATCGCCGCCACCATCGGCGCCATGCTGCTGGCGCACCGCGAGCACTTCGGCCCGAAACTCGGCCAGCGCGAACTGTCGCGCCGGCGGTTCCGCGACGCCGGGCACCGGCCCACTCCGTTGCCCACTCCCGGGGTGTACGCCCGGCACAACGCCGTGGATATCCCGGCCCGGCTCCCGGACGGATCCTTCGAGGAACTGTCGGTGTCGACCATTCTGCGCCACCGTCGGACCCAGGCGCTCGCCGATGCGGCCGTGCTCTCGGTCGGCACCCCGGCCGATACCGGATCCGGCAGCACCGCTCGCCCCGCCGACGAGGAAGGTACCCGGTGAATCCCGAGAACTATCTGTTCCTGTCCGCGTTACTGTTCACCATCGGTGCCGCGGGTGTACTGCTACGTCGTAACGCGATCATCGTGTTCATGTGCATCGAGCTCATGCTCAACGCGGTGAACCTGGCGTTCGTCACCTTCGCCCGGATGCACGCGAACCTCGACGGTCAGGTTTTCGCGTTCTTCACGATGGTGGTCGCCGCGGCCGAGGTCGTGGTCGGTTTGGCCATCATCGTCACCATCTTCCGCGCCCGCCGCTCGACTTCGGTCGACGACGCCAACCTGCTGAAGTTCTGACGTGGATACCGCAACGCTGTGGCTGCTGCCCGCCCTGCCCCTGGCCGGCGCCGCCGTATTGCTGCTCACCGGGCGTCGTTCCGACGCATGGGGCCATCTGCTCGCCACCGTGACCGCACTGGCCTCGTTCGTCGTGGCGGTGATCGCGTTCTTCGGGATGCTGGGGCGTTCCGGCCCCGATCGCGCGGTGGCATCGGACCTGTTCAGCTGGGTTCCGGTAGCCGGGCTCCAGGTCGATTTCGGGCTGGCTCTGGACCAGTTGTCGATCTGCTTCGCACTGTTGATCACCGGTGTCGGATCGCTCATCCACATCTACTCTGTCGGCTACATGCGCCACGACCCCGGGCGACGCCGGTTCTTCGCCTATCTGAACCTCTTCCTCGCGGCCATGCTGCTGCTGGTACTGGCGAACAACTACCTGGTGCTGTACCTGGGTTGGGAAGGTGTGGGCCTGGCCTCGTATCTGCTGATCGGGTTCTGGTACCACAAGCCCTCGGCGGCCACGGCCGCCAAGAAGGCATTCGTAGTCAACCGGGTCGGTGATATGGGCTTGGCGATAGCCATGATGATCATGTTCACCACCTTCGGATCCCTCGATTTCTCGGCGGTTTTCGCAGCCTCGCCCGGGGCGAGCGATGCCACGCTGACGGCGGTGGGCCTGTTCCTGCTACTGGCCGCGTGCGGTAAATCCGCTCAGGTACCGCTGCAATCGTGGCTCGGGGACGCCATGGAGGGTCCCACTCCGGTATCGGCACTCATCCACGCCGCCACCATGGTCACCGCCGGTGTTTACCTGATCGCCCGCTCCAACCCGATCTACGACCTCGCGCCCACCGCCCGGGTCGCGGTGGTGGTGGTGGGTGCGGTGACCCTGCTGTTCGGCGCGATCATCGGTTGCGCCAAGGACGACATCAAGAAGGCGCTCGCCGCCTCCACCATGAGCCAGATCGGCTATATGGTGCTGGCCGTCGGTCTCGGCCCCGCCGGTTACGCGGTGGCCATCATGCATCTGCTGACCCACGGTTTCTTCAAGGCGGGCCTGTTCCTGGGCGCCGGTTCGGTCATGCACGCCATGGACGACGAAACCGATATGCGGCGCTACGGAGGCTTGCGCACTCTGCTGCCGATCACCTACGTCACCTTCGGTCTCGGGTATCTCGCGATCATCGGTGTCCCGCCGTTCGCCGGGTTCTTCTCCAAGGACCGCATCATCGAGGCCGCTTTCGCCGCCGAAGGCGCCGCCGGTCCGATCCTGGGGACCGTCACCCTCCTCGGTGCCGGGCTCACCGCGTTCTACATGACGCGGGTGATGCTGTTGACCTTCTTCGGTGCGCGGCGCTGGAAACCCGACACCCACCCACACGAATCCTCGGCTGTGATGACAGGTCCGATGATCTTGCTGGCGCTCGGCTCGGTCGGCGCCGGAGCGGTTTTCGTCTGGGGGTCCTCGCTGCAGAACTGGCTCGCTCCGGTCGTCGGCGAACACCACGGGGAACCGATTCTGCCGGTCCCGGTGATCACCGGACTCGCGCTGGCGGTGGTCGCGGTGGGCGTAGCGGTCGCCTACCGGCAGTACGGGCGCAGCGAGGTACCCGACAGCGCACCGGAACAGGTGACCGCGCTGACCGTGGCCGCCCGGCACGATCTCTACGGTGACGCGGTCAACGAAGCCACCTTCATGCGGCCCGGACGTCACCTGACCCGTGCCCTGGTCTTCCTCGACAACCGCGGCATCGACGGCCTCGTCAACGGCACCGCCGCGGTCATCGGCGGACTGTCCGCGCGAGCCCGCCGGATCCAGACCGGTTTCGTTCGTTCGTATGCCCTGTCCATGTTCGCCGGCGCGGCCCTGGTGGCCGCAGCCCTGCTGGCCGTGAGGATCTGGTGAGCGCCGTGCCCTGGTTGTCCGTGCTCTGGCTGTTGCCCGTGGTGGGCGCGGCGGTCGTACTCCTGCTGCCGGCCGCGCAGCGACTACTGGCTCGCTGGGTCGGCCTGGTGGTCGCGATCGCGACCTTCGGGGTGGCACTGTGGGTGGCCGCCGCGTTCCAGCCCGGCGGCGATCAGTTCCAGTTCGTCGAATCCCATTCCTGGATACCGGCTTTCGGAGCCGGATACACCCTCGGGGTGGACGGGATCGCGCTGGTCCTGGTGCTGCTCACCGCCGGCCTGGTGCCACTGCTCATCGTCGCCGGCTGGCACGACGATCGCGAGGTGGGCACCGGAAAACGGGTGGCACACACCTATATCGCGCTGACTCTGCTGGTCGAGGCCATGGTGCTGGTGTCCTTCCTGTCCCTGGACATCCTGCTGTTCTATGTGTTCTTCGAGGCCATGCTCATCCCGATGTACTTCCTCATCGGCGGTTTCGGGCCGCGCACCGACGATGCGCAGGTCCGGCAGCAGCGCTCCCGCGCGGCGGTGAAATTCCTGCTGTACAACCTCTTCGGCGGCCTGATCATGCTCGCCGCGGTGATCGGCCTCTACGTGCTCACCGTTCAGCAGGACCTCGGCACCGACGGCGCCGGAACCTTCGATCTGCGCGCAGTGGTGGCGGCCGCCAACTCCGGGCAGCTCGGCGCCGGACCGGCGGTCCTCAATGCCCTGTTCCTCGGTTTCCTGTTCGCGTTCGCGGTGAAGGCTCCCCTGTGGCCGTTGCACACCTGGTTACCGGACGCGGCCGTCTCCGCCACTCCGGCGAGCGCGGTGCTGATGATGGCGGTGGTGGACAAGGTGGGCACCTTCGGCATGTTGCGGTACTGCCTGCTGCTCTTCCCCACCGCGGTCGATACCTATGCGCCGCTGGTGATCACCCTGGCCGTAATCGGCATCATCTACGGCGCTCTACTCGCCATCGGACAGACCGATGTGATGCGGCTCATCGCCTACACCTCGATCTCGCATTTCGGTTTCATCGTGCTCGGTATCTTCGCGATGACCAGTCAGGGTCAGACCGGCGCGACCCTGTACATGGTCAATCACGGCCTGTCCACGGCGGCACTGTTCCTGGTGGCCGGTTTCCTGGTCTCGCGGCGTGGTAGCCGGGTCATCGCCGACTACGGCGGTGTGCAGAAGGTGGCGCCGGTACTGGCCGGAAGCTTCTTCATCGCGGGCCTGGCCACCCTGTCGCTGCCCGGGCTGGCTCCGTTCGTCAGTGAATTCCTGGTTCTGATCGGCACTTTCAGCAGATATCAGGTGGCCGCGGTCATCGCGGCCGGCGCCCTGGTCCTGGCCGCCGTCTACGTGCTGTGGCTGTACCAGCGGATGATGACGGGCCCGGTGGCGGAGGGCAGCGAACGGATCCGGGATCTGGTCCCTCGCGAACTCGTGGTCGTCGTCCCGCTGCTCGGCGCGCTGATCTTCTTCGGCGTCTATCCGAAGCCGATGCTCGACTTCATCGACCCCGCGGTGACCCAGACTCTCACCACCGTCGGCAGTATCGATCCATCACCGCCGGTCCCGGCAAAGCCGGAGGCGGCGAACTCCGGAGGTGTGCGCCATGAGCGCTGAGCTGCCCGCGAGCGCGGTAATCGCCGCGTCCGTACCCGCGCCGAGTATCGAGTACCACGTGCTGGCACCCATTCTCATCGTCTTGGGGGCGGCCGTGGTCGGGGTTCTGGTCGATGCGTTCTTCCCACGACCGTGGCGGTACCCCGCGCAATTGATCCTGGCCCTGGGCGCATTGGTGGCCGCGCTGGTGTCCGTGCTGCTACTTGCGGGAACCGCGACCACGGCCGCGGTCGGGGCGGTCGCCGTGGACGGGGTCACCCTGTTCCTACAGGGCACACTGCTGCTCGTCGGCATTCTGTCGGTGCTGTTCGTCGCCGAGCGGGGCCCGCTGCCCCGGCCGCGATCCGGTCCGGGGACCTGGAGCCGCGCCACCGCGACCGCGGACTACGGGATGGACGCCTTCACACCGCAGGCCTCGGCGGTCCCGGGCAGCGGCGCCGAACGGTCCGCGGCCACCGCCGGTATCACCCCCACCGAAGTGTTCCCGCTTCTGCTGCTGGCGCTGGGCGGCCTACTGCTCTTCCCCGCCGCCAACGATCTGCTCACCATGTTCGTCGCCTTGGAAGTGCTCTCCCTGCCGCTGTATCTGCTGTGCGGTCTGGCCCGCCGGCGTCGGCTGCTCTCGCAAGAGGCGGCGCTGAAGTACTTCCTGCTCGGCGCGTTCTCCTCGGCTTTCTTCCTCTACGGGGTTGCGCTGCTGTACGGCCAGGCCGGAACAGTCCGCCTCGCAGGTATCGCCGACGCACTCGCCGCCGACTCCGGCGCGCCCACCCTGGCGCTGCTGGGAGTCGCGATGCTGTCCGTGGGGCTGCTGTTCAAGATCGGCGCGGTGCCGTTCCAGGCATGGGTCCCCGATGTGTACCAGGGCGCCCCCACCCCGATCACCGCGTTCATGGCGGCCGCGACCAAGATCGCCGCACTGGGCGCGCTGCTACGGGTGCTGTCGGTGGGTGTGCCGGGGATCGCCGACGACTGGCGACCGGTGCTCGCGGCGATCGCGGTCGCCACCATGCTGGTGGGCGCGATCCTCGCGATCACGCAGACCGATATGAAGCGGATGCTCGCGTATTCGTCCATCGCGCATACCGGGTTCCTGCTCACCGCCCTGGTCGCCGCCGATGATCGCGGTGTCGCCGCGACGCTGTTCTATCTGTTCGTCTACGGGCTCGGCACGCTCGGCGCCTTCGCGATCGTGAGTATGGTGCGCGAGCCCGACGGGACCGAGGCGACCGCGCTGGCGCGCTGGGCCGGCCTGGGCCGGCGCGCCCCTTGGCTCGCCGGCATGTTCGCGTTGCTGCTGCTGTCGTTCGCCGGGATCCCCGTCACCGCCGGTTTCGTCGCCAAATTCGCGGTCTTCCAGGCCGCCGCCGGTAGCGACGCCGGACTGCTGGTGATCGTCGGTGTCCTGGCCAGCGCGATCGCCGCGTTCTTCTATATCCGGGTGATCGTGCTGATGTTCTTCACCGACCCACCGGCCGACCCACCCGAAGTGGTCGGTCCGCCCGCCGCGACCACGGTCGCGGGAGTCGCCGCTCTCGCGAGCGTGGTCCTCGGCATCGCCCCGCAACCGCTCCTGGACCTGGCCGATCGCGCCGGCGAATTCGTCCGCTGACCGGCCTCCGGCTCGGCGCGGACAGAGCTGCATCAGGCAACTGGGAACCGATCACCGATACCCCTGACGAGTAGGTCGAAGGCACGTTCCGCCTCTGCGACTGCCACCGGATGCCGCTGTGCTGCCGTGCGGCCGCTGACCAGTGCGTGCCAGTTGGCCTCGCTGAGGTTGCGTTGCACCGCGATGATCACGCTGGCAGCGAGCCGTGCGTCCAGGTCTCCTGGCGGTCCGAGTGCCTGGGCGAGTGCACATTCTCCGCTGGTGAGAAACCGGGCGAGCCGTGCGGTCAACGCCGGGGTATCCAGTACCAGTCGGTAGCAGGCCAGCACCTCGGGCGCCTCGCACAGGCCGGTGCTGGGTTCGCGGTTGTCCAGGCCGGTGCGGAATGCGGTGCGCAGGGCAGTCAGGGGCGCCTGCCCGTGTGCCCGGTTTCGTACCGCGTGGGCAGCCTCATCCACGTGGTCGGCGAACCGGTGCACAACGAGGTCCTCTTTGGAGGGGAAGTATTTGAACAGTGTGCGCTTGGATACCTCGGCGGCGGCTGCGATATCCACAACCGACACCGCGTCGAACCCGTCAGCGAGAAACAGCCGGAGGGCGGCGTCGGAGATAGCTGCGTGAGTGTGCTGTCTCTTGCGCTCGCGCAGGCCCGGTTCGGGGGTCATATCGGCAGTATAGCCAAAATGTAAACCGGGTGAATAAGTAAACTTGGTGTACTTTTGTTGGCATGCGAATCGGCGTTGCCCTGCCAACCGACTACTACAACCAGCTCACCCCGGGTGTGAATCCCGTCGACTACCTGCTCGACCAGGCCCGCACAGTGGCTGGGCTCGGCGTGTCCGCAGTCTGGCTCACCCAGCGGTTCGACTACGACGCACTGACAGTTGCCGCGCTGATCGGGCGCGAGCTACCGGACATCACGGTCGGAACGGCGATCGTCCCGATCCACCCACGCCACCCCAACGCACTGGCCATGCAAGCGCAAACAGCGCAAGCGGCCAGCACCGGCCGCTTCGAACTCGGCCTCGGTTCGTCGCTGCCGGAGATCGCCGCCGGCTACGGCAACACCCACCCACGGATCCGCTACCTACGCGAATACCTCACCGCCCTACGCGATCTGCTCCACACCGGCGCGGTCGACCACATCGGCGACACACTGGTGGCCAAATCACCGACACGCAGCATGATGCCGACGGTCAACTCTCCGGTCCCCATACTGCTGGCCACTTCGGGACCGCTGACCCTGCAGGTCGCAGCCGAATTCGCCGACGGTGCCCTCCCGCTGCTCACCGGTCCCGACACCCTGGCCGAATTCACGATCCCCACACTCGCTCGACACGCTGCGGCAGCAGCTCGGCCGACGCCCCGCGTGATAGCCGTGGTGGGCGGAGTAGTCACCGCCGACGTCGCCGCCGCCCGCGATCGCGCGGCGCTGCAGATGGACAGATACGGCAAGATGCCGACATACCGGAGTTTGCTGGACCGTGAGAAAGTGTCCGATCCGGTGGAATTGGCGGTGATCGGCGACGAGCAGACCATGGCCGACGCGGTAGCCCGCTACGCCGAGGCCGGCGCCGACGAACTGATCTTCACACTGACCGCGATAGGGTCGGCGCGCGACGAGGAGCGAACTTGGGCATTGCTCGGTGAATTGAGCAGAACCGGAAGCGCATGAAGGCGGTCTCGACCCGGACCGCCCGGTCGCCGGTATCCATGCTCGACACCGACACCGACACCGGCGACGGCGACGGCGACGGCGACGGCGACGCTATGAGCCACCTTGCCGAGCCGGCGGGCGATCTGCGGCGGCAGTCCGGATCCGCCGGGTACTTCGCCGCGTAGGTCGTGCGGTGCAGCGACCCGACCACCCCCGTCCCGCGCACCCCAGCCATGGCAGCGCGCAGCCGGCCCGAGCCGGACCACCGGCCCCGGCCGCAAGTGTTGCGCGCCGTGTTCACGGCGTTACCTGCGGACCCCGGGCATCCGAGGTCCCGCCGTCCCGTCCGTGCCCCTCACAGGTCGGCGCCTACTCGTCGAGGGCTACTCGTCGAGGGCTGGAACAGCGGGACGCCCCTATCGACCAGCTCGGCAGCAGCATCGGTCGCTCCGATCGCCGCCCATCGTGTAGCGAGAGATCCCAGGGGACGCGATGCGCGGTCCGCCCCATCAGTGCATCTTCCCAGTTCAGATGTGGGAATACGCACACTTCAGATTTATTGATTAGCGAAAGCAACGAATTTATAGTTGATTACCGCAAGTAACTGAACGAGGTCAGGAGTACGTATGGGAATTCCCCCCGGCACAGCACAGGGCATACTCGACGAACTCTTCCTCATCAGCCGGGCGCTCCGGCGTTCCCTCGCTCAGCCCGAAGAGGGCCGGCTGCTGCCGGGCGGAATCAGTGTCCTGGTCAACCTCGAATCGGCCGGTCCGTGCCGGCAGGTCGACCTCGCCTGCCAGATAGGTATCAGCGCGTCGGCCATGAGCCGCCACATCACCGAACTTGTCGCCGACGGTTACGTCCTGCGCAATACCGACCCCAGTGACGGGCGCGCCATTCGCGTCGAGGTATCCCCCACCGGTCTGGAACTGCTCGGCCGGATCCGGGAATCCCGGATCCGCGGTCTGCAGGAGGTACTGGCGGACTGGACGGTGGAAGACGCCGAGCACGCCCACCAGATCCTGAACACCCTCCGCAGTCGTCTCATCGACCGGGACAGTCGCAGTGCCGCGCCCGAAAACCACAAGCATCCGCACAGCTCACCATCCGCGCCCACGCAGCGCAGCGTCACGGAAGGACCCGAGCCGGAATCGAAAGAGAGTCAGGAAATAGATGTCTAGTTCAGTCGAGGCGGTGACGCGGCAAGATCCCTACGCGATGAGTCACCGTGAGATTCTCGAATCGCTCACCGGGCTGCTGGCCGCGTTGTTCACCGCGCTGCTCAGCACCACGATCGTGGCCACCGCGCTGCCCACGATCATCGGTGACCTGCGGGCATCGCAGACCGCCTACGCCTGGGTGATCACGACCGCACTGCTGGCCAATGCGGCGTCCACTCCGATCTGGGGCAAGCTCGCCGACCTGTTCAACAAGAAATTGCTGGTCCAGACCTCTATCGTCATCTTCGTGGCGGGCTCGGTCATGGCGGGTTTCGCACACAATGTGACCCTGCTGCTGGCCGCCCGTGTCGTACAGGGCATCGGGATGGGCGGTCTGACCGCGCTCGTCGTCGCCATCATCGGCAGTATCGTCGCGCCGCGTGAACGCGGTCGCTACTCCGGGTATATGGGCGCGGTGATGGCCGTGTCGATGTCGGGCGGACCCATCCTCGGCGGTGTGATCGTCGACAGCCCGCTCGGCTGGCGCTGGTGCTTCTTCGTCTGCGTCCCGCTCGCGCTGATCGCTCTGTTCCTGCTGCAACGCACCTTGCGTCTGCCCACCGATCGCAAGGACGACGTCTCCATCGACTGGTTCGGTGCCGTCCTGATGACCGCGGGTGTATCGATCCTGCTGATCTGGGTCTCGTTCGCCGGTAAAGCCGGGTACTACGAGTGGTTCTCCCGCGAATCACTGCTCTATGTACTGGCGGGTGTCGCGCTGCTCGCGGCGACCGTATGGGTCGAGTCGCGCGCGAAATCGCCGATCATGCCATTGCGGATCGTCACCGAACGGACCACCGGGCTGGCGATCATCGCGTCCATCGCGGTGGGTATCGGTATGTTCGGCGCGACCACCTTCCTCGGGCAGTACTTCCAGACCGCGCGGGGATACTCACCGACCGTCGCCGGCATCCTGACAATCCCGATGGTCGCGGGCATGCTCGTCGCCTCGGTGGGTTCCGGTCAGCTGATCACTCGCTTCGGCAAGTGGAAGCCGTTCGTCGTCGGCGGCGCCGGTCTGCTGGTCGTGGGCTTCGGTCTGCTCAGCACCCTCGATCACGCCACGAATCTCTGGCTGGTCGGCGCGTTCATCGCAGTCGTCGGCCTGGGCGTCGGCATGATGATGCAGAACCTGGTGCTGGCCGTACAGAACACCGTGAGCGTGCACAATATCGGCGCTGCGTCCAGCAATGTCGCCTTCTTCCGCACCTTCGGTGGCGCTATCGGCGTCTCGGTCCTGGGTTCGGTCCTGGCGACCCGCGTAAGCGAACTGTCCGCCCAGGGTTTCCACCGGCTGGGCATCCGGACCTCCGGGAGCGGCGGCAGCAACCTGGACCTGGACAGCCTGCCGGCACCGATCGCCACTATCGTGCGCGCGTCCTACGGCGACGCCACCGGCCGGATCTTCCTGATCGCCGCGGCCGCCGCGGTGGTGGCACTCTTGGCTACCGCCCTGCTGCCCAACCGCCCGCTGCGTCGCACGATCGATATCGATCCCGGGCTCGATCCGATGCGCTCCGACGACGGAGACCGACCGGAACAGCCCGGCGCGGCGGCGGCCGGCGAATTCGACCGTGGTCGAAGGGAGCCCGCGCTACAGCGCTGATCGTGTGACGCCATCGATACAGGCCCCGGGTATCGCAGAGATATCCGGGGTCTTCCCGTCTCCGATGGACCGGCGATCGACTTCCGTACCGCCACTGCGGTTCTCCCGGCCGACATCTGGCCGAACAGCTACGACCGGACGTAGTATCAGGGAGTGCCTCCTCCCACCTCGACCCCCGCGCGAGTACGCGGCGCGTTCGTCGGGGCCGCCTCGGGAACGGTGAGTATCGCCGCCCACGCGTTCGCCGGTGGGACGATAACACTCGGATACTCGGCGACAGCCCTACTTCTCGCCGGTTGCGCACTGGCCGGTGTACTGGCGAGCGCATTGCGCCCCGGACGCGGGCCCTTACCGCTGATGACACTTCTCGCCCTCGGCCAGACGATCGGGCACAGCGCGCTCGCCGCCGCACCGGGGCACCGGCACGGTTCGGCAGCGACCGCGCCGATGTTGGTGGCACACCTGCTCGCGATTCCGGTGGGCGCGCTGCTGATCCACACCGCGGAACGCGCGGTCCGGTATGCCGTATCGCGACTGAAGAGGGCGGTGCGCGGACCGGCCGTCCGCGATGTCGCCTTCCCACGAACCGTCGCCGTCCCGGAGTCGAATCACCAGTCGGCCCGGCGCCTGCTCCTGTCCTCGGGTCCCGGCACACGCGGGCCACCACAACTGGCCGTCTAGTTCTTTCCGACCGCAGCGTGTGCCCCACCTCCGTATCCGAGGCGGTGCGCGCTCCGGAGCCGACCTCGCCGAGAAGTCGCTTCTTGCCTGGCCCCACGGCATCAGACCGCCGGAAGCGCCCGGCACCGTTGTCGCGCGCAGCAGTGAACCCTGCCCGCCACCGGACTTCGACCGCAGCGGCACACCCCACTCTTCGATCGGAGCAGACCCGTGTCACTTCGTCTTCCAACGCCCCGTACCGGCGCCACCAGAATTCTGCGCGTGGTCGCCGCGGCGGCCGCGGCACCACTTTTCGCCATCGCCTGTTCCTCCGGGAGCAGCGCACCGTCCACCGCCGCCGATTCGGTGACGATCACCGATCAGTGGGCCAAGGCCGCCGACGGCGGGATGTCGGCTGCATTCGGCCGGCTTCGCAACTCCGGTGAGCACGAGGTCACCGTCGCCTCGGCGAGCAGTCCCGTATCCGCCACCGTCGAATTACACGAAGTCGCCACCGACGGTGGCGGCGCGAAGTTCATGCGGCCGAAGACAGGCGGTTTCGTCATCCCTGCCCACGGCGAACTGGAACTGGCCCCCGGCGGGGAGCACATCATGTTCATCGACCTGCGTGATGCGCTGCGCACGGGAACGGACGCTCCGGTCACCCTGACCTTCTCGGACGGTTCCACCACCACTTTCACCGCGCAGGTGCGTGATTTCTCCGGTAACCAGGAGGACTATCGGCCCGACGGCGGGGCCCGACCGCCCGCGCACGGTGGCTGAACACGACAGGCCCCGCTTCGACCGGCGTCGCTTCCTGGGCGGTGGCGCCGCCGGCGCGGTGGGCCTCGGGGTCGGCGCGGCGACCTCGGCCGTGCTGCGTGATACCGATGCGGGCGGACCGGTAGCCGAACCGTTCTACGGCGCACACCAGGCCGGAATCGCAACCGCTCCGCAGGCCCGGGCGGTTTTCTTAGCCATGGACCTGCGTCCCGGGACGACTCGCGACGACCTCGTCGGAGCCCTTCGGATCTGGACCGGCGACGCCGCTCGCCTGACCCAGGGCCGCCCCGCGCTCGCCGATACCGAACCGGAACTGGCCTTGCGCCCCGCTCGGCTCACCGTCACGGTCGGCCTGGGGGCCGGTGTATTCGAACGTTGCGGGCTCGAAGCCGAACGCCCGCCGTGGCTGGCACCGTTGCCGCCGTTTCCGATCGACCGGCTCGACCCCGCCTTCTGTGGCGGGGATCTGCTGTTGCAGGTATGCGCCGGGGAATCGACGACGGTCGCACACGCGGTGCGGGTGTTGTGCCGGAGCGTGCGCTCGCTGCTGTCGGTGCGCTGGGTCCAGCGCGGATTCCGGGACGGGGCACCGGGAACACCGCGGAATCTGATGGGCCAACTGGACGGCACCGCCGATATCGCCGCCTCGGATTTCGATCGGCTGGTCTGGGACGACGGGGCCGCACGCCCCTGGCTCGCCGGCGGCACCTCGATGGTGCTGCGCAGGATAGCGATGACTCTGGACACCTGGGACGAAATCGATCCGGCGGCAAGGGAACTCACCGTCGGCCGCACCCTGGCCACCGGCGCGCCGTTGACCGGCGCCAGCGAGTTCGACGAACCGGATTTCGCGGCGGTGGATACCAACGGCATCGCGGTCATCCCGCCCTCGTCGCATATCGCTCGCGCCCACCACCGGCACGAGGGTGAACGATTCCACCGGCGCGGCTACAACTACGACGATGCCCCGGCGGCCGGTGCAATCTCGAACTCGGGTCTGCTCTTCACCGCCTACCAGCGCGATCTGCCGACCCAGTTCCTTCCGGTCCAGCGGCGGCTGGCCGAGTTCGACGCGTTGAACGTATGGACGACGCCGGTCGGCTCGGCGGTTTTCGTGATTCCGCCGGGAGCCGGGGGGCCCGGCGAGTACATCGGCCAGGCCTTGTTCGAATCCTGACCGCGTGGCCGATGCCGGTGCCGGGCACGGGCATCGGCCACGATCAGGTCCAGAGCACGGCAATCAGCACGTTCACGACCGCCAGCCCGCCCGCGGCGTCCGGCATCCACGCGGGATCCTTACCGCGCCTGGCGTCGGCCCGGCCCATCTCGGCGAATGCGGCGACCAGCACCGAGACGACGAGTTTCACGCCGATCTTCACCATGTTCAGGTCTTTGTCCAGGGAGGACAGCGATTCGGCCATACCCACCAGGGCGACACCGGTGATGAGCTGCGCGCGAGCACCCCAGACCATCACCTCGTTCACGGTGGGCCGCCCGGCGGCATATCCACCGACCACCGCCGCCATACCGAGCAGGTGAGTGACGACCACGACGTTGTAGACGAACTCTGACACGTTCACGTTGCTGGATCTTGCCAGTAGGTGTGTTCGTAGACCGCTTCGACCCGATGGCCGGCAGGCAGGATGCCGCAGCCTTCCGCGGGTCGGTCAGAGGGAAACGGCAGCGGTGTTCGCGAGGTGCTCGCGTGCCGCTTCGGCCGCACGTTCGGGATCGCCGGCTTCGATGGCATCGACGATGGCGCGATGCTCTGCCACGACTGCCGCGTAGCGGCGTGGAAGCTTTAGTGCCTCGAATCCGATGAGCCACATAGCCCCACGTAGGCCGACCATCGTCGAGTGGGTGCGTTCCAAGCCGAGTGTCGCGGACTGGAGAAGGTGGAATTGCTCGTCGAGCGCCAGGAACTCCGATTGCTGTCCCTCACCGAGGCCTTCTTGTGCGTCGACGAGCCCGCGCAGCCGCGAGATATCGTCGGCTGTGGCGTTGAGTGCCAGTCGGCTCGCCACGAAACTCTCGAGTAGTGATCGCAGGTCGAAGATCTCGCGGCGCTCGGCCTCGGACAATTCACGGAGCCGGAACCCGCGCTGGGACTCGACGGTGATGATTCCTTCACGATTGAGCGTGAGGAGTGCTTCCCGGACGGGCGTTCTCGACATGCCGAGCGATTCGGCCAGCTCGTTCTCGGAGTACTGCTCACCGTGGGTGAGGCTGCCATCCCTGATCGCTTGCTGGATCTGCAGGTAGGCGCGCCGACCAAGTGTCGGTGGCCGTTCAACCGCCGTGATGCCGCCCAATCTCGCCATGCTCACAGGCTACCAGCCCTGTATTCCAGATTCCACACGCCACACACTTGTATACCGAATACTAGTGTCGTAGTGTGGTGGGTGTCATACAGCAATCCCCGCGACATAGGAGCACTCAGATGTCCCTGCCCATTGCAGATGAATTGGCGATCATCAAGCTGTCGAACACGCAGATGAGGGCGCTCGACAACCACGATGTCGATGCCTGGGTGGGCGCATGGATCCCCGAAGGGGAGTTCGTCGCCACCTATGGCACTTTCGTCGGACACGAGGCCATCCGGGAGTTCATCAACGGCCATATCACCGCCGGCAAAGAAGACGGCGCCCGGCATTTGATGACGAACTACGTCGTCAACGGAGACGGCGATACCGCGACTGTCACCAGCGCGGTCACGAAACTGCAGGTCGAGAAGCCACCGTTCATCATCGCGTCCGGTATCTACACAGATATCGCCGTACGTACCAGCGAGGGGTGGAAGTTCAAGTCACGCCGACTGGACATCGATCGTGGTGTGTTCGCGCGGGCAGAGGCCGAGGCCGCCGCGGCCTCGCAGCAGTGAGAAGGGAGACGACGATGTCCGAACTTGCTGCAGAGCGGTGGGGTAGCTCCGGACCCCGCATCGTGATGGTGCACGGCAGCTTGAACTCGGCCGCTGCCGCGTTCGGTGAGCAGCGTGTGCTGGCCGACCGATTCCAGATCATCGCGCCGTATCGGCGTGGCTACAGTCCGAGTCCCGGTACGCCGAAAATCGATCCGGACCGGGACGCGGCCGAAATCGCCGAGCTGCTCGGCGACGGTGCCCACCTCGTCGGAACTTCGATGGGTGGTGTCGTGGCATTGCGGGCGGCCGCCCTCGCCCCGGACAAGGTCTGGTCGCTCACGGTGATCGAACCACCCGCCCTCCCCAACGGCGCGGGCCGGCCCGCGGCGGACCACCTGTCCGCCGCGCTACGTATGCACTGGGATACGGCCGATACAACCGACCTGGAGTCCTTCGGGCAAGGTTTCCTCCGGGTGCTCGGCGTCGATATGGCACTGCCGTCGCCGCTGCCGGCTCCTCTCGCCGAGGCACTGAGCAACCTGACCACCGAAAGGCCCTGGGATACAGGTGTTCCGCTGGAGAAACTGTCGAAGACGACGTTTCCCAAGCTCGTCGTCACCGGTGGCGGTACCCCCGGTTTCGAGGATGTCGCCGATGCCCTGGCCGAGGCACTGTCGGCAAAGCGTGTCGTCTTCGAGGGCAGCCCGCACGCGGTGCAGCGCATCGGGCAGCGATTCAACGACGAACTCGTTGCCCACCTGCGCAATGCCGGCACACCGCCCGGACGCGAGTTCCGGTGACCACCGCTTGTCACCGGCTCGCGTGCCGTCCTCGGTTGCCATCCAGAAAGGTCTGAGTTGCGCTATGCGCGTAGCACTGTTTCAAATCGCGAGTCCGGACGACGAGTCCGTGACCGCACGGCTGCATCGCGTCGACGCCGCGATCGGCCGTGAGTCCGGGTTGCGGGCGGTGGATCTGCTGGTCCTGCCCGAGCTGTGGAACGTCGGATACTTCGCGTTCGACGACTATCCCGCGATGTCCGAGTCGCTCACCGGACCGACTGTGACAGCCGCTCGGGATTGGGCGGCAGCTCTGCACGTATCCGTGCATCTCGGCAGCATCGTCGAGATCGACGAGCTCGGCCGGTTGTACAACACGTCCGTGGTCGTAGCCCCCGACGGCTCTGTCCGGAGCACATACCGCAAGGTGCACGTCTTCGGTTACGGCTCCCGTGAGCAAGAGTTGCTCACGCCGGGCACGACGGTGACCGTCGACCCTGTCGCCGGGCTACCCACAGGTATCACCACCTGCTACGACCTGCGGTTCCCGGAGTTGTTCCGCAGTCTCACCGATTCGGGTGCGGAGCTGCTGGCCGTATGTGCGGCCTGGCCTGCTGCCCGCCTGGACCACTGGCGCCTGTTCACCAGCGTCCGCGCCGTGGAACAGCAGTCGTGGATGCTGGCCTGTAACGCCGTGGGCGAACAACAGGGAGTGGCCCTCGGCGGCCACAGCCGGATCGTGGATCCCTGGGGGGAAGTGCTGGTCGAAGCCGGCGCCGACGAAGGTTTCACCTTCGCCGACCTCGACCCGACGCTGCCGCAGCGGGTGCGCGCCGAATTCCCGGCATTGGCGGACCGCCGATGGCCCGTCATCGGATCGCCATCAGTGGAGGGCTCATGACCACCAGTACCACTCGGCTCCACCTGCGGACCGACTCCGGGCAGCCACTGGCCTTCACCCCCACCAGATTCATCGTGGGAGGCTACACCGGACGAGATTCCGCCGCGGTCGAACACCATGTCGACGAGCTCGCTGCCATCGGGGTACCGCGGCCCGAGAGCATTCCCGCGTTCTACGAACTCGCTGTCGACCGGCTGACGACCGAGGCCGCGATCGAGGTCGACGGGGCATCGACGTCCGGCGAGGTAGAACCGGTCCTCCTGTACGCCGGCCACCGCTACTACCTCACCGTCGGCTCCGACCACACCGATCGCGAGATCGAAACCCGCAGCATCCAGCTCTCGAAAGCCGCATGCCCGAAGCCGATCGCATCCACACTCATCGACTTGGGGAGCGACCCGAGCATCGTCGAATGGGATGACATCCTGGCGCGCTGCTGGGTCGACGGTGACCTCTACCAGGAGGGAAACCTGGCTTCGGTGCTGCCGATCGGCCACCTCCTCACCGCATGGGGCCGACCGGCCGCGGACACATCCGAACTGGTCCTCTTCGGCGGAACCATGCCGTTGCTCGACGGGGCTTTCCGATACGGAGAACACTGGCGTATGAGCCTCGAAGTCCCCGGTCACGCGCCTATCGAATTCAACTACCACGTAACTGTCAGGAGCAGCTGATGCGCACCGGTACCGATTATCTATCCGCACTGGACGACGGCCGTCAGGTGATCGTCGACGGCGTGCCGGTGGGCAATGTCGCCGACCACCCGGCGTTCGCGCCGATCGCCCGAACGATCGGCGACCTGTTCGACCTCGCCGCCGACCCGTACAACGGGATGCAGGTCAGCGACGAGACGACCGGGCGCGCCGTCAACCGGCTGTTCCTGCCACCGCGCAGCGCGGCGGACCTCGAGGCATACCGCACCGCGGCCCAGGTCTGGGCCGACCACACTCACGGCTGGGTGGGCCGCTCGCCCGATCATGTCGGCGCCTTCGTCTCCGCGTTCTCGCTGCATCCCGAGGCGTTCTCGGCAGAACGCGGGCTCCGCGACAATGTTCTGGCCTTCCACCGCCGAGTCGTCGAGAACGACCTCTATGTCTCCTACGCGATCATCCCGCCACAAGTCTCGCGCGCTACCACCGCGCATGCTTGGGAAGGCGAGTTCATCCAGGTGGGAGTGAAGCAGGAGCGGGCGGACGGCATTGTGGTCCGCGGTGCTCAGATGCTCGCCACCGGAGGTGCGGTCGCCGACGAGATCCTGGTCTCCTGTATCAAACCCCTGCAGGACGAGGACTCCGACTTCGCGATCAGTTTCACGGTCCCCGTCGGTGCGACCGGGCTGAAGCTCTACTGCCGACGGCCGTATGCCCCGAATGTGACGAGTGAATTCGACTATCCGCTCAGTTCTCGCTACGACGAGACCGATGCCTTGCTGGTGTTCGACGACGTGTTCATCCCGTGGGAGAATGTCTTCGTCTACAAGGATGTGCCGGGGCTGCGGAAGCAGTTCTTCGACACCGGCGCCCACGTACTCGGTAACTGGCAGGCTCAGATCCGGTTCGCGACGAAGCTGAAGTTCCTGGCGGGGATCGCCCGTAAGATCGCCGCGGTCAACGGCGTCGACAAGTTCCCCGGCGTCGTCGAGAAACTCGGTGAACTCGCGGGACTGGTCTCCATCGTGGAATCCGGGGTACTCGCCGCCGAACATACCGCAGCACCGGACGAACAGGGGCTGTGGAGGCCGGGCGCCGGATCCCTGTACGGCGCGATGGGCCTGCAATCCGAGATCCACCCGCGGGTGATCGAAATCGTGCGCGACCTCGCAGGCGGTGGCGTGCTGCAGGTGCCGTCGAGTGTCAACGAGCTCATCGGCGAGCCGACTCGCGACGATATGGACCGATACGTGAGCAGCCCCGACATTTCAGCCGTCGAACGAGTGAAACTGTTCAAACTCGCCTGGGACGCCATCGGAAGCGAATTCGCAGGCCGCCATCAGCAGTACGAACTCTTCTACGCCGGTGCCCCATTCGTCGTGAAGGGCTACGCGTTCCGCAACTTCGACTACGCCGGCTCGTTACGCACGGTCGAACGGTTCCTGGCCTCCTATGGTGTCTCGGACCTGCCGGTAGCCGAACTGGGCGAGGTGTCGGCATGAGTAAACCGGAGTTCGAATTCTTTCCGGTCAGTGACATCGGATTCACCATCTGTCCGGGTGGCGACCCGCTGATCACCGAGCGGATTCTGAGTAAGGACCCGCAGACAGGCATCGCCACTCGGATCCTTCGCTACGCACCCGGCGCCGACTCCACCCCGATGGGCGTTCAGCGCCACGATTTCTGGGAGGAGGTCTATATCCTCGAGGGCTCATTCGTGGACCTGAGCCTCGATCGAACGTTCAGCGCGGGTCAGTACGCCTGCCGGCCACCGGGTATGCCGCACGGACCTTGGCGCTCCGACGAAGGCGTGCTGACCTTCGAAGTCCGCTATCCGGCGCCCGAGGAGCAGGAAGGATGACAATGACACCGCTGGCCGTCGACGCCTCCGCGATGCGCAGAACGATGGGCAGGTTCGCCACCGGCGTAGCCGTGGTCACCACCGAATCGGACGGCGTTCCGCACGGCATGACCATCAACTCGCTCACCTCCGTCTCCCTGGAGCCGGCCCTGCTGCTGGTCTGTTTCAACCGCGGAGCTCGCAGTGCCGACGCGGTGGTGGCGGCCGGGCGGTTCGCGGTCAACATCTTGTCGAGCCGCCAGCAGACCATCGCTCTACGCTTCGCTCAGCGCGGAGAGGACCACTTCGCCGGCCTCGGGCTCGAATACGACGGTCATCGAGTACCGGTCGTTCCGCATGCTCTCGCTCACCTGGACTGTGACGTCGAGCGGGTTGTCGAAGCCGGCGACCACACAGTCGTCTTCGGCGCCGTCCGAGATCTCTGCTCACGCGAAGGCGGAGCACTCGGATTCTTCCGCGGCAACTTCAGCAGCATCGTGCCACACGGAAGCGAACCCGAGCACTGGTTCTTCTGACCACCCGAGCCCGAACGGAGCGATCACCCAGCTCCCCGCCGGGCAGATTTCGTTCCGTCCTCCGCGACCGAGCACAGTGACGGAACAAACGGGAGCCGGCCCCACCGGGAAGGGGCGGTTCGCGGTTGCCTGCGGGACGCCTACCTCGTCCCACAGGCAACCATCGGACAGTCGGCGTCCCGGCAACGCGGCCCGCCTGTGTTGAGCCAACCGGATACCGTACGACGACCGATCGGAGCATCGGCGATGACCATCGCAACACCAGGGGCCCACACCGAGACCACAGCGAGGCGCGCGCCCGTCGGCGACGTCCAGCGCCGATGGCGCGGTGGAACCGACGCCACCGATGAGTGCCGGCCGATTCTCACACCGGAGGCGCTGATAGCCGCGGTCCAGGGACACACCGGGTCCGGCGCCCCGATGGCTGTGCTGGCACGGGAACTGTCCGGCCTGTACCTCAGATGGATCGAGGCACCACACGAGGCCCCCGAACTATATGAACAGATCGGTGATCGGATCAACGCGATCGATGGTTCGGTCCAGGGCCTCCTGCCGCGTCCACGGCCCGGCGTAACCCCTGGGACCGATTCCGTCGGCGGAGTCGTCGCGCGCGTCGCGGAGGCATGGGCGTGCGCGCATTGGACTCTGCACCACGGCGAGGACGAGACCGAGCGTCACCGCGCCTGGGACCACCTGGCAGAGATGCGTCAGGGCTACGAGGGGCTGATCTGCCTCGTACTCGAAGGGCGGATCGTCCTGCCGAAATCCTGGCGGGGGCTCCGACGGCCCGGGATCAACGGATGATCATGTCCGTGTCGGGCCGGATGTGGTTCGGCTGCGCCGATGGTCCGCCGCCGTTCAGGGTGCGGCCGATACCTGTACCGGGTGGTTGTCGTCGTCGGTGAGGAATGTCGCCAGTTCTCGACCTTCCTCAGTGGCCGCGGTGCGTTCGGCTCGGTCGAGTCGGCGCAACGGAGTGACGGTCAGCGCGTCGGCCCGGAGAGACCAGGTCGCGGCGACCCGGCCGCTGATCAGCACGGTGCGCTCACCGGCGACCGACAGTCCGCGATGGGCATCGTCGATGATCCGGCTACGGTCGTGATAGCCGAGGATCGCGTTGTCGAACGCCGGCAGGAACCGCACGGGGACAGGTGTATCAGGATCGGGGCGTGGCGCATCCGGCAGGTCGAGGAGCTCACGGCCGCTCTCGTCGCGGAAAGCGATCAGCTTGTCGCGGATCGCGGCCACTGCGGCGGGAAACCCGGAGAGGCCGCACCACGCGCGTAGATCGGCCACCGCGGCGGGCCCGAACGCGGCGAGGTAGCGCAGCACCAGCGCTTGCCCGACCGGATCGGAACCGTCCTCGACAGGCCTGTCGATATCGTGACCCAGCCACGAGGAGAGTGGCACGGTGCGGGCGCCGGACTTGCGGCGCCACAGCCCGCGCGGCGGCAGTTGCACCGTCGGGACGAGAGCCGCGACCACCATCTCGCCCAAGGGCCGCGGTCCGACGGCCGGTCGGCGCGCTGCGAGTTCCCGGCCGAGTTCGGGCATCGTGCGGGGCCGCCCGTCTGCCAGTATCGCCCTGGCCGCCGTCGCGAGTTCGTCCAGGTCCACGCCGGCCAACTCGCGACGATAGACCCCGAGTACTCGTTGCCGCAGCATCGCGTCGTGACGCGCCCGCCACGCCAGCGCATCACCAGCGGTGACGAGATGGATCGTGCGACGCATGAGATGGATGCGTACCACGCGCCGTGTCGTCAGCACATCGTCGAGGTCCGCCGGATCGAAGGTGCGCAACCGCGACCAGAGGCCGACGAACGGCTCCTGCGGTTCCTGCGCCTGCACACCGCACAGATGGGCGACGGCATCGAGAACGGGCAGCTCGGCTCGGCCGAGCAGCAGCTGCCGGGCCAGCGTCGCCCGATTGAGCGCGCGGGTGGACAGTACGGTCATCGGGGCGGACCACCGCCCGCTGGGTGACCGACCACGGTGAGTTCCCGGTGGGTGGTGGTAGGTGACACGATTGCTCCAGATTCGGCTCGATGGCTTACATGAGCAATATTCGCAGGGATAGTGGCCAGGTTGTGTCCTCTACTCCGGACGGGGATGTTCTCGGCTATGCCTTCGCTGCGGCCGACAGGACCGGACTCGGCTCGGCGTCTGTGGTGGCGACACGCTTTGCCGGGGCGTTCCCGACCCGCCGGTTCCTGGTGAGCGCGGACCTGCATGATGGGGCGCATGCTCCGCACCGACAATCTGGCACAGGCAGACCGTCGTCCACCTGTGATCGACACCCCCCTCGGCATTGTCGAATTCTCCGTCACGCTCGGTTCGGAGGCACTGCCGGCCAAGCCGAATACCGTGTGGCGTTTGGCGAACGGCTCTTGCCTATACCGGTGGCGGCACCGAACCGCAACAGTTGATCTGCTGCTCGGAAGCATCGACGTGCAGCCCTGGGACGGCGGCTCACCGGTCCCGATATGGGCCGGAATCTGGCAGGTTCAGGCCCGCGACGGGTTGTCCGGACTGGTCGTATCGGCCGAACTGACCGATGTGCCGGCCAACGCATACGGTGGACCGGACTCCGGTGAATGTCTCGCGGCGGTGAGTGTCGAGAACGAACACTTCATGGTGTCGATCGGCGGACCGGATTACGATCTGCTCGCCATGCATGCCGCGGATGGTCGGCTGATGCCCGCCGATTGGGCGGATCTGCTGCCGATCGGTGCGGATGAAACGACCACCGAATACGGTGTGCGGTACACAGATCCGATCCGAATTGCCTGGCACCTGCCCGGCCTGACCACCGCGGAAGTCGCCCGGCTGTGTATCGCGACCGCTTGGTGCCCCCGCGATGACGATCGACCCGCGGCCTGGTTCGCCGTCGATATCCCGCTCGACACCGCGTACCACCACCTCATCACCGATCCGACCTGACCGGCACCCGAAGGTGACATAGAGGCGCGGCTCACGAGCCGACCGGTCCGGGATGTGATCCCCCGATCTCCGGGGGTATATCCGGAACTGCCCAGCCCGGATCTCGCATCGTGGCAGATGCCGAGAGCCGCTACCGGCAGAGTTCCACGAGATGGCGAAGCACAGAGGAGTTGTCATGACCGTTACCCGAGATCTGCGGGAGTCCGGCGAATCGCCGCTGCCCACAGACGCCGACACCGCGACTGCGCGTATGCGCAGGCGGCTGGAGCGGCTTCTCGGAGTGGCCGCCACCGAGGGCAACAGGCTGGTCGCGCTCCGCAACGGTGACGAGATCTTCCCGGCGATGCTGAGCGCCGTCGACGCGGCCGAGCACACCATCGACATGATGACCTTCGTGTACTGGCAGGGCGAGATCGCGCGCCGGTTCGCCCGCGCGCTCGCCGAGCGCGCCGAAGCCGGCGTCCGCGTGCGCCTGTTACTCGACGGTTTCGGCAGCCGGTCGATCGAGAAGGAACTCCTGACGATGATGGAGCGGGCGGGTGTGCAGATCGCGTGGTTCCGGAAACCGCTGCACCTGTCACCGCTCCAGCAGAACCATCGCTGTCACCGCAAAGTTCTCGTCGTCGACGAACGTTGCGCGTTCACCGGTGGGGTGGGCATCGCCGAAGAATGGTGCGGTGACGCGCGCGACGAGCACGAATGGCGCGATACCCACGTCCAGGTCGAGGGCCCGGCGGTGGACGGAGTCGCGGCCGCCTTCGCCCAGAACTGGGCCGAATGCCATGACGAACTCTTCGACGACCGCGACCGCTTCACCGCACAGGCGCCTGCCGGTTCGGCGATCGTGCAGGTGGTTCGCGGTTCGGCCGGCGTCGGCTGGCAGGATATGCAGACACTGCTACGAGTGGTCATCGAATCGGCCGAGCAACGGCTGCGGCTGGCCACTGCCTACTTCGCACCGGACGAGTACTTCGTCGAACTGCTCTGCGCCGCCGCCCGGCGCGGGGTCGAAGTCGAGATCCTGCTGCCCGGCCCGTATACCGACAAACGCGTCTGCCAGTTGGCCGGTCAGCATTTCTACAGCGCCCTGCTCGCCTGTGGCGTGCGAATTCTGCAGTATCAGCCGACGATGATGCACGCCAAGGTCATCACTGTGGACGGGATCGCGGCCCTGATCGGTTCGACGAACTTCAACCGCCGCTCGCTGGACCACGACGAGGAGATCATGCTCGTAGCCCTGGACCGGCAGTTCACCGCGACCCTCGACGGGCAGTTCGACACCGACAAGAGAGTCAGCGAACCGATCGAGGAAAAGCGATGGCATCGTCGTTCGCCCTGGCAGCGTGTCAAGGAAGCCGCGGTCCGGCCGATTCGCCGCTATCTGTGAGGCCTTATCACCCACCCGGACGGCTGTTGCGGTGACTTCTCGGCATTGTTAATGTCCGTTCTGTACACGTTCTCAGGGCGGGGTGGAATTCCCCACCGGCGGTGATGGCACCCGGATCGATCCGGGTGCACGAGCCCGCGAGCGCCACCGCATCCTCGGATGGGGTGGGTCGAGCAGATCCCGGTGCGATCCCGGAGCCGACGGTCACAGTCCGGATGAAAGAGAACGCGGCATCGGAGGGCCCGTGTGCGGGCCGCTCCCGTTCGCGTTGCTATGCCCTGGGTGACACAGCGAACAGGAGAAACCGATGTCACCCACACCCGACCGTATCGCTCTCGTCGCCGCGCGCTGGCACGCCGATATCGTCGACCGGGCCGTGACGGCCTGCCGAACCGGTTTGGCCGGGCACGGATTCGCCGATATCGATGTGATCGAGGTTCCCGGGGCGTTCGAGATCCCGCTACAGGTCAAGCGGCTGGCGACCACCGGCCGGTACGCGGCTGTGGCCGGCTGCGCTCTGGTCGTCGACGGTGGTATCTACCGGCATGATTTCGTCGCCGGGGCGGTGGTCGACGCGCTCATGCGGGTCCAGCTCGACACCGATGTGCCGGTGTTCTCGGCGGTACTCACCCCGCATCACTTCCACGAGCACGGCGAGCACCTGGACTACTTCACCCGGCATTTCGAGGTCAAGGGTGCGGAACTGGCCGACGCCATCGCAGCCACCCTGGCCTTGGACGCGGTCCCCGCCTGACGGCCGGGCGACCGCGCAGCGAAGTCCGCCGCGGCCGACGGCACATCGTCACCCGATGTGCCGTCGGCATCCATCACCACCATCCACCCCATGCGGCGCCAAGCCCTCGATACACCCGACGACGGCCGACGGCTACGGACCCTGAGTATGCTCGCCGGTTGCTACGACACGCTGTGGCTGATCGTGGTGGTGCTCATGATCGTCCGGCCCGGCACATCCGCCTGATACCGGCGGCCCATGAAGCACGGCCGGACCGCGAGTCGTGCCCGACGCAGCGAGGACAACACCCATGGGCATCCGCCACTACCTGTACCGCGCACCCTCACTTTCCGCCCGGGAAGCGATCGGCGCCGTCGGCAACGGAGCACTGATCGTGGATGTGCGCCGGCAGTTCGAGTGGAGTCGCACCCATATCCCCGGCGCCATCCATCTCCCGCTCGAACAGCTGACAGCAGAATGCGAAGAACTGCCGGACGACCGGCTGCTGATCACCTTCTGCACCGGCGGCCTGCGATCCTACGGTGCCGCCAATCTGCTCATCGAGTACGGCTTCGACGCGAAGAACATGTCCGGCGGACTGGTCGACTGGCGAGCCGCAGGCGGAGAGCTGGAAGGGGGGCCACTTCGGGAGCGGTGACCCGCGCACCGATCGAAGGCCTCGGCAGTCCAAGTCGTCAGCAATCCGACGGCCACCTTTTTGTACCGCGTACGGGCGATATCGGTCCCTGCACAAAATCATGCGAGCCGGAATTATTCACCAATTCAGAGCACATCCCTGCCAACATTCCGCAACTATTCTGAGTACCCAATCTTTGTCAATAACGGTTAAGTTCTCGTTGATCGCTTCATCTCGCGGTCGAGTAAGTGATCGAATGTTCCGAGGGAGAAATGAAATATCGTCCGAGCCCCGGACCCAGGAGGTTGTCCCCCGTGACCGAGACCAGCGACTCCGCGCTGCGTCCGTCCGTGCTGGACCGGCTGATTCGGCTCGACGAGAGCGGCAAACTGTCCATCGACGATGTGCGGGCCGCGGCGCGGAAACTCGGAGTTCCGGAACAACAGGTACATCAATGGCTGACCGGACGGCAGGCTCAGCACGCACCGGCCGCGGGCAAGGCGGTGCCCGAACCCATGACGCTCAAGATGGGCTACCGGGAGGCCGGGGGGACAGCGGGGATCCCCGAGGTAACGATGACCACCGGAGACGATCTTCTGACCTGCATACCCGACAGCGATGTCCCCACCTTCCGGGCCGACGCGTACCGCAGCCTGACATCGGAGGAGTTCGCCCGGCTCGATGCCGTTTATGCCGAGGGTATCGACGCGACCTGCCGCTGGCTCACAGCCCGAACCGGGCGACCGTGCCGCCACGCGACCCACTCCGCGGCAGGACACAACGCGGCCGACTACCTGTGGGACCAGTACTTGCAAGCCCCGCCCGGGTTGCCCGAGGCGGGGAACACCGGCGAGCAACGCGAAATCCTGGGGCTGTACCGGTTCCTGGGCGAACTCGTCTGTGGCAGCCCGGGCCGGGGGCACACCATCGCCCGCCTCCGGGGCGCGCAGGCGGGGTTCCTGCTGCACGGTATGCGGTTGGACCTGCCCGCGGATCTCAACTACTCGGTGGGGCCGGGATTGACCACCGAACGTATCGACGACGAGTTGCTCGAACGGATCCGGGCGCACACCCCGAACCCGGTCGACGCGGCGGCCCTCGCCATGGTGCTCTGCACCGGCGCCACCATGGTGGAGCTGAGGTCGGTTCCGTGTACGGCGATCACCCGAGGCGCGCTCGTCTTCACCGGACCGATCGGTTACGGGCAGGCTGCCGATGTGTATGTCTGGGTCGTTCCGCCGCCGGTGTGGGAACTACTGCACGCCGCCCGGATCTATCAGGAAGCACACGCGGGCCTCACGGCGAAACTGTTCGCCGGGGCCATCGGCGGGGCGGGCGGCCGCCTGCGCCGGACCGCCGCCCGATGCGGCATCACCGTTCCCCACTCCCACCACTGGCACCACAGCTGGATCCGCCGGGCCGGACTCCTCCGTGGCGTCGACCAGCCGGAGCATGTACGCAACACCGATCTGCTTTTCGCGCTGCGGCTCTGTTCGAACCCCGGACCGGCGCGCGGCCGGTGAACCGGGATGGCGTGCGGTCGAGGATGCTCAACCCGACCACGTCCCCACCGGCGCCCGGGTCGGGCCTTCGGTTCGCGCAGGTGCGGGGATCCCGACCGGGCCACCGCTCGCGGTGAGGACGGTCGAGAGGGCACCGAGCACATCAGCGGTCTGATCCTCGGGACTGCCGGCAGTATGCGCGGCCACCGAGAAACCGGGGCCGAACGACGCCGACGCGACCTCTGGCGGTGCCGCATCCGACCACCCCCATTTGGTGCCCTGGACACCGGGTAACACAGCCGTTCCCCAGTTCTGTTCGGTACCGTCCGCGGCGCGGGGAGCCGCGGTCGCCATCCAGGTCAGAATCGGCGAGGCCGCGTCGGTGCGTTGTTTGGCATCGAGAAAGTCGGCCACATCGGCAGTACTGGTGGTGGAGCTGCCCCAATTCGCGCCCGGCCGGGTTTCCGCCAACCCGTATTCCATGGCGACGATCGCGATGGCCTGCGGATATTTCGCCTCCACCGCGTCAGCGGCGGCATCGTCGGAGAAGCGGATCATCCGCTCGCCCAGCGCGCGGTCGTCCGCCGAGCCGTCGCCGCGGCGCAGCGCGTAATCGGTGAGATAGAGCTTGGCCAGCGATAAGGCGCTGCGCACCTGATGCTCCTCGGCGGAACCCCAGTGCAGGCCACTCTGAGTCCGCACCGAGATGACCGTTCGAGACGCGGTGGATTCGCTCACCGCGGTGGGAGGTACCGGTGCGGGCACCGGGGCCGCGCTCGCGAGGGGCGGGGTGAGAGCGCAACATGCGACGAGAGTGGTGAGAGCGAGGGCACGACAGTCCATGTCATTCTCCCGGCGTCGGTGCGGGGCGCGGACGACCCGCGGACACTCGCGGCTTTCCCCGGGGCGCACGGCACAAACTTCGCGGGACGCAACGGCCGGCAACAGTCGGATCTCGTACCGGCCGCCGAAACGACCCGTGCCGGACACAATGATGTGACGCCCCGGGCTGCCGGTGGATGCCCGGGTGGGCGCCGCCGCGGTGCCGGCCACCCACTGCCGAACAGTTCCGAGGCGCCGCGAGCACTCATCGGCAAGCCCGGACTTCCCCGGTCGCGGGAACGTACTGCGAGCACCCGCCGGGTAAGTTGCCTTCGTGGCCGGGAATTGCAGCATCGAGCAGCAGAGCCGCCGACTATGCCCATAGATGTGCCGACCGCGACCGGGCTGGTGCTCCCGGAACAGGTGTTCAGCTGGTACGCAGCCGACACCCAGCGCTATCGGCACGCTGTCGGGCAGCGGGATCGGCAATCAGGAGTGCTGCCCACCTTCGCCATGACCGCGCCCGGAGCCTTCGGTGTCGCCTCCCCGGATTTCTATCACCGGCAGCCCCCGGAGATCCGCTTTCCCGGCATCCGATTGCATCTGACCACCCTGCTGCAGCAGGAGCAGGAACTATGGGTGCACGCCCCGATCGAGAAGTCGGGGATCGCCCGCTGCCACAGCCGGTTGCTGGAGATCGAAAACCAGGGTACCGCCGCCGTTCTGGTGCAGCGTACCGAGCTGGTCGGACCCGACGGCGCACTACTGGTATCCGGGGTCTCCCGGATCCACGCGCGCGGCGAGGGCACCGCCACCGGATCGGCCGCACGCCCGGCGGACGTACCCGTCCCGGCCCGGCCGGCAGACGCGGAGATCGTCGTGCGTACCGACGATCGACAGGCCGTGTGGTACCAGCGCTGCGGGAAGAAGAACTCGATGCACGACAATGTGCACACGGATGCCGCCTTCGCACGCGCGGCCGGTCTGGACGGGCCGATCATGCAGGGGATGTGCACCTACGGAATGGTCTGCACGGCGCTGGTCGATACCGTGCTCGATGCGGATATCGCACGGGTGCGCGCCTACTCCGGACGGTTCACCGGCATCGTGTTCCCCGGTGAATCACTGCGCACGCGGATCTGGACCGGCGACAGCGAACACCAGTACCACACCACAGTTCCCGAACGCGGGGACAGATCGGTGCTGATCGGTGTCTTGCGCGCCCGATGAGCACGACCCCTCAGCCAGAGAGCAGGAATGCGGCGATCTCCCGCGCCACGGCCTCGACGTTCTCGATGTGCAGATGGTGTCCGCCCGGGAGGGTGACCTGACGCAGCTTCGGGACGGTACCGATCCGAGCTGGGTAGTAGGGCTCGACAAGCGCGGTACGTTCGGCCGCCACCAGCAGTGTCGGTGCGGTGATCTCGGCCAGGAAGGCGAGGACCTGCGACTCGGCGAGAGTGGGGGTGATCCCCCGATTGAGCCGCACATCGTGGCGCCAGGAGAAGCCCTCCGCTGCCTCGATCAGATCTCGCTCCACCAGCAGTTCCGCCGTGTCGAGGAGAATATCGGCGAGCTGGACCCGCGTTTTCACCGCGTGCATCCGGCTGCGGTACACCGGGTGCCGGTCGCCACGGAGATAGGTGTCGAGATATCGGGCGATACCGGACACCGCGTGTTCCGGATCGGCGGACAGCGGTCCGATGGCGTCGATGAGCACCAGCCGATCGACCTTGTCCGGATGGATTCCGGCGACGAGCGAGGACACCGCACCGCCGAGCGAATGGCCGATCAGCCGGAACCGGTCCCAGCCCTGCGTATGCGCCAGTTCGAGTACACAAGCCGCGTAATCGAGGTAGCCGCAGGTGACCGACGGCACCGGATCGGACAGACCGTGGCCGGGTAGGTCGAGCGCGATCAGGTCGGCACCGGGGAGGTGTGCGGCCAGCGGATCGAAACCGGCGCAGTTGTCCAGGATGCCGTGCAGGCACAGCACAGGCAGTCCGCTACCGCCTCGGCTGCGCCGGCCACGCATGGTGATACCGGCTTTCGGTAGCGGGAAGGAGACCTCGTCCATCCCGGTCACCGGCGGTCGAGCCGTTCCAGCACCAGATCCGATAATTGCAGCACGCTCGGTCCCTTCATCAATTCCATGATCGTGACCTTGGTCGCCAGCTCCCGTTCCAACCAGGCGCTGATCTCCACCGCGAGCAAGGAATCCAGATAGTCCATCAGCGGCATGTTCTCGTCCAGCGTGTCGAGTGGGATACCCAGCACCGCGGCGAGCCGGGTCTTCAGCGCACCGCTCAGCAGTTCGGCGCGCTCACCCGCACCGCACGCGTCCAGCTGCTGGCGCAGCGAACCGCCCACGGCCGACGCCACCGTCCCGGAGGCGTGGGCGGCCAGCCGTTCGTAGCGCGGGTGGGTCTGCGGGGTGATGCCGTGGTGGCCGAAGAACTGCGGCCAATCCATCGGCAGAACCCCGACCTGCGCGGCGGTACCGGACCACAGTGTCGTCAGCGCCCGGTAGGCCGCGGCGGCGCTGAACCCACGCATCCCGGTCGCGGCGACGAAGCGGCCGATATCGTCGTGTCTGGCCACGTATCCGGCATCCGAGATCGCGCCCCAGTTGACCGAGAGCGCCACCTGGCCACGGGCCCGCCGCGTATGGGCCAACTGGTCGAGGAAAGCGTTGGCCACCGCGTAGTTGCCCTGCCCCCGGTTGCCCACCATCGATGTCGCCGACGAGAACAGCACGAAGGCCTCCAGCGGCAAGCCGGCGGTCAGCTCGTCCAGGTGCCGCGCGCCGAACGCCTTGGCCGCCAGCACCTTACGCACCCGTTCCGCATCCAGATCGGCCAGCAACGCGTCGTCCAGCACCATCGCGCAATGCAGCACCCCGCGCAGCGGCGGCAGCCGATCCGCGATGCGATCGAGTACCGCGGCCAGCTCGGCGCGAACAGAGACATCCGTTGCTTCGACCGCCACCTGGACGCCCTGTTCGCGCAGAGCGCCGACCCGCGCCGCCTGTTCCTCGCCACCGATTCCGGACCGGCCGAGCAGGACGAGGCTGCGCACGCCGGACGCGGCCAGCGCCTCCGCCATCGCGAGCCCGAAACCACCGAGACCGCCGGTGATCAGCCAGGTCCCGCCGAACGAGGGCGTCCGCGGCGGACGCACCACCGCGACCTCCCGTTCGTTCATCGCCAGGACCACCTTGCCCACATGCCGGGCGGCGGCCAGATGCCGGAAGGCCGCCTCGGTCTGCGCGGGATGAAAGACCCGATAGGGCAGCGGCCGCAGTTCCCCGGCAGCGAAGCGCGCCATCAATGTCCGGAACACCGTATTGGTCGCCTGCGGGCGGTCCACCAGCAGCTGTCGCAGATCGAAGGCGAAATAGGTGAGATTGCGCAGGAACGGACGCAACCCCATCCTGCGGTCCTGCAGCAGATCACGTTTGCCCAATTCGACAAAGCGCCCGTAGGGGGCCAGGCAGGCCAGGCTACGCGCGGCCCCTTCCCCGGCGATGGAGTTCAGCACCACATCCACGCCCGTGCCACCGGTAGCCGCGCGGATCCGGTCGGCGAAATCCAGTGACCGCGAATCGAACACCGCACGGACGCCGAGGGCGCGCAGCAGGTCACGTTTGGCGGGGCTACCGGCCGTCGCGAACACCTCGGCTCCGGCCGCGCGGGCGATCTGCACCGCGGCCAGGCCGGTGCCGCCGGTACCGGCGTGGATCAGGACCCGCTCCCCCGCGCCGATCCGCGCGAGTTCGTGTAGGGCGTACCAGGCGGTGAGGAAAACGATGGGAACCGATCCGGCCGCGTCGAAACCGAGTGTTTCCGGTTTCGGGACCACATGGGCCGCGGAGATAGTGAGATGGGTACCGAGGCTGCCCTGGGCGGGGCTGACCGCCACGACCGCCTCACCCACACGCAAATCGTCGACTCCACTGCCGACCCGGGTGATCACTCCCGCGCATTCGGCACCGAAACGCAGCTCGGTGGCCGATTCCAACGGTGGGATCTGGCCGAGCGCGGTCATCACATCCAGGAAATTCAAGCCCGCCGAGATTACCTCGATCTCGACCTCCCCGGCCGCGGGCGCGATACGGTCGCGCTGGTGGTAACACAGCGAATCCAACGCGCCGGGCGCTGCCGAGGTCAGTACGAAGCCGTGTTCCGTCGGCACCGTCGTCCCGGAGACGAGATCCGGGCGCGTCGTCCCGGATTCGAGTCGGCGGACGAACCGTTCACCGCCACGGACCAGGACTTCCCGTTCGCGGCCGTCGGCCGATATCTCCGCCAGGATCGCGTCGAGATCTCCGGGTGCGGGCTCGGAGTCCAGATCCACCGCGGTGAAACGCAACCGCGGCAGTTCCACGGCGACCACCGCGGCCAGACCCCACACCGCGGCGCCGGCGGGGTCGGTTTCCGCGCACCGGAACGCATGCGCTCCACGGGTCACCTCGACAATTCGCGGCCATTCTTCGCGATTGTCGCGGCAGACGCGGCGCAGGAGATCGAGGACGGCTCCGGTCGTCGCGATCAGCTCCTCCTCGAAGGGACCGCCTAGCCCACGACGCAGGTCGATGATCGCGTCGGGCGCCACCTCGTCGATATCGATATCGCCCGGTTCACGCACCACGATCGCGCGTCCGCCGTGCCGCTCCGATTCGCCGGCCAGTTCTTCGGCCAGTGGATCGCCGTCGGCGAGCACGAGCCAGGTGCCCAGCGGCTGCGCCGGGACCGAGCGGGCCGGCAGTAGCTGTTCGGCGGCCGTGCGGGCCACGATCACCGACTGTGATCCGGCGCCGCGGTGCGCCGGATCTCCGAGTGCGACCACGTCATCGAAGTCCAGTGACCGCAGCAGTTCTTCCCAACCCGCCGCCGCCAGCAGCGGGGTCTGGGGGCGCAACCGCTGGTCCCGGAACGACCACCAGCCTTCGGTGAGGCCGAAGGTCAGGTCCAGCCAGGGGTTACCCGGGGTGGCCTCCAGCAGCATGAGCATGCCGCCGGGTGCGAGCATGTCCTGCAGGAAGAGCAATGTCTTCTTGGCGTCGGCGGTCGCGTGTACCACATCGGAGGCGACCACGAGATCGAATGTCGCGGCGTCGATTCCCTGAGCAGCCGGATCGTGTTCGATGTCCAGCACCCGATAGTCCACGAAATCGTGCCCGGCGAAACGTTCCCGGGCCGAGGCGAGAAATGCCGGGGAGATATCGGTGAAGACGTATTCGCATCGGTCGGCGGGCAGCACGGGCAGCAGGCTCGCGGTGAGCCCGCCGGTGCCGCCACCGACTTCCAGCACGCGGATGGTGCGCCGCCGGTCGGCGGAATCGGCCAGGCGGCGCACCACCTCGCGACCCAGTACGTTGTAGAACCGGGCGATCGGCGAATTCTGATAGATCGCCTCGAGATCCACCAGGGATCCGTCGGCGAACAGCAATTCGAGGGGGTCGGCGGCACCGGTCAGTACCTCGTGCAGATGCGGGCCGGTTCGGCGCAGCAGCAGCAGTTCCCACGCACAGGCGGGATATGCGGCGAACAGCGCCGCCCACTGCGCCTCCGCGTCGTCCTCGGCCGCCGCGGCGAGCCGGTACTTCTCACCGTCCTCACCCAACATGCCGTAATCGACGAGCAGCCTCAGCAAGCCTTGCAGGGCGCGATGATATTTCGGGAGCAGGCCGACGAGCTCCGCCACCGTGAACTCGTCCGCGGGTCCGAACGCCTGCAGGCAGCGGGCCACATAGGTCGCACACAATCGGGCTATATCGCGCTGATACCCGGTGGCGTAGGCCGTGCTGTCGAATCGCTGTGACAGCAGCTCCGCCAGCGGGGCGATATCGGCGGCGACGGCGCCGGGATCCGCGGTGAACGCGCTGCGCTCGGGTGGGGCCACCAGACCGGCCGACTGCCATTCGAGGGTATAGAAATGCTCGTCGAGGCCGGCATCCGCGCGGTCGGTACGGGTACGCACCGCCTTACCGGACAACGAGGTGTATTCGGCGACCACGGCACCCGAATCGTCGAGCAGGTAGATATCGACGAGCAAGGTGTCGTCGTTCCTACGGGGCCGGGTGTAGCACCACACCGGCACTTCGACCCGGTTGTACACCCGGACTCGCTCGATACCGGTGGGCAGATAGCTGATCGGGAGCAGGCGGCCCGGATATTGCGGGACGGGATGCAGGATGGCGCTCTGGAAGCAGGCGTCGAGTACGGCGGGATGGAACAGATAGTTGTCGCCGCGGCGACGCAGCACCCGCGGGACCGTGATACGAGCGAGCGCCTCACCCCGTCCGATATCGATTCGATCGATACCGCAGAAGGCAGGCCCGTAGGCATAGCCGCACTCGGCGAACCGCCCGTACACATCGATGGCTTTCGCGGTTGCCGTGCACCGTTCGCGGATCGCGGCCAGGTCGAAGACCTCCGGGCACTCGGCGCCGGAGTCCAGGGCGTGGAAACGACCGCGGGCATTGCGCAACCAGGTGTCACCGCGCACCGAGCGCTGACCGAATTCGAAGGTCCCGTTCTCCGGGTCGAGTTCGAGGCGGCTGACCTGCGGTTCGTCCGAGAGCACACACGCGCGCTCGAATTCGACGAACTCCAGTGCGCACGATTGCCCTGTCGCCTCGGCCGCCGCGGCCAAGGCCGCCTCGATATAGGCCGCGCCCGGCACGATCACCGAACCGAACACATCGTGTTCCCGGACCCAGGACAGCCGGTGGTCGTCCCAGCTGATCTCCCAGGTCGGCCGGGCTCCGTCCACCGGTTTGAGCATCGGATGGCGCTGCCCGCCCGCCCGGTACCGCTGCGAGACCTCGCTCTCGTTCCAGAACGACTGCCGGATCCACGGATTCCCGGGCACCTCGATCACCGGGGCACCGGCCGGATAGCGGCGCTGCCAATCCACTGCGTGACCGCCGGTGTAGAGCCGGGCGAAGGTGTCGAGGAATACCGCCCAGTCGTCCTTCTTCCGCAGGAGCGACGGCACGACGACGGCGTCGGCGGAGATCTCGGTGACCGAGTTGGCCAGTACCGGATGCGGGCTCAGCTCGATGAACGTGTCGTAGCCGGCTGCCAGCATTGCCCGGATCGCCGATTCGAACAGCACCGGTTGCCGGAAATTGCGCCACCAGTATTCGGTGCCGAGTTCCGAACCTTCGATACGGGCGCCGGTGAGCGTCGAATACAGCGGGATATCGGTATCGGAATGCGCGATCTCCCCGAGCGCTTCGAGGAGCTCTTCCCGCAGCGGGTCCATATCGCGGCTGTGGCAGGCACAGTTCACCCGAAGCAGGCGAGCGAAGATCCCACGGTCGGCCAGATCGGTGGCCAATGCCTCGAGTACCGGGCGTCGCCCGGACAGAGTGCTCGCTTTCGGGCTGTTCAAGGCGGATACCCACACATCGTCGGGATGCCGCGCGGCCAGTTCCTCGGCCTGTGTCTCGGAAACCGCGACGAACATCATGCCGCCGGTCGGGTCCGCCTCGTCCTGGATCCGCGCCCGGTGACAGATGACCTTCAGCGCCTCGGACAGGCTCAGCGCCCCCGAGACGTGCGCGGCGGCGATCTCACCCATGCTGTGCCCGACCACAGCGTCCGGCTCGATACCCCGGGACCGCCACAGCGCGGCGAGCGCCACCTGGAGTGCGAACATGGTCGGCTGCAGGTAGCGGGTCTCCCCGATGCGCGACGATTCCTCGTCGGCGGTGAGCGCCTCGTGAATCGACCAATCAATGTACTGCCGAGCGACTCGGTCGCATTCGACGATCTTGTCCCGGTACACCTCGGAGGTTTCCAGCAGGGTGCGCCCCATGGCGTACCACTGTGGTCCCTGCCCGTTGAAGACGAACGCGATCTTCCCGCTGCCGCCGCGGCGGGCCTGCCCGGTGACCACCAGGCCCGCGCGCAGTTTCGCCGCGGCCTCCGCTGTATCGCCGGCGACGACGGCCCGGCGGAACTCGTGGTGGCCGCGCCGCAGCGCTGAGGCCGCACTGTAGGAGGCCAGATCACCGGCCTCGTCGAGAGCCGCCGCGTGCCGCGCACCCAGTTCGTCGAGAGCCGCCGCGCTGCGCGCGCTGAAGGTGAGTACGGTCGGCGCCGGGGCGGATTCGGGTCCGCCGGGTTCAGCAGCGGGCTCGGGTTCCATGATCGCTTCGCCCAGGACGACATTTGCGTTCGTACCGCCGAAACCGAAGGAGTTGACGCTGGCGTAGGCCACCGCATGCCCGGTGGGCCACTGCTGTCCGGTCGCGGCCACCGCGATGGGCAGCGTTTCGAAATCGATATCCGGGTTGCCCTCGCGGTAGTGCAGGCTCGGCGGCACTCGCCGATACCGCACACACAGGGCGGCCTTGATCAACCCGGCGATGCCCGCGGCGGCCTCGAGGTGACCGATATTCGTCTTGATCGACCCCAACAGCGCGGCACGGCCCGGTTCCCGTCCGGCACTCAAGACCCGGCCGAGCGCGTTCGCCTCGATCGGGTCGCCCACCGGTGTACCGGTCCCGTGCGCCTCCACGTAGCCGATCTCGGCGGGCGCCACCCCCGCCGCCGCGAGCGCGGCGCGGAAGTTGGCCTGCTGCGATTCGCCACTGGGCACCGTGATGCCCTGGGTGCGACCGTCCTGGTTGACGGCGCTGCCGTGGACCAGTGCGTAGATCCGGTCGCCGGCGGCGCGGGCGGCACTGAGCGGTTTCAGCAGCACCAGCCCGACCCCTTCGCCGCGGACATAGCCGTCGGCCGCGGCGTCGAACGCCCGGGACCGGCCGCCCGGGGACAGCATGGCGGCCTGGCTCAGCGCGATACCGAACTGTGGTGTCAGCATCAGGTTCACGCCACCGGCCAGGGCCAGCTCGCTCTCCCCGCGGCGCAGGCTCTCCACGGCCAGGTGCACGGCGACCAGCGAGGACGAGCACGCCGTATCGATGGTCATACTCGGCCCGCGCAGATCGAATGTGTAGGAAAGCCGATTGGAGACGATGCTCATGAAGGTGCCGGTCGCCGAATGCGGCCCGAGCCCCTCCACTTCACTCGGCGCGGACTGAAGCGCACCGTAGTCCTGGCTGCACGCACCGATGAACACACCGGTCCGAGTTCCTGCGCAGGCGCCGGGCACGATACCCGCGTCCTCGAAGGTCTCCCAGGTCACTTCCAGCAGCTGTCGCTGCTGCGGGTCCATCTGTTCGGCGATACGTCCCGAGATTCCGAAGAAGGCCGCGTCGAAGGTGTCGACCTCGTCGAGGTAGCCGCCGTGGCGCGCGCTGATCCGGCCCGGCTGCTGCGGTTTCGGTGAATAGAACCGGTCGACATCCCAGCGGTCTTCGGGTGTGGGCGTGATCGCGTCCACACCCTGTTCCAGGAGATCCCACAGTTCCCCGGGTCCGGAGACGCCGCCGGGTAGCCGGCACCCGATCCCGATGATGGCCACAGGCTCGCTACCGCTGTAGTTCATTGCTGCTCCAGATATTTGAAGGCGGCGAGCACCTGCGCCGTGGTGTAGACGTCCTGAGTGGCACGAAACGCGCTGTAGCTCTCGGTCTCCGGGTAGGGGTACCTGCCGCCGAACCAGGAGCCGTCGTCGCGCCGCCGGTCCAGTAGCCAGTCCACCGCGCGCCGCACCGGAGGTTCGCCGACTCCCATTCCGGTATGGGCGAGTGTCATCAGCGCGAGCGCGGTCTGTAATTCGGGCGCCGACGGCTCACCTCGGAACCCGGCGACCTCGGAGAACCAGCTGCCGTCCGGCCGTTGCTGTTTCAATACGAAATCACGCGCTCGGGCCGCGGCAGCGTAGTTGCCGAACTGCACGAGGGCCGCAACCGCGGGGCGCATCAGGTAGTAGTGCGTGCAGTAGTAGTACCAGTTGATTCCGAAATGACCTTCGTCATCCTGCCTACCGGCGAGATAATCGAGGGCTTCGTCGAGACGGTCCGGGTCGACCCCGGCCTCGTCCAGTGCACACAGGGCAAACCCGGTAACCGAGGACTCCAGTTGAAAAGCCCGCGGGATATGACTGTGTACTTCCGCCCACGGACCCTCTGGTAGTTGCCTGCTCCGCAGGAATTCCGCTTTCCGGCGGGCCTCCGCACCGGATCCGAGGAGCGCGAGCGATGAGATGTACTCGCTACTGGTTTCCGTACAGTACTCGGCGGGTCCGATCTCGGCCGCGCCCCAGCTGAGCATACCGGTCGGCCTCTCGCGACCGGCCAGGAAGGCGAGTACCCGGTCGGTTACGGAGTCGAATTCAGCGGGTAACTCTCTGTGCCACAGCGCGATAGCCTTCAGCGCGTTGACCGAGTCCCACTCCTGGAACACCACGATCGAGGGGTCCTCCGCGATCGATCCGTCGGGCTGCTGGGCCGCGCGGAAATACTCGCAGGCATCCGCTACCACCTGATGAACCGATAGCGAACGGCTTTCGAAATGAGCGGAAAGCATGTCGGCTAACGCCGAGTGTTTTCCGGGAGAGTACCGCGACCAAAAGTATTTCGATTGTTCACATTCGCTCCGCGCACCACCGGGGACATTCATACGGCGAAGAGACGCCGACACCGGCGAAGCTAACACAACGCAACCACCCATACGAACCCCCAGCATTGGGAAAGTGCAAACTTGCATCAGCACGCGCAAAAGGACATGGAGAAGCCGTTCCGCGCCCCGACAACCCCCTGTGATCCATGTCGGGATTGCCCCATTCCCGGCTTTCGAGCTACCGTTTGCGGCACCGCATTCGGTGCGGTACGTTCCCGCCTGCCGGAGGCGCTGTTCCGGTGGATTCGGAGTCATGAAATGAACCGTGGAGATCTCGCACCGCTGCGCTGGGTCGATGTCACGACAGTGGGCGATCTACTGGATCGGCGGGCCCACGAACATCCCGATCGCGCCGCGCTGGTCTTCCCGGATGTCGAAGTGACCTATGCGCAGCTCTCGGCCCGAGCCGACCTACTCGCCCGCGGACTACTCGCCATCGGCGTGACGGCCGGCGATACGGTCGGCATCCTGCTGCCCAACTGCCCCGATTCCATTGCTGCGCTTTTCGCGGTGACACGGCTCGGCGCGCTGCCGGTTCCGATCAACAGCCGGTTCAAGGAACACGAACTCGCCCAGGTGGTGAACCACTCCCGAATGCGGCTACTGTTCGTGCATTCCGACACGCCGGTTCCCGATACGGTTCGGCAGCAGGCCGCACGGCTACGCGAGGTGGTCCGGTTGGGACCGGGCGAGCCGTCCTCCGGTATCCGCAGTGAATGCGACTTCCTCGACGCCGCAACGGAACTGGATCCCGCGGTGCTCTACGAGCGCAGCCGCTACGTCCGCGTCCGTGATACCGCGGTGGTCATGTACACCTCCGGCACCTCCGCCAGCCCGAAGGGCGCCATGATCAGCCACGAGGCGCTGATCCGGTTCGCGGCGGGCGCGGCGCACACTCGTCTCGGACTCGACGCGAACGACCGCGTGTGGACTCCGCTCCCCCTGTTCCACATCGGTGCGGTCGCTTTCGCGATCGCCAGCATCTATGCGGGCTGCACCTATTGCCACGTCGGCTTCTTCCGGCCCGATACCGCGCTCGATCAGCTCGAATCGCAACGCGCCACGGTCGCTCTGCCCGGTTTCGAGACGGTCTGGCTGCCGGTGCTGAACCATCCGGATTTCGCCACCCGCGAGCTGTCGGCGCTGCGCCTGGTGATGACGGTCGGTGTCCCGGAGCGCGTCCGCGAGATGGCGAACCGGCTGCCGCACGCGGTACAGGTCTCTTGTTTCGGCATGACCGAGGCCTCGTCCTTCCTCTCGCTGAGCGAACAGAGCGATACCCAGGAGCAGCGGACCACCACCGGCGGCAGGCCGCTGCCCGGTATGGAATGCCGGGTCGTCGATCCCGAGACCGGGCTCGATCTACCGCCCGGTTCCGAAGGCGAACTGCTGTTCCGTGGGACCAATTGTTTCGACGGCTACCTGCACGATCCGGAACTCACCGCACGGTGCTTCGACGAGCAGGGCTGGTTTCACACGGGTGATGTGGCGGTCATGGATGCCGAGGGCCGGGTCACCTTCGTGAGCCGCCTCAAGGACATGCTCAAAGTGGGAGGGGAGAACGTCTCCGCGGTCGAGGTGGAGGACTTCCTGCTTCGTCATCCCGCTGTTCATATCGTGCAGGTGGTAGCCGCGCCGGATTCCTACTACGTCGAGGTGCCGGCCGCCTTCATCGAACTGGCCCCGGGCGCGACGGTGACCGAACAGGAGATCATCGACTACTGCCTCGGCAGTATCGCGACCTATCGGGCACCCCGCTACGTCCGGTTCGTCGACGAATGGCCGATGTCCGGCACCAAGATCAAGAAATACGTACTGCGCGAACGTATCCGGGACGAGCTCGCCGCACGCGGGATCGAACGGGCCCCGAAACTGCGCGCACCGCAGGAGACCTGATGAGCGGCGAACTACGCACGATCGCCCGGTTGTACCGGAACTCGCTACGACTGCGCACCTCCACTGTTATGGGAGATCCGGTCGCCTCGATCCTGAACCTGCCCCGGGGGGCCGACGGACACACCCACTACGAGCGGATCCGGTCCGGCGGAGATCTGGTCCGCGGGCGCAGCGGCCTGTGTATGTCGGCCTCGCACGCCGTATGCAACGAGCTGCTGCGCGACAACCGGTTCAAGGTCGCGCCCACCTCCGCCGTCCGGTTGAAACTGCGCCCCCTGCCCGAGCAGCGGACCGATTTTCTGGTGCATCCGCTCGACGACTCTCTGGCCTCGGCGAACCCACCTGAACACACCGCATTACGCAGACTTGTCGCCCCGCTCTTCGGCGCTGCGCAGATGCGGGCGCGTCGCTCATTCGTCGAAGAACTGGTCGAGCGGCAACTGGACGCGCTCGACAGCACCGAACCGGTCGACCTCATCGACGCCTTCGCCCTGCGCATCCCGAGTCTGGTCATCGCCGAACTGCTCGGCCTCCCGGCCACCGACCACGATCATTTCGCCCGCTGGGGAATCGAATTCGGCGCGACCGTCGACGGAGCACGCGGTGCGCGCGAACGCCGCCGCACCCAGGTGCTGCTGGCCGAGCTCACCGACTATTTCGCGGCAGCGGTCGCAGCTCGCCGCGCCGCGCCCGGCCCCGACCTGATCACCGCGCTCACCGCCGCGGTCGACGAGGGCGCTATGACCGAGGCCGGTCTGGTGTCCACCTGTCAGGCACTACTCATCGGCGGTTTCGTCACCACCGCCAATATCATCGGCAATGCGGTGATCGCGCTGTCGGAGAACCCCGATCAGCACGAACTGCTAGCCGCCGACCCCGATCTGGCGGGCGCCGTCGTGGAGGAAACACTGCGGTGGGAAGCACCCGCCCAGTACAGCGTCCGAGTGGTCGGCGAACCTCTCGAACTGGCCGGTCGGCAGCTGCCCCGGGGCACCCCGGTGGTGGCCCTGCTGGCTGCCGCCAACCGCGATCCGGCGGTGTTCGACGAACCTGGCCGTTTCGATATCACCCGACCGAACGCCCGGGAGCATCTGTCTTTCGCAGCAGGTGTCCACTACTGCCTGGGCGCGGGACTGGCCCGGATGGAGGGCGAGATCGCGCTGCGCGCCCTCTACCACCGTTTCCCGCGAGTACATGCGGTGGGCAGACCCGCGTACTGCCCGTCGCGGGTTATCCGCGGGCCCCGCCACCTGCTGGTCAGCACAGGCCGCTGAAGCCTGGCACCCCACCTACGCCAGGCACCCGCCCGGCCATCGGCGACATTTGACCCACCGGCCGCGGCATCAAGCCGGATGACCGGGCCGCATCGCGGCGACATGGTGGAAACGGAGCACCGCCGGAGCATCCGCCGGTGCCTCGCCGTCCACCGGTGCGAGCAGGAAGCCGACGTGATCACCGAAGTCGTATCGGGTGAGGATACGACCGGAGAACCAGGCCACGGCATCGATCAGCACGGGGACCCCGTGCGGTCCCGGCCGCCACCGGCACCGGTCGAACTTGTCGATCTCGTCGCCGGTTTCGGCCCCGAACAACTCGGCGAGGCCGGTATTCTTCGCACTCACCAGATGGACGGCCATGAACTCTGCCCGTGGCGCGACCCGATAGGTGTGGTTCGCTTTCGACAGGCAGACCAAGAACCGGGCGGGATCGATCCCGGTCTGGGACGCGAACCCGACCAAGCAGCCCGAACGCTCATCGTCCGCGGCGACGGTGACCAGGTAGACAGGCGCGTCGGCAGCGGCCGCCAGGTCGTCGAGGACGTAGGACTCGGATTCCGAGTTCGCCAGCATGCGCCCTGTATATCAGGCCCGGTCGCCCGCGCGGCAAGCCCCGTCGCCACCGCGTGTGCACGCGCACCTGGTTGATCAAGTCCCGAGCGCGGGCCATGGCCTGGTTGCGTGCGGGGGTCGGAACCGAACCGGTGGACACCTGGTGAAGCCGGTCCGATCGCCGTAATTCAGGCGGCCGTGGTGATCGAATCGGCGTCCTCGGGTTCGGCCAGCGCCTGTTCGCGCAGTGTCCGCAATGTTTTGGCGAGGATCCGCGACACCTGCATCTGCGAGATATCGAGCCGTTCGGCGATCTCGACCTGGGTCATGTTCGCGAAGTACCGCCACACCAGGATCTGCCGTTCCCGCTGCGGCAGTTCCGCGATCAGCGGACGCATCGTCATGGCGTCCTCGAGCAATCGGTAGCAGGGGTCCTCCCCGCCCAGCCGGGCCAGTACCGCCGGTGGCGAGGTCTCGTTGTCCTGATCGTCGGTGCCCGCGTCCAGCGACTTGCTGGTGTGGGCGTTACCGGCGATGAGCGCACGGGTGACATCGGTGAGGTCGGCACCGAGCTCGGTCGCGATCTCCCGTGCGGTGGGCATTCGGCCGAGCCGCTGATACAGGGTTTCGGTGGCCGGGCCGATCCGCTGATGCAGTTCCTTGGTCCCCCGCGGCACCCGCACCGCCCAGGTGTGATCGCGGAAGTGGCGACGCACCTCGCCCATGATGGTCGGGATGGCGAAGGACAGGAAAGAACTGCCCCGTTCCTGATCGAAGCGGTCGACCGCCTGCACCAGGCCGAGCCGGGAGATCTGGAGCAGATCGTCGAACGATTCGCCGCGGCCGGCGAAACGCCGCGCGATATGTTCGGCCAGCGGCAGGCAGCGATGCACGATCTGCTCGCGCAATGCGCGCCGACGCGGGTCCTCGGGCGCCAGCGCCCCGAGGTCGGCGAACAGCGGTTCGATGTTGTCGTAGCTGTCACCGTCTCCGGGCGCATGGCCGGTGCGCGCCGGCCGGTCCGCCGGGCGGTGGTCGGTCATGGGTTCGGTCGTTTCGTTCACCGGAGGCTCCTCGGGTTTTCCCCATCGTCTCGTTACACCCGGGATACCCGCATCGCACGGTAATCGAAACGTGATCTGAAAATCTCGCGAGTGCGAATCGCGCCACAGGGGGACGCCGGCGCTGCCACCTGCCCCGCAGCCCCGCATGTTTCGGACGCGCGAAAACGGTCATGCGTCCCGTGGCGGGCGCCGAGGACTCCGGTGACGAGGCGGCGGCGGCCCGGCGCAATAACGACCGTGAACAGGCGGGGGCACACCGTACGGGTGCGCCCCCGCCGCGCACTCACCGTCCCGGTGGTGCGACCGTGGTCGTGCAGAAGCCCTGGCACCCGCCCGGGGTCGGCGTCACCTCCGCCGGATCACTGCCGAAATCCGCTGTGCTCACCAGGATCATCACCAGGATCGCACCCCCGATCACCAGGCCGAAGATGATCAGCGTGGGCCACAACCAGGTGCGCATCGGTTGCTCCTCGGTCAGCGGGACCACGGGAACCGCCGTGCCCGCGGGGTTGAGCGCATCCTCGGGATCCAGCGGACTCGCCGGATTCACCGGGCTCGTCGGATCGAGCGGATCCGCCGGATTGAACGGGCTCACCGAACTCGGCGCGGCACTCTCGTCTTCGGCCTTCACACACCACCTCCAGGGGTCTCACCGGCCGAATACCCCGAATTCCACTCCGCTCACGGGCAGAATCCGCCGGGAGCGTCACCTCTGCGCTCAGCCCGGTTCGCAGGCTAGTGCCTCGTCAAGCAACGTTGGATAGGTAATCGGGGCGCCGGATTGTGGAGTTGACGGCGAAGTCTCGTTTGGGTCGGGCGTGCTGGTTGTGCCAGCGGATGTAGGCGCCGATCGCGGCGTCTTGTTCGTTGTGGCTGCGGTGGTCGGTGCCGTTGAGGGCGAAGTACCGCAACGCGGCGAATTCCGATTCGATCCAGTTCAGCCAGGACGAATAGGTCGGCAGGAACACCAACTCCACGTTGTTGGCCGCGGCCCAGTCCCGAACTTCGGCCCGTTTGTGCGGGGAGAAGTTGTCGGCGATGACGTACAGCTTCTCGCCGGGCCAGCGGGCCCGCAGTGTTTTCAGGAAGGCCAGAAACTCGATCCATCGTTTGCGGTCCCGGATCCGGTAGTGAATACGGCCGGTGGCCAGGTCCAACGCCCCGAGTAGATGCCGCACTCCGTGGTCGCGGTGGTAGGTCGCCCGCAGCCGGCGCGGCTTGCGGGCCGGGAACCAGCCGCGCCCGGGGCGGGGTTGCAGGTTCAACGGCCCGAACTCGTCGACACAGATCACTCGCCCGTCGGCGGGTGGGTGGTCGTAGAGGTCCAGGATGCGGTTCATCTTGGTGGTGAAGTCGGGGTCGGTGCCTGCTTTCCAGGTCTTGGTGGCCTGCCAGGACACGCCCTGCTCGCGCAGGATCGTGCGTAAGGTTTCGCGGCTGATATCAGCGATTTTGCTGGTGGCCAGCATGTCTCGGAGTTTCGACAGGCTCCACGTCGAGAACGGATAGCCGAGGTCGCGGGGGCAGCACCGGGCGATGCAGGCGATACGTTCACGCGTCGCCCGATCGGTCTTCGGCGGTCTGCCCCCGCTCCATTTTGGGTCCAATGCTTCGAACCCCCGTTCGTTGAAGTCGTGGATCACTTGCCGCACATAGGCTTCCGAGACCTGCATCAGCCTCGCTATCGCCGGAACGGGTTGATGTTGCGCTGAGGCCATCACCACGATCGCGCGTCGGGTCCTGATCGGCTGTTTGCTGGTTTTGGTGATCTTCTGCAGTCGGCGTCCCTCTTCCGGAGACACCTCCCGCACGAATACTTCTGGTTTCCGGGCCATCGACACCACCTCCACGGGCAGCATCGCCGTCGGCAAGCACACGATCAAACCGACACCCCGGAATACCGGCGCAACCTATCTGGACGAGGCACTAGGACGAGATGTAGATACTCCAGTCCGGATAACCCCACCGACCGTTGCGCTCGCCGTGCTCGATACCGCCGCCATAGGTCCCGCGGCAGCCGATACCGTTCCAGAGTTTGACCTTCCGGTCGGTGAGATTGCGGACCGACGCCCGGCCGATCACGCCCACGGCACTGAGATCGATACAGCCGCTGGGGTTGTCGATGACCTTGTGCACCCGGCTCCCGTCGACCGTCCACCGCAGCGCGACCTGCCCGGTCGCGGCATGCGCGGTATTGCCCACGGCCGAGGTCGTCACCACCGCGAACACCACCGCACCCAGAGCCAGCACAGAACGACGCATGCAAGAACCTTCCTGTCAGGGAGGACACCACACTCGTAAACCGATCGGGCGCCGACCATTACAGTCGAACCGCCCCGTGGTCTACCGCCGACGCGCCGGTGTCCCCTGCCGGAAAAAGCGCGCGCACTGTGTTTTCGGGCCGGGCACGGACGGGGGCCTCCGGAAGATTATTGGCCGGTAGGCCATCTGACCAGCAAGTATCGGTCTACGTGCGGACCGGGTCGATCGTCGCCCCGCGCAGGCGCGGCGAGCGGTCCGGCAATGACCCTTGCCGGCCCCACGCGACCGGCTCCCGGAGCGCGGGCGGACTTGCCGGGGGCGGCCACGGCCACTTCCTCAGAGACTCCTCATCATGGCCATATCGCCGCCCCACCCTCGCGCGGCATTCTTCTTCATGACCAGCAAGCTCACCGACGAAAGGTTCGGCAGATGCACGATCTACTCTTCGCGGTCCCCACTCTGATCGCCTTCGTGCTCCTGATGCTCGCGGAGTGGATCGCGAGCCGGATCGATCCGGACACCCGGCCCGGCTTGCACGGTTACGACGGCAAGGAGGTCGCGACCAATATCGCGACGTTTGTCCTGAGCCGCGTCACCAAACCGATCCTGACCGCGATCAGTGTCGTGGGTCCGCTCGCGCTGGCCGCCGCTCTCGCCCCCTTCCATCTGGATACCGGCACCTGGTGGGTGTGGCCGCTGGCCTTCGTAGTGGTGGACTTCTTCTACTACTGGGCCCATCGCGCGGATCACCGGGTGCGGCTGATGTGGACCTCGCATTCGGTGCACCACTCGTCGCAGTATTTCAACCTCTCCACCGCGATCCGATTGCCGTGGTTGAACCCGTCGATGCTGGTGCGCGGCATGTTCTTCGCGCCGGCGGCGCTGTTGGGGATCCCGGTGTGGATGGTGCTGCTGATGCAATCGTTGAATCTGTTGTTCCAGTTCCCGATTCATACCGAACGGGTGGGCAGAGTGTGGGGTCCGATCGAGTACCTGTTCAACACCCCGTCACATCACCGTGTACACCACGGTTCGAACAACCCGTACCTGGACAGGAACTACGGCGGTGTCTTCATCGTCTGGGACCGCCTGTTCGGCAGTTATGCCGACGAGGTCGAGCCGGCCCGGTACGGGTTGGTCCACAATATCGACACCCGGAATCCGATTCGGGTGAACTACGCCGAATTCGCCGCGATGCTTTGCGATATCGCGAACGCGAAGACCTGGGCGGGCCGGTTCGGCTATCTGCTCGCACCGCCCGGATACCGTGAAAAGGCGCCCGCCGGTTCACCGTCCCGCAGGGCCGGGGGCCCGCACATCGGCATATCACTCCCCGTCGCGGCACCCGTGGTTGCCGGGATCCCGCAGCCGCCCACCGGGCCGTTCCCACCGACCCCCACTGCCGACTCCAGCACCGAACCGGCACTGGAGCCGTTACTGCGGTGAGGGGCCGAGGTGGGCGATCGAGCAGGTCGTTTTCGGCCACCCGCGGAGACCGGCTCACCTGGGGCACAGGACATGAAACAAGAATGCGCAACCTATGGTTGCGCATTGAACTGTCGCACGCTACCGTAATACGCAACCAACAGTTGCATATAGGAGGAAGCGTATGGAGTACGGCAGTGTCGAACGCGAGATCCATGTGGAGGCCTCCCCCGAGGTGGTCTTCGAGGTGGTCAGCCGGCCCGAGCACATCGCTCAGTGGTGGACCGACGATGCCGGTTTCGAACCGGTACCCGGCGCGACCGGCGAGTTCGTCTGGGGTGACCGCAAACAGGTCGCGCCGATGTCGGTCGTGGACGTCGACCCACCGCGCCTGTTCTCCTTCCGCTGGTGCTACCCCGGCGGAGCCGTCGATGATTCCGCCGGCTCACTGCTGGTCACCTTCGAACTCGCGCCCGCCGGAACGGGAACCAGGATCCGGCTCACCGAGACCGGTTTCCGGGAAATGGGCTGGGCGGACGCGTTGGCGCAGGAAGAACACCGCGAACATATCGACGGCTGGGACTTCTACCTGCCCCGTCTGGGCGAATACGTCACCCGGCTGGTCTCCACGCCGTGACCACCGCAGTCGACGACCGCCTGTGGTCCGCCATAGGCGACCCGACCCGTCGCCGCATGCTCGACCTACTGCTCGCCGCGGGCGAGGGCACCGCCACCGGCCTCAGCGAGCGACTACCCGTGACGCGGCAGGCCGTCGCGAAACATCTCGGCGTACTCGACCGCGCCGGACTGGTGCACGCCACCGCCACCGGCCGGGAACGCCGATACCGGGTAGACGAGGCCCAACTCGCCCGGGCGGTCGCCCAGCTGTCGTCGGTGGGCGCGGCCTGGGATGCCCGGCTGCGCCGGATCAAGAGCATCGCCGAGGCGATCCAGCGGGTCCAGGACCAGCAGAGCGGCCAGCAGTAAATCCTTACCGCAGATCGAAATACATCCGGAGAGAAGAGGTATCGACCATGGTGAACATACTGCACAGAGTCGGCGTCGAAGCGGCTCCGGCCGAGATATATACCGCCTTGACCACACCCGAAGGGCTGGCCGGCTGGTGGGCTTCGGATACCCGAGGCAAGGGCAGCGATATCGGCGGCCTGCTGCAATTCCGGTTCGTCGCGGGCGGTTTCGATATGAAGGTGGTCGAACTGACCCCGGGCGAGCACGTCCGCTGGGAAGTGATCGAAGGTCCCGCCGAATGGATCGGCACCCATATCGACTGGAAAATCACCCGGGCCGACACCTACACCGTCGTACTGTTCGAACACGAGGGCTGGCGGGAGCCGGTGGAGTTCATGTATCACTGCAGTACCAAATGGGCGACCTTCCTCCTGAGCATGAAATCGCTGGTGGAAACGGGTAAGGGCGCGCCGGACCCGCACGATGTGAAGATCGACGACTGGAATTGACCCACCGGTTCACCGCAACCGGCGCCGCGCCCGCTCCCATTCGACCGTTGCCGCCCGGACGGCGTCCCGGGCGGCCCGATCGGCGTTACGGGCGAACCGGCGCCGGGCTTCCACTGCGGTGAGCTCGTCGCGTAGTTCCGCCAGCCGGGCCTCGGTGGCCCCGAGGTGCTCGGCGGCCTGTCGCGCCTCCAGTTCCGCACTGGTGAGAGCCTCCTGCGCGGCCGCCTCCGCCGCCCGTGCCCGCTCCTGCTCACGCTGACGTTGTGCTTCGACCCGCGCCTCCCGATCATCCTGGTCCGCGGCAGATTCGGCAGAATGTGTCGTTTTCCGTCGCGCACCGGAAACGGCGGGGTTCGCCCCGTCCCGGACCACGCTGAGGTCCGGTTCCACCGGTCCGAACCCCGCGTAAGTCTCTGCGGCCACCAGGGTGCCGGTCCGGACCCGTTCGGCGATCTCCGGATCGGCCAGCGCCGCGGTCAGCGTTTCGCTCACCTGCCGCAGAACCGCATCCGAGACGGGCCGGCCCTGCCCGGCGACCAACTCTCCCGCCCGACCGGTGAGCGCGTCCACCACCTGCCGCCGCTGCCGGGTCAGCTCACGCAACTGTTCACCGGACAATTGCCGCTGCGCGGTCCGCAGATCGGCACCGAGCCGGAGCAGGGCGTCGACCTCGCCGGGCGCGGCGCGCACCAGCATATTCACCGTCCATCCCGCAACGGTCGGTTTGCGCAGGGCAGAAATCGCCGCCGCCAGCTCCCGATCACCGGATTCCCTGGCTGCAGCCGCCCGAGCGTCGCGCGCGGCGACGAAGTCCCCGGGCGCCAGCCCGTACAGATCGGCGGCCACCTCGCCCAGGCTCATAACGCCCGAGCCTAGAGGCTGTGCCCGCAGCGAACCAGGACCGTCCCGCGATTGCGATCACGGTGGTTCCATCTATCGCGGAGCGTTCACCGGGCCTATCGCGGAGCGTTCACCGGGCTCTGAGCCCGGCTGCGGCGGCGGTCTCGATCACGCGTCGTTTCCGCAGGTCGCGGCGGCAGCTCCGGTTCGGTTGATGAAAACTGTGGGGATGGGTGCCCCCACCACCGAGGTACCGGCCGCGCAACGGCACCGCAGACTGTTGCGCAGTGGCGTGTGGTCGGCGTACCTTCTCGCGCTCGTCATCGTCACCGTGCTCTTCGGCCCGCCGACCCAGCGGATCTATCAGGCGCTGTGGATCGTCGTGGGCATCGCGGCATTCACGCCGGACCGCCCGTGGCGCGACCAAGTGCGCATTCTCGTCGACTGGGTGCCGCTGATCGCCGCACTGGTCGTCTACGACCACAGCCGAGGGATCGCCAACACCCTCGGGATGCCGGTGCGAGTCCGGGAACCCGCCGTGGTGGAACGCGGGCTGTTCGGCGGCACCATCCCGACGGTCTGGCTACAGGAGCAGCTGGCCGACGACGGCGGGCGCCCCTGGTGGACCGTGCTCACCGGGCTCGTCTACACCAGCCATTTCCTGGTGCCGTGGCTGCTCGCCGCTGTCTTCTACGTACAGTCGCGGGAGCGCTGGTCGAAATATATGCGCCGGATTCTGCTGCTGTCCTATCTCGGTCTGCTGACCTACGTTCTGATACCCGCCGCGCCGCCCTGGTACGCCGCCCGTGCCGGGGTGATCGAGGCCGAGATCCATCGGAGCACCGGGTTCGGGTTCCAGTTGTACTCGGCCGATATCGGCGCGGACTGGCTGGCCGCGCACAGCAATCCCGTCGCCGCGGTACCGTCACTGCACGCGGCCTTCGCGCTGCTGGTCTCTGTCGCCTTGTGGCCGTTGGCCCGGCACTGGTGGTGGCGGGTTCCGCTGGCGGTCTTCCCGATCGCGATGGGGTTCACCCTGGTGTACGGGGGTGAGCACTATGTCATCGATGTGCTGCTGGGCTGGGTGTACGTCGGGTTGGCGATTCTGCTGGCCCGAATGTGGGAACGCCGGCGCGCACCCGCCGCACTACAACCGGCTCCGGCGACCGGGCCGGTCGGCGGTGGCTAGCCGGCCCGGCCCTACCGGCCGGCCCAGGGCCCGAGCAGCAGGGTGCAGGCCCGGCGGATGTCGGCCACGGCCTGATCCGCACTCAGCTGGCCGGCGGTCGCCCAGGTCAGGATGCCGTAGGCGCACTGCTCGGCCAGCCGGGCCAGTTGCTGATCCGCGGCATCCGGTTCGGTGATCCCGGCGGCGGCGATGATCCGATCACGCATCGTGGTGTCGACCGGCACCGTTCCGGCCGACCGGACCGCATTGGCCGAGACCAGCATGGCCCGCCCCAGCCGGGGTCGCCGGAGCAGGCCGGTCACCGCGGATTCGAGCAGGTCGGCGACGGCGCCCACCGGGTCGTCCGGCACCTGTGCCGCCAGCGGCAGATCGGCGACGGCCGACTCCAGGACGCCCGAGTAGAGGTGATGTTTGGACGGGTAGTAGCGGTAGAGCGTCCCCAGCGCGACCCCGGCCGCTGCGGCGATATCGGACATCTGGACTCGTTCGAGCCCCTCTTCGGCACCGAGCCGGGCGGCCGCGCGCAGGATCGCGCGGCGACGGGCGTGCTGGATGGTGGTGGTCGCCCGGCCGGGTTCCCGGGGTTCGGCAATCCGTGGCACTGTGTACCTCCGATCGGAAAAGTAGAATTCACTCTAGTATTTCCGCGTCGCCGGTTGTAGAACTGGGTGTGGCCGGAACTCGAACGGAGACATACCTATGACCCACCTCGACCCCGTGCGCTACGGCCCCTGGGCGGTGATCACCGGCGGCTCCGAGGGTGTGGGCCGATCGTTCGCCCTACGACTCGCGGAATCCGGACTCCACCTGCTGCTGGTGGCCCGGCGGCCCGGTCCCCTGGCCGATACCGCCGAGCAGTGCCGGGCACTCGGCGTAGAAGTCCGCACGCTGACCGCCGACCTCACCGAGCCGGACGCGGCGCGAGCAGTACTCGACGCGGCCTCCGATGTCGAGGTCGGGCTACTGGTGCACAACGCGGGCGCCAACACCCACAGCGCCGATTTCCTCGACGGCGACCCCGCCGCCTTCCAGCAGGTCATAGATCTCAACATCACTACACCGCTGACCCTGGTCCACGGCTTCGGCAACGCGATGCGTGACCGGCGACGCGGCGGCATCCTGCTGGTGGGATCGCTGGCCGGATATCTGGGATCACGGCGGCATACGGTCTACGGCGGCGTGAAGGCCTTCGGACGGATCTTCGCCGAGAGCCTCTGGCTGGAACTGCGCGAGGACGGTGTGGATGTGCTCGAACTCGTACTCGGCGTGACACGGACACCGGCGATGGAGCGCGTCGGCCTCGACTTCGACATCCCCGGGATGCCCGTCTCCGAACCCGCCGACGTGGCGTCCGAAGGCTTGGCCGCGCTGAGCCGGGGCCCGGTCCATGTCATCGGCGCCCATGAACATCTGGCCGCCCGGCGCAGCGAACCCGATCGCGCGGCGGCGGTCCTGGGAGCCGACCGGATGATGCGCCGCATCATCGGCGCCACCGAGGACCGGCACCGATGAGGGTCGGCCTGTCCACCCCGATCGTGGTACGGGTCCCCGGAATCGCCTCCTCCTGGGAAGCCGGCGCCGGACCCGCCGAACTCGCCCGGATCGCGGAAACCGCCGATGATCTCGGTTTCGACCATCTGACCTGTTCGGAGCACGTCGCGATCCCCACGGCCGAGGCGGGCGCCCGCGGATCGACCTATTGGGACCCGCTGGCGACTCTGTCCTATCTCGCGGCACGCACCGGCCGGATCCGGTTGGCGACCTCGGTCGTCGTTCTGGGATACCACCATCCGCTGGCACTCGCGAAGAGCTACGGCACGCTCGATCGGCTCAGCGGCGGCCGAGTCGTGCTGGGTGTGGGCGTCGGATCGCTGGAAGCAGAATTCGCGCTGCTGGACGCGGAATGGGCCGGACGCGGCGCCGCCGCCGAACGCGCACTCGCCGAATTGCGCGACGCGTGGGGTCGCCGGGAAGTCGGGGATTTCGTCATCGATCCGGCCGCGACCTCGACCACCGCACCCCTGTGGGTCGGCGGCCGCACCCGCCGGTCGCTGCGCCGGGCCGTGGCACTGGGTACCGGCTGGGTTCCGTTCGGCCTGTCCCCGGACGCACTGTCCGCGCACCTGCACGCGGTGACCCTGCCACCGGACTTCGAAGTGGTGCTGAGCCCGGGTCGCGCATTGAACCCGCTCACCGATCCCGACGGCGCCCGGCGGCGGCTGGCCGGGTTGCGCGATATCGGCGCCACCGTCGCCTGCTGTGCGGTCCGGGCCACCGATATCGATCACTATTGCGCTCAACTCGCGGCCCTGATCGCAGTGGCCACGCCGCTTTGAGACCCACGACGGAAAGGAAAGCTGTGGACGAGGAACGACTCGCACGCCTCGAGGAACGCATGCGTCGGCTGGAAGACGAAGGGGAGATCGCCCGGCTCCTCGCCTCCTACGGCCCGTTCGTCGATGCCGGCGCCGCCGCGGAAGTGGCGCAGCTGTGGACCGAAGACGGTATATACGACGTCGAGGGCTGGCATATGCGGGGTCGGGCGGATATCCACGCGATGGTCGAGTCGGCAGCGCACCGGTCCCTGATCGATACGGGCTGTACGCATTTCCTCGGCCCGGCGCGGATCGTACTCGAGGGTGACGAGGCGACGGCGGTCTGCGAATCGCTACTGGTACGCCACTACGACGACGGCTACCGCGTATGGCGTGCAGGTGCCAACAGTTTCCGGCTCACCCGCACCCCGGCGGGTTGGCGAATCAGCCGCCGGGTCACCCGCGCCCTCGACGGCGGCCCCGAGGCCCGGGACCTGTTGCTCGACAATACTTCTCGTACGGACGGCTGAGCACACCGGGAGTAGCCGTCGGCCTCGCCGCCGGTGAACCCGCCTCGATCTGATCGGCGATCTGCTCTGCGGTGCCGACGAACTGCGGCAGCAGCACACCCACGGCGGGCGATCGGTCTTCATGGCGAAGAATAGATACCGCTGCCAGGTGTGGATACCAAGGTGAGACCGGATCCACCCGCGAGTGTCCGGGCGGCCGACGGGGTTCCGCCGACTGCGGGAGCCGTGGGATAGGTGTCATCGAACCGTCCACTCCGAACAGACCGTCGTAGACCACGCGACGAAGACATGCGAAACGGGCCGCGAATCGAGCGGCTCGTTCGGCGCATCGATCGATACCCACGTGATCATGACCGTTCCTGGTTCATCCGCGGGTATCTGGTTGCGGCCCTACACGAGCCACACAATTGCGGGACAGCGCCGGATTCACACCGGACTTCCCCACGGACGTCGGACGCATACGCGAGCACCCCTCGGGTGACCACGGGCTCATCGCGCGCGACGCCCGTCTCGGCAGGTGGCGGGCGGTGCCGGCGCATGAGGCGAACGCACAGCGTGTGATCCAGGCCGCGACCGGTCCACGTTTGCCCACGAGGACCACGGGTAGTCATCCAAGGAAATGCTCTCGTCGTGTTCGGATCCTCACCAGGACGGTTCGAGAGGGGGCGGCGCAACGGGCAACAGGTGGCTAGGAGAGTCGGGTGTCGGTAGTTCTCGTGCTTCAGGCGCGCGGTCTCGGTGATCTTCTCACCGCGGTCCCGGCACTGCGTGCCCTCCGCCGGGCCCGTCGCAACGATCACCTGGTGCTGGCCGCCCCACATCATCTGCGTCCCATCGTCGATGTGATCGCCTGCGTGGACGAGATGGTTCCCATCGCCGATCCGCAGGGTCTGCGCTGGGACGGTCCGCCGCCGAAATTGGCGGTGAACCTGCACCGCCCCGGTGCCCTCCCGATCGTGCAACTCGGCAAAACCGGCGCCGAACGTATCCTCACCTATCGGGATCCGGCGTTTCCGGAGATCCCGGCACCGGAGTGGCGGCCCGAGCATCACCCGATCGACCGCTGGTGTCATCTGCTCGAGTTCGACGGGATCGGCGCGGACCGGCGCAATCTGGGGCTCCTGCCGCCGGTGGCCACTACCGATCACCGTGACAGCGTGGTCGTCCATGTCGGGGCGGGCGCACCGGCCCGACGCTGGCCCGCCGACCGCTTCGCGGCGGTGATCCGGCATCTACTGGTCCTCGGGCACGAGGTGGTGCTGACCGGCGACGAATACGATCGCGAGAACGCGCTGGGGATCGCGGCGCGCGCCGGGCTGTCCGGGCGCCGGGTACTGGCCGGCACCCAGAACCTCATCGAATTGTCGGCGACGGTGGCAGAGGCTTCGGTCGTCCTGTGCGGCGATACCGGCGTGGCGCATCTGGCCACCGCCTTCGGGACCCGCACCGTGCAGTTGTTCGGTCCCACCCCCCCGGAGCAGGGCGGGCCGCCGAGCCATCTGCTGAACCGGCACGAAGTGCTGTGGGCGGGACGCACCGGCGACCGCTTCGCCGGCACTCCCGACCCGGGTCTGCTGCAGATCGGATCGGCCGAGGTGATCGCGGCGCTGGACCGGCAGCTGGACAAACGCCGTGGGGAAGCGAGCGTAACCGGCGCGGCGTTCCGCAGGGTCGGCTGAGGCGCCCGGTTCCCGCGGAACTGTTATCCCTGCTCACGTGCATCGCTGAGCGCGGCCGCGTAGGCGGCCAGCGCACTCTGCCAGAACTGTTCCAGGTAGTCGCGGGCGTCGCCGAGCCCGCGCGGGTCCAGGGAGTACAGGCGCCGATTGCCCATCGGCCGCACCATCACCAGCCGCGCGTCCCGGAGAACTCGCAGATGCTGGGATACCGCCGAACTACTGATTCCGACCTGTGTCGCGAGTTCCCCGACCGAGCGTGGCCCGGCGGGCAGCGCTTCGAATATCGCGCGCCTGGTGGGGTCGGCCAGGGCGATCAGGGGCGCAACTCTGTTAGCGACCACTGAAATAGTGTCGATCTTCTGGCACACTCCGGTCAAATCTAGATCAATGTCTCATTTGTGCAGCTCGTCGACCGATTTCCAAGTTTTCGTTACCGTTCGGTAATACTCGACCTGGGCTTATGCGCAAACGTGACGGTTGCCACATGCTTGCTGGATCGGCGTGTCGGTCCCCTAGCTTGTAACCATGCCCGTGACCCTTCCGTTACCTTTCCGTAAGTTCACGGTGCCGCCGATCGGCCGTCGCAACATCACGACGCAGGTCGTCGCCACCTCGACCGCCCTTTGCGCCGGTTTCGGCCTGTTCGCCGCAGGAGCCGATTCCGGTAACGAACAGATCACCCCGGTGGCCGCCACCTCGGAGGCCCCGGCCGACCGGGCCGACCGCGCGCCCGCCGAGCGGCCCGCCACCTCGCACGACCCCGCCGCCTGGGATCCCCATCAGGCCGCTCAACCCGCCCCGGTCTCGTTCCCGTTCCCGTTCTTCGAACCGCCGCGACCGACCACGGTATACCCGGCCGACGGCGTAGTGTCCTCGGGCTTCGGGGCACGCTGGGGCACCGCCCACAACGGCATCGACTTCGCCGCCAATATGGGTTCACCGATCCGGACGGTCACCGACGGTGTCGTGATCGAGGCCGGCCCCGCCACCGGATTCGGGCTGTGGGTCCGCGTCCAGCAGGACGACGGCAGCGTCGGCGTGTACGGCCATATGCAGGACATCCTGGTGTCGGTCGGCCAGCCCGTGCGCGCCGGTGACGTGATCGCCACCGTCGGCAGCCGCGGCCAATCCACCGGACCGCACCTGCACTACGAGGTCCACCAGCCCGGTATCGGCCCGGTCGACCCGGCCCCCTATCTCGCCGGGCGCGGCCTCGATCTGGGCAATATCCCCGACTGACCCTTACCTCTGACCCACCCGACGGGGCCCCGGCGTACCGGGGTACCGGCCGCACACAGTCCCGTAGCGGGACGCAGCGGCCGGATCCCCGTTCCTACCGTCGGTTGCATGTCCGTAGTCCTGCTCCGCGGCGTACCGGCTCGTTCCGAACGCCCCACAACTTCCGATCTCTGTCGGGTGATCGGACGCCTGCACCGGCCTTTGCTGCTCAGTTCCGCGGCAATGGCCGGTCTGGTGATTGTGGGCCTGATCGCGATGGTCGTCGACGATCGCGTCCTGCTCGGCGAGTCGGTGTGGCTCAAACCGGTCAAATTCGGGGTGGCGTTCCTGCTCTATTCGTTGACCTTGGCATGGCTGCTGTCACTGCCGCACCGCGGCCGGCGGGTCACCTGGTGGCTGGGTGTCGTGTTCTCCGCCACCGCGTTCGTGGATGTCGGATTCGTCGTGATCCAGGCCGCACGCGGTACCTTCAGCCATTTCAACACCGAAACCGATGCGGTCAACGAGATCGGGCAGAAAGTGTTCGCCTCCGGGGTACCGGGACTCTTCCTGGCGAATCTGTTGATCGCCGTGATCGTTTCGATACGTCCGGGCGCGGATCGGCCGACGGTCTGGGCGATTCGTGGCGGCCTGGTCATGGCGGTGGTCTCGATGGCGCTGGGCTACCTCATGGGTTTCACCGGTACTCAGCTCACTCGCACCTCGGACGGCCGCCTCGTAGAACTGGCTGCCGGGCATACCGTCGTCGACGCCGCTACCCGGCAGGCGGTGGGCGCACCGGACGCGGTGGCGGGGATGCCGATAACGCACTGGAGCACCCTGGGCGGGGATCTGCGCATTCCGCATTTCATCGGCTTGCACGGAATCCAGGTGGTATTGGCCGCAGTGGTGGTGCTGGCGTGGTGCGCGGCGCGCTTCCCCCGGCTGCGACCGGCCCGGACCCGCAGCCAGTTGATCGGGGTGGTGATCCTCGGCTGGGGTGGGTTACAGGCGATCACATTCTGGCAGGCGATGCGCGGACAGTCTCTCGTAGACCCTGATAACACCACCCTGCTCACTGCGCTCGGCCTGGGGGCACTGGTTACGATTCTCACCGCCACGGTCCTGCGGTTCACCTCGGAGCCGGAAACCGAGCACGCCACGCACCCGGTCCTACAGCGCGTTTCGACCCAGGTCAGCGCAACCGTTCCGCGTCCCGAGCCAGTTCGACCAGCACCACGCTGAGTCGAGCGAGCTCGTCCCGGTCGGCGCCCTCGTCGACCGCGGTCGCCACATCCTCGGCGGCACAGCGTGCGGCGAACCAGCGGTCGGCCAGCGCGGTGGCCTCCGCGGCACTGAGCACCACCGAATCGGCGGGGATCCCAGTGCCCTTCACATTGTTGCGATGTTCATAGGCACGCTGACGACAGGACTGCCGACAGTAACGGCGCCGCCGCCCCGCTTCGGCATCCACTATCTCCCGACCACACCACAGGCACGACTCCAACCGGCGCGACATGACCCGACACCCTAATAGGCACTCTCGCAGGAGCACACACCGCACACCGCGCAACCCCTGTTCGCGGAACCCCGTACAATTACAAGGCTCTCCCGAACTGGGAACGGAAAGACCCTCACGAACGTTGACATGAACAGGGCGCACGGCCTGGACCGGCACGAGTCCACGATTCGTGACACAGCGAACGGACCGCGCATGTGACCCGAACGGTCGGCGGACGATAACGGCCGGCGAAACGCGACCCACGAGGACGCGGTAGCAGAACGACAGGGGTCGACCCACCGGTTCGCGCCCCGGCACGGGTTCCGGTGCCCGCGCAGCGGATACGCCACAGGTGTTTCCGCTCCGGAACACCGGAGCCGAGCGGCAGGGAACTGCGAGCCCGCGCGCGGCAACGCGCCGACAACACAGAGAGGACCTGTACAGATGGCAGATCGCGTACTCCGGGGCAGCCGGCTCGGAGCGGTGAGCTACGAAACCGACCGCGACCATGATCTGGCACCCCGCCGGATCGCCCGGTACCGGACCGACAATGGCGAAGAGTTCGATGTCCCCTTCGCCGACGACGCCGAGATCCCGCCGACCTGGTTGTGCCGCAACGGCCAGGAAGGCGTGCTGCTCGAAGGCACCACGCAGGAGGCGAAGAAGGTGAAGCCGCCGCGCACACATTGGGACATGCTGCTGGAACGGCGGAGTAAAGAGGAGCTCGAGGAATTGCTCAAGGAGCGGCTGGAACTGCTCAAGACCCGTCGCCGGGGCTGAGTGCCCGGGCAACTCGTCGACGGCAAAGGCCGTGTCCGCCGGAATTCCGGCGGACACGGCCTTTGTCGTGGTCCGGGCTCAGTTGTTTCCGTGAGCAGGGCTCAGTGGCTGGCCACCCGGCGGTACTGCAACAACGCCAGCGGGATGGCGATCAGCAGAATAGCCCCCGAACACATGATCGCGTATTCGACGCAGTGCTCGGCCGGCCAGCCGGTCGCGGGGACGAAGGTCGGGGGTGCGCTGTTGTCGAACAATTTCCGGCCGGTCGCCGCGACCGCGGTGATCGGATTCCATTCGGCGATGGTGGCCAGCGGACCGGGCAGGGTCTGGGCCGAGATGAACGCCGAAGAGATGAACGACAGCGGGAACAGCCAGATCAGACCGGCGCTCTGGGCTACTTCGACGTTCGGCGCGAGCAGACCGGTGAGCGCGCCGACCCACGACATCGCGAACGCGAACAGCAGGAGCACCGCGTAGGCGAGTACGGCACCGGCCACGGTCCCTTCGATGCTCCAGCCGACGATATAACCGCATATGGTCATCACCAGCAGGCTGACCATGCTCACCACCAGGTCCGAAAGCGTGCGGCCCATCAGCACCGCCAGCCGGGACATGGGCAGTGAGCGCATCCGGTCGATAATGCCCTTCTCCAGGTCACCTGCCAGCCCCACCGTGGTGAACGCGGCGCTGAAGGCGACGGTCTGGGCCATGATCCCGGCGATCAGGAACTCGCGGTACTCACCACCGCCGAGTGAGGCGCCGAACACGTAGGCGAAGAGGAAGACGAACATCAGCGGCTGCACCGTGGCGGTGACCAGCAATGTCGGCACCCGCATGATGGTGAGCAGATTGCGATGCGCCACGATCGCGCTGTCCCGGAAGAACCGGAACCGGGGTTCGGTGGACTTCGGAATTCGATGCGAGCCCGTCGCGTGTGCCAGTTCCGCCTCCGTCTCATCGGTCGGGCTGGTGGTTTCGGATTCGACCGCGACTTCTGCGGTGCTCACGACATTATCTCCTCGGGTACGTCACTGGCTTCCGGCTCGGTGTCCGGCAGCGCCGGGGAGCCGGTGATGGACAGGAAGACATCGTCGAGGCTGGGCCGGTGCACCCGGGCGTCGACGACATTCACATCTGCGTCGTCGAGCCGGCGCAGCGCTTGGACCATGGTTCGGGAACCGCCGGCGACCACTACCGACACCTCGTCGACACTCGCCTCGTGCGCGGGTTCACCGATACCGATTTCGGCGAGGACCCGCAGGGCCGGCGCCGGATCCTGTCCGGGGCTCAGGGTGACGGTGAGACGGTCCCCGCCGATCGAGGATTTGAGTTCGTCCGCGGAACCGCGAGCGATCACCCGGCCTTTGTCGATCACCGTGATCTGATCGGCCAGCCGATCGGCTTCCTCGAGATACTGAGTGGTCAGCAGGACCGTGGTGCCGTCGCTGACGAGTTCGCCGATAACCCGCCACATATCGTTGCGGGCCCGGGGATCCAGTCCGGTGGTCGGCTCGTCGAGAACCACCACGGGCGGGCGGGCGACCAGGGCACCGGCCAGATCGAGGCGCCGGGTCATCCCGCCGGAGTAGGTTCCGGCGCGGCGATCCGCCGCGTCCTCGAGCCCGAATTCGCCCAGTAGTTCCCGGGCCCGGGCGATGGCGCGTTCGCGCGACATCCCGTAGAGCCGCGCGACCATGCGCAGGTTCTCGTAACCGGTGAGGTTGGCGTCCACCGCCGCGTACTGACCGGACAATCCGATGAGCTTGCGCGCCCCGGCCGGATCGTGCAGCACATCGATATCGGCGACCCGGACCGACCCGGCGTTCGGCCGTAGCAGGGTGGTGACGATCCGGACCGCGGTGGTCTTACCCGCGCCGTTGGGGCCGAGTAGCCCCATCACCGTGCCTTCGGGGATTTCGAGATCGAAGTCGTCCAAAACGCAGACCCGGCCGTAGTTCTTCACCAGACCGGTGATCTGCACTGCGGGCTTCACTGAGCGTTCTCCTTCGTTTCGACATCGGGCTGTGATCGTTCGTCCGTCGCGGGGCCCCGATCACCGAGATGCTTCCGGAGCACGGGTCCGATCACGGCCAGCGATTCCGCGGTCGTCATCTCCGCGTGGGTGCAGGCGATATCGTGCGGGTGCACCGAACCGGTGACGAAGCCCCGCCAGGCCCCTGGTTCGCGGTCGGCTGCGGCGAGGTTCACCGGATCGGTCGCGGCGGCGAAGAACAGCAGGTCACCGTGGAACACCCCCGGACTGAACCCGTTGGCCTGGACGGTGCCGTCGGCGTAACCGGCGTACAGCCGTTCCAGGTGGTCCAGGGTGAGCGCCGCGAACGGTCCCGGACGTGACCGCAGCAGTTCGGCGGCCTCGGCCAGGGTCGGTTCGGTCCCGTCGGCGAGGAGATCGCCGCCGAATTCGCCCAGGATCTCGGCGACGGTGGGTACGGCGTCGGCGGCCAGTTCGTCGGAGAGCCGGTAACTGTCCAGCATGCTGAGCAGCGCGACCTCCTCCCCGGCCGCCTGCAATCGGACCGCGATCTCGTGCGCGATCAGACCGCCCAGCGACCAGCCGAGGAGCTGGTAGGGGCCGTGCGGCTGCACGGTCTTGATGTGGGCGATGTAATGCTCGGCCGCCTCGCCGATCGAACCGAATCCGGGTTTTCCGCTCGCCTGCGGCGCCTGCAGGCCGTAGACCGGCTGATCGGCGGGAAGTTCGGCCAGCAATCCGGCATAGCACCAGGCCAGGCCGATGGCGGGATGCACACAGAACAACGGCGGCCGGCCGGTGCCGGTATCCGGGCGCAACGGCAGCAGTGGGGCGAGGGCCATCGCCATCGCGTCGGCGGCGGTACCGTCGCCCAGCCGTGCGGCCAGTGCCGCCGGGGTGGATTCGCCGAACAGCAGCTGCATCGGCAGTTCGTATCCGGCCTCGCGGGCCCGGGCGACAACCTTCGTGGCGAGCAGCGAATTACCGCCCAGTTCGAAAAATCCGTCCCCGGCACCCACGCGTTCGACCCCGAGCACATCGGCGAAGACCTGACACAGCGCGGCTTCCACTGGGGTGGCGGGTGCCCGGTAGCCCTCGGCGGTGGTGAACACCGGATCGGGCAGGGCGGCCCGGTCGAGTTTGCCGACCGGGGTCAGCGGCAGCCGGTCGATCAGCATGATCGACTGCGGAACCATGTAATTGGGTACCAGTTCGGACACATGCGCGGTCAGCTCGGCCGCGGTGGTGTCCGATCCCGCCTTCACATACGACACGAGTGCGGTGGCCCCCGCGGCGGTGCGATGCCCCGCGGTATAGGAGAACTCGACCGCCGGATGCCGGCTCAGCGCCGCGTCGATCTCACCCAGTTCGATCCGGAATCCGCGAATCTTCACCTGATGGTCGGTCCGGCCGACGTATTCGATATCGCCGGGACCGCCGTGCTCGCCGGTGCGGATACGCACCAGATCGCCGGTGCGGTACATCCGCTCCCCCGGCTTCCCGTACGGGTTGGCCACGAACCGCTGGGCGGTGAGGCCCGGCCGGTCGTGGTACCCGCGGGCGAGTGCGCCACCGGCCAGATACAACTCGCCGGTGACGCCGAGCGGGGCCGGGCGCAGCCGGGCGTCGAGCACCATGGCCGCGACACCGCGGATCGGTTCACCGATCGGGATCGGTCCACCGGGTACCAGCGGCGGTGACATCACAGTGACGATGGTGGTTTCGGTGGGCCCGTAGACGTTGTGCAGGTTACGCCCCGGCGCCCAGCGCGCGACGACCTCGGCCGGCAGTGCCTCGCCGCCGACCAGGACGTGCCGGAAATCGGTGATGCCCTCCGGATCGACGGTGGCGAGCGCGGCCGTGGTGATGAAGGCGTGCGTGATCCGTTCCGCGATGAGCACCCGAGCCAGTTCCGCTCCACCGACCACTCCGTGCGGGGTGAGTACCAGGGTGGCCGCACCACCGAGCGCGAAGAGCAGGTCCAGCATGGCGGCGTCGAAACTGGGGGTCGCGAAATGCAGGATCCGGCTTCCCGGCCGGACATCGAAGCGGTGCGCGGTCTCCGCGGCGAAGTTGGACAGCCCGCGATGAGTGACCACCACGCCCTTGGGTGTTCCGGTGGAACCGGAGGTGTAGATCACGTAGGCCGGGTTGTCCATCCGCAGCGGGGCGATCCGCTCCGCGTCGGTGATCGGCGCGCTGGATGCCCGCAAGACCTGTTCGCGGATCTCGGAATCGTCGAGCGCCAGCCAGCGGACCTCCTCCGGCAACCGGTCACGGTATTCGGCCAGGGTGAGGCCAAGGGCCGCACCGGAATCGGAGAGCATATGGGTGATCCGGGCGGCAGGGTAGCCGGGATCCACCGGGACGAAGGCGGCGCCTGTCTTGGTAACCGCCAATACCGTGGCCACCGATTCGACGGTCCGCGGAATACCCAGTGCCACCAGTGTTTCCGGTCCCACACCGTAGCCCACGAGCACTCGGGCCAGTCGATTGCTCCAGCGATCGAGCGCGTCGTAGGTGATCTCCACCCCGGCCCCCGCCAGCGCCACGGCCTGCCGGTCGGTGCGCACCGCCGCGGCGAACACCTCGGCCAGCGTGCACGGCTGGTCGGGATCGGCGCGGCGCAGCGGCGCCAGAGCCGACCACTCCTCGGGTTCCAGCAGTTCCAGGTCACCGACGACCACCGCCGGGTCGGCGGCGATGGCGGCGAGCAACCGGACCAGGCGACGGTTGAGCCTGGCCGCGGTCGGTTCGTCGAAAAGGTCCCCGCTGTAGTTCACGGCCACGCTGATGCCGTCCGGCGAACGATCGGCGGTCCGGGATTCGGTGAGAGTGAACTGGAGATCGAACTTCGCGATACCCGCGTCGATATCCACCGCCTCGATACTCAGCCCCGGCAGCTCCAGGGCTCGCACCGGTTCGTCACGCACCGACAGCATCACCTGGAACAGTGGGTGGTGGGCCTGGGAACGCGCCGGATTGAGCACCTCGACCAGCCGTTCGAACGGCAGGTCCGCGTGCCCGAACGCGTCGAGATCGGTATCGCGCACGGTATCGAGCAGTTCGGTGAAGCGATCGTCGTGCGCCACCGGGGTCCGCAGGACCAGCGTGTTGACGAACATACCGATCATCCGGTCGAGTTCGGGGCGGCCGCGTCCGGCGACCGGGGTCCCGACGGCGATATCGCCGACTCCGGTCATCCGGTGCAACAGCACCGCCAGCGCGGCGTGCAGCACCATGAACAGGCTCACATTGTGGCGCGCGGCCAGATCACGCAGTTCCCGGTGCACCCGGGCGTCGACCCACTGTTGCACGGTGCCGCCGCGATAGGACGGCACCGGCGGGCGCGGTCGGTCGGCGGGAACCGCGAGCAGTTCGGGCAGTCCCTCCAGCCGGGTGCGCCAGTAATCGAGCTGGCGGCGGATAGGCGAGGCCGGATCGGCCTCGTCACCGAGCAGTTCCTGCTGCCACAGCGTGTAGTCGACGTACTGGAGCTGCTCGGTATCGGCCTGCGGATCGCCACCGAGCCGGATCGCCCGATAGGCCGCCGCCACATCGGCCGCGAGCGGTTCCAGCGACCAGCCGTCCATCGCGATGTGGTGGACCACGAGCACCAGGACGTGCTCATCCGGTGCCACCACGAACAGTGCTGCGCGCAAGGGTATTTCGGCGGACAGATCGAAGCCTGGGGCGATGAACCGTTCTATCGCGGCGCCGTGACCCGCGTCGTCGGCCACCGGTGTCTGCAGCGGCAGAGCGGCTTCGGCGGGTTCGAGTACCACCTGGGCCGGCTCCCCGTCGATCTCGGGGAACACCGTGCGCAGCGTTTCGTGCTGTTCCTGTAGCAGGTGCAGCGCGCGACGCAGGGCCGGATGATCGAGCGGGCCGCGCAGCCGCAGCACAACCGGGATGTTGTAGGCACCACCGTCCGAGCCGCCGAAGTGGTTGAGGAACCACAACCGTCGCTGCGCAGCCGACAGTGGAATCCGCTCGGGCCGTTCCCGGCGGACCAGGGCGGCCCCGGTACCGGCGGTTTCGCCGTCGAGGCGGGCCGCGAGTTCGGCAACCGTCGGTGCGGCGAACACCGCACGCACCGGCAGCCGGACCCCGGTGGCCGCGTCGAGGCGCCCCACCAGCTGAGTGGCCAGCAGCGAGTTGCCGCCGATATCGAAGAAACTCTCGTCCGCGTCGGTGATCGTGGTTCCGATCAATTCACCCATGACGGCGGCGACCCGGTGTTCGGTATCCGAACCGAGTGCGCGGCCGGAGGTGGCCGGCGACAGCGGCTCGGGCTCGGGCAGGGCCGCGATATCCAATTTGCCGACCGGGGTCAGCGGGATCTCGTCGAGCAGGGTGAACGCGGCCGGGACCATATGCCGGGGCAGACGCTGATTCAGATGATCCCGCAGTTCCTCGGGTTCGGGCCGCTGTGCGGGATCGGCCGGGTGCACATAGGCGACCAGCCGGTCCGAATCGCCGAGTCGGCGCACTTCCACATGAGCGAAGTGCACGGCCGGATGCGCGGTGAGCGCACCGGCGATCTCACCGAGCTCGATCCGGAAACCGCGCATCTTCACCTGGTTGTCGCTGCGACCCAGATAGCGCAGACCGCCTTCACGGGTCCAACGAACGACATCACCGGTGCGGTAGAGCCGGGCACCGGACGGTCCGTAGGGGTCGGCGATGAACCGGGCAGCGGTGAGCCCGAACCGTTCGTGATAGCCGCGGGCCAGCCCGGGGCCGGCCAGATAGAGCTCGCCCGGCACTCCCGTGGGTACGGGCCGCAGGCGTTCGTCGAGGACCAGGGCGCGGGTCCCGCGGATCAGTCCGCCGAGTTCGGCGGGACGGTCCACGGCCACCGGTGTCATCGAGACGACGACGGTGGTCTCGGTGGGCCCGTAGGCGTTGAACATGCGGCGACCGGGTGCCCAGCGCGCCACCAGCTCCGGCCCGAGATGTTCGCCGCCCACCATCAGACCCCGCAGCGCGGGCAACGGCCAGCGCTCGTTGTCGATGGTGGCGAGCGCGGCCGGAGTGATGAAGGTGTGCGTCACCTCGGCACGGGTCATGAGCTCGGCCAGCTCGTCGCCGCCGTAGACCTCCGGCGGCACGATCACCATGGCGGCACCGGCGCCGATCGCGAGCAGCAGGTCCAGGACCGCCGCGTCGAAACTCGGCGAGGAGAAGTGCAGGGTCCGAGCGCCGGGGTTCACCGCGAGCCGATCCCGGAACTCGTCGGCGAGGTCGGCGAGCGATCCGTGGGTCGCCGTGACGCCCTTGGGTTTTCCGGTGGACCCGGAGGTGTAGATGAGATAGGCCGGATCGCCGACCCGGACGGGGCGTACGCGGTCCCGGTCGGTCACCGGGCCCGCTGTCTCGCCGCCGATCTCGCTGCGACCGGCCGGGGAATCCAGCAGCAACCAGTCGATCTCGGCGCCGCCCGCCGCGCGCAACCGTTCGGCGTGACCGGTCCGGGTGATACCGATCGAACAACCCGAGTCGGCGAGCATATGGGCGACCCGTTCGGCCGGATAGTTCGGGTCCACCGGTACGAACGCGGCACCGGATTTGGTGATGGCGAGCACCGCCGTCACCGAATCCGCCGACCGGGTGAGCCCCAGCGCGACTTTGTCACCGGTGCCGAGCCCACGCCGGATCAATGCCCGCGCCAAACGGTTGGCGCGACGGTCGAGTTCGGCGTAGGTGAGCACTGTCTCGTCTTCGTACAGCGCCGGACGCGGGCCGTGGGCCAGCACGGTGGCACCGAACAGGGCGCTCAGGGTACGCGGGATCCCGGGGACGGGGCCGCGGGCCGGGCACAGTGTGTCGCGTTCGGTATCGGTGCGAGTGTCGATATCGCCGACCGGCGCAGTGGGCCGCGCGGCGATCGCGGTGAGTACCCGGAGGAAACGGTCCGCCAGGGTTTCTACCGTCGCCGCGTCGAACAGTTCGTCGGCGTAGACGAATTCGAGCTCACCGTCGGCGAGATCGCCGGCCCGCAGCTCCAGGTCGAATTTGGCGCGCGCGATATCGAGCGCGGCCGCGTCCACCGAGAGCCCGGGGAGTTCCAGCGTGGGCACCGGCGTGTCCTGCACGGTGAGCGCGACCTGGAACAGCGGGTGGCGACCGGTGGCGCGGGGGTCGTGGCCGAGAGCGCCCACGACCTGCTCGAAGGGGATATCGGCGTGCGCGAGCGCGGCCAGTTCGGTATCCCGGTCGGCGCGCAGCAGATCGGTGAACGGACGAGCCGGGTCGACTTGTGAGCGCAGTACGAGCGTGTTGACGAACATCCCGACCAGCTCGTCGAGCCGGCGATCGGTGCGGCCGGCGACCGGAGTACCGATGGCGATATCGCGGCCACCGGTGACCGAGCGCAAGAGCGCCGCGAGTGCCGAGCGCAGCAGCATGAACGAGCTCACGCCCTGTGCCCGCGCGACCTCGGCGAGTGCGCCGCGCACCGACTCCGGAATCGCGCGGCGCACCGATGCGGCCGTGTGTTCGGGTTCGGCCGGGCGGGGCCGGTCGTAGGGCAGCGGCAGTTCGTCGGGCAGACCCGCGAGCTGCTCGCGCCAGTAGCCGAGCTGACGCGCGGCCAGGCTGTCCGGATCGCCGGCGTCACCGAGGTGCTCACGCTGCCAGAGCCCGAAATCGGCGTACTGCACCGACAGCGGCGACCACTGCGGTCGGTCACCGGCTCGCCGGGACTGATAGGCCAGGGCCAGGTCGCGGGTCAGCGGGGCCAACGACCAGCCGTCGGCGGCGATGTGGTGCACCACCACGCCGAGCCGATACCGGTCGGCACCGATACGCAACAGTGTCGCGCGCAACGGTGTTGCCGCCGTGAGATCGAAACCGGTGGTGGCCGATTCCCGGAGCGCCGTCTCGGCCCCGGCCGGATCGGTCTCGCGTAGTTCCAGCGCGGGTAGCGCCCATGCGGCCGGGAGAATCCGCTGCTGGGCGCCGTCACCGTCGTCTGGGAAGACGGTGCGCAGCACTTCGTGCCGGTCGACGATATCGCCGAGCGCCGCCCGCAGCGCCGGGACATCCAGCTCGCCTTCGATATCGAGAACGAAAGCGATGTTGTACGCACTGGATTCGGGTGCGAACCGGTTCAGGAACCACAGCCGCTGCTGCGGCAGTGACAGCGACAACCGCTCGGGTCGCGGATCGTAGGCCGCCAGCGGGATTCGGGTGGTGGCCGGAGTCCGCAGGAGCTGTTCGGTCATCGCCGCGACGGTCGGCGCCTCGAACACCGTGCGCACCGGCAGGTCCACCCCGAACCGTTCGTAGAGGGCAGACACCAGCCGGGTGGCGAGCAGCGAGTTGCCGCCCAGATCGAAGAATCCGTCCTCGGCGCCGGTGACGTCGGAACCCAGCACTTCGGAGAAGACCTCGGCGACTCGGCGTTCGGCCTCGGTGGCGGGCGCCCGGGAGGTGGCGATCGCGCTCAGGAACACCGGTTCGGGCAGCGCCTTGCGGTCGAGCTTGCCCGAAGGCGCTTTCGGGAACTCCGGCAGCACGGTGACGGCGTCGGGGACCATATAGCCGGGCAACTGCCCACGTACGGCCGCCCGGACCTCGGCGGGGTCCAGCCCGGCGTCGGCGACGATATAGGCGGCCAGCCGCTGCCGGGCGTGTGCGTCGGTGTGGACGACGGTCAGCGCGGAGCGCACCCCGGGATGACCGCGCAACACATGGTCGATCTCGGACAATTCGATGCGGAAGCCCCGCAGCTTCACCTGATCGTCGGCGCGGCCGAGGAACCGGAGCCGGCCGGACCGGTCGGCCACCACCAGATCGCCGGTGCGGTACATCCGCTCGCCGCGCCGACCGTACGGATTGGGGACGAAACGTGCCGCGGTCAGGACGTGCCGGCCCAGATAGCCGCGTGCCACGCCGAGCCCGGAGACGTACAACTCACCCGGAGTGCCGGGCGGGACCGGACGCAACCGGGAATCCAGCAGGAACAACCGCATACCGCGCACCGGATGGCCGAGTGGAACCGGCCGGCCGGGGCGCATGGGTCCGGATATGGTCGCGGCCACCGTCGCCTCGGACGGACCGTACATATTGTGCATGCGGTACCGGTCGCCCCAGGTCGCCACGAGTTCGGGACTGCAGGCCTCACCACCCACCATGACGGTGTGCAGATCCTCGAGTCCCGACGGATCGACCGTGGCGAGCGCGGCGGGGGTGACGAAGGCGTGGGTGATGCCCTCGGTGCGCAGCAGGTCCGCGAGTTCGTTACCGCCGTAGATATCCGGCGCCGCGACCACCACGGTCGCACCACAGGCGAAGCCGAGCAGCAGTTCGAGAACCGATGCGTCGAAGCTGGGCGAGGAGAAGTGCAGGGTCCGCGAATTCGGGGTCACGCCGAACAGGTAGCACTGTTCGGCGGCGAACGAGGCCAGCCCGGCGTGGGTGACGACCACGGCTTTCGGGGTGCCGGTGGAACCGGAGGTGTAGATGAGGTACGCCGGATGCGTGGTGCGCAGCGGTGTGATCCGATCGGCGTCCGTGACAGGTGCCGAAGAAACCCCGGCACAATATTTTTCGAATTCGGGCGAACCGAGAATCAACCACGATTCGACGGCGCCGGGCACCTCGGCCAGCGCGGGGGCCTGATCCGGACCGGTGACCGCGAGCCGGGCGCCGGAATCGGTGAGCATATGGGCGATCCGCTCCGGCGGATAACCCGGGTCGACCGGCACATAGGCGGCGCCGGTCTTGGCGACCGCCCAGACCGCGGTCAGCGCGTCCAGACCGCGTGGTAACGCCAGCGCGACCACGGTCTCGGGCCCGGCGCCCCGCGCGATCAGCGACCGCGCGATCCGGTTGGCGCGTTCGTCCAGCTCCCGGTACGTGGTATCGCTGCCCCGATAGCGAACGGCGACCCCGTCGGGATCGCGGCCCGCGGACCGGCCGAACAGGTCGGCCAGCAGGGCCGGCGGTTCGGCGGGGCCACCGGCCAGTGGGACGAGATTGCCGCGCTCCCGCCGCTCGAGTACCTCGATATCGCCGACGGGCCGCCGCGGATCGCCCACCGCCGCATCCAGGACCGCGACGAACCGGCGGGCGATCGCGCCGATGGTCCGCTCGTCGAACACATCGGTCGCGTAACCGATCTCGGCGCGCAGTTCGCCGCCGGAGTTGTCGTCGTGCACTTCGAGTTGGAGATCGAATTTCGCGACGGCGCCGTCGAGCGGGAGGATCTCGGTGCGCACCCCGGGCAGTGCCAGTTCGAGTTCGCCGGCGTTGTCGTAGGACAGCATCACCTGGAAGAGCGGATGACGCGCCCCGGAGCGTTCCGGGTTCACCACCTCGACCAGCCGCTCGAACGGCACATCGGCATTGGCGAAGGCGTTGAGATCGGTTTCCCGGACGATATCGAGCATCCGGTCGAAATCGGCACCGGGATCGACCTCGGTGCGCAACACCAGGGTGTTGACGAACATCCCGACCAATTCGTCGAGCGCCGGATCGGTACGGCCCGCGATGGGGGTGCCGATCACGATATCGGTGCTGCCGCAGATCCGGGACAGCAGTGTGGCCAGCGCCGCGTGCACCACCATGAACATGCTCGCGCCCCGCGCGGCGGCCAGTTCCGCTGCCGCGCGCCGGGTCCCGGCCGGGATGGTGAATTCGACCCGGCCGCCCTCGGTGGAGCGACGAGCGGGCCGCGGCCGGTCCAGTGGGAGGTCGAGTTGATCGGGCAGGCCGGCGAGCTCGGCCCGCCAGTGATTCACCTGCCGACTGAGGGCGCTCGCCGGATCGGTTTCCTCACCCAGCAATTCCCGCTGCCACAACGCGAAATCCGCGTACTGCACCGGCAGTGGGGTCCACTGCGGTGCGCGCCCGGTCGCCCGCGCCTCGACCGCGGAGGTCAGATCCCGGACCAGCGGCGCGACCGACCAGCCGTCGCCACAGATGTGGTGGAGTACCAGAACGAGTACATGGCAGTCGTTGTCGGTGGCGTACAGGGCCACCCGGACCGGGAACTCGCTGCGCAGATCGAACGGGCGGGAGACGAATTCGGTGGCCAGGCCGGCGATCTCGGCACCGGCCGTTTCGATCACCTCGAGCGCCCGGCCGAACGCGGTGGCCGGATGGATCCGCTGGTACGGCCCTTCACCGGTGTCGGGGAAGGTGGTGCGCAGGCTTTCGTGCCGTTCCAGTACATCCAGCAGACCGGCCTCCAGCGCCTCGATATCGAGGATGCCGTCGAGCTGGACCGCGAGCGGCATGTTGTAGGCGGCGGCGTGCTCGGCGAAACGGTTCAGGATCCACAGGCGCTGCTGGGCCGGCGACAACGGGATACGGTCGGGCCTGGTCATCGGGACCAGCTGCGGCGAGGCGGGGTCCAGTTCGTGGTCCGAGAACCGGTCGGTCAGGGCGGCGATGGTGGTGGCCTCGAACAGGTCGCGGATGGTCAGCGCGGTGCCGAGCGCGGTATTGATCCGCGCGACCGCGCGAGCGGCCACCAGCGAGTTTCCGCCCAGTTCGAAGAACCCATCGTCGATACCGACCTCCGGGACGCCCAGAAGGTCGGCGAATATCGTCGCCAGCGCGGCTTCCACCTCGTTGCGCGGTGCCGTCCGGGCGCGCCGGTCGGTGGGGCCGGGGGCGGGAAGCGCGGCCCGGTCGATCTTGCCGTTGCTGTTGAGCGGCAGCTCGTCCAGCACGGTCACTGTGGCGGGCACCATATACCCGGGCAGCGAGCGGGCCAGGCTCGCCCGGATCACCTCGGTGTCGAGATCGGCGTCACCGCGAACCACCACATAGGCGGCCAGCTGGTCGCCGGCGGGGGCACGGTGGGCCACGCAGATGGCGCGCGCGATCCGGGTATCGGCCAGCAGGGCGGATTCGATCTCGCCGAGTTCGATCCGCAGACCGCGAATCTTGACCTGGAAATCGGTGCGTCCCAGATACTCCAGGACCCCCCGGGAGCTATCGGCGGTGCCGAGCTGCCAGCGCGCCAGGTCACCGGTGCGGTACATCCGGGTGCCGGGGGCGAACGGATCCGCGACGAACCGTTCGGCGGTCAACGGCGCCTGCCCGAGATAACCCCGGGCCAGTTGCACACCGGACAGGTACAGCTCACCCACCGCTCCCGGTGCGACCGGGCGCAGCGCCGCGTCGAGAACGTAGGTGCGGGTGTTCCATACCGGGGACCCGATCGGGACCACGTCGGGTTCGGGCGGGCAATGCCAGTAGGTGACGTCCACCGCAGCCTCGGTGGGTCCGTACAGATTGTGCAGTTGCGTACCCGGTAGGGCGGTGTGGAAATCGCGCACGGTCGCCGGGGGCAGCGCCTCCCCGCTGCAGAACACTCGCCGCAGCGATACGCACTCGCCGGCCTCGGTGTCGGTGACGAATACCGACAGCATCGAGGGTACGAAATGCGCCGTGGTGACCTGTTTCTCGCGGATCACGCGGGCCAGATAGGCCGGATCGCGGTGCCCGTCCGGGCGCGCCACGATCAGCCGGGCGCCGGTCTGTAACGGCCAGAAGAACTCCCATACCGAGACGTCGAAGGTCGCCGGGGTCTTCTGCAGTACGGCGTCGGTGTGGTCGAGCGGATATTCGTGCTGCATCCAGCGGAGCCGGTTCACGATGGCCGCGTGGGTGACACCGACCCCCTTCGGGGCGCCGGTGGAGCCGGAGGTGAACAGCAGATAGGCGAGATGCTCGACGCGCAGGGCCGTGGTCCGGTCGGCATCGGTGACCGGCGCCGGATCGAGCCCGCGGAGATCGACGGTGTCCACCGGGACGAGATCGGCATTACCGGGTAGTTCGAGGCCGTCCTGTTCGGCCACCAGGAGCACGACCGGACGGGACCTGGCCACGATCTGCTCCAGTCGCTGGACCGGATGCTCCGGATCCAGCGGTAGATAGGCGGCCCCGGTCTTGATCACGGCGTACATGGCAATCACCAGTTCGGTGCTGCGCCGTAGGCACAGCCCGACCACGCGTTCAGGTCCGGCCCCCGCCCCGATCAGCAGCCGGGCCAATCGGTTCGCCCGGGCGTCGAGTTCGCGATAGGTCAGCGATGCGCCCTCGAACTCCAGGGCCACGGCATCCGGACTCCGGCGGACTCGTGCGTCGAAAATATCTGCCAGAGTGCCGGATTCGACGGTGGCGGCCGTATCGTTCCAGGTGTGCAGCACCTGCCGTTGTTCGGAGTCGGTGAGGACGGGCAGTTCCCGGACGGCGGTGTCCATCTCGGTGGTGAGGAAGCGATCCAGGAACCCGAGGAACCTGCGGTGGTGGGTCTCGACTTCGTCGTCGCTGTAGAGGAGCGGGTTGGCCTCGAAATCGAGATGGACCCGGCCGCCGTCGCCGTTGTACAGATTGACCGACAGGTCCTCGACCGGGCCGGTGGCCAGGACGTGCACTGTCACATCGCATTCGGCGAAACGCAACGGCTTGCTGAACAGCATGATGTTGATCATCGGACCGAAGAACCCGCGGGTGTCCCGGTCATAGCCGCAGTCCCGGCGGATATCGTCGTGCCGATAGCGCTGGTGCCGTAGCGCGCCCGTGATCTGGCGTTCCACCACCCGGACGACGTCCTCGATCGTGGTATCGGGTTCGAAGCGGATCCGCAGCGGCACCACATTCGATACCACCCCGGCGGAGCGGCGCAGCGAAACCGTGGTGCGCGCCGACACCGGGAGGCTCAGCACCACATCGTTCTCACCCGTCATCGACCGGACGTAGCAGGCCGTGGCCGCGGCGAACAGGGTCGGGTCGGAGGCGTTGCGCTCGGCGGCCGCGGCCGCGACGGCCGCCTCCGTGGTCTCGCTGAGAACCGTGGTGGCCAGCCGGCGGCCCGCGTCCGCGGTGGCCGGTGGATTGGCGACCGTGGACAGGCTGACGACCTGCCCTGCGCCGTCGAGGATTTCGCTCCAGTAGGCGCGGTCGTTGTCGAACCGCTGCGAGTGCCGGTATTCGTTCTCCCCCGCGTACAACTCGGCCAGCGGTGTGGCCCGCGAAACCGACGGTTCCCGGGACTCGTAGTAGGCGGTATAGATCTCCGCGGTCCGGACCAGGGCGTTCATCGCCGCATATCCGTCGATGACGATGTGGTGGGCGCGGGAGTACCAGATGTAGTCGCGCTCGCCGGTGCGCAGTACGGCGTTGAAGATGAGAGGGTCGTGGTCGAAATCGATCGGAGTGCGAGCATCCTGCTTCATCCATGCCAGGGCCGCGGCGTGCGGGTCCGGTTCGGATCGCAGATCCAGTCGCGCCCAGCCGGGTCGCGCCGTCGGGTCGATCACCTGGTGGGGTACTCCGTCGACCTGCACGATGCGCTGCAGCCCGACCTCGGTCTCCACCCCGAAACGCTCGATCGCGTACAGCAGCAGACCCGGATCCAGATCACCGTGGAACTTCACGTACTCGACGACGACGAGGGGAATCTCCGGCTGGATCCGCTGGGCGTACCACATCGCCGTCTGAGCGGGTGTGAGCGGAAACGGTTCGGCCGAAATTTCTTCCGGCGAACTGCTATCGACCCCGGTGGCCGACGATCTCATCAATCACTCCGTTCTACAGCTCGACACTCCCCGAACAGCCCGCAACCGGCCTGTACCGGCCGTGGGGTGTGATTCACGACTGGTTATTCGGAGCATGAGGGTGAATGGATTGCAGTCGAAACCGAATGGTTACCTGGAGGCCGGAACAGCCATCGGACCACAGTGTCCAATTCCGGCACGCTGGTGACGCCGAGACGCGGAAGATCGCTTCACTTCTTACCCGGCAGGGCCGGGCGCTGCCTAGATACTACGCACAAAGGGCCAGCATTTTTACCCCTCGCTACCAAAAAATAAACGCGGTGCAAAACGGAAGAACCACAGGCAGCCACGCGTCATCGCGGACCCGCCGCCGACGACGAGAAAGCGGTTCGGCGCTCAGCCGAGCACGGGCATCGCGGCGGCCTGCGCCCGGCGGCGGGCGGCTCTCCGCTCGACGATCGAGATCAGCACACCGGCCACCGTCACGAGCACGGCGACCCACTCCGGCCACACCCCCAGCACAGTCGCCGGGGTGTGCGAATCACGTAGCGGCACCTCGGCGACCAGTGCCTCGGGCACGAACAACGCGCTCTCCTGCCGCACCGATCCGTCCGCGGCGATGATCGCGCTGACCCCCGAGGTGGCGGCCACGACCAGCGAACGCCCGTGTTCGACAGCCCGCACCCTGGACATCGCAAGTTGCTGGTAAGTCATTTCACTATCGCCGAAAGTCGCATTGTTCGTCGGCACTGCGAGCAATTGTGCACCCGAGTGCAGCGAATCTCGAAAAGCACGATCGAAAGCGACCTCGTAACAGGTTGCCACCCCGATTTCCGTACCTGCGGCCCGAATTGTCCCGTCCCCGTGACCAGGTACGAAGTATCCTGCCCTGTCCGCATAGTCCGAAAAGAGACGAAAGAATCCGCGCATCGGCAGGTATTCCCCGAAAGGTTGTACTATTTTTTTGTCGTGGCGGTCCTCCGGACCGCTTTCCGCGGTCCAGACCATTACCGAATTGGTGGTGGTTCCATCCCCGTTGACCAGCACAGCACCCACCAGGATCGGTGCCGAGATCCGGCGGGCCGCCGCCGAGATCAGCGCGGCCGCGTCGGGATTGCGCAACGGGTCGATATCGGACGAATTCTCGGGCCAGATGACCACATCCGGGGCCGGAAACAGACCGGTTGCCACCTCGTCGGCCAGTTGTTCGGTCCGGCGGACATGATTGTCGAGTACGGCCCGGCGCTGTGCATTGAAATCCAGTCCCAGCCGCGGCACGCTGCCCTGGATCGCGGCCACCGTGATGGTCCGGTCACCGTCCATCGGGCCGGGCAGCGTCGCACGGAGTCCGAACCCGGCCCCGGCGAGCAGTACACAGGTCGCCGCGGCTGCCGCCGCCGTTACCCGGGCGCCGTGCCACGCAGCGTCGTTGCGCACCGCCGCTCCCCCGAGCAGACCGGTCTCGCGAAGCAATCCCAGCACCACCGCCGCCCCGCAGGTACCGCTGAGCGCAACAGCGAAACTCACCAGCGGCGCACCGCCGTAAGCGGCCAGCGACAGGAACCACCCGTCGGCCTGCCCGAAAGCCAGCCTTCCCCAGGGAAACCCACCGAACGGGAAACTCGACCGCCCCCATTCGGCGGCCGACCAGGCCAGAGCCAACCACAGCGGCCATCCGGGCAGGCGTCCGAGTAGCCGGCCGAGGACACCGAACAAGCCCAGATACACCGCGCACGCGGTGGACAGCGCAAGCCACGGCAGCGGACCCACGTAGATGCCGGTCCATGGCAGAAGCGGTAGGAAAAAGCCGAGTCCCGCGAGGAAGCCGTAACCGAAACCGGACCGCAACCCGCTCCCGCTGCGTACCACCAGTGTCAGCAGCGCGATTCCGGCGGGCGCGAGGAACCACCACGGCCGCGGCGGGAAACTGCCGAACAGCAGGACACCCGCGAGCACCGCGGCCACCGACCGCACCAGCGTCGGGTGGCGGGTGAGCCCGCCGATCCACCGAATGGCCGAACTATCACCCTGTTCCACTGCTGCGTCCTGTTCCGCTCGGGCCGAGATCACGCGTTGTAGATGGTGGCGCCGTCGTGCACGGTGCGCAGGCAGCGCGGCAGTTCGGCGTCCGGGGCCAGCGACGGCAGGCCGGGCACCCGCGACCGCGGGTCGGTGGACCACCGCTGGACCGAATCGGCGGACGCGGCGACCACCAGCTCACCGGCGTCCCATACCGCGTACGACGCGGGCGCTCCGGGTACCAGGGTGCCCGCGACCCCGTCCCGCACGCCGCCGGCCCGCCAGGCACCGCGGGTGGCACCGGCAAAGGCCGCCCGTGGGGACAGACCGTGCCCGGGGGTTCGGTGATGAACGGCCGCGCGAACCGCCGTCCACGGGTCGAGAGCCGTCACCGGGGCGTCCGAGCCGATGGCCAGCGAGATCCCGGCGGCGGCCATAGCGGAGAACGGGTTCAAGGCGGCGGCGCGGGTGGCGCCGAGGCGTTCGGCATACATACCCTCCGTGCCGCCCCAGGTGAGATCGAACGCGGGCTGCACACTCGCGATCACCCCCCAGGAGGCGAGGGCCTCGATATGCGCCGTGTCGAGCAGTTCCGCGTGTTCCACCCGATGGCCGCGAGCGGCGACGGCCGGACCGCCGAGTTCGGCGACGACCTGCCCGAACCCGGCTACGACCGCTTCGAGCGCGCCGTCACCGATCGCGTGGAAACCCGCCTGCACGCCGGCCTCGGTGCAGGCCCGCACATGCGCCGCGATATCCGCGGCATCGAGATAGGAGATACCGGTCCCGGGCCGGTCGGTGTAGGAATCGCGCAACCAGGCGGTATGCGAGCCGATCGACCCGTCGACGAACAGGTCACCGGCGAGGCCGTGCGCGCCGAGTCCGGACAGCAGCGTGCGCGCTTCGTCCGCGGTGCGGACCGCCTGCCCCCAGTAGGCCCGCACCTGCACGCCGTGTTCGAAGGCGAGCAGCTCGCGCAGATCGGCGTCTCCTTCTATATCGGGGCCCGCGCATTCGTGCACCACCGCTACCCCGTGCGCGGCCGCGGCGTCCAGTGCGGTCCGCCGCGCCGCGTCCCGTTGTTCTCGGGTGAGCTGGGCCCGGGCCGCCGCGCGCACGAGATGATGAGCCTCGGCGCGGACCGGCTCGTCGGCCGCGAAGCCGGCTGCCGAACTCAGTCCGGGGACCGCGTCCAGCAACGCCGACGACGCCACCGCCGAATGCGCGTCCACCCGCGCCAGATAGACCGCCTGACCGGGCCGGGCGGCGGCATCCACTTCGGCGACCGTCGGCGGGCGGCCTTCCGGCCAGCGGGTCTCGTCCCAGCCGTCGGCCAGGATCGCGCCGCCGGGATGGCGGGTGGCGTACTCGGCGACCAGTTCCAGGCAGTGGGTGAGCGAATGGGCCGCGGACAGATCGAGACCCGAGAGTTGCAGGCCGAGCGCCGTGGTGTGCAGATGGGGTTCCACGAAGGCGGGGGTCACGAAAGCGCCGTCGAGGTCGACGACCTCGGCTTCCGGATGCAGTGCGCGGCCCACATGGTCGGCGCCGAGCCATACGACGACCCCGTCGTTCACCGCCATGGCGGTGGCATCGGGCGCACTCGAACTGTAGATCCGGCCTCCGACCAGCAGCTGCGTACTCACGAGGAACCAGTCTGCCGCACCGCCGTGCACGTTGCGCGGCCCGGTCCCGCCGTCGTGCGCCCGGAGCCCGGCCATCGCGGCGCGAGATCACCCGCTCGGGGACGGCGAATTACGCTGGATTTCATGAACAACACGCTGGGTGCGGTCGGCGCGGCCGACTATGTCCTGCTCACCACCTTTCGCAAGGACGGCACCCCGGTGCCGACCCCGCTGTGGGCGGTGGCCGCGGACGACAAGCTGTATGTGTGGACCGTCACCGACAGCTGGAAAGTGAAGCGGTTGCGGCGCAACTCGAAGGTGACGCTGCAGCCGTGTGATTACAAGGGCACACCGCGCGGGGAGGTCGTCCACGGGACCGGTCGAGTCCTCGACGCCGACGACAGTGCTCGCGTACGCCGTCTGATCCGCCGCAAGTACTGGCTGACCGGCCCGCTGGTGGTGCTGGGCAGCACGCTGCGCCGCGGGAAAACCGGCACTGTCGGAATCGAACTCACCCTCCACGACGAAACGGCCACCCCGCAATAGCAGCGACCAGCCGAGCCGACGCTGCCCGCAGGGGAACGCGACGACTCGGACACGACGGGTCATTCGGCTCGTGGCTGCAACCAATCTTCGAGATCGTCCGCCGCCCCGAGTTCAGCGGCCAGTTCCGCCCGCTCGGCCTCCGTCAGCGCGAGCGCCACCAGGTCCGCTCGGCGCTCGGCGGCTTTCTTCGGGTTTTCGCGTGCGACGGCCAGTTCGGCCAGTGCCGCGAATGCCCGGGCCCGGTCCAGCGGGCCGGCTTCGGCACCGTGCCGACGCAGCCCGGATTCGAGCGCCCGTTCGGCAGCCTTGTCGTCGTTCTTGGAATCGCGCAGAATCCGGGCGATGTCGAGCACACGGGCAAGGCCGGTCAGTTGCGCTGATCCGCCGTACTCGAGGTGCTCCGGTTCAGTCTGTTCGATATAGATCAACCGATTGCCGTCCGGATCGATGAGGCTGAAGCGGGTCTGCCCGGAACGGAAGCGGGTGATCCGCCCGGGCCCCTGTGCGGGGATCTTCCCGAATCGCTCCCGTATTGCCGCGCTGAATCCGCGATGACGGTCCGCGACGTCTTCGACCATGATCAGGCATCGCGTCTGTTCCGGCGGCCCGTCCCCGGCAGGCGCGGCGGTGAAGTGGAGTTCGCAGTCGTGGGCCGTGACGGCGCCGTATACATAAGGCCTCGTCTGTTCGTGGGTGATCGTGTATCCGAGCACCCCGTAGAAATCGAGCGTGCGAGCCAGGTCGTGGGTGGGCAGCACCGGTACCGCGGTATCTCCCATGAGACCCCTTCCAATAGTCAATTTTGACTACCTGAGACTAAATCGGACTTCGTTCGGAAGTCAAATTTGAGTACCGTACTGTTCCGGTAGCGGAAGGAGCGACGATGGCGGCGGTGCGGTTGCTGGTTCTCGGGGTGACACGGCGGCAGCAGCCGACCCACGGTTACGCGGTGCGGCGCGAACTACTGTCCTGGCGCGCCGACACCTGGACCAATGTGCAGCCCGGTTCCATCTATCACGCCGTCAAACAGCTCACTCAGGAAGGAAAATTGCGCACGCTGGGCACCGAGGACGGCGGCCGCGGACCGGGCCGGACCCTGTTCGAACTGACCGACGCCGGCGAGGCGGAGTTCTTGGAACGGATGGACGAGGCGCTGACCAGCGTGGACATGGAGGAACTCGGCGCCGGAATCGCATTCATGGACACGTTGCCGCGCGCCCATGTGATCGCGAAACTGCGCGAACAACGCGACAACAGCCGCGCTATCCGTGACGATCTGGTGGCCATGGCCGACGACTACCCCGGGCGCTACGAACCCCCGCACGCCATCGATCTGCTGGAACTGTGGAGCGGCGTCTTCGACAATCTCACCGGCTGGACAGCCGGGGTACTCGCCCGATTGGAACGGGGCGAATACCGCATGGCCGACGATTCATAGCCCAGCCGCCGTTCGCCCGTGGCCCGGGCTATACCGGATCGCCCTGGTCCCGTTTTTCCAGTAGCGGCGGACGCAGCTCCAGAGCGGTGCCGGATTTCGGCCGTTCGTCGGCGTACCACTCGCTCACCACGACACCGTCGACGATATCGGCGTCGATCACCGTCGGCCGGTACTGCGCCGCGGCGGTGATCTTCGCGACCCGTCGCGCGGCCATGGCGGCCAGAACCGGGCGGAACAGGGCGCGGGTCGGCGGAAGCAGCATCAGCAGGCCCACCACCGAGGTGACCAGGCCGGGCACGAACATCAGCAAGCTGCCCAACCCCACCAGCGCGCCGTCGGCGACTGCGGCACCGGGGGTGATCTCGCCGCGAGAGGCACGGCGGAACTGTTCGGCCACCCGTCGCCATTGGGATCCGAGCAACAGCATGCCGGCAGCGGAGCTGACGATCAGCAGCAGAATCGCGGGAACCGCGCCGAGCCAGGTGACGGCGGCGGTGAAGGCGGCGATCTCGACGACGAGATAGACGAGGAAACCGAGGACGGGCATGAGCGAACCTTTCGGTCGGACTACCCCGGACAACGAACGAGATGTCCGATTTTCTCCCGAGTTCTTGTGAGCCCGATCCCGAACCCGACGGCCCCGGACTCTCAGATCTCGGCCCCTCGGTTCCCGGACTCTCAGCCGCCCGGCCGCACCAGCCCGGTTTCGTAGGCCAGGACGACCGCCTGCACCCGATCGCGCAGGCCCAGCTTCGTCAGAACTCGCCCGACATGTGTCTTCACGGTCGCTTCGGACAGGAACAGCTCGCCGGCGATCTCGGCGTTCGACCGTCCGGCGGCGATCTGTTCGAGCACCTCACGTTCCCGGGCGGTCAGCACCTCCAGCATCGCCGGGTCGCGCGACGGTACGGACTCTTCGGCGATCAGCCGGTCGAGCAGGCGCTTGGTGACCTTGGGCGATACGACCGCGTCCCCGGCCGCGACACTGCGGATGGCCGAGATCAGGTCCTCGGGCGGGGTGTCCTTGAGCAGGAATCCGCTCGCACCGGCACGCAGCGCGCCGAGAGCATGTTCGTCGAGATCGAAGGTCGTCATCACCAGGACCCGGGTACCGCGAACGGCCTCGAGGATACGGCCGGTAGCGGTGACCCCGTCCACGACCGGCATCCGGACATCCATCAGCACCACATCGGGGGTCAGCTCGGCGGCACGCGCCACCGCGATGGCACCGTTCTCCGCCTCACCGACCACTTCGATATCGGGGTGGGCGCCGAGCACCATTTTCAGTCCTACGCGCATCAGTTCTTGGTCGTCCACAACGAGCACGGTGATCGGCACGGAATCCAATGTAGCGGCGGGCACCGCCTATTCCCGATCCGGTGCGGACAGCGGAATCCGGGCGTATACCCGCCAGGCGCCGTCGGGCCGGCGTCCGGCCTCGAGGCTGCCGCCCAGTACCGCCATCCGTTCGCGCATACCGGCCAGACCCAGGCCGCTGCCCTCGATCCGGTCCTCGGGCCGCACCGGGACCCCGCCGGAGTCGGTGACCTCGACTTCGATGTGGTCGGCGTGACGTCGCACCCGCACCCACGCCTTGGGATGGGCACCGGCGTGCCGCAGAGTGTTGGTCAGCGCCTCCTGCACGATGCGGTGCATGCCCAGACTGGTCTCGGGCGCCACGCCGTCGAGCTCACCGGCGAGTTCCAGTTCGACTGCCAGACCGGCGTCGCGCATCAGCTGGACGACCGCCGCGAGCCCGGCGGTGCCGTGCTGCGGGACCTCGTCGGGGGCATGTTCGGTGCGCAGCAGGGCGACAGTGCGGCGTAGTTCGCGCAGGGCCTCGCGGCCGGTTCCGGCGATGGTGACCAGCGCCTGCTCGGTGGTGTCCGGATCGGTGCGCAGGGCGAATCGGGCACCGTCGGCCTGGACGATCATCACGCTGACCGCGTGCGCGACCACATCGTGCAGTTCGCGGGCGATGCGGGTGCGCTCGGCCGAGACCGCGTCGTGTGCGCGGCGTTCCCGGTCGGAATCGGCAACGGCCAGCCGAGCCGCCACCTCGGCGTCGTAGGCGCGGCGGGCGCCGGTGAACTCGCCGAGCGCCCAGCACAGCGCGAAGAATATGGATACGAACGCCGCGTCGCCAACCTTGAAACCGCTCACCAGCGCCATGCCGTAGGCGGTATCGGCGACCAGCGCCACTGCGTACCAGAGACCCGCACGCCTGCCGGCATAGGCCACCAGGGTGTAGAGCATGATCCCGTGGCCGAGCAGCGCGCCGTGCACTGTGGGATCGCCCACGATATAGCCGATCGTGGTCGCGCAGAACGAGAGCGCCATGAACGTCACCGCCATGGCGCGCGGGTAGATCCGGCGCAGGGCGATCGGCAGCGGGATGAGCACGGAGAACACCAGGAACGCGACCGGGCTCGTGCTGTCGCGGGCCACCGCGAGGTCGAACAACAGCAGTAAGGCCGCGAGTACGGAATCGGCGAAGACGGGGTTGTCTCGGAGCCACAAGCTGAACCGGCGCACCCGCCCAGCCTAGGAGGGCGACGTGAGCGGGCGACCGGAACCCGCAAACCGTCTGGTTTGCTGGACGGGTGGATGTGACCGACTGGCTGATGCTGCTGCCGGCCGCGGCTGCCGCCGGCTGGGTGGATGCCGTGGTGGGCGGCGGCGGACTGATCGTGTTGCCGACACTGCTCCTGGTGGCGCCCGGCCTCGCCCCGCAGACCGCGCTGGGCACCAACAAACTGTCGGCGGTCGCGGGGACGGCCGCCGCGGCGGTCACCTTCGCCCGGAGGGTCCCGATCCAGTGGCGGCTGCTGCTACCCGCCGCGGTGCTGGCGGCGTGCACCGCTGCGGCGGGCGCGGCGGCGGTATCGCTCATCGACCGGGAGCTGTTCATCCCGATCGTGCTGGCAGTGCTGATCGGTGTGGCGATCTTCGTGACGGCTCGGCCGTCGATCGGGATCACCTTGGCCACCCATCCCCCGTCGCGGCGCAAGGTCGTCCTGGTGGTGGCGCTGGCCGCCGGTCTCATCGGCGCCTACGACGGGCTGCTCGGGCCCGGTACCGGGACATTTCTCATCATCACCTTCGCCACCCTGCTCGGCACGGAGTTCGTGCGGGCGGCTGCGATGGCGAAGGTGATCAACTGCGGCTCGAACATCGGGGCGCTGATCTTCTTCGGTTCTACCGGTCATGTGCTGTGGGCGCTGGGTGCGGCGATGGCACTGGCCAATATCGCGGGCGCGGTGGTGGGTTCGCGGATGGCCCTGGATCGGGGCGCGGAGTTCGTCCGGGTGGTGTTACTGGTGGTCGTGGTGGCCATGGTGATCCGGTTGGGCTGGCAGCAGTTCGGCTGACCGGGGCGCACCGCCCGGGATCCGCTGCGGCGGACTAAGTTGTGCAGGGTGACGGCGACAACCTCCACCGAATCGGGCGGCCTACCGTCCGGGCACGCTATCGATCCGGAGTTCGCGGACCTACCGTTGACGGCGCTGGCGGAGGCGGCCCTGTCGGCGGCCCGCGCGGCGGGGGCCGAACACGCGGATCTGCGGGTACACCGGTTGTGTACGCAGACACTGCGGTTACGCGACGGCCGGGTGGAGGCGCTCACCGATACCGTCGAGCTCGGGTTCGCGGTCCGTGTCATCGTCGACGGAACCTGGGGTTTCGCCTCGCACGCGGCACTGACCCGGGAGACCGCGGCCGAGGTCGCGCGCTCGGCGGTGGCTGTGGCGACCACCCTGCGCGCGCTGAATCGGGAACGTGTCGAGCTCGCCGACGAACCCCGCTACGAGAACGCGCGCTGGATCTCGGACTACCGGATCGATCCGTTCACCGTCGGTTCGGCGGACAAGGTAGCGCTGCTCCAGGACTATTCGGGCCGGCTCACGGCCGCCGACGGCGTCGATCATGTGACCGCGACCCTGCTCCAGGTCAAGGAACAGACCTACTACGCCGACACCGCCGGCTCCTCGATCATCCAGCAGCGGGTGCGCTTGCACCCGCAGTTGGAGGCGATCACTGTCGATACCGCCTCGGGCGGTTTCGAGACCATGCGCACCTTGGCGCCGCCGGTCGGCCGCGGCTGGGAGTACCTCACCGGCGCCGACGGAGCCTGGGACTGGGATACCGAACTGGCCCGGATCCCGGAATGGCTGGCCGAGAAGGTGAAGGCGCCGACCGTCACCGCGGGGCCGACCGATCTGGTGATCGACCCGACGAACCTGTGGCTCACCATCCACGAATCCATCGGTCACGCCACCGAGTACGACCGGGCGATCGGTTACGAATCCGCCTACGCCGGTACCTCGTTCGCGACCCCTGATCTATTGGGTACCTTGCGATACGGCACACCGATCATGCACGTCACCGCCGACCGTGTGCAATCGCACGGGCTCGCGACCGTCGGTTACGACGACGACGGGGTGGCCGGTCAGCGCTGGGATCTGGTGCGCGACGGGGTGCTGGTCGGCTATCAACTCGACCGGGTCTTCGCGCCACGGCTGGGGCTGGAACGTTCCAACGGATGTTCCTACGCCGATTCCCCGCATCATGTGCCGATCCAGCGGATGGCCAATGTTTCGCTGCAACCCGACCCCGATGTCGATACCAGTACGGCGGAGCTGATCTCACGGGTATCCGACGGTATCTATATCGTCGGCGACAAGAGCTGGTCGATCGATATGCAGCGCTACAACTTCCAGTTCACCGGGCAACGTTTCTTCCGGATCCGCGGCGGTGAGCTGGCCGGGCAATTGCGCGATGTCGCCTATCAGGCGACCACCACGGATTTCTGGGGTTCGATGGAGGCGGTCGGTGGTCCGTCGACCTGGCAACTGGGTGGCGCGTTCAACTGCGGTAAGGCTCAGCCCGGCCAGGTGGCGGCGGTGAGTCACGGTTGCCCGTCGGTGCTGGTGCGCGGAGTGAACGTACTCAACACCCGGACGGAGGCAGGGCGATGACAGTGACCGGTGCGGGTGTGCTGCCCGCGGGCGCGGTGGTCGAGCGAGCGCTGGCCGCGTCGCGGGCCGACGAGGCGATCGTCATCGTCACCGACGAATACGAGGCCTCGCTGCGCTGGGCCGGGAACTCCATGACCACCAACGGCGCCTCGATATCGCGGCGCTGGTCGGTGGTCTCGGTGTTCCGGGACGGGCCGCGTTCGGCGCGGGTCGGCAGCGTGGCGTCGACCAGCGTCGACCCCGCCGATATCGAGGCCGTGGTGCGGGCGAGCGAGGAGGCCGCCCGGACGGCCGAACCGGCCCGCGACGCTATGCCGCTGCCCGAGTCGGGGCCGGGGGCCCCGGATTGGGAGCAGGCGCCGGCCGGTACCGGAATCGAAGTGTTCACCGACCTCGCCGCCGATCTGTCCACCGGTTTCGACGGCGCCGACCGCCTCTACGGTTTCGCGCATCATCAAGTGCAGACCACTTGGCTGGGCACCTCCACCGGTGTCCGGCGCCGCTACACCCAGCCCACCGGGTCGGTGGAGATCAACGGCAAACGCGGTGACGGAGCGGACCTGGCCAGCGCCTGGGTCGGCGCGGGCACCACCGATTTCACCGATGTGGACACTCCGGGGCTGCTCGCGGAACTGGCCCGGCGGCTGGACTGGTCGGCGCGACGGGTGGAGCTGCCGGCCGGACGCTACGAAACGCTGCTGCCGCCGTCGGCGGTCGCCGATCTGTTGATCTACATGTACTGGTCGATGGAGGGCCGGGGGGCGCAGGAGGGCCACACCGCCTTCGCCGCCGCCGGTGGCACCCGAGTCGGCGAGAAGCTCACCGATATTCCGCTGACGCTGTTCTCTGACCCCGAGGCTCCGGGTTTGCAATGTCTGCCCTTCGTGGCCACCCAAGCGTCCTCGGAGACGGTATCGGTCTTCGACAACGGGCTGCCCGCGCAGCGGGTCGACTGGTTGCGCGACGGAACGATCTCCGACCTCGTGTACCCGCGGGCCACCGCCGCCGATTACGACGCCGCCCCCACTGTCGCGGTGCAGAACCTGGTCCTCACCGGCGGTTCCGCCGCGACGCTGGACGAGATGATCGCCCGGACCGAACGCGGGCTGCTGCTGACCACCCTCTGGTATATCCGCGAGGTCGACCCGGCCACTCTCCTGCTCACCGGCCTCACCCGCGACGGCGTGTATCTGGTCGAGAACGGCGAGGTCACGGGGGCGGTGAACAATTTCCGATTCAACGAGAGCCCATTGGACCTGCTGCGCCGGGTCACCGAGGCCGGGGCCACCGAGCCCACCCTGCCCCGGGAGTGGAAGGACTGGTTCACTCGCACTGCCATGCCGCCACTGCGGATCCCGGATTTCCACATGTCGTCGGTGAGCCGAGCGACCTGAGCCCGGCCCGACGATTCCGTTCCGGGGCACGGGCGGCACATACGGCATGCCCGAACGGTGTGAGTCGCGGCGGACAGTGGCGGTGTTTTCGTGATGCCGATTGGCGCCGATCACGAGGTTCTGCGGGCGTGCGTGCGGCAGGGACGGCTCGGGTTACCGACGCTGGGCCGAGCGCGGCACAGCAATCGGTGGCGATATCCGTCGATCCGGTTACCTGCTGAAACGTTGCCTGATGCGGCGACCCAGGCGTGCCGGCTCGGCTTCAGAGGCGCTGAGTCCCCCACTGCACGAGCTCCTCGACAGGGATGTTCCATGCTCGCACCGCGGAGTTGGGGACGAACGTCGTGATTTCTGGAAGGTCCTCCAGGTCCGCGACCGTGGCGAGGAAGTGGAGGTATCTGCCGTCCTCGAGCCGGGTCGAGAAGGGTTGCTCACTATCGTCGGGTCCGGTCTCGAACAACAGCTCGGGCTCATCGGCCAGCCACGGTTCCAGCAGATCCTCAGCTTGGGCGAAAGAGACTCCGGTCAGCCAGTCCCGTTGCGGCTGTCCTGTGACGTAACCGTCGATCACGGAGAAGCAGAGAACCGACCAGTCTTCGATATCGCTTGCTCGGCACTGGACGGCCAGTCCTTCGATGTCGAAATACTCCACCTCGGGATCCGGATCGCCCGCAGCCAAGCTGACAGAGCCGCCGTCGATGTCCTGTCCGTCGGCACCGAACGCCCCCAAGGCGGAGTCCACCTCTTCGGCGAACCTGCGATACTCCTCGAGTGTGAAGAATTCACACCAGTCCGGAACTGCGTCGCGCGTGAGGGGCGGGTCTGCACGCTCGGCATGCCGGCAGGCGGCCCGCAGCGGGGCAACGGATTTCTGCAGGGTGCCCCGATCTCGGTCTCGGACCAGCTGACGCAGATAGAATTCCGGGATCACACCTGTCGTGAACTCCGCCGGGGTGTTGGAGCGGATGACCGGGGTGCGGTTGTAGGGGTTGAGGTCGTCACCTGCACGATCCTGATAACCCCAGCGGGCCGGGGTGACACGCAGCAGGACTTCACCGATGTATCGCACCGTGCCGGTGGTGAACTCCGCGTTGTCCTCGATGTCGAGGGCGGCCTGGTCCGGATAGCGCGCGAGCACGATCGGTTCGAGCGCGTCCAGGGAGTCGAGGGTGAAGTCGAAAGGAAAGTCCGCGGGCAGATGGGAGCGGCGCCACTGCGCCAGCGCACTTCCCATGTCGGCCAGCCAGCTGTCCAGAAAGACGCGCGCCGGCTCGGTCATGTCCTTGCGGTCCTCGGCCATGTACGCCTCGGGGCGGTCATCCTCATGCACGATATCCATCCTCGCGTACTGCCGGCGGTTTCCCATCTTTGAGTAGCGCGCTCGGTCTCTGACCCGAACGTCGGTCGATGCTCCGACCGTGCCCGGCGATCATGCTGGTATCCGGACGAAAACACCGCCACTCAACGCTGCGAGTCACACCCGAACGGCATGCGGCGTGCCGGTCACCACAACGTCAAGCTGCCACGGTGAGGACCCGGGGGCCGTCCGCGGTGATGGCGACGGTGTGCTCGGAATGAGCCGTGCGGGAGCCGTCGGCGGAGCGGATGGTCCAGCCGTCCGCGTCGGTGACGATCCGGTCTGTCGTCGCGGCGAACCACGGTTCCAGGGCGAGGGTAAGGCCGGGCCGCAACCGGAAGCCCCGGCCCGCGCGCCCGGCGTTGGAAACGTGCGGATCCTCGTGCATGGTCCGGCCGAGCCCGTGACCGCCGAATTCGGTGTTCACGGGATAGCCGTGGGCAGCGGCGACGGCCGAGATGGCGGCCGAGATATCACCGATCCGGTTACCGGGCTGCGCGGCTTCGATCGCCGCGGCCAGGGCTTCCTCGGTGGCCCGCACGAGGCGCGAATCCTCGGCGTCGGCCGTCCCGACGATGACGGTGGTGGCTGCGTCGGCGACCCAGCCGTCGATACTCAGTGCCAGATCCATGGTCAGCACATCACCGTCGTTCAGGGTGTAGTCGAAGGGCAGACCGTGCAGAACGGCATCGTTGACCGATAGGCAGACCGTATTGCGGAACGGCCCGCGCCCGAACGAGGGCGCGTAGTCCCAGTAGCACGACACCGCGCCCCGTCGCCGGATCCGTTCGCGCACGATCAGCTCCAGGTCCAGCAGATTCACGCCCACGGCCGCGGCCGCGCGTAGTTCCGCCAGGATCTCCGCGACGAACGCGCCCGCGACGCGCATCCGCTCGATCTCGTCCGCCGATTTCAACTCCACCATCACAACCTCCACAGTCTATGGTATTTCTATACCGTCCTTGCGGTACATTAATACCACTCCTAGAGTGGAGCACATGGTCCGCCTACCCCTCACCGCTACCCAGATCGACGCCGGCCGCCGCCTCGGACTCCGATTGCGCACCGCCCGCGGGGGACGTGACCTCGCCGAGGTCGCCCGCGCGGCCGGTATCTCCCCGGAAACTCTGCGCAAGATCGAAACCGGCCGCCTTCCCTCACCGGGCTTCGGCACCGTGGTTTCGCTGAGCCGGGTCCTCGAACTCCCCCTCGCGGAGCTGGCCGAGATCTGGACCGCGGACAACCTCGCCGAATCCGCCTGACCGGTCGGGCACAATTCACCACGGCCGGCTCGCCCGGCGTCACCATGGCTACATCCGGTGACAATCGGGTTCACCGGTACGGGCCGCGAGGCTTCCGGATCGGCGAGGTCGCTCCCGGGCCCCGCACAGCGTGCCGGCGTCGGCCGTCGGCGTAACCTGCGCCCACCGTGTACCCCGACTCTTCCGCTGAGCACGACCCATCGCGGCCCGGCTCACACGACGGTCAGTACGTCGTCGAGCGTGACCAGTGACAGCGCTCGCTCGCGAACGATATCCACCAGCTGCCTGTAGCACCGGGTGACCGGCGGGAAGTTCGCGTGCCCGATGACGATCGTCTGCGGGTTGAAATATTTGTGCGCACACTCGACCAGATATTGCTCGGTGATCAGGCCGGAATCCGACAGCGAGCCGTACCACATGACCGGGACGGTGTACCCCAGATCGCCCGCTATCCGATCGACCGTGGCATTGTGCCGACCGAACGGCGGTCGATAATAGGGCGCGCCGGTCACTCCGAAAGTATTGTGCAGGAACAATTTACAGCGCGACAGCTCATCCGCGACGGTGGACTCCGAGACCGCGGTGAGGTCGGCGTGCGCCCAGGTGTGGTTGGCGAGCTGGATCTGACCGGCCTCAACCAGGGGACGCAGTTCGTCCCGGTGCACATGCCAGGAGTCGTAACAGGCGGTGACGAAGAAGGTGAGGCGGGCGCCGGTATCCCGGGCGAACCGGATATAGGCGCCGACGACCTCGGAACTCACCCCGTCGTCCACCGTGAGCGCCATACTGCTCCCCGGCCCCGGAAGAGCGGTGATGGTGCCCGCCGGAATCGGCCTACGCGGACCACCGGGTGGCGGCCGCAGCAGCGGAGACGGCGGCGCAACGGGCGGATCCACCGCTTCCGGTGCATACACCTCGTCTGCCACGGCCGATTCACCCTGCGCGGCGTGACACCCGGTCAACACCGCCGCGGTGCCCGCCGCCAGCAACGACAACATCCGACGCCTGTCCATCGCCACCCCGATCGAATCGTGCTACCGACAAGATCCATTGACGTGCGGTCGAGCGTTCCGGACTCTACCGGCGCGGTCGGAACGGACCGCGGACCGCCACGCAGGGGTTTCGATGGCGAAGCGACGAGCTGGGCTCCCGGCTCACGCGAACCGGGAGTGCGTCGGCCGGGTCAGCGGTGGTCGAACCCGCCGTTCTTCGCGGCGCTCAGGAACGCATCCCACACGCCGGGAGCGAAGACCAGAGCGGGACCATCCGGGTTCTTGCTGTCCCGCACACCGACCATGCCCCGGATGAGGTGGGCGGCTTCGACACAATCCTGCCCACCGGCGCTCCGCGAACTCTTGAACCACTTCGCGTCGGACAGATTGATCATGATCCGAACTCCTTCAGTGCCCGTAGCATCAGGTCCCTGGATGCCATCGGGGACAACGCTACACGGCGGATCAGGCTTGCCTCGCGGGAAAAACGGGACACCTCGGCATCTCGTTCCACGTACAGACCGCCGGTGAGGCCCTCCATATAAGCCACTGGCGGCGTTCCCAGCCTCGAAGTGGGCAGCGGCGGAAAGCTGAAGAGCACAAAGCTGTTTGCGACCAAGCCCACCGGGTTCGCTTCACCGAACGGCACGACCCTGATCTCCACGCCGGGGGCTTCCGACAGTTCCAAGAGGTGTCCGATCTGCTCGGAGATCACCGACGAGCTGCCCACGCGGCGTCGAATCACCGATTCGTAGAGAAGTGCTTCGAATCGGAAACCCTCGCGCTCCAGCGAATTCTGCCGCTCCGTGACCAAGTCGAGTTGTCGCTCAACCTCGGCCGGGGAGCCGTTCGGCAGCAAAGCCCAGGTCAGAGCTCGGCGATATTCCCGTGTCTGAAGCAATCCCGGGACCACTGTGGTCTGCCACGATGTCACCCAGGTAGCCGCCTCCTCGAGCGCCAGATAATGGTCGAAACCCTGAGCGATTGCATCGGAGTAGGCCCGCCACCAACCTGCACCCGAGGCCGTGGTGGTCCTGATCTCCACTGCGAGATCCAGCAGCAGACGGCGCTCTTCGTCAGTGGCCCGGAAAGCATTGGACAAGGCGTTGAGGACGAGGTCGGTCACTTTGGTCACCAGACCGTCCTCGAGGCGTCCGTAGGTCTGCGGACTCGTCTCGGCCACCCGGGCCGCCGCCGCCTGACTCATATCGTTGCGTTCCCGCATCTTTCGGAGCTGCTGCCCCAGCGCTCGGCGCGGCAGCATGGATCCTGCGGCCATAATCGTTTCCCTCGCTAACCGGTTGCTCGAAATATGGAATGCCCCGCCGTGGAAGTACGGGGGGTTCGGCGAATTCGACCACGATGCCGCTGCGAAAAACGGTGCGGCAACGCTCTACTGAACAGGCGCTCGGTGCAGGCCCTCCCCCGATGCAACGGGGGAACATCGACTCGACGCCCGGAATGCCGAGAGCAGATGGTCCGTATCGGTCACCTCGATACTCCTGTCGGACCCTGCACCGAGTGCGCACCAGAACTATGCCAGGAGAAATACCGCCGTGTCACGCGATCGCCCACGCAATTCGATCGAATTACGTACTACTACAGGTCTTCTCGCATTGAGTGGAATGGTCGCCGGGTCGGCTCATACCGCATCGAGACCGCCCCGACCCGAACTCCAGCCGGTCCATACCGCCGATCGAAGTGGGATCTGCTCGTGCACTTTCGACCCGTCCGGTGCAGTCGATCTCCATATCGGGATCGGCGGCGATGCGAATGAGGCCACCTGGCGCGTCGGCACGTTCCTCGGTTGTCTCGGCCAACTCCTTGTACCTGTCGACGTACCTGTCGACTAGGACGTAGCACCCGCCTCGACTCCCGGACGTGATTCGGCCGACGATCCCGTAGAACCGGCTTGATATCGGCCACCCGCGCGCCGGGATTCGCCTTCACCGCTCCGGTGGCGCGATGCCGATCACGCGGGCTCAGTGCTTATGTTTGGAGGTGGTGGGCTTGCTCGGCTTCTTCTTGCTGTTGTTCTTGCCGTCGCTGTCGGGTTCCCATTCGTAGCCGGGAGTTCCTTTCTCGCAGTACGAATCGGCGACCCTGGTATCGGTCGCGTCGAATTCGCACCAGCGGTCACTGCTACAGGCGACCGAACCCAGACCGGCCGCGAGGGCGATCACCACAGTGCCCGTGACAGTGCGCAAACGGGTGCCGGAATACATTTTCTCTCCTGGGTTTTCGGACGGATTACGGATATGCGTGCGGATCAGGGGGTGAGCCGGAGGCGGGCCACGACGGCGCGGTGGTCCGTACCGGCGAGGGTGAACGTGCTGATGTGATCGGTGGTACCGCCGGATACCAGAATATGATCTATACCGATCAGCGGCCCCCACGGTTTATCGGCCGGATAGGTGAGCAGCCTTCCCGCTCCCGCTTGTTCCGCGGCGGCCGCGAAATCTCCGCCCACCAGACGCCGGAATGCCGCGTGGTCGCTGGTGGCGTTGAAATCGGCGCCGACCACCGCCGGGCCGCTCGATTCCCGCAGAATCGTGTCGACCGCGCTCATCTCCCGCGCCCATATCTCCGTGTCCGCTGTGGGCGGCAGCGGGTGGAACGCGTAGACCGTGACCGGTCCGAGGGCGGGATGGGTGAGTGTCGCGGACAGATTGCCCAGGACGAACTCCTGGTGCCGCACCGGATCCGACAGCGGGAAGCGACTGTAGATGCCGGTGCCCCCGCCGCCGGGACCCGGATCCAGATAGCTGTACGGCAGGAGATCGCCCAGACCGTCCGCCGTCAGCGCGTCGACCGCTTCGGGAGTGAGTTCGTCCACGGTGAGCACATCGACGGTGCGTTCACGGACCGCGGTCACGAGCGCGTCGGTATCCGCACCGCCGAACAACAGATTCGATTGCAGCACTGTCAGTTCGGCGCCGGTGGCGGCCCGGCTGTCCGGGACGAACAGCGGCAGCTGGGTCCACAGCACCCCGGCGAGCACGACCGCCGCCGCCGCGGCGCTGCGCCAGCCGCGCGCGGTCAGGAACAGCAGCAGCGCGATTACGGTCGCGAGCATCAGATAGGTCGCGCCCGAGGCCAGCAGGATCAGTTCCCGGCGCTGCCAGCCCCCGAGGTAGAGGGCGATCCCGAGCACCCCGGCCAGCAGCGCACACCAGCCCGCGCCGAGCAGCACCCGGCGGACAATTCTGCGCGTCATAGCCGCAAATCTATCCGGCGCGCTCGAGAGAACCTTTCGAAGACCTTGCAGTCACATCGGACCGGTGGTCAGAGAGCCCCACCGGCGTCGATCAACTGAGTAGTCCCGGTGGTGTAGCGGGCCTCGTCGGAGACCAGGTGCAGCACTGTAGCGGTGATGTCCTCCGGTTCCAGGGCCGCGACCGGGAGCCGGTTGAGAGTGCGGGCCGCTTCTTCGAAATCGGCACGGTCCGGGTCGGCAAGGTCGGGACGGAAGAGGCGATAGGTCGCGTCGTTGAGGATCATTTCCGTGGCCACGGTTGTCGGGTGCACGGTGTTGACCCGGATATTGTGCGGGGCGAGTTCTTTGGCGAGTACTTTCATCAGCATCACCAGACCGGATTTGGCCGCCGAGTAGTGCGCGGTGTACTCGTTGGCGTGGAACGCGGCCAGCGAACTGGTGATCACCACGGAACCACCGCGGCCACCATCGATGACATGTGGAACAGCGGCCTTCAGCGACTTCCACACACCGGTGAGGTTGATATCGATCATGTCCTGCCAGACCTCTTCGCTCATTTCCAGAGTCGGAGCGGGGCTGGAGATACCGGCATTGGCGACCACGATATCGAGGCGGCCGAACGCGTCCACGCCCGCGGCGACCGCCGCGGACAGGGCGGTGAAATCGCGAACGTCGGCGTCCCGGGCGACGATACGGCGACCGGTGGCCTCCACCAGCCGCACCGTTTCCGCGAGGTCATCGGCACCGGCCAGCGGATAAGGGACTGTGTCGACCCGGGCGGTCGTATCGACGGCGACGATATCGGCGCCCTCCTGAGCGAACCGCACAGCATGCGTCCGTCCCTGGCCCCGCCCGGCGCCGGTGATGAAGGCGACTTTGCCGTCCAATTTGCCCATGAGTTACTCCGTATCCGCACCGAATGCTGATCGTCTACCGTAGAACCGACGATATGACAGCCACTGCCGAAAGTCGATGGCCCGCTGTGCCCACGAGCGGCAACCCGGGCGCAACCTTTCCGGCGCCGAATCACCTATGCTCTCGGTGCCCGCAGCGCAGCGGAACCGGCCGAACCACCACCCGAGCCGACGCTTCTCGATCGCCCCTGCCGTTATCTGCCGAACTGCTTGGAGCAATACCATGAACACGCCGCCCGACCCCGTGCCCCCGCAGGTGCCCGGACGGGGCGACGAACAGCGTGTCGCGCTGTATTCCGCCGAATTCGCCGCCGATCCACACCGCGGGTACCGGGAGATGCGGAAGCGCTACGGCGCACTGGTTCCCGTGGACCTGGCACCCGGAGTACCGGCGACACTGGTGATCGGCTACCGCGCCGCACTGCGCATTCTGAACGACCCCGCACGGTTCCCCGCAGATCCCCGCCGCTGGGAGAAGACCGTCCCCGCCGACTGTCCGGTACTGCCGGTACTGCAGTGGCGCCCGAACGCTCCGCGCAGCGCCGGCGCCGAACACGCGCGCTACCGGGGCGCCACCACCGCCGCCCTGAACGGGGTCGACCTGCACGCGCTGCGCGGTACTGTCGAACGCTTCGCGGTACCGCTGATCAATTCGTTCTGCGCGGCCGGTTCGGCCGATCTCGTCGCCCAGTACGCGTTTCCGCTGACCTTCGAGGTCATCAATGCGATGCTCGGCTGCCCGCCGGATATCAGCGCCCGCGCCGCCGCCGCGACCGCCGCCATCTTCGACGGGGTCGACGCGGAGAAGGGCAATCTGATGTTCGGGGAGGCGGTGCAGGAACTGGTGGCCGCCAAGAGGACAGAACCGGGCGACGATGTCACCACCCGGTTGCTGCACCACCGGGCCGGACTCGACGAAACCGAGATGACGCACCAGGTGGTCGCCCTCTACGGCGTCGGTATGGGTCCGATGCAGAGCCTGATCATCAACACACTGTCGCTGATCCTCACCGACGACAGATTCGCCGACGAAATGCACGGCGGCGCGCTGGCGACCCGGGACGCCCTCGACGACGTGCTCTTCGACGACCCGCCCCTGCCCAATGCCAGCGTCACCTATCCCCGCCAGCCGATCCTGGTCGACGGTGTCTGGCTGCCCGCGCACCAACCGGTGGTGATCAGCCTCGCCGGATGCAACGACGATCCGGAGATCCGCGCCGGCGACCATACCGGTAACCGGTCCCATCTGGCCTGGGGCGCCGGGCCGCACGCGTGCCCGGCGCAGCCCACCGCCTACCTGATAGCGCAAGAGGCCATCGACCAGTTGCTCGACGCACTGCCCGAGATCAGGCTGGCGGTGCCGGCGGACGAGCTGGTCTGGCGGCCGGGCCCACTGCATCGCACCCTCGTGGAATTGCCGGTCACCTTCCCGCCGACACCACCACTGCTGTTCGGCTGAACCCACAGGTCATCTGGCAGCTACCCCGCCACGACCGGGAATCAGCGTCAGGACGGCCACGGCCGCCGCGCCCGCCGCACCCCAGAACAGCACGGATAATCCGGCCCCGTCCAGGACCACCCCGCCGAGAAACGACCCCAGCGCGATACTTCCGGTGAAAGCGCCGACGAACAGGCCGGTGACAGCTTCCCGCCGATCAGGTGCGGCCTGAACCGCCCAGAGGGTGGCACAGACCGAGACACCGCCGTAGGACAGCCCCCACAGCACCAACACCGCGCCGGCACCGAACGGAGCTTTCCCCACCGCTGGTAGCGCCAGCAGCGCACCGGTCATACCGATCGCCAGCACGAGCAGTGTCGGCCGGACCCACCGCGCCGCGGCGGCGCCGGCGGCGAAGTTCGCAACGATCCCGAAAACCCCGTACACGAGCAGCAACAACGAGATACCGGAACCGTGCACACCCGACAGCGTTTCCAGCGCGGGCCGCACATACGTATAGGCCGCGAAATGCGCGGAGACCACGAGGATCACCGCGATCAAACCCCACCGGACCGCCGGAATCGCCAGCAGTGAACGGAAGTTGCCGGTTGTCCCGGCGCCATGTTGCCGCGCCAACGGCGGCAGAAGCGCCGCGAGCCCTGCGGCGAGCACGACAGCGGCCAGCGCAAGCGCACCGAAGGCGCTGCGCCAGCCCGCGATATCGCCGAGGAAGGTGCCGAACGGGACCCCCAGAACGGAGGCCACCGCGACACCGCCGGTGACCGTGGACACCGCGAGACCTACTCGGTCCGCCCTGACCAGCCGGGTGGCGGACGCTACCGCCAGTGCCCATACGGTGGCCATCGCGAAGCCGACGATGATACGGCCGAGCGCGAGCACCGCGAAACTCTGAGCTGCCGCGGTGATCAGATTACCGGTGGCCAGCACAAGAGCCGCCGCCACCAGAACACCACGCCGGTCCAGCCCGCCGATCGCCCGAGGGACGAAGGGAGCCGCGAACGCGGCCACGACACCGGTGATCGCCAGGCTGAAGCCCGCGGTTCCCGGCGAGATACTCAACCCTTCCGACATCGGGGTCAGCACGCCGACCGGAAGCATCTCCGAGGTGACGACCATGAAGGTGGCCAGGGCCAGCACCACGATCGCGGGCCAGCGGTCGGTGGGATCGGCGGGGCGTGCCCGCGATTCACTCATAGTGGACATGAATCCAGTCAAGAGCGACCGCCGTCGCGGAACAACAGCGATCATCTCATTGTTCGATCAGTTGAACTGATCGATCCCGCGACGGAAGGAGCGGCATGCCGGACCTTCCCGTGCGTGAGCTGGAGTGCCTGCTGATACTCGCCGAAGAACTACACTTCGGCCGGACGGCACAGCGACTGCGGGTCTCGCAGAGCCGGGTCAGCCAACTCGTCGCCGCGCTGGAACGCAAAATCGGGACGCAGCTCGTGGACCGCACCAGCCGCCGGGTGGCACTCACCGATGCCGGCGCCGAATTCGTGGACCGGATGGGCCCTGCGTACACCCGGTTGGCCGAGGTAGTCGACACTGCGCGGCAGCACGCCGTGCGGGCCGACCCGATCCGCATAGGTTTCCAAGGCATCGCCTACGAGACGATCACCGCGGGTCTGACCCGCTTCGGCCGGGAGAACCCGGATGTGGCGCTCTCACTGCGAGAGCTACCGCTCGGCGATCCCTTCGGGGCTCTGCAACGCGGTCACATCGATGCCGCCGTAGCGCTGCTGCCGGTGCGGGAGCCGGAGCTTTCGGTCGGCTACATCTTCCCGCCCGCGCCCCGGATGCTGGCCGTCGGGAACGGTCACCCCCTGGCGGGTGTGGAGCGTATCGACGCCGAAGCGCTGGCCGCTGTCGATCTCGTAGCGGTGGACGGCCCCGCCCCCGAATACTGGCAGGATGTGCACTTCCCGCGTTTCACGCCGCTCGGGAAACCGATCACCGGAACGGTCGATGCGGCGACGCTCCAGGAAGGGCTGACTCTTGCCGCGACCGGACGGTACGCGATGCTCGTCTGTAGCCCGGTCGCCGAGCGGAACCCGCGGTCCGACCTGCGCTACGTCCACGTCACCGGATTCGACGAAGAATCGCGACTCGCGTTGATCTGGCGGACCACACCCCCGTGCGCGCACCTGACGAAGCTGGCGGCATTGCTCCGGAAACCGATGCGTACACCCGGACCCGGGCAGCTCGCCACGGCCGGCGCGGTACCGTCGGCCTCGGATAACGGCCACCGGCAAGATCCGTGAGCGGCGCGTACCGATCGGCGTATGTGACGTCGTACCCCATTCACACGTATTCGGCCCGGATCCGGCCGGCTACCGCACCGTAGCGGCGTCGTATCGATCACGAGTTCCCCGGCTCAGTGCGTACTCGTCCGCACCGGCACGGCATCGGCAACGCCCCGTGCCGGTGCGGGGACGAACCGCGGAATGTACCGGTACATCACCGCCGCACCGGTCGTCGACACCATGCCCAGCCCGACGACCGCGAGCCCCAGTGCGACCACCGTCGCGGCGACGCCCGCGGCCAGTGGACCCAGGAACATTCCGAAATCGTGGGTGAGCCGCCAGGCCGCCAAGAATTGCGCGCGGGTGGCGGCGGGTGCGATATCTGCCCCCAATGTCATGATCACGCCGTTACCGAACCCGTTACCGATACCCATGATCACCGCGACCGCACCGATAGTCCACACATTGTGCGAGATCGGGAGCAGGAAATAGGACAGCGCGATGATCAGCAGCGAGGGCACCGCGATGAACCGGCGACCGTAGCGGTCCATCAATTGCCCGGCCGGATACGAACAGAGCAGATCGAACGCGGCCCCGATACCGAACACCATGGAGGCCGAGGCGGCGTCCAGGCCGATATGGTCGGCCCACAACGGTAACGCCGCTTCCCGTGCCGCCCGGGCCGCCCCCATCAGCATCGATCCCGCGCCCAACGTCACCAGCAACCGGCGATGCCGGCGCAGGATCGTCCCCAGCGAGACCCCGCCCACCGGCGCATCGTGGGCGCGGGACGGGTCGGGAACCCGCGACATCAGGTAGCCGGAAATGACCACACCGGCCAGTTGAACAGCGAATCCGCCGCGGGTCCCGATCCCGAGGATCACCAGCGCACCGGCGAACGGCCCGATGAGAAAGCCCAGCCGCCACATGAGCGCGAATGTCGCCATGGCCCGCGCCCGCATGGGTACCGGTACCACTTCGGCGAGATAGCTCTGCCGCGCCAGTCCCCACACCGCGTTCGACACCCCGGTCAGCAGGGCGCCGAGCGCCAGCACCACGGGCGTCCACGCCAGCAGCGACAGCAGCACACCGACGGTGCCGATCATCGATCCCGCGATGATGGACCGTCGCTCCCCGAACCGGGCCACCACCCGGCCCGCCGGAAGATCGCCCAGTACCGCGCCGAGACCGACGAGGGCCACGATCACTCCGGCCACACCCACCGAGGCACCGAGATCACGGGCCGTCAGGGCGATCACGGGGGAACCCGCACCCTGACCTATCCCGAATACGGCGGACGGGAGGAAAACAGTGGGTAGCAGTGGTCGCAGAGTTGTCCAGGTGGAGGTCATATGTTCTGCTCGGTCGCTGCGCTCTCCACCTCGCCGTTGCGGACCAGTCAGTCGATCCACAACTGGATCTCCCGCTCGCGCGTGACACCACCGGATCCGGCGACACCGGTGCTCTTCCAGTAGTTCGCCTTGTCCGGGCTCTCGCCTTCGCGTCCCCGCCGGGTGATGATGTCCTTGAATTGCGCGACCACCTGATCGCCCGGTGTGGTCTGCGCCCAGCGGATCGCGCGGGCGGTGCCCTGGGTCAGATCGGCCACGGCGTCGCGGTGACGGGCGAAATCGTCGCGGACGATATAGGTGCCGTGGCTGAAGGCACCGGTCGTCCTGGCTTCCGACGAGGTGCCGCACGCCGAAATCGAGGAGACGGCCGCGAGCAGCGCGAAGAGCAGAGCCTGCACACGTTTAGGCATTGCGTGATCATGACGACACCGCCGAGCGGCAACGAGATTTGCGCTATTCGCGATTCCAAACGTTGTCCGCCTGCGCTGCCCGGTGCAGCCTGGCATTCGTCACTGTGACCCGCGCCGACGCGGCAGTCGCTCATAAACAAGGGGTTCGAATGACGGATGCGCACGACTCGAGCACCGATGTTCTCGTGATCGGCGGTGGCCCCGCTGCCACCTGGGCCGCCCTGCGGGCCGCCCGCGCCGGCGCGGACGTGGTGCTCGCCGACAAGGGCTACTGCGGGACCAGTGGCGCCACCGCCTCTGCCGGTACCGGCGTCTGGTATGTCCCGCCGGACCCCGTCGAACGTGAGGCCGCTATCGCGAGCCGTGAGAGCCTGGGTGGCTACCTGGCCGATCGACGCTGGTCGGCGCGGGTGCTGGACGAGACCTACGACCGGCTGAACGAACTCGCCGAGCAGGGCCGCTACCCGTTCCCGGTCGGGCCGGACGGTAGGCAACTTCGCAACGGACTGCAGGGCCCGGAATACATGCGCCGGATGCGGATTCGCGTCCATCGTGCCGGTGTGCGGATCCTCGACCACAGCCCGGTCACCGAACTACTCGTCGATGCGGCGGGTGCCGTCGCGGGAGCCGCGGGCTATCGGCGGCAAGCCGGGGAGAATTACCGGGTCCGGGCCGGCGCGGTGGTACTGGCGACCGGTGGCTGCGCCTTCCAGTCCAAGGCGCTGGGCTGTGACGTGAACACCGGTGACGGCGCACTGTTCGCCGTGGAAGCCGGGGCCGAACTGTCCGGGATGGAATTCTCCAACGCCTACGGCATCGCGCCGGAGGGGACCTCGGTGACGAAGACAGCCTTCTATCATTTCGCCACCTTCTACCGTGCCGACGGTAGCGTGCTCGAAGGCGCCAGCGGACGCAACCGCTCCCCGATCGCCGCGGAGCTATTGCACGACAAGGTTTTCTGCCGTCTCGACCGGGCCGACGAACCGGCCCGCGCGGCCATGCGCCGCGCCCAGCCGAACTTCTTCCTGACCTTCGACCGGCTCGGAATCGACCCGTTCGCCGATAAATTCCCGATCACGCTGATCGCCGAGGGCACCGTTCGCGGCACCGGCGGGATCCGCCTCGTCACCGACGAATGCGGCACCAGCGTGCCAGGTCTCTACGCCGCCGGTGATGCCGCGACCCGCGAACTGATCTGCGGCGGCTTCACCGGCGGCGGCAGCCACAATGCCGCGTGGGCGATCTCCTCGGGCACCTGGGCCGGTGCGGGAGCCGCCCGATACGCGCTGGCAGTCGGCGCCGGCGCGGCGGGCCGGCGGCTTACCGGAATCGGAACGGCCGGTGCCCGGCCGGAGGGCCGCCGGATCGACCGCGATCCACGCCGCGTGGTGGAGGCCGTACAGCGGGAGGTCCTGCCGTACGACAAGAACTATCTGCGCCGCGGCAGTGTGCTGACCGAATCGCTGACGACACTGGACACGATCTGGACCGATATCCGCGAATCCCTGGGCGGCGACGGTGAAGAACGCGTGCGCACCCGGCAGGCCGCGGCGATGACCGCACACGCGCGGTGGATGTACCGGGCGGCACTGGCGCGCACCGAGACCCGCGGAATGGCGAAACGACTCGATTTCCCCGACCAGGATCCCGGTCAGCACCATCGCCTGATCACCGGCGGACTGGACCGGATCTGGGTCCGCCCGGAGCAGGCGGCGATCCCCGTGGCGGTGGCGTCGTGATCGAACTCGTCTCCGCGCAGCGTTGCATCGCCTGCGATAAATGCGTCATGGTCTGCCCGACCAATGTCTTCGACCGCGGCGCCGACGGTATCCCGGTGATCAGCCGGCACAGCGATTGCCAAACCTGCTTCCAGTGCGAAGCGAACTGCCCGGCCGACGCCTTGTTCGTGTCCCCCCGCACGACCCCGGAACCCGAATCCTCGACAGCCGGTGATCAGGAAGAAATGGTCCGCAGCGGACTGCTGGGCAGCTACCGCGCACAGATCGGGTGGGGCAAGGGCCGCAAACCCGGCACCCTCCAGGCGCTCGGCCCGGCACTCCAGCCCAACGGGGCACCGCTCACAAGTTGATCGCTTCGCTCTGGATACGGTCGAACTGCGCGGCCATCGCCTCGGCCGACGCTACCGGGACCCTCCATTCACGTCACTGGGCCAGCCGGCGAACTCCCAGCGGCCGTCGACGCCGAGACGGAGCACAGGGAGCGGGTCGCCATCATCGTCGTGCGTCGAGTTGGGGTAGCGGATGATGTCGTCGGCGAGGGGGAGCGTCCACGCACGATCGAGAAGGGCAGGCGGGAGGTAGTCCGAGGCGACGGTGAGCGGGAGACCGCGATCGGTCGCGAAGCAGGCCAGTGCGAGCAGATGCCAGGCGACGAAACCGGCTGATATCAGGCTTCTTTCGCTCGTTCCCGAGAAGCTTCTGTACTGCCGCAGGGCGTCGACGAACGCGGTGTTGAACTCGGTTGGCGTACCACCGACGGCAGCCTGTAGCGCCTGGATCGCCGGAGCCGCGCAGAGGGTGGCATACTCGTCGCGCGCCGCCTGGGCGGCATTCTGGGCTGCGTGCAAAGTGTCGTGGACTGCCGGGTCGCCGCAGTGGATTTGTTGCCACGCCAGCCCCCACAGACTCGCGTAGTCATTCGTCTCAGCGAGCGGGTAGCCGGGGTGGTCTGCACTGCCCAGCAGAAACATCAGCAGCCGTGGGTTGCGTGTGACAACGCTGATCCACAGGGCGGACAGAAAATCCGAGGCCGGCAACGGTGGTGACGCGCCGCCCGTAGCCGGGATCTGGAATACGTCGTCATCGATGATCATCGAGACGTAGCCGGCACCTACCGGCCGGCGCGCCGACTGTAACCGGGCCACCAACGCGTTGGCGGCCGAGTCAGCGTGGGAACGGACGATTCCCGAGCCATCACCGAAATCGCCGCGGCTGAAATACCCTGCGAGACCTAGGAAATGGGGGGCGATGTCCCGCAAGGCGGTGAGCGGGCTGTCGGTCAAGCGCTCGGCCAGAATGGTTCGGGCGGTCAGCTCGGAATCGACCACTTGGCGGTACACAATATCGGTGACAATGTCGCTGGTATCGACGAAACGGTCGTAGTCGGTTGTCGAGGTCATGTGGTCCCCCGATGTCGCAACGCTCCGCGGGTCCCGATCCATCGATTCGGTCGCCACAGCCGCCTCGGAAAGGCGGGACCATGCAACAGGGTCGGGCCAGTCGACCGCACTGTATCGAGTCGGCCGAAGCCCGGGGATCGGCGTGATGCCGGTGATCTCCACCGCGGCCTGGAACGGAACCATGAGTGTCTGTTCCCTGTCCTCACATACGAAAGCGATGTAATCCGCCTCGGGCAGCGACGCGTGTGCCCCTTCGCCCCACACCGTCACCATCTGCGGCGAACCATCCTCCTTCTGTTGGCCCACCACGATGTCGGCGACAAAGAGAGACTCAGACTCGTTCAAGTCCCCGTCCATCACCGCGTCGGAGTTGTATTTCTGCTGCAGCCAGTCGCGCTGCGCTCCGTATCGGGTGTAGGCCAGCAGCGTCCGGGCTCGGTCGACGACGGGCGGCAACGGTCCGGTGATCGCCCGATCCAGTGGGACCACCATCCCGTTGTCGTCGACGGTGTAGGCCTGCGGTGACAGAGGTCGGGCGGCGTCACGGACTTCCTGCTCCACGGTCTGATACAGATGCTCGAGCAGTTCCGGATCACCTGGAGCGACGATCAACGACGTGTAATCCGGAATGAATGCCACCGGCCGATGCCGGTAGCCGCGGGTACACGCCGCCAGCCAACCCGGGACGAGCAGCCACGACGGGAGATAGCTCGGGTCGTCTACGACGATACGGACTACGGCATCCTCGTCGAACTCGGTGGTGAAGACCGTTTCAGCGAGATTCCGCCGCGCGGCCTCGAACACCTCCTCCGCGCCCACGCCCCATTCGACCAGCTGCTGTTGTGCCGGGAGTACGATCCGGCCCGGCTCATCGATTGCCACCATCTCGTCGATGAACGGAAAAGCCGGCCGCCGCAACCGGGAATCTGAATCTTCGAGCATGTGCGTGCAGGGCCGCAGAACGGGTCGCAACAGCGGACGGACCTGGTCCCAGCTCGACAGTGCCGGAGCTGGGGCGAGCATCGCGGCGGCGAACCGCTCCACCTCGACCTGTCGTTCCGCGGCAGAGAAATCCCGCACCTGCTGGAAGATGTTGCTCAGATCGAGCACCACGCCGTCGTTGTATCGGATGACGAACTCATCCGGGTCATACGCCACCGCGCTGGCGCCGACCTTCATCATCTCCTGATAGACCTGCAACGCGAACTGCCGTTGCGCAGTCTGCTCCGAGACTGTCGACATCCACACCTACCTTCACGCGACACCCACCGACCCACCCGTAAGCAGATCCCCACCCCGTCGGGGCGAACATTCCGAGCTGCCATGTCGGCACGACCTCAGGTATCCACTTTCCCGCCTCCGGAAACCAACTGGCGGGGCGGGCTCGAGGAAGTCGACAGTGGGACACGCGACCTCACCAGTCCGGAACGACGACGCGAAACCATCCGTGATCACCTGCGTAGGTGATCTGACCTGACCAGGCTCCGCTACCGCTGTTTTCGCCAGATCACGCGTCGAGGGCAGGATTGCGGACCGGGATTGCCGCGGCGGGCGATTCTTCGCGTGCGGCGGTGGCCGGGTGGGCACGCAGGACGATCGCGCCGAGCAGGGCGGCCGCCGCACTGAAGCCGGCACTCACCCACGCTCCGACCGATACTGCCTCGGTGAAAGCGGTCTTCGCGATATCGGAGTACCCGAGTGTGAATGCCGCGCCGATGGATTCACGAGCCGCCGAGGGTGCGTCGGCCGGCATCTGTGTGGTGAACACTCCGGCCAGCACACTGCCCAGGATGGCGATACTCAGTGCCATACCGACCTGTTGGAGGGTGTCGTTGAGCGCCGAGCCCACGCCCGCGTGCCGCAGCGGTATGGCGTTCATGATCGCGGTGTAGGCGGCCGGACCGGCCAGACCACCGCCGATACCCATGACCAGCATGCTCACCAGGACCCACAGATATCCGGTGCCCGTGGCCAATATCGCGAAGGCGACCGACATCACGGCCAATCCCGCGACGATCAGCGTCTTGTTCGCCAGGTTCTTGCCCAGGGTCGCACCGAGCCCGTTGAACACCGCCCCGGCCAGGGCATAGGGCAGTAGCGCGAGACCGGCTTTCATCGGACCGTAGCCGAGAACGAACTGCAGGTATTGGGTGAGCATCAGCATCACCGCGCCCATACCGAACACCATGAGCAGCACCGTAGCGCAGGTACCGGTGAAATCGCGGTTGGCGAACAGTCCCAGCGGCAGCATCGGATGCTCCTGCCGCCGCTCCCACAGCACGAACGCGCCGGCGGATACGACCGCCAGGACGAGCACCGCGATATTCCACTCCCGCTCGATGACCAGGTACACGGTGGAGGCGAGCGCGAGGACGGACAACACCGCTCCCACCCCGTCGATCGGGCGTTGTTCACCGGTGGTCTCGGGCATCAGCACGAGTGCGGCGACGATCGCCAGCACGGCCACCGGAATGTTCAGCAGGAACACCGATCCCCACCAGAAATGCTCCAGCAGCAGACCGCCCAGGGTGGGGCCCGCGACGATACCGAGGATCGAGACGGTGGACCAGGCGGCCAGCGCCATTCGGCGTTCGTCCTCGTCGAAGGTGGTCATCAGGATCGACAGCGTCGAGGGCATCAGCAGCGCACCGCCGACGCCCATGACGGCCCGGGCGCCGACGACCTGCCAGGGCTCGGTGGCCAGCACCGCGGCCAGCGAGCCCACGCCCAGGACCGTCAGGCCCAGGATCAACATCAGCCGGCGGCCGAACCGATCGGACAGGCTACCCGCGGTGAGCAGTAGTCCGGCGAAGACCAGCACATAGGAATCGAGGATCCACTGGATATCGGAGGGGGTGGCGTCGAGTTCGCGGATCAGGGACGGGATGGCGATGTTCAGCACGGTGCTGTCGATCATCAGCACCATCAGCGCCAGGCAGAGCGCGGCGAGAACGAGCCAGCGGCGCGGGTCTCGTACAGTGTTCGAGTTCACCCGCACACTGTACGATGAAATCGCACACTGTGCGACACAGGTTAGGATCGAGAGGTGACCGACCAGTTCAGCAGCGTGTGGACCCGCCCGCCGCGCAAACCGAGGACCGCGGGCCTGGACCGGGAGCAGATCGTGCGGGCCGCGGTCGCGATCCTGGACAAAGAGGGCCTCGACGCACTCAGCATGCGCAGACTCGGCGCCGAACTCGACGCGGGCGCCACCAGCCTCTACTGGTACGTCGCGAACAAGAACGAACTGCTCGAACTCGCGCTGGACGAGATCTGGGGGGCGGTCGACGGCGCGGGCCTGGAACACACAGCCGGTTTGCGCGAACTGCTCAGTACCTTCGCCTACAACTTCCGCGGCGCGCTACTGGCCCACCCGTGGTCGGCGACACTCATCGGCCGGATACCGAGTGTCGGTCCGCAAGCTTTCCGGCTGACCGAACGGCTACGGCAGGCGTTCACCGAGGCGGGCTTCCGAGGATTGGACGTCTACCTCGCCAGCGGCACCGTCACCAGTTTCGTACTCGGCCAGGTCGTTCCGTTGATCGCGATGGAGCAGGCCCACGGCGGTTCCGTCGACCGCGACCAGGTGATGCGGATGCTCGACGAACTCAGCGCGGACTATCCGCAGATGCGCGCGGACTACCGGACACTCATGCCGGAGGATTCCGCCGTCGGCAACGCCATCGGCTTCGATTTCGGGTTGCTGTGCCTGCTGGACGGGCTCGAGGCCCGGCTACGCGCCCAGGGAACCCCGGAACCGGCGGGTGCCGACCCCGTCACCGCAGACGAATCCGACCACCCGTGACAACCGCCGGGCCGATCCGGCAGATATCGGAAGGAAACGTGCTCCCCGACAACGAATTCGCGGCATCGGTCGCCGACCGTCTCGCCGCACTGCCGAACGTCGTCGCCGTCACGCTGGGCGGATCCCGGGCGCAGGGCACCCACGCGCCCGACAGCGATTGGGACTTCGCGCTCTACTACCGCGACCGCTTCGAACCTGCCGACCTGCGCGCGGTGGGCTGGGCCGGAGAGGTGTCCGAGCTCGGGGCATGGGGTGGGGTGTTCAACGGCGGCGCATGGCTGACGATCGACGACCGCGCGGTCGATGTGCACTACCGGGATCTGACCGTGGTCGAACACGAACGCGCCGAAGCGGAACTGGGCCGATTCCGGTGGGAACCGCTCGCGTTCCACCTGGCGGGGATTCCGGCCTATCTGGTGGTGGGCGAACTCGCGCACGCACAGATGCTGCGGGGCAGACTGCCGCGACCCGGATTCCCGGCGGCCATGCGGGAGATCGCACCACCGATCTGGCGCAGACAGGCCGCGCTGACCCTGCACTACGCCCGGACCGCCTACGTCCCGCACGGGCGGCTCACCGAAACCGCCGGCGCGCTGGCCACCGCGGCGATGCAGACGGCGCATGCGATCGCGGCCGCGCGCGGTGAATGGGTCACCAACGAGAAACGGCTGCTGGATCGGGCCGGGTTACGTGATATCGATGAGATCGTGGGCGGGTTGACGAACGACCCGGCAGTCCTGGCTCGGGCAGTGGATGCGGCCCGAGAACTCTTCGCCGCGGCCGACGGCTCCTGATCGCCCGGCCCGGGTCACGGTATGGACTCGGCAAGATCGAAAATCACATATTCGCGAAGTTCCGTTTTCCGGGATGCGGGGGTAGCCGGCTGTCTTCTAGGCTCGCGGAGGGCCGCCGCCCGAGTACCCGGTACCAGGAAGCGGCTCATCGGGACGCGTCGTTCCCACGGCGCCTCTCGCAGCGCCCGGCCAACGGCGTGCCGGTACCGATATCGCGCCCGAGGGCCGACGACTCCGAAGGATCCACGTGAAAAAGACCGTCATGGCCGCCGCTGCCGTCGTTCTACCGCTGTTCTCGGTCACCGCCGCGGTCGCCGAGCCGGTACCGGTGCTACCCGGACCGCCGTCGGCGGTCGCCGAGGATCCGGTTCCCGCCGGACCGCTGGGCACTACGTTTCCGGTCCGCACCGGGGGCGATATGGCGGTCACCGTCCGGCCCGCCGAAACCGAGGTCGCGCCGCGCGCCGACGGTCAGCAGGTCCTGGTCTACGACGTCGCCGCCGAACAGACCGCGGGCAACCCCTACTTCCTGCCGACGCTCGACCTGCGCATGGTGACCGCCGACGGCACGACGGTGTATCCGTTGACCGACGTGCCCGGTGCGTACCCGTCCGGATTCCTGGAGCCCGGCCGACCGCGCCACGGACTGGTCGCCTTCGGCATCGACAACCAGCAGACAGCGGCGAAGATCCTCTTCGCCACCAGCGACTACTTCATCCAGAGCAGCTGGACCCTCTGACGCGTACCGGCGCCTATTCCAGTTCGCCCTCGGTCTCGAGATACACCTGGCGCAGCCTGTCCAGGGTCTCCGGTTCCGGGCTCGCCCACAGTTGACGTTCGGCCGCTTCCAGCAGCCGTTCGGCGATACCGTGCAACGCCCACGGATTGGACTGCTCCATGAACTTACGGTTGGTCTCGTCGAAGACATAGCTCTCGGCGAGCTTCTCGTACATCCAGTCGGCGATCACATCGGTGGTCGCGTCGTAGCCGAACAGGTAGTCGACGGTGGCCGCCATCTCGAAGGCGCCCTTGTAACCGTGCCGGCGCATGGCCTCGAGCCAGCGCGGATTGACCACCCGAGCCCGGAACACCCGGGCGGTCTCCTCCGACAGGGTGCGAGTACGCACCGCGTCCGGGCGGGTGCTGTCACCGATATAGGCCTCCGGGTTCTTCCCGGTCAGGGCGCGCACCGTGGCGACCATGCCGCCGTGGTACTGGAAGTAATCGTCGGAATCGGCGATATCGTGCTCGCGAGTATCGGTGTTCTTCGCGGCGACCGCTATCCGGCGGTACGCGGTGCGCATATCGTCGGCCGCCGGTGCGCCGTCGAGATCGCGCCCGTAGGCGTAGCCACCCCAGGTGGTGTAGACCTGCGCGAGATCGTCGTCGGTGCGCCAGCTCTTGGAATCGATCAGCTGGAGCAGGCCCGCGCCGTAGGTACCCGGTTTCGACCCGAAAATACGGGTGGTGGCCCGGCGTTCGTCACCGTGCTCGGCGAGATCGGCGCGGGTGTGGGCGCGCACGTAGTTCGACTCCGCGGGTTCGTCCAGTTCGGCGACGAGCCGCACCGCGTCATCGAGCATCGCCAGGACATGCGGGAACGCGTCGCGGAAGAAACCGCTGATCCGCACCGTCACATCCACGCGCGGGCGGCCCAGCTCCGCGAGGTCGATCACCTCGAGAGTGGTGACCCGGCGGCTGGCCTCGTCCCAGACCGGGCGCACCCCCAGCAGCGCCAGCACCTCGGCGATATCGTCACCGGAGGTCCGCATCGCCGAGGTACCCCAGACCGAGAGGCCCACCGAACGCGGGTATTCGCCGTGATCGGCGAGGTAGCGGTCGAGCAGTGATTCCGCCATGGCCTGGCCGGTTTCCCAGGCCAGTCGCGACGGGACGGCCTTCGGGTCGACGGAGTAGAAATTGCGGCCGGTGGGCAGCACATTGATCAGCCCGCGCAACGGCGAACCACTCGGACCGGCGGGGATGAAACCACCGTTCAGCGCGTGCAGCACCCGGTGGATCTCGATCCCGGTCCCGCGCAAGCGCGGCACCACCTCGGTCGCGGCGAAGCGCAGCACCGAGGCGACGGCAGCGCGGTCCGCACCGGCGGTGTCGAACAATTCGGCCGCGTGCGCGTCGACGAGCCCGTCCACCGCGTCGGGCGCCCACTCGGCGGCCTGCAACGCGACGACCAGTTCCCGCGCCCGCGCCTCGACGGTATCGACCCGCCCCCGGGCCTCGCCACCGGCTTCGCTGAGCCCCAGCGCTTCCCGCAGACCCGGCACCGACATCTCCCCGCCCCACAGCTGCCGCGCCCGCAGCATGGCCAGGACCAGGTCCACCTCACTGTCACCGGCCGGGGCGCGGCCGAGGATATGCAGGCCGTCGCGGATCTGGACATCCTTGATCTCGCACAGCCAGCCGTCGACGTGCAGCAGCATGTCGTCGAAGGTTTCCTCGTCCGGACGTTCGGCCAGGCCCAGATCGTGGTCCATTTTCGCGGCGCGCATGAGGGTCCAGATCTGCTGCCTGATCGCGGGCAGTTTGGCCGGGTCCAGCGCGGAGATATTGGCATGCTCGTCGAGCAACTGTTCGAGCCGGGAGATATCGCCGTAGCTCTCGGCGCGCGCCATCGGCGGAATCAGGTGATCCACCAGGGTGGCGTGCGCGCGGCGTTTGGCCTGCGTACCCTCCCCCGGATCGTTCACGAGGAACGGGTAGATCAACGGCAGATCCCCCAGGGCGGCATCCGTACCGCATGCCGCGGACATACCCAGCGTCTTCCCGGGCAGCCATTCCAGGTTGCCGTGCTTACCCAGATGCACCATCGCGTCGGCGCCGAAACCGCCGGCCGCGGGATCGGTGGAGAGCCAGCGGTAGGCGGCCAGATAGTGGTGGCTGGGCGGGAGATCGGGGTCGTGGTAGATCGCGACCGGGTTCTCCCCGAAACCGCGCGGCGGCTGCACCATCAGCACCACGTTTCCGAAACGCAGTGCGGCGATAACGATTTCACCGCGTGGGTCGGTGGACCGGTCGAGGTACAGCTCACCCGGCGGCGGACCCCACGCCGCCACCACCGCGGTGCGCAGTTCCTCGGGGAGGGTGGCGAACCAGGCGGTGTAGACCTCGGCACCGATCCGCACGGGATTGCCCTCGAGCTGTTCGGCGGTGAGCCAATCGGGATCCTGACCACCGGCCGCGATGAGGGCGTGCATCAGGGCGTCGCCGTCGCGTTCCTCCAGGCCCGGAACCTCGCCGACGGCGCCGAGATCATATCCGGCGGTGCGCATTTCGGTGAGCAACGCGATAGCGCTGGCCGGAGTATCGAGTCCGACGGCATTGCCGATCCGGGCGTGCTTCGTCGGATAGGCCGACAGCATCAGCGCCAGCCGTTTACGTTCCGCGGGGATATGCCGCAAACGAGCGTGGCGCACCGCGATCCCGGCGACCCGGGCGGCGCGCTCGGGATCGGGAACATAGGTGGACAGCCCGTCGGAGTCGAACTCCTTGAAAGAGAACGGCACCGTGATGAGACGGCCGTCGAATTCGGGCACCGCGACCTGGGTCGCCACATCCAGCGGAGACAATCCGTCGTCGTTGGCCTCCCACTGGGCGCGACCACTGGTCAGGCACAGACCCTGCAGGATCGGTACATCCAGTTCGGCGAGGGCACCGATATCCCAGGCCTCGTCGTCACCGCCCGCCGAGGCGAGTGCCGGTTTACTGCCGCCGGCGGCCAGTACGGTGACCACCAGTGCGTCGGCCTGCCGGAGCGTGGCCAGCAGATCGGGTTCAGCGGTGCGCAGCGACGCGCAATAGACGGGGATCGGTACCGCGCCGGCGTCCTCGATCGCCCCGCAGAGGGCATCGATATAGCCGGTGTTCCCGGCCAGATGCTGAGCCCGGTAGTAGACGACGCCGACGGTCGGCTTCCCGGCCACCGATTCCGGATACCGGACAGCGCGTTCCAGCCGGCCCCAGCTGGGCAACTGCACCGGCGGTTCGAATCCGTGCCCAGTGAGCAGGACCGTATCGGACAGGAAATTGTGCAGCTGCCGCAGATTCTGCGGGCCACCGGCCGCCAGATAGTTGTGTGCGTCGGAGGCCACACCCACCGGAACGGTCGAACATTCCATGAGTTCGGCGTCGGGAGCCATCTCACCACCGACCGCCACCACCGGCACACCGCTCGCGCGCACCGCGGCCAGACCGTCCTCCCAGGCCCGCTTACCGCCGAGAATTCGCACGATCACCAGATCGGCATCCGCGAGCAGACCGGGCAGATCGTCCACCAGCAACCGGGCCGGATTACCCCACCGGTAGCCGGCGCCGCTGGCGCGCGCGCTCAGCAGATCGGTATCGGAGGTGGACAGCAGCAGAATCACAGCGATGACCTTCCTGGGTGACGCGCCCGTGGGGGGTTGTGTGCTCGCCGGAGAGGGTCTGGCTGTATCAGTGGCGCGACCGCACCGGAGTTCCACCGGTTTCCTCGTCACCCGTCGAGCCCCCGGATGCTACCGCGACCGCCCGAGCCGGTCGTCACCACACCGGCCGGGACCGAAACCTGGACCATCCAGGTCCCGGCGATCGACCATCGCGGCACGTGCTTACTCTGATGAGGTCATGGCACGTACCGATCCCGATTCCTGCCCCGGTGTCCTGCGCTTGCACGCGGCCGCCGACGGCCCGCTGGCCCGGGTCCGGGTCCCCGGAGGAACGCTCGCTCCCGAACAGCTACAGGCCCTCGCCGGGGCGGCCCACGATCTCGGGGACGGCGCGATCGAACTGACTTCCCGCGGCAATGTGCAGATCCGCCGAGTCCGGGATGCGGGTGCACTCGCCGAACGCCTGGCCGCCGCGGGGTTGTTGCCGAGCCGCACTCACGAGCGGGTCCGCAATATCATCGCCTCCCCCTTGTCCGGACGGGCCGGTGACCACCCCGATATCCGGCCGCTGGTGTCCGCGCTGGACTCGGGTCTGCTCGGTTCGCCGGCGCTCGCCACGCTTCCGGGCCGAGTGCTGTTCACCCTCGACGACGGCCGGGGCGATGTGAGCCCGCTACGCCCGGATATCGGTCTGCACGCGCTCGGCGGCGAACGATCCGCACTCCTGCTCGCCGGCCGGGACAGCGGAATCCGCGTGACCACCGCCGATGCGGCCGAGGTGCTGCTGGCGGCCGCGCACGGATTCGTCGAACTCGCCGACGGGCAGTGGCGGCTGCACGAGATCGAGGACGGCCTCGCGCGACTGGCCGCACTGCTGGGGCTCGAACCCGGACCCGACCGGCTGGAATTCACCGGCCCCGCCGAACCGCCGATCGGCTGGATCCCGCAACACGACGATCTCGTCTCGCTCGGCGCGGGCATACGCCTGGGTTCGCTGCCCGCCCGGACCGCTGAATTCCTCGCCGCGGTCGAACGCCCGATCCTGCTCACCCCGTGGCGCAGTCTGATCATCGCCGACCTCGAAGAGGGGCCGGCCGAGCAGGTTGTCCGCGTACTGGCGCCGATGGGCCTCATCTTCGACGCCGCCTCCCCGTGGCTGCGGATCACCGCGTGTGCGGGGCAGCCCGGCTGCGCCAGATCGCATACCGATGTCCGTGCCGACGCGGCGGCCGCTGTCGAATCCGGCCGGACGGATCTCCCCGATGCCACGGCCACGGATGCTCCGATCCCCGCCGTGGCAATCACGACGGCCGGACGACAGCACTGGTCCGGTTGCGAGCGCCGCTGCGGCCGGCCCGCTGCGACGGTCACCGAGGTCACCGCTGGTCCCGAGGGTTACCGAGTCGGACCGCCGCGCACCTGAGCAGCTGTACCGCGGAGTGCCGGGGCCGCCCGGCGGACTCGCTCTACTGCTGCTGAGATGTCGAGGTCTTCTCGATGGGTCTCGAACGACGGTCTCCGTCATCCTGTTTGCCATGGCTGGCCAGCAGGAGCACGATGATCAACAACCCCATGACGCCCGCGACTGCCAGTGAAGCCGACGGCTTGCGCAATTGCTCGGCTTCCTCGCGTAACGACATCTCCTCCGGCAACGGCGGGACCGATCCGGCGGCGTGGTGTTCGGGTCGCGCCGCGGCTGCCGTGCATCGGTTCAGCCGATTCGAATCACCGGTGACGAATGACGAACTGCGTTGGGGGGCCTGAACTGTGAGCATGCGAAAATGGTATCGGTGTCCGAAAGCCGAACATTCAGAAACTTCCCAATAATGGGGAATTAACTTCGCATTACCGCGAGGGTGCTCCAGGTCACGTCTTCGCCGGTCAGCGGCCTAGAGCCGGGATCAGCAGGCCCGCAAGGCAAATCGACACGTTGTGATGTGCGGTACGCTGTCCGGCCCTTTCCCGGCCTGTGTCGAACACCATAGGTCAGCCGGCCTGGACGCGCCGGATACCCCGCATAGGCCCGAGGGGCATACCGCAGCCGGTTGGGCAGCAACGGCCAGACCGTGCGCACCATCGCCGCATTGTCGGCGTCGTAGATCATGCCCTGGATCTGCGGGAGCGACCGGATGAGGCGGTCCCACGGGCCCTGGAAGAAGTTCGAAAGGTCCCCCAGGGCGGCACCCACCGCCGGATGCATGTTCTACAGGATGCCGATACGGCCGAGGAACAGCACGTTCCGCAGATCTCCGGCATATTCCCAGGTCAGCGACCCGGGCCCGATCGGCGCCCCGACAGACGTGGTGGGGCGGCAATTTCCGGAGCAACCACGATCCGACCTCCTCGTCGAACAGTGCGAAATTCTGAGATGAATAGAAGGTGATCATCTCAGCGTCCCGACGCGTGGGGCGGCGACCGCTTGCCGAGGGTTTCCAGTACGCCCGCCGCCGCCGTGTCGTATCGTCGTCTGGACTGATGTCCATACACTTGTGCATACACCCGGGGTCGAGACCGCAGGGAGCCGGCGCCGGTAGGAGAAAGCAGGTTCACCGATGAAGACCAAAGGCGCTCTCATCTGGGAATTCGACCAGCCGTGGCATATCGAGGAGATCGAGATCGGCGATCCCCGCAAACACGAGGTGAAGGTCCAGCTGGAAGCGGCCGGGATGTGCCATTCCGACCACCACCTGGTGACCGGCGGGATCCCCATGATGGGGTTCCCGGTACTCGGCGGACACGAAGGCGCCGGCATCGTGACCGAGATCGGCGAAGGCGTGGAGGATCTCGCGGTCGGCGACCACGTCGTCCTGTCGTTCATCCCATCGTGCGGGAAATGCAAATCCTGTCAGGCGGGACTGCGCAACCTCTGCGACCTCGGCGCGCTCCTGCTCGCCGGCACCTCGGTGACCGACGGATCGTTCCGGATCCGGGCCCGCGGCCAGGATGTCTATCCGATGGCCCTGCTGGGCACCTTCGCTCCCTACCTGGTGGTGCACGAGAGCTCGGTGGTGAAGATCGACCCGTCGATCCCGTTCGAGGTCGCCTGCCTCGTCGGCTGCGGTGTCACCACCGGATACGGATCGGCCGTCCGCACCGCCGATATCCGGCCGGGCGAGGATGTCGCCGTCATCGGCCTGGGCGGGGTCGGCATCTCCGCGTTGCAGGGCGCCGTCCACGCGGGCGCCCGCTACATCTTCGCGGTCGACCCAGTGCCGTGGAAACGTGAACAGGCCCTGAAATTCGGCGCCACCCACGCCTACGCGACCATCGAGGAAGCGACGGCCGGATGCGCGGAGATCACCTGGGGCGGTATGGCCAAGAAGGTGATCGTGACCGTCGGCGAGGTCCACGGTGCGGACGTAGACAGCTGGATGGGTATCACGGCCAAAGCCGGTACCTGCGTGCTCACCGCCATGGGCAATCTGACCGACAACAAGACCACCCTGAACCTGGCCATGCTCTCGCTGTTGCAGAAGAACCTGCAGGGCACCATCTTCGGTGGCGGCAACCCGCACTACGACATCCCCCACCTGCTGTCGATGTACCAGGTCGGCAAGTTGAATCTCGACGATATGGTCACTCGGCAGTACCGGCTCGAGGACATCAACGACGGCTATCAGGACATGCTCGCCGGGCGCAATATCCGCGGCATCATCCGCTACACCGACGCGGACCGCTGATCCGGCCGACCACCGGGCCGGGAACCGCACCACGACCGAGGCCGGGACACGACCAGGAGGAAGTATGAGGTATCGGGTCGTCCAGTGGGCCACCGGATCGGTCGGCCGGGCCGCACTGGAATGCATCATCGATCACCCCGAGCTCGAATTGGTGGGCTGCTGGGTCCATTCCCCCGACAAACGCGGACGCGACGTAGGCGAACTCATCGGCCGGCCGGCCCTCGGGGTGACGGCCACCGACAGCCTCGACGAGATCCTCGCACTCCCCGCCGACGCGGTGATCTACGCGCCGCTGCTGCCGCACCCCCGAGAAGTAGCGGCCTTGCTGCGGTCCGGGAAGAACGTGGTGACGCCGGTCGGCTGGTTCTACCCCACCGACGAGCAGGCCGCGCCGCTCCAGCAGGCCTGCCTGGACGGCGGGGCCACCCTGCACGGCACCGGAATCGACCCCGGTGGGGTCACCGAAGTGTTCCCGCTGCTGCTGTCGGCGATGTCCGCGGCTGTCACCTTCGTCCGCGGCGAAGAGTTCTCCGATATCCGGACCTACGGTGCGCCCGATGTGGTCCGCCACATCATGCGGTTCGGTGCCACACCGGCCGAGGCCGCCGAGGGGCCGATGACCCAGTTGCTCGACGGCGGGTTCCGCCAATCGGTCCGGATGATCCTGGACACTCTGGGCTTCACCGGATTCCCGCAGATCCGCACCGCACACGAGATCGCGGTCGCGACCGCGCCGATCGAATCACCCATCGGCACCATCGAACCCGGGCAGGTGGCCGGTCAACGCTTCCACTGGGAGGCGGTGGCCGACGGTGAGACCGTCGTCCGGATCGGGGTCAACTGGCTGATGGGCCAGCAGCACCTGGATCCACCCTGGACTCTCGGCGTGGAAGGTGAACGCTTCGAGATCGAGATCGACGGCGATCCGGGCACTTTCGTGACCATTCGCGGCTGGCAACCCGAGCCTGGCGATCCGCCGGAGGCCAAGAATCCGGGTATCGCCGCGACGGCGGCGCACTGCGTCAATTCCATCCCGTACGTCTGCGCGGCCGAACCCGGTATCCGGACCTCGGTCGAACTGCCGATGGTGGCCGGCCGCGCCCATCCGAGGTTCACGAAGGGTCCGCGCTAGGCGCCGGATCTCAGGCGCGGCGCAGCGCCAGCACGGGGATGGTGCGGAACCCGGCCGCCTTCTGCTCGTATTCGGCGAATCCCGGATAACGGCGCGCCTGTTCGCCGTAGATCCGGTCGCGCTCCGCACCCGTCAGTTCCGTCACGGTGACCGGGTAGGTCTCCGTGCCCCGCTCCACCGTGGCCTGTCCGGCGGTCGTGAGGTTGTGAAACCAGTCCGGGTGAGTGGGGGCGCCGGCTTTGCTGGCGAATACGTAGACCAGGTCCTCCGGGGCCTGTTCATCGGCCATGTACATCATCGGCGTCACCGATTCACGGCCGGTACGCCGACCACGGTGGTGCACCAGTGCCATCGGTGCACCCTCGAACGGCCCGCCGACCCGGCCCTCGTTGGCCCGGAATTCCGTGATGATCCGGTCGTTCCAGTCGTCTGCCATACCCGGCATTATCCAGCGGGACACCGGCGGCGCCCGTACTACTGGTCACGCGGCGGGTCATCGCGGCGACCGCCTGTCTCGATTCGGAAAGTAGGCGGGCCGCTACCGCAGGCACAGCGGCGCGATATCGGTGAGACCGCCGGTGGTCGGCGAGGTCAGGTACATACACGGCGACTGGCCCGCCGCGGTGATGGCGGACTTCACCTGATCCCAGGTCGATGCGTCCAGTGCGGCCGAGCGGGAGAGCACGAACCCGGACAGCCGGGTCGGGTCGGTGACCAGCGCCCACGAGTAATCGGGCGCGAGGGCGGTGACGATGTAGTTCGTCGGGCCGTCGAGCATGTCCTGGCTCGGCACCCCGGGGAAACTGACGTGCAGCTGGGCTCCGGTCACCGGATCGTTCACCTTCGCGGTTCCGCGGATCTCGTTCGTACCGCCCGACCAGGTGGTGCAGGAGTTGTGGACGGCGATATTGCCCTGCGGATCGAGTGTGTACTCCGCGCGGGTATCGCGCGCACACTCGAGGTTGAACGGCTGAGGCACGGCGGCGAGCTGGTTCCAGACACCGAGGTACCTGTTCAGGTCCAGTGCCGGCACGGGCGCCGGGCCGGGGGGCAGTGCCGGTTGGGCGATCGCCCCGGCGCCCGAGGCGAGGGCGCCGAAGGTCATGAGGGCGGCCACGAGGCCGGCGGTGCGGCGAACTGCGCGATGTGCTGTCACGGAAAACTCCTAAGTGTTCGGCGATGTGTGACCACACTAACCAATATGGATGCATAATCGATGCGTACCCAGTCGGCACAGGAGGAACGATGGTAGCCATTGGATTCGCCCGGTTCATGGGAGCGGCTACGGCGTGTTACGGACTTATCGTGGCCATCCGCCCCGCCGTGCTGTTAGGGCCCTGCGGTTGGCACGACGACGACCCCGGCCGCCGCGCCTTGGCGCGCACCACCGCCTGCCGGGATCTCGCCTCGGGTCTCGGCATAGCCCTCGCACCCACCCCGGCCGCCCTGCGGGTCGCCACGGGCTGCCGGGTCCTCGCCGATTTCTCCGACGCCGGCGTCCTCGCCGTGGCGCTGCGCGGGCGGCCGCAACGCACCAAGGCCGTGGCGGTGGCCGCGGGCTGGGGCCTGCTGTGCGGCGCGGCAGGCCTGACCGCGACGAGGACGCGGTGAGCGCGGCCGACCGGACGCCGTTCCTACGCCGACGTCCCGGGTCGGCCCGGGACCGCGAATCGGAACAGGCAGAATAAGACGATGCCCGACGGTTCCGCCTCCGCCACCGACGCGGCCGGCTACACCGTCCGCGCGGTCGCCGGTCGGCTCGGTATCCCCACCGCGACCCTGCGCAGTTGGAACCGTCGCTACGAAATCGGCCCCACCGCGCACCGGCCGGGGACCCACCGCCTGTACACCGAAGCCGATATCGCCCAGCTGAACCGGATGCTCGAACTCATCCGTGGGGGCGCCACCGCGGCCGGCGCCGCCGCTGCGGTGCGATCCCCGGCACCAGCACCCGGCGACCCGGCCTCGCTGCTGACCGCCGCGTTCGCCCTCGACTACCGCTCGGTGACGGCACAATTGACCGCGAACCTGCGAGCGGACGGCGTGGTGGACACCTGGGAACGGCTGTGCCGCCCCGCATTCGCCGATATCGTCGCCCGCCAGCTCGGCGGCGAGGGCTGCATCGATGTCGAGCATCTGCTGTCGTGGTGCATCACCTCGGCATTGCACCGCAACAACCCGCCGGACCGGTTGCGTCCCAGGCCTATCGTGCTCGCCTGCACCGGCGGCGAAACGCACGCCCTTCCGCTGGAGGTGCTGCATGCCGCGCTCGCCGAACGCGAGATCGGCGCGCAGATGCTCGGGGCGGATGTGCCCACCGCCGCCCTGACCGACACGCTGGCCCGGCTGGACCGCCCCGCCGACCTGGTGCTGTGGTCGCAGCACGAGTCGACGGCGCTCACCTCCAGCGTGCGGGCGGGCACCGCGGCGGGGGCCCGGGTGTTCGTCGGCGGCGCGGGCTGGGACGCGGTCATCCTTCCGGCGGCGGTCGAACGCCTGACGAGTCTTCCCGAAGCGGTCCGGCGACTCGGCTGAGCCTCCCGCCCGCACGCTTCCCACCACACCCATCCGTCGCCCCGGCCAGGGCGAACCACCTCGCGGCACGGTACCCGTTCGGTCGTGTATTTGCCCCCGAGGTCGCCATCATCCATGAAACGATGCATACTCGATGCAGAGAAGCGGCCCGCGGCCGCCGAGCGGAGGAGTGTGATGGTCGAGCAGGGCAGAACGGACCGGTCCGTACGACGGGTCGCGGTGGTAGGCAGCGGCGTGGCCGGTCTCACCGCCGCCTGGGTCCTCTCCGGCTCGGCGCGCGTGACCCTCTACGAAGCCGATCCCCGGCTCGGCGGCCATGCCGACACACATTCGGTTCGGATGAGCACGGGCCGCGAAGTCGGGGTGGATACCGGGTTCATCGTGCACAACGACCGCACCTACCCGACCCTGCTCCGCTTGTTCGCCGACCTGGGGGTCCGGACCCAGGAGACCGATATGAGCATGTCGGTCCGGTGTGACGGCTGCGGCCTGGAATACGCGGGCGCCCGAGGTCTCGGCGGCCTGTTCCCCCGACCGGGCACCCTCACCAGCGGCCGGTATCTCCGGCTGCTGGCCGAAGTGCCTCGATTCCACCGGCTGGCGCGAGCCGAACTCGACGCCGACCCCACGCGAGAGCTGACACTCGGTGAATTCGGCCGGCGGGGCCGGTTCTCTGACTATTTCATCAGCCACTTCCTGACACCACTGGTCTCGGCGGTCTGGTCCTGCGATCCGGTGACCGCCCTGCGGTACCCCGCCCGCTACCTGTTCACCTTCCTCGAACACCACGGCATGCTGACCGTCTTCGGCTCACCCACCTGGCGCACCGTGACCGGCGGATCGGCCACCTATGTCCGAGCCGTCGCCGAACGACTCGACACGGTCCGCACCGCCACTCCGGTGCGTGCGGTGACCCGACTCGCCGACGGAGTCGCCATCCGCGACGACGGCGACGAGGTCGGCGTCTTCGATGCGGCGGTGATCGCCACCCATCCCGGCCAGGCGCTGCGGATGCTCGCCGAACCCAGCCCGGCCGAAGGCGCGGTCCTGTCCGCGCTGCCCTATTCGGTGAACCGGACCGTCCTGCACACCGACGACTCGGTACTGCCCGCGGCCACGCGGGCCCGCGCTTCCTGGAACTACCGCCTGCCCGGCTGCGACGCGACACCGGACCGGGTCCTGGTGAGCTACGACCTCACCCGCTTGCACCGGCTCGGCGAATCCGCCGAACCCCGATTCCTGGTCACTCTCGGCGACGAGGACCGGATCGACCCGGCCGCGGTGCTGAACCGGATGGTCTACGAACATCCGCAGTACACCCCTGATTCCGTAGCCGCTCAGCGGCGCCTGGGTGAGATCGGCTGCGACCGTATCGCTTTCGCGGGTGCGTATCACGGCTGGGGGTTCCACGAAGACGGCGCGCTGTCGGGGCTGCGAGCCGCCGAACGGCTCGGCGCCCGCTGGCCCGACCGCGCCCTACGGCCCGTATCGACGTCATGACCGCCCGGCTCGCCTACACGACCATCGACCACGTGCGCCATACGCCGGTGCGGCACCGGTTCCGGTATCGCAGCTACAGCTGGCTCGTCGATCTCGACGATCTGCCGCGACTCCCCCGCCCGCTGCGCCCGCTGGCCCGTTTCCGCGCCGACGATCACCTCGGCGATCCGGATCGCAGCCTGCGCGAGAACATCGACACCTTCCTGGACGCGCACGGAATCGAGCTGCCGGGCGGCCGGATCCTCATGCTGACCAGCGCTCGGGTACTCGGGTTCGTGTTCAATCCGCTCACCCTCTACTGGTGCCGCGACCGTACCGGCACACCGGTATGTGTGGTGGCGGAGGTACACAACACCTACCGCGGCCGGCACCGGTACCTGCTGCGGACCGACGAACACGACCGCGCCGAAATCGGCAAACAGTTCTATGTATCACCGTTCAACGATGTGTCCGGCCGGTACCGGATGGCGCTGCCCGAGCCCGACGACCGGCTGCGCCTGTCCATCACGCTGCACCGTGACCATCCGGTGCTCACCGCGTCGATGACCGGCGAATGCCGGCCCGCGACCACCCGCGCGATCCTGGCCGCGGCCCTGACCATGCCGCTGGCGCCGCTCGCCGTCGCGGCCCGTATCCGCGTCCAGGGTCTTCGGCTCTGGTTACGCGGTCTACCTGTCGTTCCCCGTACTGTCTCGCCGATCGAGGAGCCGTCCCGGTGACCACCGAACTGCCGACCACGACCCCACCGCTCACTCTCCACTGGCCCGAAATCGAGCGGCTCCCCGCAAGCACCTGGGCAGCGGTCACCGCCGCTGTAGCGCGGCGGCTCTTCCGGCGGGCGGTGTCCCGGTTGCCGCTGCGCGTCGAGTATCCGGACGGCACCGTCCTCGGTAAGGATCCCGGCGATGCGGCGGCCCCCGTGCTCGTCCTGCATCGGCCGGACGATTTCGCGGTCCGGCTCGGCACGGCCGGGCTGATCGGTTTCGGCGAGTCGTACATGGCCGGTGACTGGTCGGCACCGGATCCGGCGGCCGTCCTCACTGTGCTCGCCGGGAACATCGAGAACCTGGTCCCGCCGGTCCTGCAGACCCTGCGCGGACTCTACGTCGCGAAACACCCCCGTTCCGAACGCAATACCCGGGCCAACAGCCGCGATAACGTCGCACATCACTACGACCTGTCCAACGAGTTCTTCGGCTTGTTCCTCGACGAGACGATGACTTATTCGAGTGCGCTGTTCCTCTCCACCGAGCCCGCTCCGCGATGGCGGGACCTCACCGACGCCCAGTACCGGAAGATCGATCGCATTCTGGACGCGGCGCGGGTGGGTCCCGGTACCCGGCTACTCGAGATCGGCACCGGCTGGGGCGCGCTGGCTATCCGTGCCGCCCAACGCGGTGCTCGGGTGCGCTCGGTGACCCTCTCGACCGAACAGCGCGACCTGGCGCTGACCCGCATCGAAGCGGCCGGCGCGGCCGACCTCGTCGAGGTGGACCTACTCGATTACCGCCTGGTGGACGGTGAGTACGACGCCGTGGTTTCCGTCGAGATGATCGAAGCTGTCGGATGCGAATATCTCGATATCTACTTTCGGACCATCGAGAAGCTGCTGGCCCCCGGTGGCCGGGCGGCACTACAGGCGATCACCATGCCGGACCATCGCATGCGCGCCACCCGCAACACCTACACCTGGATCCAGAAGTACATCTTCCCCGGCGGTTTCCTGCCGTCCACCCGTTTGATCGCCGATACCGTCGCCCGCGGCACCGGCCTGCGAGTCGCGGAGCGGTTCTCGATGGGCGAGCACTACGCGCACACCCTTTACCTGTGGCAGGAGCGCTTCGATGGGTATACCGACCAGGTGAGCGCGCTCGGCTTCGACCCCGTGTTCCAGCGGATGTGGCGGTTCTATCTGGCCTACGCCGCGGCGGGGTTCCGTAGCGGCTACCTGGGTGTCGAGCAGTTCGTGCTGGCCAGACGAGATGAGGTGTGATCAATGATCCGAACAGTCGATACTCTTCTCGACCGGGCGATAGTGCCCGGCTACACCCGCCTCGGCTACCACCTGCGCAAGGTCTGCTGGACTCGCGACGATCCACCCACCGACGCGCTGGACGGGAAAACGGCGCTGGTCACCGGCGCGAACTCGGGAATCGGCAAATCGATCGCCACCCGGTTCGCGGGACTGGGCGCCCGCACCGTGCTCGCGGTTCGTGATCCGGGCCGCGGCGAGCGAGCCCGGCGCGAGATCCTCGACGCCGTCCCCGGCGCCGAGGTGGAGCTGGCTGTCTGCGATATCTCCGAACCCGCCAGCGTCGACACCTGCGTTCGCACCCTCGCCGAGCGGCACGAGGCGCTGGACGTGCTCGTCCACAACGCGGGTGTGCTACCCACCGACCGGGCCGAGAACTCCGCCGGGAACGAACTGACCTTGGCCACCCACGTCCTCGGACCGTTGCGGTTCACCGACCGGCTCACCCCGCTGCTGGCGGCCTCCGGCGACGCTCGGATCATCTTCGTCGCGTCGGGCGGTATGTACGCCCAGCCGCTGCCCGTCGACGATCCGCAGTACCGCGGCGGCGACTACCGCGGCGCCACCGCCTATGCCCGCACCAAACGCATCCAGGTGGCGTTCGGGCCGCTCCTGGACGGACGCCTGGCCGATCACGGGGTCAGCGTGCACAGTATGCACCCGGGCTGGGTCGACACCCCCGGGATCACCGCGGCCCTCCCCCGCTTCAGTTCCGCGCTACGGCCGGCGATGCGCACCGCCGACGAGGGCGCCGATACCGCGGTATGGCTGGCCACCACCGATCCGGCGCCGCTCTCCGGACACTTCTGGCACGACCGGCGGATCCGCGACGAACACTATCTTCGAAATACCCGCTATCCGGAAAGCGAACTGCTGTCGCTGTGGGAGTACTGCCTCGCCGAGGCGGAGGTGGCACTACACCCGCACTGACCGCGGCCGCGGGGCAACGCCGACGGGGTTACGCAGACCTGATCCGCTCGGGTGGTGATCCGCGGCCGGACCGGCGCCCCGATGCATTCGCTGCGAGTTCTCGTGTCGGCTGCTCTCGGCTGCGTGCCCGGCCCGACCCGCTGGTGCCACCGCCCACCCGCACCGGTCCGGCGCGTGATGCCCGGCATATGGTGTCCGCATGCCCGACACGCGCACCAGCTACGTCACCGACGCGGCCGAGATCTACCGCCGGTCGTTCTCGATCATCCGAGACGAGGCCGAACTGGCTCGCTTTCCGGCCGATATCGCGCAGGTGGTCGTGCGGATGATCCACGGCTGCGGCCAGGTCGACCTGGCCGGCGATGTGCTGTTCACCCCGGGCGTGGTCGCGGCGGCCCGGGCGGCACTGCGCGCGGGCGCGCCGATCCTGTGCGATGCGAACATGGTCGCCTCCGGGGTCACCCGGGCCCGGCTGCCCGCGGACAACGAGGTGCTCTGCCTGCTGCGGGACCCCCGCGTACCGGAATTGGCGGCCGAACTCGGTACAACGCGGTCGGCGGCGGCGCTGGAACTGTGGCGGGAGCGGCTCGACGGTGCGGTGGTGGCCATCGGCAACGCGCCGACGGCCCTGTTCCATCTGCTGGACATGATCGCCGCCGGAGCACCGAAACCCGCCGCGGTGCTCGGGATACCGGTGGGCTTCGTCGGCGCGGCCGAATCGAAAGAGGCGCTCGCCGCGAGCCGCGGAGTCGAATACCTGACGGTGCGCGGGCGGCGTGGCGGGAGCGCGATCACCGCATCGGCATTGAATGCGATTGCGAGCGAAGCGGAATGACAGTGCGTGCGGGAAAACTGTGGGGGGTCGGGCTCGGGCCCGGCGATCCGGAGCTCGTGACGGTGAAGGCGGCGCGGGTGATCACCGACGCCGATGTGATCGCCTTCCACAGCGCGCGGCACGGTCGCAGTATCTCGCACGGTATCGCCGAGCCGTATTTGCGGCCGGGCCAGCTCGAGGAACATCTGATCTATCCGGTCACCACCGAGACCACCGACCATCCCGGCGGTTATCAGGGCGCGATCGACGAGTTCTACACCGCGGCCGCCGAACGGCTGGCCGCCCATCTGGCGGCGGGCCGGTCGGTGGCGCTGCTGGCTGCCGGTGACCCGCTGTTCTACAGCTCCTATATGCATATGCACCGGCGGCTGGCCGACCGGTTCGAGACCGAGATCATCCCTGGTATCACCTCGGTGAGCGCGGCCTCGGCTGCGCTGGGAACTCCGCTGGTGGAGGGCGAGCAGGTATTGACGGTGCTGCCCGCGACGCTGCCCGCCGACGAACTCACCCGCAGGCTCGCCGACAGCGAGGCGGCCGCGATCATGAAACTCGGCCGAACCTACCCGGCCGTCCGGAAGGCCCTCGCCGATTCCGGCCGCCTCGATCGCGCCTACTACGTGGAGCGGGCCAGCACCGGACGCGAGCGGGTTCTCGCCGCCGGAGACGTGGACGACTCCCAGGTCCCGTACTTCGCGATCACCATCGTCCCGGGTCCCGAACCGACCACACCGATCCCGGCCGGACCTGCCGCGACCGGTGCCGAACCGGTCGAGCGCGCCGGCCGGACCCGGATATCCGAGGCCATCTCGGGCAGCGACGCGTCCGGGGTGGGTGAGGTGGTGGTCGTCGGTCTGGGCCCGGGCGATACCCGCTGGACAACTCCGGAGGTGACCGCCGCGCTCGCCGCCGCCACCGACCTGGTCGGCTACGCGACCTATATCGACCGTGTCCCGGTCCGCCCGGGTCAGCGGCGGCACAGCAGCGACAACCGGGTCGAGTCCGAACGTGCCGCCATGGCGCTGGACCTGGCCCGACGCGGCGGCCGGGTCGCGGTGGTCTCCTCCGGGGATCCGGGGGTGTTCGCCATGGCGGCGGCGGTCCTGGAGGAATCCGCGGACCCGCAATGGGCGGGAGTGCCGGTACGGGTACTGCCCGGGATGACGGCGGCGAACGCGGTGGCCAGCCGGGTCGGCGCCCCGCTCGGCCACGACTACGCCACCATCTCCCTCTCCGATCGGCTCAAGCCGTGGGATGTGGTGGCCGCGCGGCTCGCGGCCGTCGCCGCCGCGGATATGGCGATCGCGGTGTACAACCCCGCCTCGAGCAAGCGCACCTGGCAGGTCGGTGCGATGAAGGACATCCTGCTCGAACACCGCGCGCCGGAAACCCCGGTCGTGCTCGGTCGTGATGTGGGCGGGCCGCAGGAATCGGTGCGGGTGATGACCTTGGGCGAACTGGAACCGGCCGAGGTCGATATGCGGACCCTGCTGATCGTCGGGGCCTCCACCACCGCGGTGGTCGACACCGACGGCGAGACCAGGGTCTACACCGCGCGCCGCTATCTCACCTGAGTCCGCCTCATCCGATAGCATTCCACTATGGAATAGAGTCGGTGGAAGGACAACGTGGTGAACGGCAAACAGAAGCGGCCGCTGAACTCCACGGCCGCCTCACTTCTGGGGTTTCTACACGAGGGACCGATGTCGGGCTGGGATCTGGTGACAACGGCCCAGGACACCATCGGTGATTTCTGGACCATCACGCAGAGTCAGGTCTACCGGGAACTCGCCGCCATGGACACGGCGGGTCTGGTGGTCAAGGGCGAAACCGGTGCGCGGGAACGCACTCCGTACCGGATCACCGACGCGGGGCGCGCCGAGTTCGCCGAATGGATCGCCCGCGATCCGAATCCTGAGACCATCCGCTTCCCGCTGTTGCTGACCCTGCATTTCGGTGGTCATCTGGAGGGCGCGCATCTGACCTCGATCATCGATAGTGCCCGCAAGATCCATCAGGAACGGCTGGACCGCTATCGCGCCGAGGCAACAGTCCCGGATCTGCCCTCGCATTCCCGGGCGACACTCGAATTCGGTATCGGATACGAACGCGCGGTCCTGGACTGGTTCGATCGACTACCCGAGATACTCGGCTCGTGAACCCTGCCGTGCACAACCCGGAAACCGGTGGCGCCACCGATCATCGATCTTCGGCGCTGCCGCCTGCCGGATTCTCGGTGGTGCACGCGGACAACGCTTCTCGCACTTCCTCGACCGTGCCCGCCACGGTGACCCCGGACGGGAGGGGCGGCCGGTCCACAACTACCACCGGGATCCCTGCGGTACGCGCCGCAGTGAGTTTCGCGGTTGTGGCCGTACCGCCGCTGTCTTTGGTGACCACCACACCGATACGGTGCCGAGCCAGCAGGCCGGACTCCTCGTCGACGGTGAACGGTCCACGCGCCGAAAGGATCTCGTGCCGCGGCGGAAGCGGGCCTTCGGGCGGGTCGATGGTACGGATCAGATACCAGGGCCGGGGGTAGCCGGCGAAGGCCGCGATCCCCTGCCGGCCGATGGTCAGCAGGATCCGGTCCCCCAGTTCGGTGGACGTGCTCGCGGCGGCGGCGAGGTCGGGGACCCGGTACCAGCGGTCACCGGGCTCGGCGGTCCAGCCCGGCCGGTTCAACCGGATCATGGGGACACCAAGTTGCGCGGTGGCCTGGGCGGCATGCGCGGTCATCGTGGCCGCGAACGGGTGGGTGGCGTCGACGACGAGCTCTGTCCGATTGTCCTCCAGCCATTTCCGTAAGCCCTCGACCCCGCCGAACCCGCCGATCCGCACCTCGCCGACAGGCCGGACCGGGTCGGATACGCGACCGGCGAGCGAGGACACGATCTCGTGTTCTCGCTCGCCGGTGAGCAGTCGGGCGAGTTCCCGGGCCTCCCCGGTCCCGCCCAGCAGCAGAATTCTCAGGGCTGGCCGCTGAAGTAGGCGATGGCCGAATCCAGCAGCGGTGGGCCGCCGGCGACGGCGAGGCCGATACCCGCACCGATGATGGCACCCGGGATGAGGCCGACACCCAGGAACAGGAACCCGATACCCGCGCCGATGGCGGCACCCACGGCAGCGCCCAGCGAGGCCGCCTGCAGTTCACTCATGAACCACTGCTGGGAGCCGATGAACTGCGCCTGGGACGGTGCGCCCGCGACCGGGGTGGCCTGCGGGGTCAAGGTCAACCGGCTGTTGCCCTCGTCGATGGACGCGGCGACCGCGACCACCTGGCCGTTGGTCACCTGGGTGAGCGGGATACTGGTGAGGCGCTCACCGGCAACGTTGCTGAGGACGACCGCGTTGTTGGTGGCATCCAGGCTGAACGCACCGCCGGATACCGTAGTGACCAGGGATTTCCCGGTCTGAGCCAGCGCCAGGTTGTAGTCGACACCGCGATCGTGACCGGTGACCTCCGGAACCGCGTTCTCCTGCTGCTCGACAGCGGGCGCCGCCGGAGCGGGAGCCGCGTAGCCCGTACCCGCGGCGATACCGGTGGCCGCGGCCGCCATGATTGCGGTTGCGGCGAACTTCTTGTATTTCACTATCGATCTCCCCGTCACGCGCGAATCCGCCTGACCCACGCTAGGAACTCCCGTGACCTTACTCCCGATGCCCGATTCGTCCATTCGGGTTGTCACATACGGGAAGTCTTCCCGGACAAGCCCTTCACCACCGACCACTGGGTCACCGGTAGCTGCGGCCGCCACGTGGTGAAGCGTCCCAGCGGTTCGCCGCGATAGACCTGGAAGCGGCGCAGGCCACCGCCGTGCGCCGCCGACCAGTCCAGTAGTAGCGCCTCCGACTCCGCGGTGACCGCGTTGGCCACCAGGCGTCCCCCGGCGGGCAATCGTGACCAGCAGTGATCGAACAAACCCGGCGTGGTCAGGCCACCACCGAGGAAGATCGCGTCGGGGCCGGACAGCGCGGCGCCCCCGGCGAGTTCGGCCACGGCCTCGCCGCGCACCTCGATATCGGGGACACCGAGCCCGGCGGCATTGGCGCGGATCTGGTCCCGGCGCCGCTGCAGGATCTCGAAAGCGACCGCCCGGCAGGCGGGGTGGACACGGCACCATTCGATGGCGATAGTGCCCGATCCCCCACCGATATCCCACAGCGTTTCACCTGGTCCGGGCGCGAGCGCCGCGAGAGTGAGGGCCCGGATCTCGGATTTGGTGAGTTGCCCGTCACCGCCGTAGGCACCGTCGGGTAATCCGGGTAGCCGGGTGAGGCGGGTGCGCCCGGACTCGGCCGATGCGGTGACAGCGACGATATTGAGCGGGTCGCCCGGAGGTTCGCGCCAGGTGCCGGCGATGCCGGACACCAGGCGTTCGGACGGCCCGCCCAGCTGCTCCAACACGGTCAGCGCCGAAGGCCCGAAACCGTTGTCGCGCAGCAATTCCGCAACCTGCGCCGGCGTCGCGGCGTCGGCGCTGAGCACCAGCACCCGCCGCTCCTCGACCAGCTCGGGCAGCAGACGTTCGAGCGGCCGGCCGACAGCACTGACGATTCCCACCTCCGCGACCGGCCAGCCCAGCCGGGCGCATGCCAGTGACGCCGCCGACGCCTGTGGGAAGACCCGCAGCGAGCCCGGGCCGAGCAACCGGGCAAGGGTGACGCCGATCCCGTAGAACATGGGGTCACCGCTGGCGAGCACGCCGAGGTGGGTATCGCGATAATCGGCCAGCAGACCGGGCAGGGCGGGCAGCAGCGGGGACGGCCACGGTTCCCGGCGCGCGGTCACCTCGTCCGGGAGCAGTTCGAGCTGGCGGGCCGAACCGAACAGCACCGCGCAGTCGCGCAGTTCCCCTCGGGACCGTTCGGACAGTCCCGCCCAGCCGTCGGCGCCGATACCCACCACCGGAATCGGCGGCCCCGCCCAGGTGAGCGCGGGGTCGGCGGTCACCGCGGCAGCCGCCGCCAGACGGCCTGGGGTAGCAGGCGCATCCCGAAGAACACCGGGCGCAGGATTCCCGGAATCCACACGCGCGTGGTCCGGCGGCCCAGTGCGGTCACCACCGCGGCAGCGACCTGGTCCGGGGTGCTCGAGAACGGGGCCGGGCTCATCCCCTCGGTCATCCGGCCCGTCACGAATCCCGGCCGGGCCAGCAGCAGATGTACACCGGTGCCGTGTAGCGCGTCGGCCAGACCGGAGGCGAAACCGTCCAATCCGGCCTTGGCCGACCCGTAGACATAATTGGCGCGCCGCACCCGGATCCCCGCCACCGAACCGAACACCACCAACTGGCCGCTGCCCCGGGCACGCATTTCGTTGGCGAGCACGGTCAGCACACTGATCTGGGCGGTGTAATCGGTATGCACCACCGCCAGGGCATGGGCGGGATCGTCCTCGGCGCGGCTCTGTTCGCCCAGCACTCCGAAGGCCAGTACCGCGACCCCGATCGGCCCGTAATCGGCCGCGATCTTACCGAGCAACGCGGGATGACCAGCGGTATCGTCGGCATCGAATTCCACCGGATACACCGCGGTCGCCCCGGCGGCGGTCAGTGCCGCGGTCTCGGAGTCCAGATCCTCGCAGCGCCGCGCGGCCAGTACCACCGCCCGCCCGGGCGCGAGCCGCAACGCGACTTGCAGGCCGATCTCGCTGCGCCCACCCAGCACCAGCACCGTGCCCGGGTCGATCCCTCGTGTTCGACGCACAACCATGCGCTCAGTCTGTCATCCGCCCGAACCGGCGGAGAGAACCGGGAGACGTGCAAGGCCGGTGCGACGCCCGCTACGGTCGATCCATGACGCTGCGTACTGTCGAATTGTCCCCGGCGGCCGTCGAGTTCCTCACCGAACGGCATCTGGCCACCCTCACCACCCTGCGTGCCGACGGCACTCCGCACGTGGTGCCGGTGGGTTTCACCTGGGACCCCGGCGCCGGTCTGGCCCGGGTGATCACCGACGGCGCCTCGGTCAAGGCCCGTAATGTGCGCCGATCGGGCTATGCCGCGGTCGGTCAGGTGGACGGCGCCCGCTGGCTCACCCTCGAGGGCCCGGCCGTCGTACTCGACGACCCGGCCGCGGTGCGGGAGGCCGAACGACGCTACGCCGAGCGCTACCGGGTGCCGCGGGAGAACCCGACCCGGGTGGTACTGGCCATCGAGGTGCAGCGGGTGCTGTGCGGGGTCCGGTTACGCGAGGGCTGACCCGGTCGGCCACCGGTCGCGCGCAATCCGCTAACCGTCGGCCGGGAGGACGGTGAGCCCGTGCGGACGCTCGTTCATCGAGACACATCCGTCCTCGGTGACGACCACGATGTCCTCGATCCGGGCGCCCCACTCGCCCGGGAAATAGATCCCGGGTTCGATGCTGAACGCCATCCCGGGCCGCAACTCCAGCTCGTTACCGGCGACGATATAGGGCTCCTCGTGCACCGACAGGCCGATACCGTGCCCGGTGCGGTGCACGAACGCAGGCCCGAACCCGGCGGCTTCCAGTGGTTCGCGGGCTGCCGCGTCGACGGCCTCGGCGCGGATACCGGGACGTACCGCAGCGACGGCGGCGGCCTGGGCGCGTTCCAGTTCCGCGCAGCGGGCCGCGATCTCCGGATCGGGTTCGCCCAGCACATAGGTCCGGGTGGAATCGGAGTAGTAGCCGGGGTCCACCGGCCCGCCGATATCGATGACCACCACATCACCGGCGTCGATCCGGCGATCGGATACCTCGTGATGCGGGTTGGCACCGTTGGGCCCGCTGCCCACGATCACGAACGCCGCCTCGGTATGACCTTCGGCCACGATGGCATCGGTGATGTCCTTGCCGACCTCGGCCTCGGTGCGGCCGACCCGCAGGAACTCCCCCATCCGGGCATGCACCCGATCGATGGCGGCGCCCGCCCGGCGCAGCGCCTCGATCTCGGCGTCGTCCTTGGTCATGCGCAGTTCGCGCAGCACCGGGGTCGCCGAAACCGGGAGCCCGCTGAAAGTACGCGCCAGCGGCAGCAGATGCAGTGCGGGCATGGAATCGGCCACTGCTACGCGGGAGCCGATATGCAGCGCCGACTGGACCAGCTGGTACGGATCGACCCCGTCCACCCAGTCCAGTACCCGCAACCCGAGTTCGTCCACCGCGGAATCCCGCAGCCCGGACACCTCGAGTTTCGGGATCACCACCGACGGCGTGGCCTTGTCGGAGGTGATCACCAGACAGGTCAACCGTTCGAACGATTGGGCCGCCGATCCGATGAGGTATCGCAGATCCGGGCCGGGGGTGATGAGCAGGGCATCCAGATGGGCGTCGCGGATCAACTGCACCGCCCGCTCCAATCGCTGCCCGTAGACATCCGCCGCGAACCGTGACTCCGTGTGCGCGCTCATGATCTCGAAGGTACCCCGCGCTCAGGGGGCGGCACATCGGATACGTCGGTGGCGCCTTGTAGATTCACCGGGTGACTACGACCGAATCCACGCCGCGTCCGCTGCTGCTGCTGGACGGCGCGAGTCTGTGGTTCCGGGCCTTCTACGCGATCCCGGACAAGATCACCGCGTCCGACGGCCGATCGGTGAACGCGCTGCGCGGGTTCACCGATATGGTCGCCTCCCTCATCACCAAGCATCACCCCGCCCGGCTGGTGGTGTGTCTGGACCTGGATTGGCGGCCGCAGTATCGGGTGGACCTGGTGCCCACCTACAAGGCCCACCGCCTCGACACCTCCGCCACGGCCGAACCGGGCGCCGAGGAAGTGCCGGACCGGCTCACCCCGCAGGTCGAGATGATCCTCGAGGTACTGGCGGCCGCAGGTATCGCCACCGGCGGCGCGGAGGGCCTGGAAGCCGACGATGTGCTGGGCACCCTGGCCTCGACCGAGCGCACCGACCCGGTGATCGTGGTCAGCGGTGACCGGGACCTGCTGCAACTGGTACGCGATACCCCCGCACCGCCGGTGCGGGTGTTGTACGCGGGCCGGGGGCTGGCCAAGGCGGAATTGTTCGGTCCGGCCGAAGTCGCGGCGAAATACGGTGTGCCACAAGAGAACGCGGGCCCCGCCTACGCGGATATGGCGACGCTGCGCGGGGATTCTTCCGACGGCCTGCCGGGTGCTGCCGGAATCGGCGAGAAAACCGCCGCCACCCTGATCGACCGGTTCGGCTCGCTCGAGGCACTACGAGCAGCCGTCGCCGATCCCGGCGCGGACCTCGCCCAAGGGGTCCGCGCCAAATTGCGGGCGGCAGCCGACTATCTGGACGCCGCGGCACCGGTGGTGCGGGTGGTGCGCGATGCCGACGTCATCCTGTCCCGGCCCGATATCCTGCACCCCATTCCCGCCGACGCCGACGCCCTGCAGGACCTGGCCCGGGCCTACAACGCGGAGAGCCCGGTCGCCCGCCTGATCACCGCGCTCGCACACTGCGCCTGATCCGGCACCACACAGTTCGCGCGCCGTTCGTCGCCTTCGACGGCGGTCCGGAGGGTCCTACCGGCCCAGTGTGCTCTGGGTGCTCTGGAAGGTTCTGAATCGCCGTCCGCCACTTCTCCCACTCCGGCGAACCCGACCTGATCCATGGCGGGCCGTGCAGCAGAAAACCGCCGGAGGGCAGCGTCCGGCGGGTCTCTCGATCAGCGGAGTCAGCTGGGGCGGCCGACTTCGTAGGTACCGTCGTCCTTGGTGATCTTGACATTGACCGTTTTGGCTTCGCCGCCGACCTTCAGATCACAGGTGAAAGTGGCGTCCACGGCGACGTCCTGGCCTGCGGGGCACTGGACGTCCTTGACGTCTTCGATGCCGTAGGACTCCGACAGGACCTTCGCGACACCGGTCTGCACAGCGGCCTGATCGAGCTGGTCCTTGGCGGTGAGAGTCAGGAGGCCGACGACGGCACCGGCGACGATCACCACCGCGAGCAACGCCAGGCCGATGATGAGCCCGGTCTTCTTACCGCCGCCGGAAGGCTGCTGCTGCGGCGCCCACTGCTGCTGATTCGGCTGACCCCACTGCCCGGACTGGGCCTGCTGCTGCTGCCCCCACTGCTGCTGATTGGGATCGCTCCACTGCGGTTGCTGCTGGTTCGGATCGGCCCACTGCTGCTGCGGCGGCTGCTGGCCCCACTGCTGCGGGTTGGATTCACCCCACGGCTGGGGCTGCTGCGGCTGTGGTTGCGGCTGGCTCCACTGCTGCTGAGGCGGCGGCGCGGGCTGCCACTGCTGGCCACCCGGATCGTTACCCCACTGCTGAGTGGGCTGCGCCTGCTGCGGATCGGGCGGATTCACCGGGGGCTGCGCGGGTGGCTGATTCCCCCACTGCGGTGCCGCGCCGGGCGGCTGCTGCCCACCCCAGACCTGGGTGGGATCGTTACGTCCCTCCCCGGGGCCCGGGGCGTCGTTCGGTCCGTACGGCCCGCTCATCTGGTTGCCTCCACTCGCCTCGTCGAACACACGGTAGCCCCCCGCGTGCGGTTGAAATCAAATCACAATCGATGGTCTCACGCTGCGTCCACCGCGACGACACCACGCCGAACAGCACGGACGGCTTTGGCCGCGGTGGCCGCGACCTCGGTGTCGTCCGCGGTGCTGTGGATCTGGTCGAGCAGATCGATCACCTGCCGGCACCAGCGCACGAAATCACCGGCCGACAGCGGCGTACCCTGATCGCCGCTCGCCAGCAGCGAATCCGCCAGGGCATCACCCCGTGCCCATTTGTAGATGCCGCCGACGAAGCCGACATCGGGCTCGCGGCTGGGCGCCAACCGGTGCTCGGACTCGTCGTTGCGCAACCGTGACCACTCGGCGATGGTGTCGGCCACCGCGCGCCGGATCGGCGCGGTCGGCCCGGTGGCCCCGAGATAGCCGCCCTCCGAACGCGATTCGTACACCAGAACCGACACCACGGCTGCCAGTTCGGCCGGACCCAACCCGCGCCACAGGCCCTGCCGCAGGCATTCGGCGACGAGCAGATCGCTCTCCGCATAGATCCTTGCCAGCCGCCGCCCGTCCTCGGTGACCTCCCCGTCGTGTACGAATCCGCGTTCCGCCAGCAGGCCGACGATTCGGTCGAAGGTGCGGGCCAGCGAGTTCGTGGTGGTCGCGACCTTCTGCCGCATCGACTCGGTCTCCCGGGCCACCCGGTTGTAGCGCTCCCCGATCCGGGCCAGCTGTTCACGATCCGGCCGGGAATGGGCGGGATGAGCACGCATCGCACGGCGCAAGGCCGACAGTTCGACATCGTCGGCGCCCGCGGCCCGCTTATCGCGGCGGGGCCGGTGCGGTGCGGTGATCCCGGTACTGCGCAGAGCCGCGGCGAGATCGCGGCGGATACGCGCGGTGCGATGATCGACCCGGCGCGGCAACCGCATCCGGCCCAGCGGCTGCGCCGGAATCGGAAAATCGGCGACCGAGACCCGGCCGGCCCATTTGTCCTCGGTGAGTACCAACGGCCGTGGGTCGCCGGGGGTGGCGTCGGGTTCCAGGATCACGGCCAATCCGGCCCGGCGTCCGGCGCCGATGGCGACCACATCGCCGCGACGCAGTTCGGTGAGCGCGGCGACGCCCGCGGTCCGGCGATCGGTCCGCGTCTGCTGGTTGAGCCGGCGCTCCCGCTGCTTGATCCGTTCCCGCAGCCCGAAGTACTCCAGGAAGTCGCCGCCCTCCCCACCCAGCTGGGTGGCGAGCTTGTGCAACTGACCTTCATTGCGCTCGATCCCGCGGACCAGGCCCACCACGGACCTGTCGGCCTGGAATTGGGCGAAGGAACGTTCCAGCAGCAGCCGGGCCTCCTCGGTACCGAGCCGATCGATCAGGTTGATCGACATGTTGTACCCGGGTTTGAAGGAACTGCGCAGCGGATAGGTCCGGGTGGAGGCGAGACCGGCGACCGCGCTGGTATCGACCTCGGGCTGCCACAGGACGACCGCGTGACCCTCCACATCGATACCGCGCCGCCCCGCCCGGCCGGTGAGCTGGGTGTACTCACCGGGAGTCAGTTCGGCGTGCGTCTCACCGTTGAATTTCACCAGTCGTTCGAGCACCACCGTGCGGGCGGGCATATTGATGCCCAGCGCCAGCGTCTCGGTGGCGAATACCGCCCGGACCAGTCCTTTGACGAACAGCTCCTCGACGGTGTGCCGGAACGCGGGCAGCATTCCGGCGTGATGCGCGGCCAGGCCCCGGTGCAGTGCCTCGCGCCACTCCCAGTACCCGAGCACCTCGAGGTCGGCCCGGGGCAGCTCACCGGTGTGCTTCTCGATGATCGCGTCGACCACGGCCGGATCGGCGGAACCGCCCAGATCCAGCCCGGAGCGCAGGCACTGGGCCAGCGCGCCGTCGCAGCCGGCCCGGCTGAAGATGAACGTGATGGCCGGTAGCAGGCCTTCCTCGTCCAGCCGGGCGAGGACCTCGGGCCGCGGCATCGGGCGGAAGAACCGCCGCGGACCGCCGCGCCCGCGCGGACTGCCGCCCCAGCCCTCCATCCGGTCGGCGTTCTCCCGCTGTTTGATGTAGCGGACGAGATCGGAATCGACCAGCACTCGCTGATCGGAGGATTCGCTGTCGAACAGGTCGAACATCCGGCGCCCGACCATCACGTGCTGCCAGAGCGGCACCGGCCGGGTCTCGTCCACCACCACGGCGGTATTACCGCGCACGGTCTCCATCCAGGCGCCGAACTCCTCGGCATTCGACACCGTGGCCGACAGGCTCACCAGCCGCACCTCCGGCGGCAGGTGCAGGATCACTTCCTCCCAGACCGCGCCCCGGAACCGATCGGCCAGATAGTGGACCTCGTCCATCACCACATGCGACAGGGAGCGCAGGGCCTCGGACGAGGCGTAGATCATGTTCCGCAGTACCTCGGTGGTCATCACCACGACCGGGGCATCGGAGTTGATCGACTGGTCGCCGGTGAGCAGACCCACCCGGTCCCGCCCATAGCGCTCGGTGAGATCGGCGAACTTCTGGTTGGACAGCGCCTTGATGGGTGTGGTGTAGAAGCATTTCCCGCCGGAGGCCAGCGCCAGATGCACCGCGAATTCCCCGACCACGGTCTTCCCGGCGCCGGTGGGCGCGCAGACGAGTACCCCGTGCCCCTCCTCCAGGGCGGTACAGGCCTGGCGCTGGAAAGGGTCCAGCTCGAATGTCAGCTGGGCGGAGAACCGGGACAGTTCGGCGGTCAGCGACGCGTTCGGTGTCACGGCTCCGAGACTAATCGAGGAATCCGACACGAGTCGCGCCGATAAATTACGCGGACCGCGCGGCAGCCGTCAGAGTGTGTCCGAATAGTCGGAGGTGGACCGGCCCGTCTGCTCCGGGGTGGGCACCGAATCGGCCGACGGGATCGGGGTCGCCCGACCGACCGAACCCGGGGCCTCGATACGCGATGCTTCCTCATCGTCGAGGGCGGCCAGCTGCTTCTCCTCGATCCTGGCCCGGCGCCGGTCGTTGAACCGTGAGAACTGAACCGCCAACTCGAACAGGACTGTCAGCGCGAGCGCCAGCGCGAGCATCGAGAACGGGTCCTGCGGAGTGACGATCGCAGCGAAGACGAACAGGCCGAAGATGATGCCCCGCCGCCACGCTTTCAGCTTCTCGTAGGGCAGCACCCCGATCAGGTTCAGACCGATGATCAGCAGCGGTGTTTCGAAACTGACCCCGAAGATGATGAGCAGCTGGATGATGAAACTGAAGTACTGGGAACCGCTCAGGGCGGTGATCTGCACATTGTCGCCGATACTGAGCAGGAAACTCAATGCGTGCGCGATGACCCAGTAGGCCAGCACCGCACCACCCACGAACAGCACCGACCCGGTCACCACGAAGCCGACCGCGTACTTACGTTCTTTCGGGTACAAACCCGGTGTGATGAATGCCCACGCCTGATAGAGCCAGACCGGGCAGGCCAACACCACACCGGCCGTGAGGCCGACCTTCAACCGGAGCATGAACTGCTCGAACGGGGCGGTCGCCAGCAGTCGGCACGCACCGTCCGGAGACAGCGAGGCGCGGGTGGAATCAGGAAGCGAACAGTACGGACCGCGCAGGATCTCGCCGAGGCTCTCCAACCCGAAGAACGACTGCGAGTACCACAGGAACCCCACGATCGTCGTGACCAGCACGGCAGCCAGGGAGATCAGCAGCCGGGTGCGCAACTCCCGCAGATGGTCGACCAGGGACATGGTGCCGTCGGGGTTGGTCCGGCGCTTGCTGCGCCGGGGGTCGAACGGAATTCGCATGGTGTGTGGATGCCCTCGTATCAGCGTGCCTCGCTCCGCTCGGCCTGCGGCGCTACCCGGTGCACCGGCGGTCCCCCGCGCGGGCTACGGCCGGCGCCCGGTCGGCAGCGCCGGGTCGACAGCAATCATATCCGGGTCCGGGCACACGCCCGGACCCGCGGATACGAGCTCAGAGCGTTTTCGACTCGCTCCGGGTCTCCGAGGCCTGCGTACCCGTCTCCCGACCGGCCGGCAGTTCCGGAGCGGGCGGCGCGGTGGCGGTGCCCGCGGGCTTGCCGTCGTTGTGCATCTCGCTCACTTCGCTCTTGAAGATCCGCAGCGACCGGCCGAGACTGCGGGCCGCGTCGGGCATCCGCTTCGCGCCGAAGAACACCACGAACAGCGCCGCGATGATCAGCCAGTGCCAGATGCTCAGACTGCCCATTGTGGTTACCTCCCAAGACTGTGGTCTTTTCGATGCTACCCGGCCCAACGGCCGCATCGAACCCAACCTGGGGCAGATGCCCGCACGTCACGCGCCGGTGTACCGCTGTTCACCGCCACATCGGGTGGTAGCAGACGCAGAAGCGGCCGCCGGTTGTCAGGCGGGCTCGTCGAGTCCTGCGGCCAAGTAGGCGGCCAGGGCCGCCTCGGAGCGGTCCCGGACCGCCGCGACCAGTTCGGGCGGGCCCAGCACGGTCACCCCGGAACCGAAGCCGAGCGCCAGCCGGGCCATCCAGTCCAATGTGGCGAAACGCATGGTCGCCTCGATACTCCCGTCGCCGTGTACCGCTACCCGGTGCATCGGATACTGGTCCAGTACCCAGCCGTGATCGGCGGCGATCAGCAACCGGGCCAGCGGAACCGCGGGATCGTCGTGGAACAGATCCAGCCCCGCCTCGGCATCGCGCGCCTCACGCGGCGGGCGGGCCGGCTCGTCGAGTTCTTCCGCCGATTCGATCCGGTCGAACCGGAACAGGCGCACGCCCTCGGCCTGCCGGCACCAGGCCTGGAGATAGCTGTTGTCGTCCACGGCGACGATACGAATCGGATCGACCACCCGGTTCGACACCACATCGCGGCTCGCCGAGTAATACTCCAGCCGCAACGCCCGCCGGGCCGCCACCGCCGACCGCACCGTGGCCACCGCGGGTGCCTCCGCAGGTGGGTCACCGGCCGGACCGGCACCCGACACCCGGGCCGGCGCCGCCCCGGAGATCGCCGACTCCAGTTTCGCGATCGCAGAATGCGCGGCGGTCGGATCCACCATCCCGGGCAGATCGACGATCGAACGCAGCGCCACCAGCACCGCCGTCGCCTCGATCGAGGTCAATCGCAGCGGCCGCTCGATCCCCGCAGTGAACGTGACCTGCACACTCTCCTCGGAGAAGGACAGATCGATGAGATCACCGGGACCGTAACCGGGCAGCCCGCACATCCACAGCTGATTCAGATCGGCCATCAACTGTTTGGTCGTCACTCCCAGATCCGCGGCGGCCTCGACCGCGCTGATCCCAGGATTGGCCACGAAATACGGAACCATGTTCAGCAGCCGCGACAACCGCGCCGACAACCGGGTACTCACAACGCCACCTCCGTCCGGTCGATCACCGAACGGAGCCGCGCCACCACATCGGCCCGCAACTCCGCGGGCTCGAGCACCAGCGCGTCGGCACCCAGTCCGGTGATCAACCGAGCCAGCCAATTCTGCGACCTGACCGGCACCTCGAGCACACTGCCCGGCCGGTCACCGACGACCCGGCTACCCACCACATCGCCGATCCGGCGCAGATCCCGGCCCCGGCCCTGCGCCACCCAGATCGTCGCCGAACCGGTGACCGGCACACTCCCGGTCACCCGGGTGACGATCTCCCGCAGATCCGTACCCGCGGGCGGATGCACAGCATTACGCGGCCCGTACGCCGTGATCTCCTCCCCGATCCGCGACAGCCGAAAAGTCCGCACCGCATCCCGGTCCCGATCGTGCCCGACCAGATACCAGCGCCCCCGCAAGGTCACCACCCCCCACGGCTCGACATCGCGCATCAGATACGGCGCATTGCTCGCAGCGCGATGTTCGAACCGCACCGCCTGACCGGCATCGATCGCCGCCAGCAACTTACCCAGTACCGGCTCCGACCCCCGGGTACGCGCTGGCACCGCCGGAATGGCCGCGAACGCGGTATCGGTTTCGACGTGCACACCCCCCGCCCGCAATTTCAGCAAGGCCCCCGCCGCGGCCGCCGCCAGCTCCGGCGACTCCCACATCTGCAGCGCCACGGCCACCGCAGCCGACTCCTCACTGGTCAGATCGATATCCGGTAGCTCATAGGCGTCCCGATTGATGCGATACCCCTCGACCGTGGAAAAACGCCCCGAAGGGCCCACCTCCAGCGGTATGCCCAGATCCCGGAGCTCGTTCTTGTCCCGCTCGAACATCCGGCTGAAAGCCTCGTCGCTGGCACAGTCCTCGTAGCCCGCGACACTCTCCCGGATACGCTCCGCAGTCAGGAACTGCCGAGTCGACAGCAGCGCGATGACCAGATTCATCAGGCGCTCGACCTTGGATATCGCCACCCGAGCAGGATAATGCAGTGTTTATTTGCGGCGCCTTCGGCGCCGCTGGTCGGGGCCCTCGTGACCCCGGTTCTTCACTCCGGCGCTCAGTCGCTGCGCTCCTTCGCTCTGTCGCTCCAGAACCGGGGCGGGCCCCGACTGCGGAGGGTGACCATCCGGAGTGGAAGGGGAGGTTGCGGCGAAAGTGGGGCTGGATCACCTGGGTCGGACCACAAAACCTTCGGTGCGCAAAGGCCGCCGATCCCCGGCGAGCTCGGCCGCAGGCGCTCTTCTTCCACCGGCGGGCCCTGCCGGTGGACCGGTAACGGTTACCCGGCCATTCGGGTGCTCGGGCAAGGGAGAGGAGTTCCGGGTTGTATTCCATGGCGGGTGTGTTCTGGTGGGGCAATGTCGCCGAAATTCACACCTACGCCTCGGCGTTGCGCGCGTCCGCGATGAGCTCAGCGGGAACGAGATAGGTCGTGCTCGTCTGCGGGCGAGGCGACTTTCGGCAGACCGGCGAGATAATCGCGAACCGCCTGGGGAGAAATCGATCTCGTCCAGCTCGTCGTAGCCGGCCTCGAACCATGCGGTGTTCTCGACCCAGAACCGGTACAGGAACCGCTCGAAGTCATCGGCCACCGAGATCAGCGCGGAGCTCGGCTGAGCGGGGGACGGCACAGGTCCGTCGTCGCGATCGCCCGCAGCGACGACCCGGTGTGTGCTGTCGGATAAACAGCCACGGGGTCGGTCGATCGGCGGAAAACGACACCCGCGCCGGTCGGACCAGGTCCGACCGGCGCGGGGAGAGCCGAGCTACATCGATGCGATCAGGCGATCCACCCGTTCGTCCACCGAGCGGAACGGATCCTTGCACAGCACCGTGCGCTGGGCTTGATCGTTCAACTTGAGGTGGACCCAATCGACCGTGAAATCACGGCCGGCGGCCTGGGCGGCGGTGATGAAATCGCCGCGCAGTTTGGCCCGAGTGGTCTGCGGCGGGGTATCGACCGCGGCGTCCACCGCGTCGTCCTCGGTGATCCGCTTGGCCAGACCCTTACGTTGCAGCAGATCGAACACACCGCGACCGCGTTTGATGTCGTGGTAAGCCAGATCCAGCTGGGCGATCTTCGGATCGGACAGCTCCATGCTGTATCGGTCCTGGTAGCGCTGGAAAAGCTTGCGCTTGATCACCCAGTCGATCTCGGTATCGACCTTCGCGAAATCCTGCGATTCCACCGCGTCCAAGGTACGGCCCCACAAGTCGACGACCTGGTCGACCTGCGGATCCCGGTCCCGGTTGCGCAGATGCTCCACGGCACGGGCGTAGTACTCGCGCTGGATATCCAACGCGCTGGCCTGCCTGCCCCCGGCCAACCGCACCGGGCGGCGGCCGGTGAGATCGTGACTGACCTCCCGAATAGCCCGGATCGGGTTGTCCAGCGCGAAATCGCGGAACGAAACCCCGGCCTCGATCATCTCCAGCACCAAGGCGGCGGTGCCGACCTTGAGCATGGTGGTGGGCTCGGCCATATTCGAATCACCCACGATCACATGCAGGCGCCGATACTTCTCGGCGTCGGCGTGCGGTTCGTCGCGGGTGTTGATGATCGGACGCGAACGGGTGGTCGCCGAGGAGACGCCCTCCCAGATGTGCTCGGCCCGCTGCGACAGACAGAATGTGGCCGCCTTCGGCGTCTGCAGCACTTTGCCGGCCCCGCAGATCAACTGCCGGGTGACCAGGAACGGAAGCAGCACATCGGAGATCCTGGAGAACTCTCCGGCCCTTACGACCAGGAAGTTCTCATGACACCCGTAGGAGTTGCCCGCCGAATCGGTGTTGTTCTTGAACAGGTAGATGTCCCCGCCGATACCCTCCTCCGCGAGGCGCTGCTCGGCGTCGATGAGCAGCTCCTCCAATACTCGCTCCCCGGCCCGGTCATGAGTGACCAACTGGACCAGGCTGTCACATTCGGCGGTGGCGTACTCCGGATGCGAACCGACGTCGAGATAGAGCCGGGCGCCGTTTCGCAGGAACACATTGGAACTGCGCCCCCAGGAAACGACCCGGCGGAACAGATACCGGGCCACCTCGTCGGGGCTGAGCCGGCGGTGTCCGTGAAAGGTGCACGTCACACCGAATTCGGTCTCGATCCCCATAATTCGTCGCTGCACACTATCGAGGTTACAGCGCTGAATGATTCCTGCGGGTCAGTGCGGAAAACCCGATGTATACGGCTTGGCAACGATTCTGTATTTTCGGCGGCGCCTGCGGCGCCGCGGGTCGGAGCCCTCGTGACCCCGGTTCTTCACTCCTGCGCTCAGTCGCTGCGCTCCTTCGCTTCGTCGCTCCAGAACCGGGGCGGGCCCCGACAACGGATGGTGACCATCCGGGGTAGACGGAAGGTGGGTGGGCGGGTGAGCATCGAGGAGCATGGTCAGGCCGCCACGCCGCTGCAGAATCCGGGCGTGGCCCGATCGAGTTTCCGACCGTCACGGAGTAGAAGAAAGATCCAGCGTTCGTGGAGCCGGCGATCGCACCAGGTGTCGTCGCCGTCAGCGCCTTTGCAGAGATGAGCACGGATCGGCCGGCGGTTCACGGCACTGCGCCGATCCACGGACAGCCGAACACAAAGCCGGGTCGCGCACCGACATCCGGTGCGCGACCCGCGAATCTATTCCTAGAGACGAAACCGAACGGCTCAGTCCGGTTTTCCTCCGGTTTCCGGCGCATCCGACCCGGAATCGCCGGTCGAGGCCAGCAGTTCCTCGAGGGCAGTGCGGCCGATGCGGCGGAACGCCCGCCGCGGGCGCGCCTGCTCCAGCGTCGCCACCTCCAGTGAACCGAACCCGAGGGAGCGTTTGTCCTTGTCCGGGCCTTCGCTGGTCTGCAGTGCCGAAACCGCGACGCGTAGCGCCGCGGCCAGGTCCAGTCCAGACCGGTAGGACTCCTTCAGCGCGCTGACGATGGGCTCGGTGGTTCCGCCCATCACCACGTACTCGCGCTCGTCGACGATCGATCCGTCGAAGGTGATCCGGTAGAGGACCGACTCGGGCTCCTGCTCCGGATAACCGACCTCGGCGACGCAGATCTCCACCTCGTAGGGTTTGAGCTGATCGGTGAAGATCGATCCCAATGCCTGGGCATAGGCGTTGGCCAGCGCCCGGCCGGTGACATCGCGGCGATCATACTGATAGCCGCGCAGATCGGCCTGCAGGATTCCGCCCCGGCGCAGGTTCTCGAATTCGTTGTACTTGCCGACGGCGGCGAAACCGGTCCGGTCGTAGAGTTCGCTGACCTTGTGCAGGGTCGCCGACGGATTCTCCGCGACGAACACCACGCCCTTGTCGTAGGCGAGCACAACGACACTGCGGCCCCGGCCGATACCTTTGCGCGCGAGCTCGGTCTTGTCGCGCATGATCTGCTCGGCGGACGCATACAGCGGCAGGGTCATGCCCGGGCGCTCCCTTCCTGTGCGGCCTCACGGTCGGCGGCGATACCGCGCGCGATCTGCTCGAGCCGGGATTCGGCCACCTCCACGGCGCCCTCGTGATCGATCAGGATCGCGGTCGGGTAGATCCCGCGCAGCAGATCCGGCCCGCCCGTGGCGGTATCGTCGTCGGACGCGTCCACCAGGGCTTCGACCGCGATCCGCAGGGCACGGTCGTCATCGAGGCCCTTGGTGTACAGCTTCTTCAACGAGGTCCGCGCGAACATGGAACCGGAGCCGACGGCGGTGAAACCGAACCGCTCCTCGCTGCGCCCGCCCACCACGTCATAGGAGACGATGCGACCGGCCCGGTCCGGATCGGTGGCCTGCTGGTCGTAGCCGACCAGTAGTGGCACCACCGCCAGGCCCTGCATGGCGGCCGGCAGGTTGTCGCGCACCATCTTCGACAGTTTGTTGGCCTTGCCGTCGAAGGTGAGGGAGACACCTTCGATCTTCTCGTAGTGCTCCAGTTCCACCGCGAACAAGCGGACCAGTTCGATGGCCATGCCCACGGTCCCGGCGATACCGGTCGCCGAGTAGGTATCGGTGATATGGACCTTCTCCACATCCCGGCCTGCCAGCAAGTTGCCCTGGGTGGAGCGCCGATCACCGGCGATCAGGACACCGCCGCGATAGGACACGGCGACCACGGTGGTGCCGTGCGGTGCGATATCTCCCGCGGCACCGCCGCCGGGTTTTCCGGCGGCGGTGGGCTGGCTCAGGGCGTCGAATCCGCTACCCGGCAGGAGATCCGGTGCGTGCTGACGCAGATGTTCGGAAAAGGACGATAGGGCGTACCCCAGATGGAGACGCGAGGGGTCACCTGCGGTCACTGGCCACCTTTCTGCACGTAGGCACGGACGAAGTCTTCGGCATTCTCTTCGAGCACATCGTCGATCTCGTCGAGCAGGTCGTCGGTGTCCTCCGCCAGCTTCTCGCGCCGCTCCTGGCCCGCGGCGTCTACGCCGTCGACGCCTTCGTCATCGTCGCCGCCCCCGGCGCGTTTGGTCTGCTCTTGTGCCATCGCAGCCGACCTCCTCTGTTTCCACCGACCGGCCGCGCTCGCGGACCGGACGAATCATGAGCACCCCTGTGCTCGTTCTTCAACACTACCCAGCCGGGACGACACGTAGTCGGATTACGTCCCACCCCGGTGGCAGCGACCGCCGGGGGCACTTCGGGTGAACACTCAGGTGGTGAGCTGTCGCACCAGTTCAGCAGCGGTATCCACACCGTCGAGGAGCTTTCCGACGTGCGCTTTGGTGCCGCGGCGAGGCTCCAGGGTGGGGATCCGGACCAGCGAATCACCGCCCAGATCGAAGATCACCGAGTCCCAGCTGGCGGCGGCGATATCGGCGCCGAACCGGCGCAGGCATTCGCCCCGGAAGTAGGCGCGGGTATCGGTGGGCGGCTTGGTCATGGCGTCGAGCACCTGCTGCTCGGAGACGAGCCGCTTCATCGACCCGCGCGCCACCAGCCGGTTGTAGAGGCCCTTGTCGAGCCGCACATCCGAGTACTGCAGATCCATCAGATGCAGTTTCGGGGCCGCCCAGCCCAAGCCCTCACGGCTGCGCATCCCTTCGAGCAGGCGCAGTTTGGCCGGCCAGTCGAGCAGATCGGCACATTCCATCGGATCGCGTTCCAGCAGATCCAGCACCATCGACCAGTTGTCGAGCACATCGCGCACCCGATCGTCGTCGTTGCCCTGCTCCTCGACGAACTTCGCGACCCGTTCGTGATACAGCCGCTGGATCGCCAGCCCGGTGAGTTCGCGGCCGTCGGCCATTGCGACGGTGGCGCGGAGGGTGGGGTCGTGGCTGATGGTGTGAACCGCGGTGACCGGGCGGGCCAACTGCAGATCGGACAGATCGGCACCGGACTCGATCAGATCGAGCACCAGCGCAGTGGTGCCGACCTTCAGGTACGTCGACATCTCGGCCAGGTTGGCGTCACCGATGATGACGTGCAGCCGGCGGTATTTGTCGGCGTCGGCGTGCGGTTCGTCGCGGGTGTTGATGATTCCGCGTTTGAGCGTGGTCTCCAGCCCGACCTCGACCTCGATGTAGTCCGAGCGCTGCGATAGCTGATAGCCCGCGTTGTCGCCGGACTGGCCGATACCGACCCGGCCGGATCCACAGATCACCTGTCGGGATACGAAGAACGGCGTGAGCCCGAGAATCACCGCGTTGAAAGGGGTTTCGCGGCTCATCAGATAGTTCTCGTGCGTGCCGTAGGAGGCGCCTTTGCCGTCTACGTTGTTCTTGTACAACTGCATCCGGGGTGCGCCGGGAACGCTGGACGCGTGCCGAGCGGCCGCTTCCATCACTCGTTCGCCGGCTTTGTCCCAGATCACCGCGTCCAATGGATCGGTGACCTCGGGAGCGGAATACTCCGGATGCGCGTGGTCGACATAGAGCCGGGCGCCGTTGGTCAGGATCATATTCGCCGCGCCGACCTCGTCGGCGTCGATCACCGGCGCCGGACCGTTCATCCGGCTCAGATCGAAACCGCGCGCGTCGCGCAGCGGCGACTCGACCTCGTAATCCCATCGGGTGCGCTTGGCGCGCGGCACCCCCTCGGCCGCGGCGTACGCCAGTACCGCCTGGGTAGAGGTGAGGATCGGGTTGGCCGACGGCTCGGTGGGGGTGGAGATCCCGTATTCGACCTCGATACCGATGATGCGCTGCATGGGTTCGAGAGTAGGCGACGGACCACGAATCATCCGTCGAGTCGTACTTCCGGCCGATGCCGTGGCGAGCGGTGCGGCCGCATGCTCGCACCATGACCCGCACCGCCGCCGACCCCCGGCTCCCCGGTCCGTCCCCGTCCCGGCCGTCGCGCCTCGTAGCGCTGGATGTGCTGCGCGGAATCGCGATTCTGGGCACGCTCGGCACCAATATCTGGATCCTCACCGACCCGGAGGGCATTGTCGGATACCTGTCCCGGCTCGGCACCGCACCCGCCGACGCGTGGATGTGGACCGAGAAGGTGCTACAGCAGCTGGCGCAGGGCAAATTCCTGGGTCTGCTCACGGTGATGTTCGGGGTCGGCCTGGCGATCCAGCAAGCCTCGGCGCGGCGCGCCGGACGGACGTGGCCCGGCGGGTATCCGTGGCGGGCGGCGCTGCTGTTCCTCGACGGCCTGCTCAACTTCCTGCTCGTCGCCGAATTCGACGTTCTCATGGGGTATGCGGTGACCGGGCTGATCGTCGCGTTCCTGCTCGCCCTGGGGCCACGCGCGCAGGGCGGCTGGCTGATCGCGATGCTGAGCGTCCATCTCGTGCTGATCGCGCTGTACGCCGCCGCGCTACTGGCCGGCGGATCCGCCACCGGTGACTCGGGCTCCGAACCGCTGTCCCCGAATCCGTACGCGGAGGGTTCGTTCCTGGACCTGGTGGTGTTCCGAGCCGAGAACGCGCTGCTGTTCCGACTGGAAGCCGTTTTCATCCTGCCGCTCTCCATCGGGTTGTTCCTGCTGGGTGCACGGCTCTTCGACGCCGGCGTGTTCCGCCCCGACGGTGTCCGGCTGCGCCGGTGGCTCGTACTCGGCGGTTTCGGCGTCGCGGCGCCGCTGGACCTGCTGGTGGGTGTCCTGGGCGGCGGCGACCTCGTACTCATCACCCGGTACCTGGTCGCGCCGTTCGTCTCGCTGGCGATCCTGGCGCTGGTGGCCGAGTTCTATCTCCGCAGGCCCCGAGCCGGATTCGTAGGACGCCGGATGGCCGAGATCGGCCGGACCGCGCTCAGCTGCTACATCCTGCAGAACCTGGTGGCGTCGATCCTGTGCTACGGCTGGGGATTCGGCCTCGCCGCGCGGTTCGCACCGGAGGCCCGAGTCCCGTTCACGGTTGCCATGTATGTGGTGGTGGTCGCGGTGATCGGACTATTCGCGCATATCTGGCTGCGCCGGTTCGAACGCGGACCGGTGGAATGGTTGTGGCATACGAGCTACCAGCGGATCACCCGGGCGCATTGAACCGGCCGGGTACGGCAGAGCACGCCGGGGACGGACCCCGGACCGGCCCATGACACCGGACACCTCTGTTCCGGCCCGACCCGCGCAGTGACCGACACACCAGCCGGCCGTCCCCTTCTCTGGACGGTGAGCTGCCACGATGAAACCCGCGCGGACCCCTGCACACCGCCGGGATCCGGGACCTGTGGCATCGAGGGAGGCACGGATGGAGCCGGACAGCACCGGAGACGAACGGGGCTCACGCACCCAGACGACCGGCCGCTCCGGGGACGGCGCGACACTGGCCGCGAGCAGGCACGGGTTACGGGTATGGGCGGGCCCGCTGGTGGTCGTCACGTTGCTGATGTCGCTGCTCGCAGTCATGTACCTCGGCTACGTCGTCAACCCCGAGAAGAATCTGCACGATTTCCCGATCGCGCTGGTGAACCAGGACGACGGTGATATCCGGGACGGCACCCCGATCAACGTCGGCGATCAGATCACCGAGGGCCTGATCCAGCAGATACCCGCGGACAAGATCGACCTGCGGGTCACCGGGATCGCGGAAGCTCAGCGGCTGCTCGGCAACGGCGAAGTCTACGGGGCGATCGTGCTGCCCAGCGATCTGTCCAAACGGCTGTCGATCCTCGGTACCGGCGCGGTGGTGCCCGGGGATATCCAGCAGCCCGCCGTCACCGTCTGGACCAACCCCCGGACCGGCACCTACGCCACCCAGATCGTGGCCCTCGTGACCCGGCAGGCCCTGGATCAGGTGAACACCGAGGTGGGCCGGCAACTGACCGATACGGTGAACGCCGCGCTGACCCCGCCGCCCGGCGGCAGCGCCCCAGAGGTGTCCAGCGCCGCACGCCTGATGCTGTCCGAACCGATCGAGGTGATCACCGATCAGTACCGCCCGCTGCCCGCGGGGACCGGAAGCGGCCTCTCGGCGTTCTTCGTCACCCTGCTGGTAGTGCTGGCCGGTTTCACCGGCGCGATGATCGTGCACACCATGATCGACTCGGCACTCGGTTTCGTACCCACCGAGTACGGCCCGTGGTTCGTCCATCGGCCCACCGCTGCGCATTCCCGGCTGCGCACGCTGATGCTCAAATGGGGGGTGATCGCAGTCGCGGCGCCGATCGTCTCCGGGCTCTTCCTGGGTATCGGCACGCTCCTGGATATGCCCTTCGACTACGGCTTGGCTTTCTTCCTGTTCAGCACGCTGGCGATCATCGCGGTCGGCGTGACCGCACTGTCGGTGCTGGCGGTGTTCGGTTCTGCGGGCCTGCTGCTGAACCTGATCCTGTTCATCGTGCTGGGCCTGCCCTCGGCCGGCGCCACCATCCCGCTCGAGGCGACCCCGAAGTACATGGCATGGCTTGCCATGTTCGAGCCCATGCACCAGATCTACCTCGGGATCCGGGCCATCCTCTACTTCGACGCCCACGGCAATCCCGGACTCTCCCGCGGTGTCGGTATGTGCCTGTTCGGGCTGGCCGTGGGCCTGATCCTGGGCGCGGTGATGACCTTCCTCTACGACCGGAAGGGCCTGGTACGCGGCAGTCGGTGAGCCCGTCGCAGCAGACGAGCGTGGTGCCGGGCGACAGCGCAAAATCTGTCATGCGCGTCGCGGCCGCGATCGCGCAGAATCGGCGGGTGAGCAACCGACGTGACCACCACCGGAACCCGCGAGAGACCGATCCCGGTGCAAAAAACACGGTGCACCCGCAACCGCGCCTCGCTCGCACGGTTCAGGACACCATCGAGATCGTGGGCGCGCGGACCAACAACCTGCGCGATGTATCGGTGACCATCCCCAAAGGGCGGCTCGTCGCCTTCACCGGGGTGAGCGGTAGCGGCAAGACCTCGCTGGCGGTCGACACCCTGCACAGCGAGGCCCAGCTGCGATATCTGGAAGGGCTTTCGCCCTTCGTTCGGCAGTACATCACCCAGCGCAATCGTCCGAAGGTCGACCGTATCCTGGGACTCGGAGCGACGCTCGCGGTCGACCAGCGCCGCCTGAATCGCAACCCGCGATCCACGGTGGCCACGCTCACCGGTATCGACGGGCATCTGGGACTGCTGTACTCGCGTCTACCGGCGATCGGCACCGGGCCGGCGCAGGAAGGCGAGCGGGAGCCGCTGACGACTGCGCATTTCGATCGAAGCACACCGGAAGGAAGCTGCGCGGACTGCCACGGGGTGGGCGGGCGCTGGCAGGCACAGCAGGACCTGATCATCACCCGACCGGAACTTCCACTGTTCGAGGGTGCCTCGCCCTGGTATGCGAAATGGCGTTCCGGAGAACACGCGTTCATACCGGCACTCGCGGAGAAGCGGGGGGTCGATCTCGCTCGGCCGTGGCGGTCCCTGCCCGAGGAGTTCCGCCGCTGCGTGCTGTACGGCACGGGTGGGGAGAGAATCGCGGCGACCGTAGAGATTCCGAACAAGCACGAGACGACCCGGATGACCTATACGTCGAGCCGGCCACTACGAGGTGCACTCGCCGAGGTGGAGCGCGTGTTCGCCAAGGCCGGGACCCCCGCTGCCAAACAGCGCTACCTGGCGTACCTGCGCAAGCTTCGCTGCCGGACCTGCGGCGGCAGCGGCTACGGCCGGACTGCCGGGTCGATCCGGATAGGTGGGCTGACCTACCCCGATCTGGTCGAGGTGGAAATTCGGGAAGTGCGCGGCTGGGCACAGCGCCTCACGCGCGATCTGGAAACCCGGCAGCGGGAAGCGGGCGAGCCGCTTCTGCAAGACCTCGACCGGCGGCTCGGAATCCTCGACCGGCTCGGCCTCGCCCACCTCCAGCTCTCGCGGAGCGCGGCGACACTGTCCGGGGGTGAGTTGCAGCGCACGCGGCTCGCCGCGCAACTCGGCACCGAGTTGAGCGATATCGTGTTCGTCCTGGACGAGCCCGGTACCGGACTGCATCCGGCGGACAAGGCGCACCTGCTCGATATCGCCCTGGAGTTGCGCGCGGCCGGTAACACGGTGCTCCTGGTCGAACACGATCCCGAACTCATCGCGCGCACCGACTGGGTGATCGATCTGGGGCCGGGCGCGGGCCGCCACGGCGGTACGGTTCTGGTGGCCGGAACTCCCGCCGACGTGGCCGCCCACCCGGCGTCGGTCACCGGGCGTTACCTGGCCGGTTCGGGCCCGCGGCTGCGACGGACCCGGCGCCGGATCGGGGGCGACACCGGCTGGGTGTGCCTGCACGGGCCGAGTGCGCACACTGTGAAGGCGGACCTCGTGCGCTTCCCGGTAGGCCGGCTCACCTGCCTGACCGGGGTGAGCGGCAGCGGGAAGAGCAGTCTTCTCGGCGCGTTGGGTACCGGCGTGGAGGCCGCACTCGCCGGGACAGCGACGGATCAGGTGCGTCAGGTCACCGGCCTGAGCGGGTTCGGCTGGGTCGCCGTCGTCGATCAGGAACCGCTGGGGCGGACACCGCGGTCCAACCCCGCCACCTACAGCAAAGCCTTCGATATCGTCCGGAAGCTGTTCGCCGAGACCGAGGTTGCGCGGGAACGCGGGATAGATGCCTCGTGGTTCAGCTTCAATACCGCGGGCGGCGGTCGCTGCGAGGCATGTACCGGTTACGGCCGCACGCTGGTCGATATGCACTTCCTGCCGGACGTGTGGGTGGTGTGTGATGGATGCGAGGGCCGGCGCTACAAGCCGGAGGCCGCGGAGATCCGATACCGCGGATCCACCATCGACGAAGTGCTTCAGCTGACCGTCGCCGAGGCCGTACAGGCTTTCCCCGGACCGCGGCAGCTCGCGGAGATCTTGCAGGCGCTCGATCAGGTCGGGCTCGGTTATCTGCGCCTGGGGCAGAGCGCCACGGAGTTGTCCGGCGGGGAGGCGCAGCGACTGAAGCTGGCCTCCGCGATCCGACGTGGCGCCACCAGCCGTAAGGCCGGGCTCGTCGTTCTCGACGAGCCCGTGTCCGGCCTGCACCCGTCCGATATCCAATGCGTGGTGGATGCACTCGATGTGCTGCTGGATTCGGGTAACACGGTCGTCGTGGCCGAACACGATATCCCGGTGGCCGCGTCCGCGGACTGGGTCATCGATCTCGGCCCGGGAGCCGGGCCGGACGGCGGTGAGGTGGTGGCGACCGGCCCCCCGGAGGTCGTCGCGACGGCCGACACCCCTACGGCCGGCTACTTCCGGCGGTATGCGGCAGGACTACCGCTGTTGGTGGCTGCGAACACACCGGGCCCCGCGCCGGAGCGAGTCGTCCGGCCGGGGTCCGCGCAACGGCCGTCTATCGCTTCGCAGTGACCTTCGACCGGACTTGCGCAAGATCGGTCAAGCGCCTCCGGACACCCAGCGGCCAGACTCTACGAGTGAGCAACCGACGTGACCGTCTCCGGGAACTGCTGGACGCCGTACTCGACGAGGACAACTCGACACTCGGGGAGATGGCGGCCGGCGCTTATGCTTCCCCGTTCCATTTCTCCCGGCAGTTCAGCCGCGCTACCGGGGAGTCTCCGGTAGGGCTGCGCCGGCGGATCCTGCTCGAACGTGCCTGCTGGCAGCTCGGCAAAGGGGCATCGGTGACCGAGGTGGCCTTCGCTGCCGGGTACGACAGTGTGGAGGGATTCAGCCGGGCCTTCGCCCGCGCATTCGGCCATCCGCCGAGCGCGACACCGCCACCGACCGGCCGGGCCGCGCGCTGGCTGCCTTCGGTGAACGGGATCCATTTCCATCCGCCCATGTCGCTGTGGGTCGAGGGCGAACCGAAAGGACGGTCCGATATGGACCCGACCGCACTGCTGCTGCACCACGATCTCGAGGACACCCGGTTGCTCCTGGAAGCGGCGTCCGGGCTCTCCGACGAGCAGTACCGGCGGATCCGGTCCGCCGGCGCCGTCGTCCTGCCGTGGGACGGTCCCGAGGAATCGATCGCCGCGATGCTGCACCACCTGATCCAAAGCAAAGAGGTCTGGCTGGCCTCCATCGACGGCGCCGATACCCCGGCCCCCGCCGGGGACGATCCGGCCGCGCTCACGGCCCGGCTCGACAAGGTGGGGCCGCGCTGGCTGGAGACGGTGCGCGAGATCGATCGCCGGGGCGGATGGGGCGACACCCTCATCGACGCGCTGTGTGATCCGCCCGAGAGTTTCGTCCTGGGCAGTGTGATCGCCCATGTCCTCAGCTATGCCGCTTATCGGCGCCAGCAGATCCGGTACTGGCTGCACAGCGAATCGTCCGAAGAAAAAGTCGGTTGGGGCGACCCGATCGACTGGCTGCGAAAGCGCAGCTCGACGTGACCTCACCGGACCGACGGCGATGTGCGGTTCACCCGGAACCGGTGCCGGCCTCGGGCGAGGCGGCGGGTGGTAAGGATCTGTGGATCGTCGGCGGCGGGGATCCGGCCGGGCAATTCGCCGAGCACGGCCTGCTGAAGGAGGTGATCGTGTCCATCGCGCCGGTGACCCTGCGCAGCGGGGCGCCGCTGCTGCCCAGAGCACCGCTCTATCCTGAGGAAACCGATGCCGTCCAAGAGGCGAACGCGCTGGGGTTACGGGTCTGTAGCAGGACCCGCCCGGGGCCGACGAAATCGAAGACCAGGCCCTCACCGGATTTCAGAGACTGCAGCGAGCGACCGGAGACCGCGCGCCGGACGGTGAACCGGATCGACAGGTCGTAGGCCACCACATGGCCGGTATCGATGGTGACCGGTTCATCGGGAGCAAGGTCGATGACATCGATGGCGCCGAAGACACCGACCGCGACCTCCCCCTGTCCGGACGCGCGCAAACCGAAACCGCCCTCACCGCCGAACAGGTTGGCGAAACCGCCCCATTTGCTCTCCACCTGCACGCCGGAGGAATTCGCGATCCAGCCCCCACGACTGATGAAATACGGCCGATCCGGCGCGACCTGCAATGCCAGCATGTCCCCGGGGAGCGACGGCGCCACATCTACCCAGCCGCCCTCTTGCGGTGCGGTGAAAGTGGAGACGAAGAAGGACTCACCCGACAGCATCGAACGCTTCAAACCGGCCAGGATGCCGCCCTCGGCCTTGGCCTCGAGCGTCACTCCCGCCGAATGCGCCACCATGGCACCGGATTCCACCCGGACCGGTTCATCACCCGCGAGGACACACCGGGCAACCGTCGACGACGGATTGTGCCGCAGTTCAACTTTCATGAGCCGACACTACCGCCGGGCCGGTGGCTGTACGGCACCGGCGGCGAACCTGCCGGTGCTCCGGGCACGGTCCGGTACCGCGGAACCCGGTGCGGGATATCGGCCGATGTCAGGGTCGCCATGGCACGCGCATGAGCTACGCGCGCGCAAACGGGAGCGGGCTCAACCCAGCGAATCCAGGGCATCCTCGTCGCGGGCGACCACCGCACCACCGGCGGTGAACACGATGGGGCGCTGGATGAGCTGCGGATGCTCGGCGAGCGCTCCGATCCAACGGTCCCGGTCGGCATCGGTCCGGCCCCAACCGGCCATACCCAGTTCCTTCGCGATGTTCTCGCCCGTACGGGTGATATCCCAGGGTTGTGCGCCGAGGCGGTCGAGCGCTGCGCGGATCTCCACTCCGGTCGGCGGATCCTCGAGATACCGGCGGACCGAATACTCGATTCCGGCGGCATCCAGGTGCGCCAGGGCGGCCCGGCTCTTGGTACAGCGCGGGTTGTGCCAGATCTCGGTTTCGGGAGTGCTCATGGCAGCGAGCGTAGTCCGCTACAGATGCATCCATTCCGGCCACACCTGCGCCCACGGGCGCCGGGGCTGGGCACATTTCCACAAGGTGACATCGCGGGTGTTGCCGAGAAAGCCGAGCCGAGTGTCGACGTGCCCGATCGGTTGCAGGGTCGCGAACTGAGCACGCAGCCGGTCCTCCGCACCACCGACACACACCATGACGGTGGCCGAATCGGCGGGTGCGCCGAAATACCCGAAGCCACGTGCCGGGCTGTGTATCTCGGGTAGTTCCGTGCGGGCGAGCTGATCCAATGCTCCTGCCTGCCAGTAACTCTCCGTGATCACCGCCGACCGCGCCTGCTCCGCGGGTGTCAGTGATCGATGGGCGGCCATTACCGCCGCCGCGAGTTCGGGCCAACCGAATTCACCGAACAGTCCGATTTTCATCGCGGCCTCGGAATCGTTCGCGGGCGGGGCGATATCACCGGGATCCTGCCAGGGGGTGGATCCGGCGATCAGCACGAGCGACAACGCGACCAGGCCCGCCCCCGATCCGAGGAGCACGCGCCGGCGCCGCCGCGATCCGATGCGCCGGGCCGCCGACACCGAGGCGACAGCTCCGGCGGCGAACACCGTGCCGTACATCCCGGCCAGATAATAGATACGGCTACCGGAGACCAGGAACACGAACAGCAGTAGCACCGTGGACACGCCCAGAAAACGGTACGGGCGAAGCCCTTCGTGCCGCAACAACGCCCAGAGGCCGTAGCACAGCAGCACCGCGCCGAGTGCACCCGCGATGAGCACCACCAGCGGGACGAACGTGACCGGACCGCCGGTCGCCTGCTGCTCCCCGCGGACCACCGCGCCGAGGCCGAGCTGGGGCCAGCCGTGGTCGGCCTGCCAGAGCAGCGAGGGGATCGAGGCCGCGAGCACGATCAGACCACCCGCCCACAGCAGCGGTCGGCGCAGAAGTTCCCGAGGGCCGAATACCAGGGCACTGATTGCCACAGCCACCCAGAAGAACGGGATCAGCCATTTGACCTGCATATCTATCGCGGTGACGACTCCGGCGGCCAGTAGGAGCCCATCCCGGCGGGTCCGGACCCAACGCACCACCAGCCAGGTGATCAGTACCCACAGCGCGGAATCGATGGCGTTGGTGGACAGGTTCTTGGCCTGCATGAGCAGGAACGGCGAGGTCGCGTATCCCACCGCCGTGAGGACCTGGGCACCCCGGCCGCCGCCGAGCTCCCGCGCGATCAGGGCACTGATCATCACCGCCGTCACCGTGACGACGATCGCCGGCAATCGCAGTGCCACCAGAGAACCTGGTGCGAAGGTATCGGCGAGCGCCGCGAGCAGAGGTAGTACCGGACCTTGATCGGCATAACCGAACGACAACCGTCGACCCGCGGCCAGGAAGTACAGTTCGTCCCCGAAATAGCCGTAGCGGGTGGCCGAGAGCACCAGGACGACGGCGGCCACCGCGACGACGCCGAAGACCGGACCTGTGGCGAAGGGACGATCGCGGGATGGCTCCGACGGCGGCGCGACGGTGTCGGTCTTCGTGGTCACGGGCACTCCTGGTCTTCGTGAGCCGGACCCCGGAACATAGCCGCGTCCGGGATACGGCGGCATCCACCTCCCGGAGGATTCCGGGTACGCGATGTCCGGCGGGCGCTGCCCATTGCGGAGTACCCGGGATACGTCCACGGAGGTACCGCCACACGACCGAGGCCGCGCTTCCGGCGGAAGCGCGGCCTCGGTGATCGTGCCGGCTTTTACAGGTACTGGCCGGTATTCGATTCGGTATCGATCGCCCGGCTGGCACTGGCGTTCTTCCCGGTGACCAGCGTGCGGATATAGACGATCCGCTCACCCTTCTTACCCGAGATACGGGCCCAGTCATCCGGATTCGTGGTGTTGGGCAGGTCCTCGTTCTCGGAGAACTCGTCCTGGATCGAATCGTAGAGATGCTGGATCCGCAGACCCGGATTGCCGGTATCGAGCACCGCCTTGATGGCGTACTTCTTGGACCGGTCCACGATGTTCTGGATCATGGCACCGGAGTTGAAGTCCTTGAAGTACAGGACCTCCTTGTCACCGTTGGCGTAGGTGACCTCCAGGAAGCGGTTGTCCTCGCTTTCGGCGTACATGCGGTCCACGACCCGTTCGATCATGGCGCGGATGCAGGCCACCTTGTCGCCCTTGAACTCCTCGAGATCATCGGCGTGCAGAGGTAGCCCTTCGGTGAGGTACTTCGAGAAGATGTCCTGCGCGGATTCGGCATCCGGCCGCTCGATCTTGATCTTCACGTCCAACCGGCCCGGCCGCAGAATCGCAGGGTCGATCATGTCCTCGCGGTTGGAAGCGCCGATGACGATGACGTTCTCCAGCCCCTCCACACCGTCGATCTCGCTCAGCAGCTGCGGGACCACGGTGGTCTCCACGTCCGAGGAGACACCGGAACCACGGGTCCGGAAGATCGAGTCCATCTCGTCGAAGAACACGATCACCGGCGTACCTTCCGACGCCTTCTCCCGGGCGCGCTGGAAGATGATCCGGATATGGCGTTCGGTCTCTCCCACGAACTTGTTCAGCAGCTCGGGACCCTTGATGTTGAGGAAGTAGGACTTCGCTTCCTTGGCATCCTCCCCGCGCGCCTCGGCGATCTTCTTGGCCAGCGAATTCGCCACCGCTTTGGCGATCAACGTCTTACCGCAGCCGGGCGGACCATAGAGCAACACACCCTTGGGCGGGCGCAGCGCGTATTCGCGGAAAAGATCCTTGTGCAGGAACGGCAACTCCACGGCATCGCGGATCTGCTCGATCTGCCGGCCGAGACCGCCGATGTCCTCGTAACCGACGTCGGGCACCTCCTCCAGCACCAGATCCTCGACCTCGGCCTTGGGGATGCGTTCGAACGCGAACCCGGCCTTGGTGTCGACCAGCAGGGAATCACCCGGCCGCAATTTGCGGATCGGGGAATCCGGATCCTCCAGATCGTCGGCGTCGGCGAGTTTGGACAGGGGCCCGGACAGCCAGACCACCCGCTCCTCGTCGGCATGCCCGATGACGAGCGCGCGCCGGCCTCCGTCGAGGATCTCCCGTAGGGTGCCGATCTCCCCGATCGCGTCGAACATTCCGGCCTCGACCACTGTCAGCGCCTCGTTGAGGCGGACGGTCTGGCCGTAGGCCAGGGTCGTGGTATCGATATTCGGCGAGCAGGTCAATCGCATCTTGCGGCCGGAGGTGAACACGTCGACGGTCTGATCCTCGTACACACCGATCAGAATCCCGTAGCCGCTGGGCGGCTGACCGAGCCGGTCGACCTCCTCGCGCAACGCGACGAGTTGCTGCCGCGCTTCCTTCAGGGTATCCATCAGCTTGGTGTTGCGAATGGTCAGCGAATCGATACGGGCTTCCAGTTCCCGTGAGCGATCCGGTGAGTCGGCCAGTTGCCTCCGGAGTGCAGCCGCTTCGGCGCGTACTGCCTCGAGTTCTCTCCAGGCCGCCGAATCCGAATTCTCGATGGGGCTCATGTGCTGCTCCTCCCAGTCCCGGTCTACCAACGCTACCGGGCGCGGCCCGTTTGCGCTGTCCGACACGGTTTCGTCGTGATCACATCTGGTCCGCGGCCGTCTGCTGGTCAAACCATGTTAGCCTGCCCTAACCCACTTACGGTGGGCATGCTCACCAACTAGCCGAAAGGTTGCCAGCTATGCAACTTCCCGCACGGACACTGCGGCTGTCCCGCGTCGCTGCGGCCACGGTCGCAGCCGCCGCACTGGCGCTGGGCCTGACGGCCTGCGGGTCCGACGAAGACGGCACCGGGACCGCCGCGAGCAGCGCCGCCCCCAGCAGCGCCGCGGCCACCACCAGCGCTCCAGCGCATGATCACGACCACGGGGATACCGCGGAGGCGCCCACCGCGCAGAGCCTACAGTCCAACCTGGAACAGATCACAAACCCGGATGTCCCGGTCGACGAGAAGGTGAAGCTGATCGACGACGGCGAGGACCGGCGGGGGATCCTCGAACAACTCAACGCCGCACTCCAGACCTACCGCGGAATCACCTTCCAGGTCGGCGAGATCACAGTCGACGGCGATACCGCCACCGGCCAGACCACCATCACCAGCCCCACCGGCCAGAGCGCACCGCCCATGCCGCTGACCTGGGAGCACGAAGACGGCACCTGGAAACTGTCCGACGCCAGCGCCTGCGTACTGTTCGGGTTCGCCCAGATCCCCTGCTCCCCGGCCTAGGCGTACCTCCGCATTCGCTCCGGCCGTGCGCGTCCGCATCCAGCCCCACACAACACACGAACACACACCCCCAACCCTCGGCGTACCTCCGCATTCGCTCCGGCCATGCGCGTCCGCAAGCAGCCCCACACAACACACGAACACACACCCCCAACCCTCGGCGTACCTCCGCATTCGCTCCGGCCGTGCGCGTCCGCATCCAGCCCCACACAACACACGAACACACACCCCCAACCCTCGGCGTACCTCCGCATTCGCTCCGGCCATGCGTTGATGGCGGATGGGCGCGGGCCGGCGGCGGGGTGGGGTGGGGTGGCCCGCGGGACCACCGAGCCGCCGGTGAAACCGGTTCGTCTCGTGGTCCCGCGGCCGTCCGTAGCGCCCGCTCAGCCCTTCGACGGCCGACGCTGCGGCTTCGGGGTCACCACCCCCTCGGCGAGCCGCCGTGCGCTCACCAGGAAGGCTGTGTGGCCCTGCATCCGGTGTTCGGGCCGCACCGCCAGGCCCACGACATGCCAGCCGCGCACCATCGACTCCCAGGAGCGTGGCTCGGTCCAGCACTGCTGCTCGCGCAGCGCCTCCACCAGCCTGGAGAGCTGGGTGACCGTCGCGACGTAGACGATCAGCACCCCGCCGGGCACGATCGCCCGCGAGACGGCCGGCAGCGCGTCCCACGGCGCCAGCATGTCCAGCACCGCGCGGTCCACCAGTTCCCCGTCGTAGTCGGCCACATCGCCCACAGTGAGCTGCCAGTTCGCCGGCCGTTCGCCGAAGAAACGCTCCACATTGCGGACCGCGTGCTCGGCATGGTCCTCGCGTATCTCGTAGGAACCCACAGCTCCCTCCGGCCCGACCGCACGCAGCAGCGAACAGGTCAGCGCACCCGAACCCGCGCCCGCCTCCAGCACCCGGGCCCCCGGGAACATATCGCCCTCATGCACGATCTGCGCGGCGTCCTTGGGGTAGATCACGGCCGCTCCGCGCGGCATGGACATCACGTAATCGGTCAACAGGGGGCGCAGGGCCAGGTAGGGGGTGCCGTTGTTGGAATGGGCGAGAGTGCCCTCGTCGGCGCCGATCAGCTGGTCGTGGTCGATGGCGCCGCGGTGGGTGTGGAACTGTTTGCCCGGTTCCAGCAGCACCGTGTACAGCCTGCCCTTGGCGTCGGTCAGCTGCACCCGGTCGCCGACGACGAATGGCCCGGTCCGTCTGGCCGTCATGGATCTCCGTTCGCGATGAGGACTGCGCCCGGGATGATCACCGGGCGCGGCACCGTGTCGGTGCCGCCGGATAGCCTGCCAGGTATGTCCGCGCCACCGAGCACGCCCCCGGCCGGTTCCGGCCTCGACCCGGCACCCGCGTCCGCCCGACCGGCGCTGTCCCCTTCGCGCGCAGCCGATTTCAAACAGTGCCCGCTGAAGTACCGGTTGCGCACCGTGGATCGGATACCGGAGCCGCCGACCAGGCAGGCGGTACGCGGCACCGTGGTGCACGCGGTCCTGGAAGATCTCTACGGCCTCCCGGCCACAGAGCGCGATCCCGAGCACGCGACCGCACTGGCCGAAACGGCCTGGGCGCGGGTGCTGACCGAACGATCCGAAGCGGCCGAACTCCTCGCCGGCGGACTCGATGTCGCCACCTTCCTCGACGAGGTCCGGGATCTGGTGCGCACCTACTACCGACTCGAGGATCCCCGTCGGTTCGAGCCCGAATCGTGTGAGACCCGGTTGGAGGTGCGGCTGCCCGACGGCGTCCCGCTCCGCGGTTTCGTGGACCGCATCGATGTGGCGCCCACGGGCGAACTGCGGGTGGTGGACTACAAGACCGGGCGTGCACCGGGACCCACTCAGGAGACCCGGGCACTGTTCCAGCTGAAGTTCTACGCCCTGATGCTCTTGCGCACCCGCGGGGTGGTTCCGGCACAGCTCCGGTTGATCTACCTGGCCGACGCCGAACTGCTGACCTACACCCCGGATGAGGAGGAACTGCTCCGGTTCGAACGCACCCTCACCGCCCTGTGGAACGCGGTGCGGACAGCGGGCCGGACCGGAGATTTTCCACCGAATCCGAGTTGGCTGTGTGATTACTGCGCCTACAAAAGTCTGTGCCCGGCGTTCGACGGAACTCCCCCGCCGTATCCCGGCTGGCCCGCGGACGACGATTCCGCGGCCGGGACCTTCGCCGAATCGGTATAAAAATGTGTTGATGTGTTTCGGCGCTCTGCGGCGGCGGCACGGGGCCGAGGCCTGAAGTCTCGCCGTTCAGGCCTCGGGACTCGCGCTCCGCACATGCGAAGTGCAGTCGGCCATCCGGGGAAACTGAGCACCTCCGGCAAACCGCGAGAAGGCCTCGACCCTGTGGTGTCTCGCATAACTCGACTCGGTTGGTTGCGTCGGCTTCGAGGCCCGGGACGCATGCGAACCCCGCATGCGTCCCGCACCAAGGCGATTCGGCCCTTACCCGACCAACACCCGGAAACATTCACCTCCGTGGTCGGGGCCCGCCCCGGTTCTGGAGCGACAGAGCGAAGGAGCGCAGCGACTGAGCGCCGGAGTGAAGAACCGGGGTCACGAGGGCCCCGACCGCCCAGCCGAAGGCGGGGCAATCGAACACTGTCGGGGCCCGCCCCGGTTCTGGAGCGACGAAGCGAAGGAGCGCAGCGACTGAGCGTAGGAGTGAAGAACCGGGGTTAATAGGGCCCCGACCGCGGCGCCGAAGGCGCCGCCATGAACTCAGAAGGCGCGGCAGGAGCGGATATCGGTGGCCAGGATGGCCTTGGCGCCGAGCTCGGCCAACTGGTCCATCAGCTCGTTGCCCTGTCGGCGCGGCACCAGAGCCCGCACCGCCACCCAGCCGGGATCGGCCAGTGGGGCGACCGTCGGCGATTCCAGGCCGGGAGTCAGTTCCGCGGCGGCCTCCAGCAGGCTCTTCGGGCAGTCGTAATCGAGCATCAGATACTGCTGAGCGAACACCACACCCTTGACCCTGGCGATCAGCTGGTTACGGGCCCGGTCCCGCTGATCGGAACCGGCGCGTTCGATCAGGACGGCCTCGGAATCGCACAGCGATTCTCCGAAGGCGACCAGATTGTGCTGGCGCAGGGTCCGGCCGGAACCGACCACATCGGCGATCGCGTCGGCCACCCCGAGCTGAATGGAGATCTCGACGGCGCCGTCGAGGCGGATCACCTCGGCTTCGATCCCGCGCCGGGACAGATCGGCCAGCACCAGGTTCGGGTAGGAAGTGGCGATCCGCTTGTCCTGCAGGTCTTCGACGTTCCAGTCCTGGCCCTGTGGGGCGGCGTAGCGGAAGGTCGAACCGCCGAAGCCCAGTGAGAGTCGTTCGTCGACGGGGGCACCGGAGTCGAGCGAGAGGTCCCGCCCGGTGATACCCAGATCGAGTTCGCCGGAGCCGACGTAGATGGCGATGTCCTTGGGCCTCAGGAAGAAGAACTCCACCTGGTTGGCCGGATCGAGCACGGTCAGGTCGCGGGAGTCGGTGCGTTTGCGGTAACCGGCCTCGGTGAGGATGGCGACCGCGGATTCGGAGAGTGCGCCCTTGTTGGGTACTGCGACGCGCAGCATGGCTGGTCCTTTCGGCTGGGAGGGATGGTCGGGGCGTCTACAGATGTCGGTAGACGTCCTCCAGCCGCAACCCGCGACCCACCATGAGGACTTGCACCCAATAGAGCAGCTGTGAGATCTCCTCGGCGAGCGCCTCGTCGCTTTCGTGTTCGGCGGCCAGCCACACCTCACCGGCCTCCTCCAGCACCTTCTTGCCCTGGGTATGGACGCCCGCGTCCAGTGCGGCGACGGTACCCGACCCGGCGGGACGGGTGGTTGCGCGATCCTGGAGCTCGGCGAACAGGGCCTCGAAAGTCTTCACGGCAGGTCATTGTTTCAGACTCCCGTGGCACGACTCCGCCCGAGTGGGCGCCACGGTGTCGTGGCGCGCACTCGGGCGGCGAACGCGGGTACGGATCAGGCCTCGGAGAGCAGGGCCTCCAGTTCGGCGACCGCGGTGCGCAGGTGGCCGGCGAAGGCGTGCATCTCGTCGGCGACGGCAGCCGGAGTGGCCAGATACAGGTTCCACCGGTCGGGCAGCAGGACGTAGGCGATACCGATGCATTTCGGGCTGGTGGACCCGAAACCGAAATAGCTGATATTCACCGACGGTGCGGAGCTGGTGCTGAGGTAATCGTCACGCATGACGGTCCAGCCCGGGCTGGTGTACAGCGGGATCGGCTCGGTGACCCCCAGTTCGGCGCCGCGCCGCCGCTGGATCCATTCGAGTTCCCACAGGTGCTGTTCGGGCGCCGCTCCCGACTGGCACTGTTTGGCCCGTTCCACATGCGCGGCGGCGGCGGCGCGCGCGGCGGCCAGTTTCGTGGCGGTATCGGCCGCCGGGTCCTGCAGGGTATCGGCGAAGGTCACCATCTCCGGGGTCACCACGCGCATCGCCTCGGTACGGCCGTTGCGGTACTGCCTGGTGGCGATGGATTCGTAGGTGGCGCCGGTGAGGCCTTTGCTGCGCCGGTGCGCGAGCTGATAGCTCAGCTGGGCGAACGCGTCCGGGGAGATACCGAGCTGTTTGGCGCGGGCGGTTCCGAAATCCTCGAACGACACCGTGGTGGTGGCGTTGTCGGCGGCGTACTGCGCGAATGCCGCGCCTGCCGCGACCACGTCGGCCTGCTGATCCGCGTCCAGCCGGAACTCGATCTGTTCGGCCGGCGGCAGTCCCTGCCCCCGTGCGCCGGACCGCTCGGTGTGTTCACCGACGGATGTCTCGAGCAGGGTGTCGACGAAGGACAGGATCGTGGTGCCGTCCAGTCCGCAGTGTTCGACATTGATCCCGGTCCGGCCGTCGGCGAAAACGATGAACGAGACGGATTTGTCGAACCACCGGTTGGCGCTGTTCCCGTGCAGCAGGGTGTCGGCGGCGTGGAGATCGTCGCGTGGGGCGAAATCCTCGAGGCAGACGGCGAACAGTGCGGTTTCGATCGTGTCGAGTGCCGCGGCGTTGTGCGGATCGCCGAGCAACCGGGCGCGGGACCGGGCCCAGTCGCCGCGCGCCCCGGTGGTCAGCTGCCCGACCGAGGTACCGGCCGGGGCCGGTTCGGTGGCGGATTTCAGGATGCCGCGCAGACCGGCGGTCACATCCTCGAAGGCGTACGGATCGCCCTCGGGTGCGACGACCTCCAGGCGGAACAGCCACCCGCGGTGCAGCACGAGGATGTGCCGGGCGGTGGACGGCCCCGGCTCTGCATCGCTGTAGGGCACCCGCACGGTGTCCTGTTCGGTCCCGGGGATCCGGGTCTCGGAGAACAGGTACTTGTTCTGCCACATGGACAGGCGCTGACCCCGCTGAGTGACCGGCGGGATCTCCTCCCGGTCCAGTGCCAGTTTGTAGTCGACCGCGGCGGAGACCAGGGCGGCGGCCCGCTCGGCCTGATCGGTCGCGGTCGAACGCGCCAGCACGGTGTCGTCGCGGAAGAGGAAGAAGAAGTTGGCGTTCAACGCGATCCGGTCCCGCCGGCCCAGATAGCGCGACGGCCAGAACCGGTCGAGCCAGCTGCCCACGCCCGGGGTCCGGTCGTATTCACGCAACGCGTCGTGCAGCACGCGGCCGGGGCCGCCGGTACGCAGCAGATCCGCGACAGCGTCCTCGGTGGTGGCCAGCTGCTCGGCGGTGAGCAGGGGCGTACACCACTGGACGAAACGCGCGCAGCTGTCCTCGAGGGTCGGCAGCGGGACCCTCGGGAGTTGGTCCTCGGCGGCGAAGGTCGGTTCGGTCAAGTCGTTCTCCGGTTCGGTCGTCGGTCGTCGGGTCGCGCCCGGCGGGCTATTCGGTGGATATGGGCGACGAAAGCGGCCGGGACACATAGAGATCGGCATACAGCCAACCCTCGTCCTCCAGCCCGGTCGTATCGATCCCGTTACTTGCCAGCGTACCGAGCACCTGCTCGCGTTCGGCGGCCGAGGCGAAGCGGCGCTGGGCGAATTCGCCGGGTATCCGCTCGGTGCGGTAGCCCAGCGCCGCCAGGTCTGCCTCGATGGGTCCGAAACCGTACATACGCAGTACGAAGTGGGCCATCCAGGGGCGCCGTTCGGGATGGGCCGTGGCGATGCGCACGATCGTCTTCTCGGTGACGTATCCGATACAGCCGGTCGAGACGACCAGATCGGCCGAGGCCAGCACCGCGCGCTGCGCGTCGGTGGGGTCGGTGGCCTCGAGGTCGGCATGTACCACGGCATCGAGCAACCCGGCCGCGCGCGCGTACTCCAGTGCGGGCGCGGAGGCGTCCATACCGATGAAACGCACCCCCGGCAAGGTGTCCGCCCCGGCGACCCGGGCCCGGTCCCGGGCGATGAGCTCGTCGGTGGCGGTATCCGGGTCCGCGTATGATCCGGCCAGTTCGGCGAGGCTGGTGTCCAGTCGCAGCAGGGCCGCGTTCACCCCGTAGGAGCAGCCGATATCCAGCACATCGGGCGCCGCGCCGGTGGCGGCGCGGTATTCGCCGATCTGCCGGCGCAGATGCGGTTTCGCCAGTTCCGGGATGCGGTAGTCCAGCTCCGACATCCGTGCGTAGTAGTCGCGAGGATCGGGCCTCGAGTAGATATCGTCGAAGGACGCTTTCCCGGTGGTGTGCAACGGAACTGGCACGTCGTGTTCCTCTCCTCGGGCTGTATCCGCTCGATCGCGTTCTCGATCAATCGAGCAGCCGGTCACCCCGGACGGCATCGGCCGCCGCGTGATGATCGGTGAGCACCCGTCCGAACAATTGACGGGTGCGTTCCACGGTGCCGATGACACCGGGACGGTCGCTGTAGGCGAAGATCGCCGTATGCCGCGCGGCCGCGCCTTCCACCGGCGAGACCCGGTGCAGGGAGAAGCGGCCCTGGAACAGTTGCAGATCGCCGGGGCGCAGTGCCAGCCGCCGGACCAGGCCCTCCCCCGACCCGGTCAGCACCGCGTGCACATCAGCCAGGTTCTCGGCCTGCGGGGAGCGGATGCCCGGGCAGTATTCGAAGACACCACCCGATTCCGGGGTGGCGGTGAGCATGCTGACGGTGAATTCGTTGGTATCGAAATGCCAGGGGTGCGATTGCCCCGGTGAGACCACATTGAGCACCAGTCCGGCCAGCGGGTCGGCGAATTCGTGCAGCCGGTCCCGGCCGAAGCAGTCGGCGAGGAACCGCTGGAAGAGGTCGTCGGTGTAGAGGCGCTGAATGAGCGCGCCGGCAGGGATCCGGTCGCGCGGGACGAAGGCATTACCGCGTTCGAAGACGATCCGGCCGGGATGACCGTCGGGTAATTCGCTGTCGAGCGGAATGTTGTAGGCATTGACCTGTTCGGTGCGGTAATAGGCGTGCGGTGCCATCCGCGCACCCTGTTCCGCGAGCATCCCGTGCAGTTCGGGCCGGATGAACTCGCGCAGGACAGTGCAGCCGTCCTCGGCGAGATCGGCCCGCGCCGCCGCGACCGCGGCGCGCCACCCGGGAGCACCGGGCTCGGCGAGCGGGTAGCGGGAAGTGTCAACGATTTCGTCCAAGGTCACCGTGGCGGCCATAGCGATATTGTTATCGGACTGTCTGCGACTCGCCCGGCGTTTGCCTGAGATAGCAGGTGAGTCCGGTCACGGACCGTTCGGTCTTGTTGATACAAGACACCGTTCGGGCGGGCCGAGACTAATCAGGTCGCGGCAGGACCGCTCGCCGCGACCGCGCGACCGGTGCGCAGCACCTCGTCGAGGTCGTTTCGCGACAATCCGATCAGGCTCTCGCGATGCACCCGGGACAGGTGAACCGGCACCGGGATCTCACACGGCACCACCAGCACCCCGCAGCCCGCGGCCGCCGCGGCGGCCACGCCGGTGACCGAATCCTCCACGGCCACGCAATCGCCGGGGTCGAGGCCGAGCAGCTCCGCCGCCCGGAGATAGACAGCCGGATCGGGCTTTCCGTGCCGCACCTCGTCACCACAGACCGATACGTCGAACCGGTCGCGACCCAGTGTCTCCAGCGCCAGTTCGGTCAGCGACCGCTTGGTATTGGTCACCAGCGCACACGGCAGACCCGCGGCGCGCACCATCTCCAGCGCCTCCACCGCGCCCGGCCGCCACGGGATCGGCCCGGTCATGAGTTCGGTGACACGCTCTTCGAGAAAACGTCCGGCCTCCGCCACAGCCGCGGGCTCCGGCGGCAGGCCGAGCTCGGTGAACATGATCCGCAGCGCGTTAGCCCCGGAAGCGCCGATCAGCGCGTGCCGGATCTCCTGGGTCATCTCCCGGCCGAGTTCCCGGGCCAGCTCCCGGACACCGACATCCCAGAGCTTCTCCGAATCGAGGAGGGTGCCGTCCATATCCCACAGAACCCCGGCCAGCGGAGTCATACGCCGATCCCTTTCTTCGCGATGGAACACACGGCCCGGTCCGGCAGCCGACGCCGGAGCGCGACCGCTCGACACCCGGCCGACCGTATCGGCACCGCGGAAACCGATGTGCACCGGCCGCGACGGGGTCACTGCAGCTGGGACGCGGTGATCATCAACTGGCCGCCCTCGGGCACCACCTGGAACGACCGGCTCTCCGACTGCGTCGCACCGTTGCTCATCGTGTAGGTGATCGTGGCCACGGCCGAACCGTTGGCCGCCGGCGTCACCGCGCCGATGCTCACCGCCGAGATACCCGACCAGAAGCGGGTGTACTCGGCGTAACCGCCGGCGGTGCCCTGATACGCGGGCGACAGCTGCGCCCAGGCGGCGGACGGATTGCCCGGCAGCAGGCCGTAGTACCCGCGAACGAACTGCTCCACCCGCGCGGGCGTCGGCGGGCCGGTCTCGGCCGGGGTGGTCGTCGGCGGCGCGGTTGTGGTGGTGGTCGACCGGGCCGTGGCGGTATCGGTTTCGGAGGTATCCGGGGCGAGAGCCTGGGAGGTGCCGGGCGCGAGCGCGGACGGATCTTCGGCGTCCTCACCACCGGTGAAGTTCGCCAGCACCAGACCCGCGATCACCACCAGGACCAGCGCGGCGACACCCGCCAGGAGCGCGGTCCTGGTGCGCTTCCCGGATCCGTCACCGGCCGGCGGACGTTGTGGTGCGGGCGCGGTGGGGCCGGAAGGGGTGACACCGGGGCCGCTCGCCCCCTGACGCGGACCACGGAACGCCGGCGGGGTGCCACCCACCGGCGGAACCGGTGCCGGGACGGTCGGAGACAACGAGGTGGTCGCGGTCGGATCGGCCGGCAGGATCTTCGTAGCGGCGGGCGACGCCGGTTCGACCGGTTCGACCGCCCGTCCGGCTGCCACATCTTCGAGCATCGCGCGAGCCTCGTGCATGGTGGGCCTGGTCGCGACCTCGGTCGCGAGCAGCCGCATCAGCACCGGCCCCAGCGCGCCCGCCCCGGCGGGTGGTTCGACCTGCCCGCCGGCCACCGCGTGCAGCACCGCCAGCGGGTTGTCACCGTCGCCGAACGGCGGCCGGCCCGTATGCGCGTGGTACAGCGTGGATCCCAGCGCGAACACATCGGAGGCGGGTATCGGCTGCTCGCCCCGGGCGACCTCGGGGGCCAGGTAGGCGGGTGTACCGGCGAGGAATCCCGTGGCCGTCACCGTCACATCGCCGGTGGCACGCGAGATTCCGAAATCGGTGATCTTCACCGTACCGTCGTCGCCCACCAGCAGATTCGCGGGTTTCACGTCGCGGTGCACAATGCCGGCGTCGTGCGCGGCGGCGAGCGCGGCCGCCGCTTGGGCACCGAGTCCGGCGACTTCCAGCGGCTCCATGGTGCCGTCGAGGTTCAACCGGCTCGCGAGGCTCGGCGCGTTCATGTACTCCATGACCAGCCACGGCTGGCCGTCCTCGTCGGCGACGTCGAACACCGAGATCGCATTGGGGTGGTGCAGACGGGCGGCGATACGCCCTTCGCGCAACGCGCGTTTGCGCGCCTCCGCGGTCTGCTGCTCGGTCAGATTGGGTCCGAGCAGCACCTGTTTGACCGCGACGGTGCGCTGGAGCCGGATATCGAGTGCCCGCCACACCACACCCATGGCGCCGGTGCCGATGGGATCCGTGAGCCGATACCGTCCGGCGATCAGCCGATCCTTGGTCATCTCTGTCGTGGCCCCTTCTGTTCGCCGCCGAGTCTGCCAGCACTCCGCGCGTCACAGGCGGTTGCCTACGGCTCCGCTCCGGCACGGCGCAACCGAACTACCCGACAACTCTGTCGGGACACCTGATTCGGCCGGGAACCTCAGCGGAAAGTCTCGGAAATCCTACGCTCCGGCACCTGGAAGCCGCGCGGGCAGTAGGGGTTTACCGATACCGAAGAACCCCGCTCACCTGCAATTTTCGTATCCGAAGCCGGGTCGGATCGGTCGGATCCACTCGTAAGTGACGACAATCACATCGCCGACAGGTTTACCGGGGCTCAGGCATTGAAGTACTTCGCCTCCGGGTGCAACAGGACGAACGCGTCGGTGGACTGCTCGGGATGCAACTGCAGTTCCTCCGACAGAGTCACCCCGAGTCGCGCGGCGTCGAGCAGGTCCACCAGTTTGGCTCGGTCCTCGAGATCCGGGCACGCACCGTAACCGAACGAGTAACGCGCGCCGCGGTAGCCGAGTTTGAAGTAGTCGGCGACCTCGGTGGGATCGGTTTCGGCGATCGCGTGACCGTCGAGGGTGAGTTCTTCCCGGATGCGCCGATGCCAGTACTCGGCGAGCGCTTCGGTCAACTGGACACCGATACCGTGCACCTCCAGGTAATCCCGGTAGTTGTCCGCGGCGAAGAGTTCGTTCGCGTAGTCGGCGATCGGCTGCCCCATGGTGACCAGCTGGAAGGGCAGTACATCCACCTGTCCGGTCTCCCGGGCGCGCTCGCGCGAGCGGATGAAATCGGCGACACACAGGAACCGGTCGCGCTGCTGCCGCGGAAAGGTGAAGCGGTAACGCTCCGGCGCACCGGGTTCCGGTTCACTGAGGACGACGACATCGTCGCCCTCGGAGACGGCCGGGAAATAGCCGTACACCACCGCGGCGTGCTGCAACACACCCTGGGTGCTGAGCTCGTCGAGCCAGGCCCGCAACCGCGGCCGGCCGTCGGACTCCACCAGTTCCTCGTAACTCGGCCCCTCGCCGCCGCGCTGGCCGCGCAGCCCCCACTGGCCGAGGAACAGCGCCCGCTCGTCCAGCAGCCCGGAATACTCGTGCACCGGCAAGCCCTTGATCACCCGGGTTCCCCAGAACGGCGGCACCGGCACCGGCACATCGGCGGCCACGTCCGACCGGGCGGGCACCTCGATCGGCACCTCCTCCGCGCGGCGCTGTTCGGCGATCCGGCGTGACCGCTCGTGACGCGCCTTGCGTTCGGCCGCCTTCTCCCGTTCGGCGACGGCGGCCGGGCTGTCGGGATCGGGGCCGCCGCCGCGTTTACGCGACATGATCTCGTCCATCAGGCGCAGACCCTCGAAGGCGTCGCGGGCATAGTGCACATCGCCCTCGTAGACGTCGGTGAGATCGTTCTCCACATACGACCGGGTCAACGCGGCACCACCGAGCAGGACCGGGAACTGGTCGGCCACGCCGCGGGAGTTGAGTTCCTGCAGGTTCTCCTTCATCACCACCGTGGATTTCACCAGTAGCCCGGACATTCCGATCACATCGGCCTTCTTGTCCAGTGCGGCGTCGAGGATGGTCGCGATGGGTTGTTTGATCCCGAGGTTCACCACCTCGTAGCCGTTGTTGGAGAGAATGATGTCCACCAGGTTCTTCCCGATATCGTGCACATCGCCCTTGACCGTGGCCAGGACCACCCGGCCCTTGCCGCTGTCGTCGGTGGCCTCCATATGCGGTTCCAAGTGGGCGACAGCGGTCTTCATGACCTCCGCCGACTGGAGGACGAACGGCAACTGCATCTGGCCGGACCCGAACAGCTCGCCGACGGTCTTCATCCCCGACAGCAGGGTTTCGTTGATGATCTTCAGCGGCGGCACTTCCGCCATCGCCTCGTCGAGATCGGCTTCCATACCGCCGCGCTCGCCGTCGACGATGCGCCGCTCCAGCCGTTCGAACAGCGGCAGCGCCGCCAGTTCGTCGGCCCGGGAGGCGCGGGAATCGGCCGCGGAGACACCTTCGAAGAGCTGCATGAGTACCTGCAGTGGGTCGTAGCCCTCGCGCCGGCGGTCGTAGACCAGGTCCAGCGCGATCTCCCGGTGCTCGTCGGGGATCCGGCTCATCGGCAGGATCTTCGACGCGTGCACGATGGCGCTGTCCAGGCCGGCCTGCACACATTCGTGCATGAACACCGAGTTCAGTACCTGCCGCGCGGCGGGATTGAGACCGAAGGAGATATTCGACAGGCCCAGCGTGGTCTGCACATCGGGGTGACGGCGTTTGAGTTCCCGGATGGCCTCGACGGTTTCCAGGCCGTCCCGGCGCGACTCCTCCTGCCCGGTGCCCAGGGTGAAGGTGAGCGTATCGATGATGATGTCGCTCTCGTGCAGACCCCAATTGCCGGTGATATCGGCGATGAGCCGCTCGGCGATGGCGACCTTGTGCTCGGCCGTCCGCGCCTGCCCCTCCTCGTCGATGGTCAGCGCGACCACCGCGGCGCCGTGTTCGGCGACCAGGGCCATGGTCTGCTGGAACCGGGAATCGGGACCGTCGCCGTCCTCGTAGTTCACCGAGTTCACCGCGCAGCGCCCGCCCAGATGTTCCAAGCCCGCGCGCAGCACCGGCGTCTCGGTGGAGTCGAGCATGATCGGCAGCGTGGACGCGGTGGCCAGCCGGGAGGCCAGCTCCGACATATCGGCGCTACCGTCGCGGCCGACGTAGTCGACGCAGAGGTCGAGCATATGGGCGCCGTCGCGGGTCTGGTCCTTCGCGATGTCCAGGCATTTCGCCCAGTCCCCGACGAGCATGGCCTCGCGGAAGGCCTTGGAACCGTTGGCGTTGGTGCGCTCGCCGATCATCAGCACACTCGCGTCCTGCCGGAACGGCACCGCCGTGTACATACTCGAGATACTCGGCTCGGGTTCGGGCGTGCGGCGCTGCTCGACCGGCGCCAAACCGGTCTCGACCTCCCGGACCGCCTCGGCCACCTGACGGATATGTTCCGGGGTGGTGCCACAGCAACCGCCCACCAGGGCCAACCCGTAATCGGCGACGAAACCACGCAGCGCCGCGGCCAACTCCTCGGGAGTGAGCGGATACTCGGCACCGTTCGCGCCGAGCACCGGCAGACCGGCGTTGGGCATCACCGAAACCGGGATGCGCGCATGCTGGGACAGATACCGCAGATGCTCGCTCATCTCGTCCGGGCCGGTCGCGCAGTTGAGGCCGATCAGGTCGATACCCAGCGGTTCGAGCGCGGTGAGCGCCGCGCCGATCTCACTCCCCACCAGCATGGTGCCGGTGGTCTCCACCGTGACGTGGGTGATGATCGGGATCCGGCGCCCGGCCTTTTCCATCGCCCGGCGGGTCCCGGTGATGGCGGCCTTGACCTGCAGCAGGTCCTGGCAGGTTTCGATCAGTACCGCGTCGGCGCCGCCGTCGAGCATGCCGAGGGCGGCTTCGGCGTAGGCGTCGCGCAGGGCCGCGTACGGGGCGTGACCCAGCGTCGGCAGTTTGGTACCCGGGCCCATCGAGCCGAGGACATAGCGCGGCACCCCGTCGGGGCCCGGCCCCATCTCGTCGGCGACTTCACGGGCGAGCCGGGTGCCCTTCTCCGAAAGGTCCCGGATCCGATCGGCGATCCCGTAGTCGGCCAGGTTGGGCAGATTGCAGCCGAACGTGTTGGTTTCCACAGCGTCGGCGCCGGCCTCGAAATAGGCGCGATGAATATGGCGCAGCACCTCGGGGCGGGTGTCGTTGAGGATCTCGTTGCAGCCCTCGAGCCCGCGGAAATCGTCGAGGGTGAGGTCCACGGCCTGCAGCATCGTGCCCATCGCACCGTCACCGATCACGACACGCCTGGTGAGAGTGTCGAGCAACGTGGTATCGAACTCGGCGGAGTGGGAGGCAGACATGGATTCCAGCCTAGTGGGCACCTCCGTCACGGTGTCTCCCTAGTTCCCGCCATGTGCGGGCGACCACAGCCTGCGGGGCACGACAGGCGCGGCGGAACCGATACTGCGCGCCGGTAGCGGCCCGCACCGTAGGCTGGCAGGGGTGAGCTCGAGTGAATCTCCGGTGGATCGGGAACTGCCCGCATTGCGTGACCCGGTGCTCGTTGCGGCCTTCGAGGGCTGGAACGATGCTGGTGATGCCGCCAGCGGTGCGGTGGAGCATCTGGAGTTGATCTGGGATGCGCGGCCGCTGGCCGAACTCGATTCCGAGGACTACTACGACTACCAGGTGAACCGGCCGATGGTCCGGCAGGTGGAGGGTGTCACCCGGGAGATCGTCTGGCCGGCGACGGTGCTGTCGGTGTGCTCCCCACCCGGGAGCGACCGTGATGTCGTGCTTTTGCGTGGTATCGAACCGAATATGCGATGGCGGCGTTTCTGCGCAGACCTGCTGGAGTTCATCGACCAGCTCGACGTGCAGACGGTGGTGATCCTGGGGGCACTGCTGGCCGACACCCCGCACAGCCGCCCGGTGCCGGTCACCGGTTCCGCCTACAGCAAGGAAGCGGCCGAGCAGTTCAACCTCGAGCAGACCCGCTACGAAGGCCCCACCGGGATCACCGGCGTGCTCCAGGACCAGTGCGTGAAGGCCGGGGTTCCGGCGGTGTCGTTCTGGGCCGCGGTCCCGCACTACGTCTCGCAGCCACCGAATCCGAAGGCGACGATCGCGCTCCTGCACCGGGTCGAGGATGTGCTCGATATCGAGGTGCCGCTGCGCGAACTGCCGCAACAGGCCGAGGAGTGGGAGTCCACGGTCAACGAGATGACCGACGCCGACGACGAGATCGCCGAATACGTGCGTTCACTCGAGGAGCGCGGCGATGCCGCGATCGATGTGAACGAGGCAATGGCCAAGATCGACGGCGACGCCCTCGCCGCCGAATTCGAGAAGTACCTGCGCAGACGAGGACCCGGCGGCTTCGGGCGCTGAGGGGGGTACGCCGGGCCGCCGGGTCCTCGGTTCAGCCGGCCACCGACCAGATGCGGGCGGCGGCATCACTGGCCAGTTTCGCGATGAGCAGTTCGCGTGGAATCGTCTGGCCGGTGAGGTGATCGAGCGAGGGAACCACCACATGATGGGCATCCGCCCGCTGGAGTTCCCGGGTCAGCTCTGCGAATGCCGTCCCATCCCCGGGACGTGATTCGTGGAACGTCGCGGCGAAGCACAGTCCTCGGGCCTCGGCCAGCTCGCGTAGCGCGGCCTCCATATCGTCACCGTCTCCCGCGGCCAGATCGTCGCGTAAATACCCGTATACCAACGCTTCCACCCGAACCTCCTGAATCCTTCCCCACACGGGGGCGGGGAACCATTTGCTGCTCCGGGATCTCCTCCCCGCATTCGCGGGGGTGTTGCTTGAACCGGCACGCAGCCGGTCCGATTCGAGCATGACCGACCGTAGACAGCGGCAGAAGAGGTCATGCGGGGGACATCTGGATGCCCTCTTCGGTCCACGGAAAGTTTGCTGGTGCAATACTGGCGACGTGACTGCTGCTGAAGATCGTCCGCTGTGGGCCATCCGGATGCGCTCGGAACGCGATGCGCGTGGGTGGTCACAGGCGGACGCCGTACGCGCCCTGCGCGCCAAGTCGTCCCATAATCTCCCCACCGACAGCACACTTCTACGCAATTGGCGGCGTTGGGAATCGGGCGAATCACGACCCGACGACTTCTACGCTCCCCTCATCGCGGCCGCATTCGATTCGGTGGCCGCAGCCTTCTTCCCGAAAGCCCGGCCGAGTCGCGACGACGAATTGCTCACCGCCACCGGAATGGACACGCTCGAATTCATGGGACGGCTACGGATGTCCGATATTTCGACCGCGACCCTGGACGCGGTCCGGATCACCGCGCAGCGTCTGTGCTGTGACTACGCCTCTACCGACCCGCATGAACTCCACCTGGAGGCGACGGGCTGGCTGCGCCGGATCGCCGCGCTGCTCGACAGCCGGCTCACCCTGGCCCAGCACAAAGAGGTCCTGGAGCTGGCCGGATGGGTAGCGCTGCTGCTCGGCTGTCTCGAATACGATCTCGGTCGACGAAGCAGCGCCGAGGCCACCCGGCGGGCGGCCCGCTCGCTGGGCCAGGAGGCCGGGCATTGCGAGATCATCGGCTGGAGTTCGGAACTGGCGGCCTGGTTCGCCCTCACCCAGGGCAACCATCGCGGTGTCATCCAGGCGGCCGAGGCGGTCCCGCCCGAATGCGCGGCCAGCGGGGTCGGGGTACAACTGGCCGCCCAGCGTGCCAAAGCCTGGGCGCGGCTGGGTGATCGCGCGGCGGTGGACGCGGCGCTGGCAGAGGGCCGCGCCCTGCTGGACCGGCTGGGACATCCCGACGATCTCGAGAACCATTTCGTGGTCGACCCCCAGAAATTCGATTTCTACGCCATGGACTGTTGCCGTGTCGTCGGCGACGATACGAACGCAGAGATGTACGCCCAGGCGGTACTGGCCGATTCGCTCACCCTGGACGGTTCGGTGCGCAACCCTATGCGGGTTGCCGAAGCTCGGCTGACGCTGGCCGTGGTGGCCGCCCGCGGGCGTGACCTGGAGTTGGCGGTCGAGGAAGGGCGGCTGGCGTTCCAGGCGAAACGGCGGTCTCTGCCCTCGCTGCTGTGTATCGGCAGCGAGGTGGCCCACGAACTGGTCGAGAGCTTTCCGGGTGACCCGCGGACCCGCGCTTTCCTGGACGAGCTCAGGTCGCTGTCAGGAGTCTGAGAACCACCGGTCGTCCGGGGTTCGGCACCGAGCCCCGGACGACGCCGACCTCCCGTCAGCGATGTGCGGCGTCCGGCACCCGCGGCGGGCATGGTGTCCCGGGCAGGGTCTGTAACTCGAAGTGCCAATACTCGTTCTCGAAGGTCCGGCACAAACCCCAGCGGTTGCCGTTGGCCTCCAGCCAGGCGGCCCCCTCACGGGGTGCGATATCCACGGCCTTGCCGGTGACATGGGTGGATTCCTCCGGAGGCAGCACCCAGCGCCGCGTTTCCTCCGGAGTCCCGTAGGTGCGCAGCCCGTCCTCCCACATCGCCCGCTGCTCCTCGGGCGCCCGGTAGCCGGAATTGATCGACATCGGCACTCCCTGCGCGTGCGCCTCCTGCTCTGCCATGGTGTAGGCCAGAGCCAGGAGCGGGTCGAGGCCCTCGGTTCCCGCCGCCGCGACCTCGGTGAGCGGCGCGACCGGGAATCCGGGCGCGGCGGTGGCGGGCACTGTGCCCAATACCAGTCCGGCGGCCGCGGCGGCCAGGATCGCGGCCGTCGCACGGGTGCGGCGGGGCAGAGCCCACGCAGGATCGATCATGCCGACGATCCTATCGGCGCCGACCTACCGTCTCCGAAGGAACCGGTTCTGAGCTGCACAAATGTGACCCGGAAGCCATAGACCCGTCACCTGCCGCGCGCCGGTTCGCGGCCTGCCCGGTCAGTGCTCCGACCGCAACTTCGCGAAGGTCTCCATCAGCACATGGCTGAGGTTGATCACCACCAGGCCCGCGCCCGAATCGAATGCCGCGGCCTCTGCTGTTCGTCCTTGCCGCCGTCGCGGAAATCAGTGGGGCATGGCTGGTCTGGCAGGGCGTGCGCGAACACCGCGGCCGGGCGTGGATCGGCACCGGTGTCATCGCACTCGGCATCTACGGTTTCGCCGCGACCCTGCAGCCCGATGCCGACTTCGGGCGCATCCTGGCGGCCTACGGTGGAGTGTTCGTCGCCGGATCACTGTTATGGGGCATGGCCCTGGACGGTTTTCGGCCTGACCGCTGGGATATCACCCGGACGGTCATCTGCCTGATCGGCGTCGCGGTCATCATGTACGCGCCACGGCCGGCCTGACCGAGAGCGAAGAGCACCGGCCCGCGATCTGCCCCGCCCGGCTCACGTTCAGATGGTTGGGCCTGTCTCTCACAAGTGTCGGAAAGAAACCGGAGTGCGCCCGACTCGGTCAGTGCAGCAGCCCCGACATAGCTGCGTACGGCAGCGACGGATTTGCCGCCGCTGCTTCCACCACCTGCCAGTCGCCGTCACTGAGCAGTTCGGCGATGACCGAGGGTGGTAGGGCCGGATGGCGGGCGGCCAACGGCCTGGCGTCCGGGTCGGTCAGGCACACGAGCAATGCGGTGGATGTCGCATTGCGGTGCCGAGCGATCTCGCGGAGCGCCTTGCGCACCGGCGGCCGGAAATCGGCCAGACTCTCCAGCAGAGCCGACGTGGCATCGGGATTGGCCGCCACTTTCGCTATCACCCGGACACCGTGTCGCGCGACCGTCGTTCGCAACTGATCTTCGGAAAGCCCCGGGTGCGGTGCGATGGATTTGACGACCTTGGCATCGGGGTCGCGGGCCAGAGTGTCGCGGATCGCGTCGGGCAGGTCCCGGCGTTGGGCGAGGAGCATTCGCACGGTCGGGTTCGGTGAGGCTGCCAACTCCTCGACTTCGGCGGAAGTGGCGGAGGCGATCCGCGGCAGCAGCGTCGAGCCGATCCGGGTGGCCTCGGCGAGGTGGGGCAGGAATTCGAGCGGCAGACCCGGATGGTGCGCCAACCGACGCTGGACCTCATGTCCGGTGTCGCCGGCCAGAGTGTGGATCACACTCTCCTCGATCGCGGGATTGTCCGCGAGCGTTGCGCGGATCCACGGGACGGAATCCCTGGCGAGCCGCGCGTAAACCGATGCGGGCAGGTCGATACGGGTCGCGAGTTCGTGACGTAGCAGCATCGAGGGGTGGTCGACGAAGTCCACAACAGCCGCGACCGGGGTGGCCGGGTTCCGCAGAGCCATCTGCTCGATCTGGCGGACGGTGGATTCATGAGCGCCGGAGCAGGCCGCGCCCGGTGGCAGAGTACAGCCGGGTCGGGCGCAGTGGGGATCGTGGACGAACGGAGTCTCTTCCCGGTCGCAGACCGAACAGGACCGGGCCGGCGGCCACCCCTGGCCGGTGAGCAGCGCGGCCAGCACGGTGGGCGGCGCTGTCTCGTTGGCTGCCAGCGCGCGGCGTACCTCGGCATGTGGGTGTTCGGAAAGATCGGTGGCGACATCCGCCGTCGTCCACAGGGCGAGCTCCGCGGCAACCCGGACCTCGGGGGCGGAAGCGAGCGTTCGCGTTACGTCATCCGGCAGGCCGACGCAGGCCGCCAGCTTCTCCCTGTGCTCCTCGAGTGGGTCGGTGGCGAGCAGACGCGCCCACTCCGGTCGGCCCGAGCCCTGTTCCAGCATGGCGAGCGCGACGCGCGGGCGGGCCGTCGGATCGATGTCATCGGTGGTGAGCCGCCCATCACAAACGAGCCGTACGGCGGCTGGGTCGAAACGGGCGAGTGCGACCACCAGCGCGGGAGTCAGGTCCGCTCGGCACGCCAACACCTCGGCGAGGTCCGCATCCGCGCCCGCAACGAGCCGATCGACCAGTTCGGATGGTAGCGACGGGTTCTCGGCCAGGCCGAGGAGAGCATGCTGCACAAGAAGATTCTGTCTGAGCAGAGCTCGTCGCCGTCTTGCGCCGACCCTCCCGACACACCGACTCGCATGACGTCCCTCAGTCGAGACAGAACTCGTCCCACGTGGCGACCCCTCCGGGGCCATCGGTCCACCATAAGCGCACGTCCGGTCACCGAGAAGACTATCGCTGTGGAGCCGGTGGCCACGATGAACGCACCTTCTCTACGGATCCGGCGCCGAGCCGGTCCAGCAGCGGTTCCAGAAAATCTACGCGGACAGCGATGAGTCCGACGGCGGTGCTCCGTCCTATCCGTTGAACGCGCTACCAACCCGGCGCGACCGACCAGAAGGACAGAAAATGACCACCATCGACCCAACCGCCGACTTCTCCGAGGACCGCGCCTACCGTCCCGGCAAGGTCCGCAACCGCGTTCTCTGGACTCTGCAGATCCTGCTCGGCCTGTTCTTCATCATCGCCTCCGGCGGGCCCAAGCTCGTTATACCCAACACCTTGACCGACAACGCCCCGGAAAACCTGACCATCCCCCTCGGGCTGCTCATCTTCATCGGAGTTGTCGAGGTCGCGGGCGGTATCGGCCTGATGGTGCCACGGCTCAGCGCCCTTGCTGCCGCGGGTCTGTCCGTTCTCACCGTGCTCGCCGCCGGGACGCAGGCTTTCATCGCCGACAAGCCCTCGATGGCGATCTTCCCACTGGTACTCGCCGCGATCTTCGCCTGGATCGCCTACGAGCGCCGCGCAACGATCACCGATCTGCGCAACTCGCTCACGCGATGACAAATCCATGAGCACGCCAGGCGATCGGTGGCCCACCCACCGATCGCCTGGGGTGCGTTCTCGCATCGATCGCTCGTCGGGTTGGCAGCGATCGATCCAGCGGCCACCTGGTCGGCGGCGCCCGGACCGCGCCGCCCCAGGTGGCCGTCGTTGTATCCGATCCCCTCCCCGCTCGGCTGCCACTCCCCTGGCGGCTACTTGTTGCGGCCCTGGTCATGCTCGGTGTGCCGTTGCGCCGCGGCTCGCCGTTTCCGCTCGGCGGCCGGTTCACGTTCAGGGGCCGGACTTACACGCGGCAGAGGAAGGATTCGTCGACGCCGTTCCGGGCCTACGATGAGCCGGCCGGCGCGTCCATCTGGGACTCCTCGAAGAGCGTGCGGTCTGGGCCTGGGCCACGATCTAGACTCCGCATCATGACCGGTGATCTCGGATTCCGCTGTTCGTGCTGTTCGACCTTCGCTCGCTGCTCATGAGTGCCGCGCGCGTGCCACTGTCCCCTCGAACGCCGGAAAGCCTGAGCCGCCGGGCCCGGTACTTCGTCGAAACCCACGGGATGCGTCTGCCCTGCCGGGATCTCCGCCCCTACCGGGACGTATGGCTCGACAACGGGATACCCGCTGCGGAGATCGACCGGGCCGTGGCCTTCCAAGAAGTCTGGGGCGGCCTCGCCCTGCCCCCTGCCCCCGCGTACGAGGGCGGCCCGCGTGTTCTCGAAGCCGATGCCCCCGAGACCCTGGTCACGGACGGGTGGCACTTTCCGGCCGGCGACTGCCGCGTATCCATGGCCTACGGATTCATGATCGGGCCCGGAGGCGAATTCGGAATCGACGCCGACCACTGGACACCCCTGCACGCCGGCACGCAGGGATGGGTAGAAGCCCTGGCACTGGCCCACCACGCCGGCCACTGGGCCCGGACCGTCACGAAGATCAAGGGTGACGCCGTCGAAGAAGTGAATCTCGACGGATTCGAGCCCGTACCCGAGGTTCAGGGACTCGCCGACACCTGGTGGCGGGGCAAGGACTCACTCATCGCCATCTACCGCGGGGAAGCTGTCGGCCTGGCCGCGCCTCACTGCCGGGAGGCTCATATCTACGGCGGACTCGACGCGTGGGGCCTCGGCGGCCACTGACTCGTGGAGACCCGGGGCCACGTCGTCGGAATTCGCCGATACAAGAATTTCCCGATCCCGGCCGACGTCGACATCCACCGATGAGTGACGTCACAGTTGGCGGATAGACCATCCTCAGTTCATGAAGAGAGGAGCATAGGGCTCACCCTCAGGTGTGAAAATGAGGGTGACGTCCTTGCCTACGTCAACGGCCACCTCCCGCAAACGCGCCGATACCTGTGCCTCCTGAGGAAGCTGGAGTTCAAGGACCGCGGCCGCATTGTCCCGGCGGGCCACAAGATCTGGTATGTCGGCCAGATACTCGGCTGCGAGCTCCCGACTTTCCTCCGGTGTGAACATTTGGCAGTCACGCCACCATGGAACTACCAATAGGAGCCGCAGAAGTTCAGGCAGGCCGATCGCGATCAGCGCCGCTCCGCCTTCGGAATCTGCGTAAAGGACGGGACGCTCCTCGCCGCCTTCACCACAGAAGAAGAAGGTCCCCCCAGCACCGTCGCCTGCAAGGCCCTCCAGCGCGTCGCCCGAGGCCAGATGGACAGCCTCACTGTGATCGCCTCGGTCCAGGTCGGAGTCGGCCGGCCAGGCCAGGAAAACGGGCAGCCGCTTCCCGTTCGCGGACTGCAGTGATCGACGAGTACATGCGCAGCACCCTAAGGCCACTCACTGACAAGTGCCTTCGGCACTCGTTGGTCTCCCCTGCCCTGAGGGTAGGGCTACTCCGGTAGTTCGGAGAAGGCATCTGCCTCAGCCGGAGTCGGCTGCCCACCGCTGTGAGTCGTCCCCGGACCTGCCCGGCCATCGCCTGCAGCCATGCCTCGTGGTTCGCATCGTCGTGGGCGATACGCCGATCCCCATCCCCCTTCCAGGTTATACACGATCCGGGGCCCTCATGCGGATTCGGATTCTGGTCCATAATCGCCGACGAACACCGGAACCTACAGGTCAGGAGCAACGAAATGGGTTACGTGCTGAGCTTCCAGGAGATCGACCGGACACAGGTCGCGGTCGTCGGCGGCAAGGGCGCGAACCTCGGAGAGCTGTCGCGAATCGACGGCACCCGGGTCCCGGACGGCTTCTGTGTGACGACGGCCGCCTTCCGGCGGGTCATGGCCGAAGTGCCCTCGATCGCGGAGCGGCTCGATCGGTTGTCATCGGTCGAACCGGATGACCGGGAATCGATTCGCGTGCTCAGCGCGGAAATCCGGCGCGTGATCGAAGAGGCCGTCATTCCCGGCGAAGTGGCGGCGGAGATCACCGGCGCACTCGGTCGGCTCGGTGCGGACGAGGCCTGTGCCGTGCGATCCAGTGCGACCGCCGAGGATCTGCCGACCGCCTCTTTCGCCGGTCAGCAGGACACCTATCTGAACGTCGCCGGAGCGGCCGCGGTGCTTCGGCACGTCGGCCGGTGCTGGGGTTCGCTGTTCACCGAGCGAGCCGTCACCTACCGCCTGCGCAACGGCTTCGACCACCGGAAAGTACAGATGGCGGTGGTTGTGCAGCGGATGGTGTTTCCACAGGCGTCCGGGATCATGGTCACTGCCGACCCCATCACCTCGAACCGGAAGATCATTTCCGTGGACGCCGGCTTCGGTCTCGGCGAGGCCCTGGTCTCCGGTCTGGTGAACGCCGATGTCTACAGGGTGCGCGACGGCGAGATCACCGACCGGACCGTCCCCACCAAACGGGTCGCCGTCGCACCCGCACCGGCGGGGGGCACACGCATCGAGGAGATCGAGGACGAATGGCAGAACCGGCAGGTACTGACCGATGCGCAGATCGTGGACCTCGCGGCCCTGGGCCGCCGTATCGAGGCGCACTTCGGTAGCCCACAGGATATCGAATGGTGTCTGGTCGACGAGGGGTTCCGCATAGTGCAGAGCCGGCCGATCACCACCTTGTTCCCTGTTCCCGAGGCCGCCGACGACGGGAACCGCGTCTACGTCTCCGTCGGCCACCAGCAGATGATGACCGACCCGATGAAACCGCTGGGAATCTCGATGTGGCAGCTGACCAGCCGGGCACCCATGCGACATGCGGGCGGCCGGCTGTTCATCGATGTCACCGAACGGCTGTCGTCGCCGACGGCCCGGGAGAGCATGATCGAGGCGCTCGGTAAATCCGATCCGCTCATCGGGGACGCGTTGCGGACCGTCGTCGAACGGGACGAGTTCGCCCGGACGGCCGCGGCAGCCGGACCTGTCGCCGTACCGGCCGCCGGCACCCCCGATCCGATCGAGAACGATCCCGCGATCGTCACCGAACTCATCGCGGACAACCGGGCCTCGGTCGAAACCCTGCAGCGCGATATCGGAACCAGATCCGGACCGGAACTACTCGACTTCATCCAGGAAGATATCGGGGAGATGCAGCGGCTCCTGTTCGACCCGCGCAGCTACCGCGCGATCACGGCGAGTATGGACGCCGCCTTCTGGCTCGACGACCACCTCCGGGAGTGGCTGGGCGAGAAGAACAACGCGGCCGATACGCTCGCACAATCGGTTCCGCACAATGTCACCTCGGAGATGGGCCTGGCGCTGCTGGACGTGGCCGACGTGATCCGCCCGTACCCGGAGGTGGTGACCTTTCTGCGGCGCGTCGAGGACACGGGTCGTGAGGACCGGAGCTTTCTGGACGAGCTGGTGGAGGTGCCGGGCGGACGCGAGGCACGGGCCGCCATCGAGGCCTATCTCGACGAATACGGTATGCGCTGCGCCGGCGAGATCGACCTCACGCGGCCGCGCTGGAGCGAACGCCCGGCCGCACTCGTGCCGACGATTCTGGGGAATATCAAAAACTTCGAACCGGGCGCGGCCGCGCGGCACTTCGAGGACGGCCGGCACGAAGCCCGACAGAAAAAAGAGGAGCTGCTGACACGTTTGCGCGCGCGGCCGGACGGGGAACGGAAGGCCGAGGAGACCGCGCGGATGATCGAGCAGCTTCGCGCCTTCTCGGGATATCGGGAGTACCCGAAGTACGGCATGGTCAGCCGCTACTTCGTCTACAAGCAGGCCCTGTTGCGCGAGGCCGAGCGTCTCGTGGGGGTCCAGGTGCTGCGCCGGCTCGACGACATCTTCTACCTGACCTTCGACGAGTTGTCTCGGCTCGTGCGCACACAGCAGTCCTGTGACCAGCTCATCCGCGAGCGAAGGGACGCCTTCCGCTCCTACCGGGCGCTGATACCGCCCCGGGTGCTCACCTCCGACGGCGAGACGTTCGCCGGAGCGTATCGGCGCACAGATCTACCGGCCGGGGCGCTGGCCGCAATGCCGGTATCCAGCGGGACCGTAGAGGGACGGGCCAGGGTGGTGTCGGATATGGCGCGAGCCGATCTCGAACCGGGCGACATACTGGTCACCGCCTACACCGATCCGAGCTGGACGCCTTTGTTCGTGGCGATCAAGGGTCTGGTCACGGAGGTGGGTGGACTGATGACCCACGGCGCGGTGATCGCCCGGGAGTACGGGTTGCCCGCCGTTGTCGGCGTGGAGCATGCCACCCGGTTGATCCGCGACGGGCAGCGGATCCGTGTGAACGGAACGGACGGGTACGTCGAGATCGTGTCGCAGGAGGCCGAGTGAGATAGCCACTGCGCGAGGGGTGCCCGCCGGCGACCGGTCTCACCAGCAGTGCTACATCCAGCAGACCCCGACAAACCGAGCACCGTCCCTGGGAGCACGGCGGGGCCCGGGACGGCGGCTGGGTGGCCCGAGCCCGGTGTGTGCCATCTCTGGACACCGGCGAGCTCAATGATTCCTTAATCTCGGCCAGTAGCGTGACCGGTCGTGCGTTCCCGTGCCATCACCATGTTCATCGCCGCGTCCGGCCTGCTCCTCATCGGAGCAGGCGCCCTGTTCGCCTACTGCGACGCACCCGAGGGGACCGTGACGGCGGCACGTTCACCGGCGCGGGCGGGCGATGCCGGCGGCGGTGTCGCCGCCGTCCGCGCGACCTTGCAGCAGACGACTCTGCCGCTGGCGTTGCTCGATGGTGGTGTCGGACAGCTCACCGACGGTGGCCACCGACTCGACGACGGTGCCCACCAGCTCGCAGACGGCCTTCGGCAGGCCCGAGACGGTGGTCAGCAGCTCGCCGACGGACTCGGGCAGCTCGAGGACGGTGTGGTCTTGCTCGGCGACGGCGCGACCCAGGTCAGTGACGGAGTCGAGGAACTGGTGGACCGGCTGTCCGGGCTCGGCGAGATCCAGGGGGAGGTGACCGCCCAGCTGCGGACTGTCGCAGAGACTCTCGCTGCCGCACCGGATCCGGCGTCACAGCACGCTGGCGACCGGGTGCGCGCGCTCGTCGAACTCTCGGAAACCCAGGGACTGGGGCGCGCTTCCCTCGACCAACTCGCCCAGCTGCGCGACGGCGCACGGCAACTCGCCTACGAACTCACCGATCCGAACGCCGAGTTCGTCGCGGGCACTTCGCAGGCTGCCAACGGGTCCCGTCAGCTCCGCGACGGCCTTGTCCTACTCGACGACGGCGGTCAGGAGTTGACCGACGGTACGGGACAACTTCTCGACGGTGTCGCGCCGGTGTCCGGAGTCGTCGACGGGATCGCCCACAACGTGCGGTCGGCGACGGACGCGATATCCAGTACCACAGTCGTGCAGGAGGAACCGACAGCGGCGCCCGGCGATCGTCAGTGGTGGCCTTACACGGTGGTCGCGCTCGGCGCGGCGATCCTCGCCGCGGGCACCGTGCGCCTGGATCTGCGATGACCACCCGATCGGCTCCATCCTGGCTGCTACTCGACCACCCGCAGGCCGCCGATACCCGATTTCGGGAGGTGTTCTATCTCGACGTGGAAGTCATTATTGGCGGCGCCGCAGCCGCCGATACGCCGCACGGCCTCATCCACGATTCGATTCTCGTCGTCCAGGTACATGACCAATCCGAAAGCGGGGACCCGTACCAGGTACGACGAACCGACGGGAAGAACGGTCAAGCGATAGGTGGGGCCGCGTCGCCGCGCGCTCTCGACGCTCCGGGGGTACACGGGCAGACCGACGGGGGGCGGCCACCCGGGCTGGTGCGTGCCCGTGGAGAGCCCCTCCCCGCTATCCGCGTGATCATGTCTCATTAGTCTCCCTGGATCGTCTGAAAAGACATACCATCAACGCGGCGATTCTATGCCCGAGAAGCCGTTGCGGGAAGTCTGAAAGGACAGATGCGATCATGGAGCTCGTGAGCGGCACGGATGACCGATTCCGCGTGCAAGTGGCGGACGCGATACGGCATGCCCGGGACCGGCGCCGCCTGTCCCAGCGAGACCTGGCGGTCGCCGTCGGCGTCCAACTCCGCCAGATCGGACGGTACGAGACCGGCGAACAGGCACCCAGCCTGGAGATAGCGGTCAAGCTCGCCCGGGTACTGCAGGTGCCGATCGCCGAGATAGCGGGCATGACCCCGGGCGGAATCGATCTGTCCGGTCAGTGGTGGGCAGCATGGGAAACGCAGCACAACGGCGCGAGCCGGGTCGAGGTACACGCACTGTCGGTCACGCAGCAGGGCGAGATCCTGAGCCTGGGCGCTCGCGGACCGGATGCCGGGAAAGACGGTTCTTTCCATTGGCTGGGCGAGGTCCGGATCTGGGACGGTGAATCCCTGGTGGGCTGGTACCGCGCGAGCGACGGACCCTTCGGTTCCAAGGGCACCATCTACTTCGCCCTCCATCCGGACGGGCGCATTGCTTGGGGCGGCTGGTGGGGCCAGTCCTTCGACGGGCCGATGAACCGCGGCTGGGGCGCCATGGCCCGCGACGAGGAGCAGGTCGTGCGCGTCATCGACAAGCTCGTCGAAACCGATGGATCCTGGTCTCCTTGAGCCATTCGCTGCCGCGCCGGCCTCACGGCCCCGCTGGGCTCGACAGGCCGGGCGACGCTACCCGCGACGACGCCCGGACTCGACGCCCCGCACGCGTCAGACGCGCTCTTTGGACCGGGTCCGCACCCGCAGCGCGATCGGCTTCTGGGTTTCGGCGAAGAAATCGTTGCCCTTGTCGTCCACCACGATGAACGCGGGGAAATCCTCGACCTCGATCTTCCAGACTGCTTCCATACCCAGTTCCTGGTATTCCAGGACCTCCACCGATTTGATGCAGTCCAGAGCGAGCCGGGCGGCGGGGCCACCGATGGAGCCGAGGTAGAAACCGCCGTGTTCCTTGCACGCCTTGGTGACCTGGGCGGAGCGGTTGCCCTTGGCCAGCATCACGAACGAGCCGCCCGCCGCCTGGAACTGGTCGACGTAGGAATCCATCCGACCGGCGGTCGTGGGGCCGAAGGAGCCCGAGGCGTAGCCGTCGGGGGTTTTGGCCGGTCCGGCGTAGTAGACAGCCATATCACGCAGGTACTGCGGCATCTCCTCCCCCGCGTCCAGGCGTTCCTTGATCTTGGCGTGCGCGATATCGCGGGCCACGACCAGTGAACCCGATAGCGAGAGCCGGGTCTTCACCGGGTATTTCGACAGTTCGGCGCGGATCTCGTCCATCGGCCGGTTCAGATCGACCTTCACCACATCGCCACCGAGGATCGCGTCGGTCTGCTCGGGCAGATACTGCGCGGGTTCACGCTCGAGCTGCTCCAGGAACACACCCTCCGGGGTGATCTTCGCCTGCGCCTGCCGGTCGGCCGAGCAGGAGACCGCGAGCGCCACCGGGCAACTGGCACCGTGCCGGGGCAGCCGCACCACGCGGACATCGTGGCAGAAGTACTTACCGCCGAACTGGGCGCCGATCCCGAAGGACTGGGTCAGCTTGAACACTTCCTGCTCGAGTTCGAGGTCGCGGAAGGCGTGCCCGGTCATCGAACCCTCGGTGGGCAGATTGTCCAGGTAGTGCGCGGAGGCGTATTTGGCGGTCTTGAGTGCGAATTCGGCGCTGGTGCCACCGATCACCACGGCGAGGTGGTACGGCGGGCAGGCCGCGGTGCCCAGCGAACGGATCTTCTCGTCCAGGAACTCGAGCATCCGGGTGGGATTCAGGATCGCCTTGGTCTCCTGATACAGGAACGATTTGTTGGCCGAACCCCCGCCCTTGGCCATGTACAGAAATTTGTAGGAGGGCTTCGCGGGATCGCCGGGCGCGGAATACAGCTCGACCTGAGCGGGGAGATTGGACCCGGTGTTCTTCTCGTCCCACATGGTGACGGGCGCGAGCTGGGAGTAGCGCAGGTTCAATTTCGTGTAGGCGTCGAAAACGCCGCGGCTGATCCATTCGGCATCGTCGACACCGGTGAGCACACCCTCGGATTTCTTACCCATCACGATGGCGGTACCGGTGTCCTGGCACATGGGCAGGATGCCGCCGGCGGAGATGTTGACGTTCTTCAGCAGATCCAGCGCGACGAACCGGTCGTTACCACTGGCCTCCGGGTCGTCGATGATCCGCCGCAACTGGGCCAGATGCGCGGGCCGCAGATAGTGGCTGATGTCGTGCATCGCCTCGGCGGTCAGCATCCGCAGCACTTCCGGGTCTACCTGGAGGAAGGTCCGGCCGCCGGATTCGAAGGTGCTGACGCCCTCGGTGGTGAGCAGCCGGTACGGGGTGTCGTCGGCGCCGATCGGGAGCAGGTCTGAATAACGGAACTCGGGCGCGGTCACCGATCGCACTCCTTTGGAAGTGGGCTGCTGGTCTAACAGGGCGCAGCCGCGGAGAACGGCCACTGCGCCGGGGTCGAGCACAGCGAGCCTAGCGGCCGACCCCCGCACCACCTGGAGTTAGGCGAACCTAAATCGTAACCCGCCGGGTCCGCTGATAGGCGGAGTTACCGACACCAGCACCACACGGACCATCGCCCCGCAAGCACTGAATCCGACTCCGGCCACCACGATCGGCAGGCCGATGTCAGGTCGTACCACCGCGAAACAGCTGGAAAGTCGATACCGGCGCACCTGTCCGCTCACTGTCGGACAAGGCGCGGAGCCAGTGGTCCTGAACCGCGCGCGCCAGGCCTGTGCCCACTCCGATGGCCGCGGCGGTCTCGACCACATGCCCGGCACCGGCCGCCATCATCCGCAGATGACCGATATCACGCCATCCGTCGGTGTCGGCGGCCATGGCGGCGACACCGGCGTACAACTCCGTCATATCGCCCATCGACTGTTGTGCGAAGGGCAGGAACCGCTCGATCGGTTCGCCCGAACGCTCGATCATGGCCAGTGCTTGTTCGAACGCGAGCAGTCCGGACAGGAACAGCGTGAGGACTGCCTGGTAATAGAGTTGCGCCAGCCCGACATCCGCGCCCAGGTATTCGGGCCGGCCGAGGGGGCGGAGCACCTCGGTACAGGCGTCGAACACCTCGCGTTCGCCGCTGTAGAAGATGAAGGCGTCCGCACCTCCGACGCCCGCGGCATCGGCCATCACTCCACCGGCGAGGAACCGGCCGCCTCGCGCATGGACCCACCGCGCCGCCGTACGTGTCTCTTCCGGCGAATCCGAGGAGAGGTTGACTATCGCCTTGCCCGGCAGGTGATCGCCGGCAGCCCCGAGGACGTCATACATCGCGGCGTATTCGGTCAGGCTGACCAGGATCACTTCGCCGGCGTCGAGAGCCTCGGCGACCGTATCCACAGGGACAGCGCCGTGCTCGGTCATGGCGTGCGCTTTCTCCGGACTGCGGTTCCACACGGTGACCACGGTGCCCGAAGCGCGCAATGTCTCGACCATCGCCCGACCCATCGGCCCGAGTCCGATAACGGTCACCGAACCGGCTGCTGGATTCATGCTCATGCTTCCTTCCGGGGTTCGCGTCCGCCGGCGGCGCGGGCAGCCGGTGCCAGGAGCTCGATCAAGGCGGTGATGCTCTGGTCGCCTCGGCCTTCGGCCACTGCCCGGCCCAGCAGCTCGTGGATCGGATCGTGCCACGTCATATCGACACCTGCCTCCGCACCGAGTTGCTCGTCGTAGGGAATCGCGTCGTGGAACAACGCGATCGACGAACCCAGCCGGGTGAAGTCCCGGTCGTCGATCTCTCCGGCCATGAGCGGTAGCAGAGATTCGATCATCTGTAGCCACTTGACGGAGTAGGACACCATCGACCGCGCCGGGATCCCACGCGCCGCCAGTAATGCCGCCCCTTCGAAGAACCCGAGCAGTGTGGGAAGCAGAGTCGCACCGACAGCCGACTCGTAGAGGGCAGCCAGATCCGGGTCCTCGCCCAGATGGACGAGATCACCGCCGAGAGCCCGCAATACCCCCTCATGGTTGTCGAAGACGGCTCGCTCACCGCCGAAATACAGCAGTGTGTCCGGCTTTCCGACGGCCGCGGGCACATTCTTGATCGCACCGGCGAGGAACCGAGCCCCGCAGTCCCGCGCCCACGCCGCGAATTCCCGCGCATCGGCGGGCGTGCCACTGTTGAGGGTGATCAAGGTGCGCCCGGCCAGCTGGGACTCCGCGCCCGTCAAACTTTCCCGTGCGGCTCGGAATGTGGTCGTACAACTGATGATCAGCGAGCCCGCGGCAAGGGCATCGGCGATGGCGAGCCGATGGTCGGCACCCGCGGTCACCAGCGGGGCCGCTCGGTGCGGGGTGCGATTCCATACGGTGGTCGGGTGCCCGGCCGCGAGAAAGGCCTCGGCCAGAGCACGACCCATCGACCCGGTGCCGAGCACGGTCACCGGAATCGGCCGGTCGGCCGATGAGCCTCCCGTATGCGCTGTTCGGGGCGGTTCTGCGGTCGTGTTCACAGTGATCGAGTGTCGGCGCGGCCGGTGGAGCCCACAAGTACGCACTTTTCAGTGCGATAACTCACCTGTAGGTAAGCGAACTGCTCGCGAAGCCGGCGGGTGGTCGGATGACCGCAATCACTGCGTCGAGGCGTCGGCCCCCAGTCGTCGCTCGAAACCCGCGGGAATCACGATGTCGGACCGGTCCAGCTCGGTGACACCGGTCTTGCGCAGCCCGAGCAGCGCGGAATCGATACCGCCACGCAGGATGTCCAGCACGTTCTCCACGCCGGCCTGCCCGTTCGCTGCCAGACCCCACAGATAGGCGCGGCCGATCATGACCGCCCGCGCGCCGAGTGCCACGGCCTTGACCACATCGCCTCCGCGGCGGATACCGCCGTCGAGCAGGATCTCGATCTCGTGTCCCACCGCGTCGGCGACCACCGGGAGGGCGCGGATGGAGGCCGGGGTGCCGTCGAGGTTGTTACCACCGTGATTGGACACCGATATCGCGGCCACGCCGGCGTCGACCGCGCGCCGCGCGTCGTCCACCCGCATCACACCCTTGAGCATCACCGGGCCGTCCCACTGCGCACAGACCCAGGCCACATCGGTCCAGTCCGGCGGCGTGGTACCCATCCATTCACCGTAGGCGCCGAAGAAACCCGGGGCCGGCGCCTCGCCCAGCGCCATATTGGGCGCGGTGAGATCGGGCAGTGAGCCCGACTTCAGATAGGTGGTCAGCCAGCGCGGTTTGGCGATCACCTGGGGCGCGAAACTCGCCATCGTCTTGAGATCCAGTTTCTCCGGGATCGACGGGCTGCCCCAGTCGCGACCGTGCGAGAACGACCAGTCGAGGGTGAGGATCAGGCCTACCGCACCCGCGGCCTTCGCGCGCGCCATCCGTCCGGCGATATCGTCCTTGCTCCCGCACCAATAGAGCTGGAAGAACGTGGCAGGGTTGGCTGCGACGACTTCCTCCACCGGTTTACTGGCGAACGAGGAGAGCCCCATCGCGGTCCCGCGGGCCGCGGCGGCGCGGGCCACGGCGACCTCACCCTCGGGATGGACGGCCTGGACGCCGGTCGGCGAGATGATCACCGGCATCGAGATCTGCTGACCCAGCACCGTGGTCGACTGGTCGCGCTCGCCGATGGGTCCGGCCACGTGCGGGGCGAAACCGAGCTCGCCGAAGGCGGCCTGGTTGTCGTCGATGGTCAGGCCGCGTTCCGAGCCGGCGACCAACGCGCCGTACACCGATTTCGGCAGCCGTTTCTTCGCGCGCCGATGCGCTTCGGCGACGGTTTCGAACCACGGATTCATAGTCGGATCCTTTCCACTGGTTCCGGCCACCACTGCCGGATCTGTTCGTACAACTGGGAGACGAGCCGTTCGAGCAACTCAGCGCCCTCGGCGGCGGTCGCGCCGCTGGGATCGCCGAGCACCCCGTTGGCGCTCACCGCCGCGACACCTCCGGCCCGCAACAGGGGCAGGATCTCGGCGAGCCGCCGCGTATCACCGGGTTCGGCGCGCTCGAGGCGCACCCGCCCCGGCGTGAGGTGCAACTGCAGCGCGGTCTCGGCCCGTCCGGCATGCGCGTCGCTGTCGTGGCGCGGCAGGAACAGCCGGATATCGCGGGATTCGCCACGTAGCGAGGTCACCGCGCGGCGCAAGGCCTCGATATTGCCGCCGTGTCCGTTCACCAGCACGATCCGTTCGAAGGTATCGGTCGCCGAACGGCACAGTTCGACGATCAGTAGTTCCAGTGCGGCCTGCCCGATCGACAGCGTGCCGGGAAATCCGGCATGCTCACCGCTCGCGCCGTAGGCGATCGCGGGCGCGACGAGCACTCGGGGACACCGCGCGGCCACCCCGGCGCAAAGGGCACCGGCGAGGTCGGTATCGGTGGACAGCGGCAGATGCGGGCCGTGCTGCTCGGTCGCACCCACCGGCACCACCAGCACCGGTGCGGTCGCGCGCAGCGCGCCCACCTCGGGCGATGTGAGGTCCGCCACCATCATGGGCCGAGATTATCGTCAGTGACTGACATAATCAAGCGCCCGCGCCCGCACGACTGCTCCCGCCGCGCGGTGTTCGGGGGTACCGGCCCCGAACTTCACGGTCGCAGCGCACTATTTACCCGTGACGGGACAGCATCCCCGCGGCCGGCCGCGGGGCACCACCAAACGCGAGCTCGAACTGATCGCGATGCGGTTGTTCAGTGAGCAGGGATTCGACGAGACCACCGTCGAGCAGATCGCCGCCGCCGCCGGGATCAGCGGCCGCACCTTCTTCCGCTATTTCCCCGGCAAGGCGGAAGTGCTCTGGTATTCGTTCGACGACGAGGTCACCGCGCTACGGGCCGCGTTCGGCACAGTGCCCGATGCCGAGCCCATGATGGCAGCCGTCCGGCGGGTGGTGGTGAACGCCAATCGGTATCGCGCCGAGGACGTGCCCGAGCTGCGGATGCGGATGAAACTGGTGGCCACCGTCCCAGCGCTGGCCGCCACGGCCGGCACCCACTACGACGCCTGGGAGCGGGCGGTGGGCGAGTTCGCCGCCGGACGACTGGGGGAACCGGCGGATTCACTCCTGCCGATGGCGGTCGGGCGCACCACGCTGGCCGCCGCCCGGGCCGCGTTCGACGCATGGCTCGCCCGGGCGGACGCGGATCTCACCGTGTACCTGGACCGCGCGCTCGCGGCGCTCGAGCACGGTTTCCCGACCCCCGCCGCGACCCCGGTCACACCGGCGCGATAAAACCGGACCCGCAGGTTTCGCCAGTATGTGTGCGTGGGTATGACTAGGCTCGGTATCGGCACGACCGCCGGAAAATCTATGATGTACCCGACCGCCGTCGAAAGGGGCACAAGTTACATGTCCGAGGTGTCCATGGGCCTTTCGGCGGACTCGTTGGCTGCGGGACCCGTAGACAATCTGCTCCCGCAGCTGGTCGAACATCTGCGCCAGAACCGCACCGCGCTCCGCGAGGAGTGGGCCCGACGGATCACCGAGGCGCGCCTGCTGACGGCGATGACGCCCGAGGAGGTCTTCTCCGAGGCGACGTCGGTCTACGACAACTACGTCGAGGTTCTGGAAACCGGTAGCGTCGAGGCGCTGCAGGCCTACGCCCGCGACCTCTCCGAGCGCATCATTCCGCGTGGAGTGGAGACCGACGAGGTCCTCGGCATGGTGCTGCTGCTGCGCGATGTGCTGGCGCGCTCGCTGTTCGAGAAGTACCAGTCCAATTTCGAGTTACTCAACGCAGTGCTCGACGCCTACGAACCGGCGGCCAACCGGATCGCCAATACGGTGGGCGTCTCCTTCGTCCAGGAACGCGAGCGGGTCATCCGGCAACAGCAGGAAGCCATCCGGGAGCTGTCCACCCCGGTCCTCCAGGTACGCGAACAATTGCTGATCCTGCCGATAATCGGCGTACTCGACAGTCAGCGCGCCCGCCAGCTCACCGAGCAACTGCTGCGCGCCATCCGGAACAACCGTGCCAAGGTGGTCGTCATCGATATCACCGGTGTGCCCGATATAGACTCCACGGTGGCCAACCACCTGGTTCAGACGGTGGACGCGTCGGGGCTGATGGGCGCCAGCGTCATCATGACCGGACTGTCCTCGGAGATCGCCTTGACACTGGTCACCATCGGGTTGGACCTGTCGAAGATGAACGCGGTCGGCGATCTGCAGGGCGGTATCGAGGAAGCGGAGCGGTTACTGGGCTATGAAGTGTCCAGAGTGACCGAGCGCAGCGAACGCGATTCGCGCTGACCCGGAACCCACTATGCCAGTACCGATACTCAAACAGGGCACATATCTGATCGCGTCCGTGCAGTCGGCGCTGACCGATGCCGATACCGAGCGACTGCAGGACGACCTGATGAAGCAGGTCAGTAAATACCGCGCGCAGGGCATCATCGTCGACGTGACAGCCATCGACGTGATGGATTCCTTCGCGGCCAGATCATTGCGCACCATCGCGCATATGACCCAGCTGCGCGGCGCGGAGACCGTCATCGTGGGCCTACAGCCCGAGGTCGCTTTCGCGATGGTGCAACTCGGCCTCACCTTCGAGGACATGCACACCGCGTTGGACCTCGAGGAGGGCTTGGCCTGGCTCAACCGCAAGGCTTCGGCGCGGCGCCAGCACCGAGATGGTCGTGACAGTGCCCGCTGAACAGGTGGTTATCGCGGTGAAGATGTCGAACGACATCGTGACCGCGCGCCAGGCCGGACGTGAGCTGGCCGAGGAACTCGGCTTCACCCTCACCGACCGGACCATGATCTCCACGGCGATCTCGGAGGTCGCCCGGAATATCACGAGTTATGCCGGGAGCGGCGAGATCCGGTTGCAGGTCGACGAACGCGACGGCCGACGCGCTCTGGTGGTCCAGGCCAAGGATCAGGGGCCCGGGATCATCGATATCGCCCGGGCGATGGAAGACGGCTATTCGACCGGCCTGGGGCTGGGCCTCGGTCTCCCCGGTGCCAAACGGCTGATGGACGGTATGGCCATCGAATCCGCGCCCGGTGCAGGCACGTTGGTGGAGATGTGGAAGTGGGTACCCCACGGTGCATGAGGACGGGTACATCGGCCGGATCGAATGGGCGATGGCCGGCCGCCCCCTCCCTGGACAGGATGTATCCGGGGATCGCTGCCTCGTTCTGGATACCGGTACCGGCACCGTATTGTTCGCGGTACTCGACGGTCTCGGCCACGGTGCGGCGGCGGCCGCCGCCGTGGACCGCGCGACGCGGGTGCTCGCCGAGAACCGCACCGAACCGCTGGACGCGCTGATGATGCTGTGTCACCGGGCCATGTCCGATACACGTGGTGCCGCGGTCACCCTGGTTTTGTTCGGCGCGGAGGAAACGCAGTGGCTCAGTGTCGGCAATGTCGAATCGCATCTTCTCACCGCGGGCCCCGCCGGTCCGCAGATCAGCGCGACCGTTCTGCAGAGCGGCGGGATCGTGGGATATCGGTTGCCGTCGACGTTGCAGCCGCAGACCGTACCGGTCCGGCCGGGCGATCTGCTGCTGATGTCCACCGACGGGGTGGAGGCCGAACCGGGCCAGGGTGTGGATCTCGCGAAGTCGACCGCGGAGATCGTGGCGGAGTTGCTGAATCGGCACGCCAAGGACTCCGACGACGCCCTGGTGCTCGCGGCCCGGGTGCGCGGCGCGTCGAACGGAGCCGCTCAGCGAGACGTGTCGTGATCCGGCGAGGCCGGCGATGAGCACGGTGCTCGCGGCGTTCCTCGACGCCTACGCCGACGCATTGCGCCGCCATCTCGCCGCACCCGAGGGCGACGGCCTGGCCGAAGGTCACGAACTGGGCCGCCGGGCACTGGTCGAGGGCATCAGCTTGCTCGATCTCACCGAGCACCACTTCCGGGTGGTGAAACAAGTGCAGGCCGCGGCTGCCGCGACCGTGGCGGGTGCGCCGTCGGACTCCGCCCGCCCGGAGAATCCGCTCGCTGAGCAGGCGCTCGAATTCCTGTTGCAGACTCTGATCACGCTGGATGTGGCGACCCGCGGTTACCTCGACGGCACCCGCCGGTACGAACAGCAGCGTTCCCGCGCCGACGATCTCGCCGGACGCGACGAGTTCCGGACCGCACTGGTCGAATCGTTGCAGGACGGGTTCTTCGTCGCCGACGCGCGCGGCACGCTCATCGAGGTGAACAAGGCTTTCGGTGAGCTGACCGGTTACGGCGCGTCCGGAGTGCCCTATCCGATACCGCATCCGTGGGCCATTCCGGAAGGTCCCCGCTATCCCGATCTGGGTACCGAGGCGTCCCGGTTCGTGGTACCGGTCCAGCACCGGGACGGGCGCCGCCGCTGGATCGCGGTGAGCACGAGCGCCCTGGTGCAACCGGACGGCGAGGAACATATCTTCGTCGGCACCGTCCGCGATGTCACCGCCGAACACGACGCTCAGGCCCGTGACCAGGCCGCCAACCGGCTGGCTACCGCGCTCGCCGCGGCGACCACGGTCGCCGAGGTGCTCGAGGTCGGTCTGGACGAGTTGCGGCGCACGGTGGGCGCGGAGACGGCGGTTGTCGCGGTATGGACTTCGCCCACCGCTCCGGAGGTCTACATCTCCGGCACGCCCCCGGCCGCCACCACCACCGGATCCCGGCTCGAACCCGCGACGGAGGCCATTCTCAAACGCGCGCGGGTACGGCCCGGCCGCACCCTGATAGCTGTCCCGGAGGGCGCGGGCAGCGCCCAGGGCATCGTCGCACCGCTCGGCGAGAAGAGCGATGCGGCGTTGTGGTTGCGCTTCGCTGTCCCCCGCGTCGTCGATGCCGCTGACTGGACCTTGTTCTCACTGCTCATCGGGCATCTCAGCCTGGCAGTGCAGCGGGCCCGCAACTTCGATCAGGCGCGCTCCACCTCACTGACCCTGCAGCGCGCGATGCTGGGCCCCATCGAACTCCCGCCGCGGTTCTCGGTGCACTACGAACCCGCGCTGCCACCGCTGGAGATCGGCGGCGACTGGTACGACGTGGTGCCGCTGCCCGACGGCACCATCGGCGTCGTGGTCGGTGACTGTGTGGGTCGCGGTCTGTCCGCAGCCGTGGTCATGGGTCAATTGCGTACGGCCGCCCGCGCCCTGCTGCTCCGCGGCGCCGGACCCGCCCAGTTGCTCACCGAACTCGACCCGGTGGCGGCTCGGATTCCCGGTGCGTTGTGCACCACCGTATGCGCGGCGGTACTGGATCCGGTGCGCGGACTCGTGCGCTACAGCAACGCGGGCCATATGCCGCCCATCCTTGCCGATGTGGACAAGACAGGACGCATGCTGGAGGGAGGCCGGTCGGTGCCGCTGGCGACCTTCGAGACCACCCGGCGACCGGAGGCCACCACGCCGTTGCCGCCCGGCGCGACCCTGGTGCTGTTCACCGACGGACTGGTCGAACGCCGCGGAGAGGATATCGACGAGGGCTTCACGAAGATCGCCGGTATCCTGGCCGATACCGCCGAGAAACTCCCCCGCGAGGTCGCCGATTCGGTGCTGTCGGCGCTGCGGCCGGACGGCGGCTACGACGACGATATCGCCATGGTCGTCTACCGGCAGCAGCCCGCCCCGCTGCGATTGGATGTGCCGGCCCGGCCGGACCGGCTGGCCATGCTGCGCCGTACGCTGACAGCGTGGCTGTCGTCCGCGGCGGTACCGCACAACCTCACCTCGGATCTGGTCGCCGCCACCAACGAGGCGTGCAGCAACAGTATCGAGCACGCCTACCAGAACGGTGGCGGTGAGAACGACCGGGTCGTGCTCACCGCCGAATGCGTAGGCCACCGGGTGGTCATCGAGATCACCGATACCGGGACCTGGCGTCCGCGTCCGGCCGATCCGGGGCCGCGGGGCCGCGGGATCGATATGATGCGGGCACTGACCGAAGAACTCGAGATAGATCACCACCTGGGACCCGGAACCCGGGTACGGATGTCGGTGACGCTTCCGGCGATCACGTTCCCGGTGGCCAGCGCCCTGCGCGGGACAGCGAACCGGTCCGGCGGGGATACGATGCAGCGAGATCGAGAGACTCATGGCAGATTGTGAAGATGTGACCAACACTCCTCCAGACGCGAATCTCACGGATACGATGACGACCTCGGTCGCCGACCACGACGGGGTCACTGTGCTCACGGTTGTCGGAGAGGTCGACCTCGCGACGGCCCCGGCCCTGGAGACCGCGATCGATGCGGCTCTCGATGCCGATCCCGCCGGCCTGGTCGTCGACCTGGCGGCGGTGAGCTTCCTGGCGTCGGCCGGGATGGCCGCGCTGGTCGCCGCGCATCAGCGGGCCGGTGACAAGACCACGATCGCCCTGGTGGCAGACGGACCCGCCACCAGTCGTCAACTGAAGATGACGGCATTGGATCAGGTCTTCGCCCTGCACACCACGCTGGAAGCCGCCCTGGCGAGTTTCCGGGCAGACTGAGCCGGGCACACCTCGGGCTGCACAGGGATGGGCCGGCGCAACGTTCGTTGCGCCGGCCCATCCCTGTGCACGAGGCCGCGTCTCAGTCGCAGATCGCGCGGAACCGTTCGATGAGTTGGACCCGCTCGGCCGGTGTCGCAGCCAGCGGCGCGACATTGAGAACCGTGACCCCGGCTTCGGCGAACGCGGCGACCCGTTCCTTCACATAGCTTGCCGGACCGATCAGCGAGATATCGCGGACCAGTGCGTCCGGAACCACCTGGGTCGCTTCGTCTTTCTTGCCCGCCAGGTAGAGCTCCTGGATGCGGTCGGCCTCCGCGCCGTAACCGTAGCGGGTGGCCAGAGTGTGGTAGAAGTTCTTGCCCTTGGCTCCCATTCCACCGATGTAGAGCGCCAGCATCGGTTTCACGAACCCCAGCAGCGGTTCCACATCCTCGCCGATGGCCAGGGCGGGTCCGGCATAGACGTCGAGCGGGCCGAGTTCGGGGTCCCGCTTCGCCTTTCCGGCGCGCAGTGCGTCACCGAAGACCGCGTCGGCACGCTCGGGCAGGAAGAAGATCGGCTGCCAGCCCTCGGCGACCTCGGCGGCCAGTTCGACATTCTTGGGGCCCAGTGCGGCCAGCAGCACCGGGACACGTTCGCGCACCGGATGATTGATCAGCTTCAGCGGTTTACCCAGGCCGGTGCCGGTCCCCTCCGGCAACGGGATCTGATAGTACTTGCCCTGATATTCCAGCCGTTCCCGGCGCCAGACCTTGCGGCAGATCTCCACGAGTTCACGGGTCCGGCCGATCGGCGCGTCGTAGGGCACGCCGTGGAATCCCTCGATGACCTGCGGCCCGGAGGCCCCCAGGCCGAGCACGAATCGGCCGTCGGAAACAAAATCCAGGCCCGCCGCGGTCATCGCGGTGAGCGTGGGCGTCCGGGTGTAGAGCTGCAGGATCCCCGACGCCAGCTGCAACCGGGAGGTCTTGGCAGCGAGGTAACCCAGCGCGCTCACCGCGTCGAAGGAGTACGCCTCGGGCACGAACACGATGTCCAGCCCGGCACGCTCCAAATCGGCCACTTCGGCCGCCGCCTCGGTGAAGCCGCCCGAGTAGTTGATGCTCAATCCGATCCGCATGCCCTCAACATAATCCCGGTTACGGGGTGGCCCGGCACCGGCCACGCCGGGCGACGCTGTAGGTTGAAGCAGGTAACCCTTGGAGCAATGCAGCTAACTTCGAGCAATTTTGATCGAGAAAGGCCGAATCGTGTCGCAGCCCACCCAATCGCCTCAGCACACCGCCAGCGGTTTCGGGGGTTCGCCGATCGGTGAGTACCTGGGCGAACTCGCGGCGAAGGTGCCCGCGCCGGGTGGTGGCGCAGTGGCCGCGCTACACGCCGCGCAGGGAGCCGCGCTGATCGCCATGGTCGCGCGCTACACCACCCGGGCCAAGGATGCCGACCATCGACCGGCGATCGACCGCATCATCGAAGCCGCCGACACCGCCCGCGCCCGTGCCCTGGCCCTGGCCGACGCCGACGCCCACGCCTTCACCGCCGTCGGCGCCGCCTACAAACTGCCGAGGGATACCGACGGCGAAGTCACCGCGCGTTCGGCGGCGATCCACACGGCACTGCTCGAGGCCGCCCGGGTACCCGCCGCGGTGATCGACGAGGCCCACGGAATCCTGACCCTGGCAACCGAATTGCTGCCGATCGGTAACCCGAATGTTGTCACCGATATCGGTGCCGCGGCCGCGGCCGCACGGGCCGCCGCGGGTACCTCCCAACTGAATATCGAGATCAATGTCGTCTCGCTTCCGGACGAGCACGCCGCGGCTTTCACCGAGGTACTGGTACGGATCGAGGAAATCAACGCCCGAGCGGATTCGCTGCACCAGGAGGTGCTGCGTGCGGTCCGTGGCGGATGATTCATGTGCACATATCAGCACGCGCGAATTAACCAGTTTTATGCCGAACTGGGATTATTCGAGATCAAGTGAACAACGGAGCACGCGTAGAATGGGCCTCGTTCCTGATATTCACACTGCTCCACCGCTCGACCCAGGCTCGCTCAGCTAGACCGGCCGGCGGGGCACCGGCGGCCGGGGAACTGTTTGCCCCAGCTCGACGAGTGCAGGAGGTAACGGTGAGGATCGGGTACACATCGGCGCCATTCGCGGCGGAAGCCCAAGATTCGGGTATCGATGTCATCACCGAACACGGAGTCGTATCCAATATCGCCGACTGTTCGGCGGATCCAGGAGTGTTGACGCTCGGCCAAGCCCAGCGCGCACACGGTATCCATCGACTCTGTTCTCCCGAATGTCTGGTCCTCAGACGGGCCGGTCTCACCTTGGCCATCGCTTCGGCCGCCCCGGATCGACCCGCGTTCGGCATTTCGCCCGGGCGGTCCGCGTACTTCTCCGATTGATTCCTGCGTGGCGGGTGGAAAAAGCCTCTCACCACGCTTCTTTCCGGCGCCGGGTATTCCGGCGCGCTTCCGATAGCAGTACTGCTCTCGCACCGAATGGTTGTCTATCAGCTCCACCCATTGGCCGGGTGGCGATTGTGGTATGCCGCGCGGCCACTAATCGAGGAGGACGAGTTGAGCACCATATTCACGAATGCGGAATCCGATTCGGAAACCCCGGCGCGAAAACCCCGACGCGCCGGTTTCGGAGGAAACGGTCGTAACCACCCGCTGAACATCGTGCTGGTCGCGCCGCCGTATTTCGATGTCCCCCCGGCCGGATACGGCGGTGTCGAGGCCGTGGTGGCCGAACTCGCCGACACGCTGGTCGCGCGGGGGCACCGGGTGACACTGCTCGGCGCCGGAAAGCCCGGTACCGAAGCCGAATTCGTCCCGGTCTGGGAGAACATCCAGGCCGACCGACTGGGTGACCCCTTCCCGGAGGTGGTCAACGCGCTGAAGGTACGGCGCGTGGTCGAGAAGCTCGCCCGCTCCCGGCATATCGACATCATCCACGACCACACTTTCGCCGGCCCGTTGAACGCTCCTGCCTATGAGGTTCTGGGTATTCCCACCGCGGTCACGGTGCACGGGCCGGTCGACAACGATATGTGGGAGTACTACGGCGCCCTCGACGAGCACACGCGCCTCGTCGCGATCAGCGACCGGCAGCGCGAACTGGCGCCGAGTTTCAACTGGATCGGCCGTGTGCACAACGCCCTGAGACCCAGCGAATGGCCCTTCCGGACCGAGAAGCAGGACTATGCGCTGTTCCTCGGCCGCTACGCCTCCTACAAGGGCCCCCAGCTCGCGTTGCGCGCCGCGCACGAGGCCGGGATAAAACTGATCCTGGCCGGTAAGTGCAACGAGCCACCCGAGAAGGCGTTCTTCGCCCAGGAGATCGAACCTTTGCTCACCGATACCGACCACGTCTTCGGGGAAGCCGACGCGGTCGCCAAACGGGAGCTGCTCGCCGGGGCGCGCTGCCTGCTGTTCCCGATCCGGTGGGAAGAACCCTTCGGCATCGTGATGATCGAGGCCATGGCCTGCGGCACCCCGGTGGTGGCGTTGCGCGGGGGCGCGGTGGACGAGGTGATCGAGCACGGTGTCACCGGTTTCATCTGCGATCACCCCGACGAGCTCCCGGCCGCCATCGCCCGGGCCGGTGAACTCGATCCGCACGCCTGCCGGCGCCGCGTCGAAGACTATTTCGGCGTGGATCAGCTGGGTGCCGGGTACGAAGCGGCCTATTACCGCATACTCGATGCGTGGGACGAAGCCCACCACAGTGGCCAGCCATTGACCGCCGTCGGTACGCGCCGCAATTCGGTACCCGAGATACGCGCCGACGCCGGCACGACACCGGTATGGAGTAGGGCATGAACGCACCGCCGAGAATTCTCAACTCCGGCCAGCCCGCCGCCATCAATGGCGGCGGGGGGACGGTGACCCTGGTCGAGGCGAGCACCTTCTGCTTGTCCGACCCTCTCGGCGATATCCATTCCGGCACCTCGCAGGGCCTGTTCTACCGGGACTCGCGGGTGATCTCACGGTGGGAGCTGCGCCTGGACGGGCAACCGGCCGAACACCTCACGGTGCTCACGCCGGAGGCCTTCAAGGGCCGGTTCATCCTGCGCAAACCCCCGCGCGCCGGGGTCGCCGACAGCACCGTACTCGTGGTGCGTCGGCGGCTCATCGGCAACGGACTCAAGGAAACCATCACCGTGCACAACCTCGGACACGAGGACACGGGGATGACCATCACCATGTTCGTCGACTCCGATTTCGCGGATCTGTTCGCGGTCAAGGAGGGGCGCAACCACGGCGGCGGCGCCGAGCACAATGCCGTCGACGGCGATCTGCATCTGACCGACCACAACGAACCCGGCCGCGGCCTGACCATCAGCGCCACGGCCGGGGCGGTCATGCTGCCCGGCACCATCACCTGGCAGGTGGTGGTGCCGGCCCGCGGCCGCTGGGACACCGAGATCCTGGCCCAGCCGATCGTCTCGCACCGCCGGGTGCAGATGGCGTTCGGGGACGACGAGGACAGTCCGATCAGCCGGCTCAAGGCGTGGCGGGCCACCGCCACCGACCTCACCGCGACCGATCCGGCACTGTCGGAGGTGCTGCAGCGCACCGAGAGTGATCTCGGTGCGCTGCGCATCGACGGCAGCTCCGACGGTGCCCCGGCCTATGTGGCCGCCGGGGCACCCTGGTTCATGGCCCTGTTCGGTCGGGACAGCCTGCTGACCTCCTGGATGGCGCTACCACTGGATTCCGCGCTCGCGGTCGGCACCCTGCGCCGGCTGGCGGGTCTGCAGGGCACCAAGGTCAACCCGATCACCGAGGAGGAACCGGGTCGCATCATGCACGAGATGCGGCACGGCCCGGCCAGCAACCAGGTGCTGGGCGGCACTGTCTACTACGGTTCGGTGGACGCGACACCGCTCTTCGTGATGCTGCTGGCCGAATGCTGGCGCTGGGGCGCTAGTGACCAGGTGATCCGCGAACTCCTCCCGGCCGCCGACGCGGCCCTGGCCTGGGTCGACGAATACGGCGACGCCGACGGCGACGGGTTCGTCGAATACCGCCGTAAGACCGATCGTGGGCTGAGCAACCAGGGCTGGAAGGACAGTTTCGACTCGATCAACGACGCGTCCGGTCATCTGGCCGAACCGTCGATCGCGTTGTGCGAGGTCCAGGGCTACGTCTACGCGGCCCGGCTGGCCCGCGCCCAGCTCGCCGAACATTTCGGCGATACCGATCACGCCGCACGCCTGCGCGACCAGGCCGAGAACCTCAAGGACCGATTCGACGAGGCGTTCTGGGTCGCCAAGAACGGCTGGTACGCGGTGGCCCTGGACGGCCAGAAGCACCAGGTCGACTCGCTGACCAGCAACGCCGCCCAATGTCTGTGGACCGGGATCGTCTCCGACGAACGCGCCGCCGAACTGATCGAACGGCTGGCCGACGCGAGTATGGACAGCGGTTTCGGCCTGCGCACCCTGGCCGCCGGGATGGGCGCCTTCAACCCGATGAGTTATCACAACGGCTCGATATGGCCGCACGACACCGCCATCGCGGTGGCCGGACTGCTGCGCTATCGGCATATCCCCGGCGCCTCGGAGCTCGCCGAACGGCTCACCACCGGATTGCTCGACGCGGCCATCGACTTCGGCGGCAGGCTGCCGGAGCTCTTCTGCGGTTTCGCGCGCACCGAGTTCCGTTCGCCGGTGCCCTACCCCACCTCGTGCTCCCCGCAGGCCTGGGCGAGCGCGGCGCCGCTGCTGCTGGTTCGTTCCTTCCTGGGACTGTCGCCCTGTGTACCGCACCGTGTCCTGCGGGTTACTCCGCAGTTGCCGCGGGAATGGGGCAAAGTGGGCCTGACGGATCTGCGACTGGGATCTGCCACGGTCAGCATCCATGCCGAGGGCGCCACCATGCATGTCCACGGGCTACCCGATGACTGGAAACTTGTCACCGAATAGCAATCGCGCGGTGTGTCAACGTCGCAAACGGGTGCCGGGAGGATATCTTGGGTGGTTGAGTTGATCATGGCCCCTTAGGATGGACGTCTGTCCACCAGTCGTCCGTAAGGGGTGGCACCATGAATATTGTTGCCCGGCATCTATTTCTAGCGATCGCGGTCGCACTCTCGCTGGCCGTCGCCCCCGCCGGGGCGAGCGCCATGACGATCGATCGACCCGGCCCCGCACCCGTGGCCTCGGTGACTCCGTCCGACGGCGCCGTCGTCGGAATCGCTCATCCGGTTACCGTCCGGTTCTCCACCGCGGTCACCGATCGGGCCCGCGCCGAGAAGTCGCTGTCGGTCGTCACCGCCGGCGATGCGCTGCCCGGTTCCTATTCCTGGCACGGTGACCGCGAGCTGACCTGGACACCGACCGGATATCTCCCGGCGAATACGACGTTCACCGTGAACTTCGGCGACCGTCGCACGCAGTTCGACACCAACGTCGGAGTTATCGCCGACGCGAACATGTCCACCCACACCTTCACCGTCAGCATGGGTGGCGTGCCGGTGCGGACCATGCCCGCTTCGATGGGCAAGCCCGGTTACGAGACTCCCACCGGCACCTATCCGGTGCTGGAGAAGTTCCGCAATGTCATCTTCGACTCCCGCACCATCGGTATCCCGCTGGATTCCTCGGAGGGTTACCTGATCGACGGTGAATGGGCCGAGCGGCTCACCTGGGGTGGTGTCTTCGTCCACTCCGCGCCCTGGTCGGTCGACCAGCAGGGCAATTCGAATGTGAGCCACGGCTGCATCAACCTGGCTCCCGGCGACGCCTCCTGGTACTACGAGAACGTAGGTATCGGCGATCCGGTGAATATCCACTGGTGAGCTGGGCATCGGGCCGGGTGACCGCGCCCGATGACGCCCCCGCGCTGCGATTCCGACGCCGATCCACTAGAACAATGGAGAGCGATCACGCGTCGTGAACCGAGGAAGGGGGCCGCACCATGGATCGACCGGCCTCGGGTCCCACCGACCGGGAACCGTATCCCCCGGACCCCGTCGGCCCGGCCGCGCGGGACTCGCACACCCGCCCGGAAACCGGATACGAGGACGCGGACTCGATTTCCCGGCAGCCGGAGCTGTATCGGCCGCAGTACGGCAACGCGCCCGGTGCCGTTCCGGTTTCCGACGAGGCGATGCCGACCGAACCCATACCGGTACTCCGCCTGCCGGGATGGGACAGCGGAAACGCCACCTACGAGGGCTCGTGGTCGGATTGGGTCGCGCGGGCCGGCACCGAAGCCGCGGAGACTCGCCCCGACCAGGAGCCGGAACCGTATCCGGCCCGGTCGCCGGAGCCCGATCCGGCGGACGCCGGCGACGAGCACGATCCGGCCCCGCCCGCCGAACAGAGTGCGCCGGCGGGCGCCCGGGAACGCCTACGCCGGCGGCTGACCCCGCCCGACCACACCACCCCGGCACCGGCGCGTGCCGCGGCGCCCACCACCGGCAGTGGCCGGGCGGTTCCGGTATTGCTCGGTGTGGCCGGTGTCGTGGCACTCGGCGCGGCCGCGTATGTACAGTTCGCGGTCGTGGGCGGGGAGGATGCGCGTGCACCCGCTGCGACCGCGCCGAGCGCCACCGCGCCCGCCGCACCCGGCACCGATCCGTACTGCGCGGCCGAGCGGGTCGGCAACACCGTGCAGGGCAACAGTGCGGGCGGCACCGATTCCGGGCCGGGGGCCATCTTCGGATTCCAGCACGCCTACTACGTCGCCCGGTCCGGGGAACAGGCCCGCACCCTCGTCGCGGCGGACGCCGCCGTACCCCCGGCGGCCGATATCCAGCGCGGTATCGACGGCATTCCGGCCGGAACCACCCACTGCGTACGGATAACCCCCGGTGCGTTCGTCGGCCAGTACACCGTCGCCGTCACCGAGTACCGTCCCGGTTCGGCGCCGCTGGGATACAACCCGCAACTGGTCACAACGATGCGAATAGGTGATCGGACCTTGATCACCGGTATCGGCCCCATGCCCTGAGTGCCACGATTCGGCGCGAATCAGCGTACGAGGTGGTCCGGTGGTGTCCCGAGAGGCAGACTCGGGAGATGGACGCCATCGGTACGGCTCGGGTGCCCGACCATCCGACAGTGCAGGCCGCTCTCTCGCTCGCCCGGCGCGCCCCGTCGGTACACAACACCCAGCCGTGGCGCTGGGTTTTCGACGGCCACCGGCTACATCTGCACCGGGACACCAGCAGGCAGCTGTTCTCGGCCGATCCGCAGGGCAGACAGCTGATCATCAGCTGCGGAGCCATCCTGGACCACACGCGGATCGCGTTCGCGGCCGCGGGCTGGGACACCGAGGTGGTCCGGCTCCCCGATACCGTGCCCGACCATCTCGCCACGGTCGACTTCGCTCCCGCACCCGCGGTGTCCGATACGGTCCGGGCCCGGGCCGCCGCCATCGACCAGCGCTACACCGATCGGCTGCCGATGCTGCCACCTCGCAACTGGGCGCGCGTGGAATCGGGCCTGCACACCACCGCCACCGAGCGCGGCGGCACGCTGGAGGTACTCGGCGATTCCGCCCGGTTGCGGCTGGCCGCCGCCTCGGCTCAATCGGCGGCGCTACGCGAATACGATCCGCAGTACCTCAACGAACTGCACTGGTGGGCCGGCAACGACTCCCCCGCCGACGGGGTGCCGATCTCCGCGCTGGTCTCGGCCGCCGAACTGGCACAGGTCGGAGTGGGTCGAGCCTTCCCCACCGCGCCGCCCTCGCTGCGGCGCGGCGAACTGACCGACTCCTCACGCCTGCTGGTCATCGGTTCGGCCGGGGATAGCCCCCTGGACTGGCTGCGAGCCGGTGAGGCCCTGTCGGCCGTCCTGCTGGAATGCACCGCCGCCGGGCTGGCCACCTGCCCGCTGACCCATATCACCGAGGTCCCGGTGAGCCGACGCACCATCGCGAATCTGCTGCACGAACCCGCAGCACCGCAGGTGGTGGTCCGGGTGGGCACCGCACCCACCTCCGCCGCACAGCCCCCGACACCTCGGCGCACCGTCGGTGACTTCCTGGAACTGCATCGCGCCGCCTGACTCCGCCGTTGCGCCGCGGCGCGGGAAAAGCCCCGGATACCGCAGGTTCGGAATACTGTGCTGGCATGACAGCCGCGATCGATATCTCCGGTCTGCAGAAGACATTCGGCCGCACCCGCGCGCTCGACGGGCTCGATCTGCAGGTGGCCTCCGGCGAGGTACACGGTTTCCTCGGCCCCAACGGCGCCGGCAAATCGACCACCATCCGGATCCTGCTGGGGCTGTTGCGGGCCGACGGGGGTACCGCCCGCCTGCTCGACGGCGACCCGTGGTCCGGCGCCGCGCAACTGCACCGCCGGCTGGCGTATGTCCCGGGAGATGTGAACCTGTGGCCCAATCTCACCGGTGGTGAGGTGATCGATCTGCTCGGGCGGCTGCGCGGTGGACTCGACGAGGACCGGCGCCGGGACTTGCTGGAACGATTCGACCTGGATCCCACCAAGAAGGGCCGAACGTATTCGAAGGGTAACCGGCAGAAGGTCGCCCTGGTCGCCGCGCTGGCCTCCGATGTCGAACTCCTGTTACTGGATGAACCCACCTCCGGATTGGATCCGCTGATGGAGGCGGTCTTCCAGGAATATGTCGAGGAGATTCGCCGCGCGGGCCGCACCGTGCTGCTGTCCAGTCATATCCTGGCCCAGGTCGAGGCGCTGTGTGACCGGGTCACCATCATCCGGCACGGGCGGGCGGTCGAAACCGGCACCCTGGCCGAGTTGCGGCATCTCACCAGGACCTCGATCGAAGCCGAAACCCAGCGCCCGATCACCGGATTCGAGGATCTACGCGGGGTGCACGATCTGGTCGCCGACGGCACCCGGATCCGGTTTCAGGTCGATACGGTCGAGCTCGGTGCGGCCATGGAACGGCTCACCTCCTTCGGAATCCGCACCCTCACCAGTCAGCCGCCGACCCTGGAGGAACTGTTCCTCCGACACTACGGCGACGAACTCGCGGCCGCGGGGGTACCGGAATCGTGACCGCCCAGCGCACGGCCCGGACCCCGGGCACACTCATCGGTACACGTGTACTCGCCCGGTTCGCGTTGCGACGTGAACGCTTTCCGTTGGTCGCCTGGATCGTAGGTGGCACGCTCGTGTACTGGTCACAGGCGGTCGCGCTGGACGCCGCCTACCCGAACCAGGCCGATCTGGACGCCCTCGCCCGGAGTATGTCCGGCAACGCGGCGATGATCGCCATGGCCGGGCCACCCCGGGTGCTGGACACAGTGGCGGGCCAGGTCGCGTTCCAGTCCAGCGCATTCGGGATGGTGGTGGCCGGTTTGATGAGCATGTTCCTCATCGGACGGCATACCCGCTCGAACGAGGAGTCCGGGCGCGACGAGCTCATCCGGTCCGCGGTGGTCGGCCGCTACGCGCCGCCTACAGCGGCGGCACTGGTCATGGTGGGCGCGAATATCGTGCTCGGCGCAGCGATCACACTGAGCCTCATCGGCTACGGACTCCCGGTGGCGGGTTCGGTGGCGCTGGGCGTGGGAGCGACCTGCGCCGGTTGGGTGTTCGGCGCGATCGCGCTGCTCGCGGCGCAGATCAGCGCGACCACCCGCGCCTGCTACGCCATTACCGGCGCCGTACTGGCCGTCTCCTATCTACTGCGTGCCGTGGGCGATGTCGGCAACGGGGTGCTCTCCTGGTTGTCGCCACTGGGCTGGGGGCAGGCGATGCGCCCCTACGACGGCGAGATCTGGTGGCCTGCCGCACTGTCGGTGGCGGCGACGGTCGCCATCGGGTTCGCAGCGGCTCGGGTGCTGGATCGCCGGGATTTCGGCGCGGGCCTGGTCCCGCCGCGACCGGGGCCGGCCCGCGCCGCCGGGTCCTTGCACGGCACCTTCGGGCTGGCCTGGCGGCTGCAGCGCGGTCTGCTGTTCGGCTGGGCGATCGGGATGTTCTTCGGGGGTCTGGCGTTCGGCACCATCGGCGACGATGTCGACGATCTGCTCGGTGATATCGATCTGAACGAGGTGCTCGGCCAGAACATGGGCAGTATGGTCGACGCCTTCTATGCCATGGCCGTCGCGATCCTGGCGATCATCGCCTCCGCCTACACCATCTCGGCCACCCTGCGCCTACGCGCCGAGGAGACAGCCGGGCATGCCGAACCGCTGCTGTCCACCGAACTGGGCCGGCTGCGCTGGGCGGCTGGGCATTCGGTGATCGTGCTGGCAGGTTCGGCGATGGTGGTGGCCCTCAGCGGTGCCGGGATGGGTGTCACCTATGGCCTGATCACCAGTGATCTATCCCAGGTGGTCACCCTCACCGGTGCCGCTCTGACCTATCTTCCCGCGGTCTGGGTACTCGGCGGGGTAACGCTGTTCTTGTTCGGCTTCGCGCCACTGATCAACTCCGTCGCATGGCTTGCGATGGCGTTCTGCGTGGTGGTGCTGATGTTCGGCGCGACCCTGAAATTCCCCGGATGGCTGATGAGCGTGTCGCCGTTCGACAATATTCCGCTTGTTCCGGCACAGGCTTTCGACGCCGTGCCGGTATTGCTCACCCTGGCGGTGGCGCTGCTGCTGCACGGGGCGGGGACGTTCGGTTTCCGCCGCCGCGATCTGCAAACCAATTGAATCGTGCGCCGGACCGGGGCCGACGCACGATCCGGCGCACCGGCGGGTCAGCGCCCGTTCAGGTACACCGGCAAGCGGTGATGGCCGTTGGAAATGAAGCTGGGTACCACGCCGAGTTCCCCCGGTGCGGCCGCCAGTTCCATATCCGGGAACCGGTGGAAGATCGCGGGCAACGCCACCAGCGCTTCCAGCCGGGCCAGCGGTGCGCCGAGGCAGTGATGGGCGCCGTACCCGAACGCCAGATGGTCTTTCACAGCGCGGGTCGGGTCGAACTCGTCGGCCGTTTCGCCGTGGACCTTCGGATCCCGGCTCGCCCCCGCGTAACCGGCGAGGATCGCATCACCCTGAGCTATCTCGACATCACCGAGGACGAGATCCTCGACCGCGTAGCGCAACGGAACATGTGCGACCGGGGCTTCGAAGCGCAGCGCCTCTTCGACCAGATCCGCCCAGGAGATCCGCTCGGCCGCCAGGTCGGCCCGGTGCTGCGGCCGCGTCAGCAGCAGATATATCGCTTGGTCGAGCAGGTTGACGGTCGTCTCGTGCCCCGCGCTGATCACCAGCAGCAGAGTGTCGACCAGTTCTTGTTCGGTGAACGGGGTTTCGACATCGTCACTATCGGCGATGAGCAGACTCGTCATATCCTCGCCCGGATTCTCCCGGCGGTAGGCCACGAGCCGGAAGAGCAGCGCCGACATTTCCGCGTAATTGGCCTGGGTCTCTTCCGCGGTGAGAGTCGTATCGAAGAACCCGTCCACACCTTTACGCAGCTTCGGATTCAGTTCCGCCGGAACGCCCATCAGTTCGCTGATGACGCGGATGGGCAGTGGATAGGCGAATCCTTCGCGCAGATCGACGATCTCACCGTCGGAGCCGGCGGCGATTGCGTCGAGCAGATCCTGGGTGATCACCTCGATCCGGGGCTTCAACGCCATGGTCCGCCGGTGGGTGAACGCCGGGGCCACGATTCTGCGCAACCGCCGGTGTTCGGGACCGTAAGCAGTGAACATGCTGGTCACCGTCACCCAGGGCAGGAGCGGCCAGTCCGCGGAGATCTCGCCCTTCTGGAAAGCCGGCCAGTGTTGCCGGGGATCTTTGGAGACCTGCGGTCCCGACAGGATCTCTTTCAGCAGGGTCGCGTCGGTCACCGACCAGGCGCGCACACCACCGGGTAATTCCACCTGCGAGACCGGGCCCTGCCGGCGGATACGGGCGATTTCGCCCTGGATATCGGAACCACCGGGATCGAGGACGAACGGGGCGGTGCGGTTCTGCATCGGAAACTCCTGACTGAACTACCGAACTATCGAATACCGGCCAGGCTGATCGGGGGGCTCTTGGGAAAGGTCACCGGGAGCGCGGCCAGGGCTCGGTGGAACGGTCCGGGCCGCCACCGCAGTTCCGAGACCGGCACAGCCAGCTCCAGTTCGGGTATGGCATCCAGCAGCTGATCGATCGCGTCCTGCACGATGAGCACCGCCACCGGACGGGCCGGGCAGCCGTGCGGACCGGTACCGAATGCCAGATGGGATCGATTGTCGGTCACATCGCCGGTACGGATCGCCGGATCGTTGTTGCAGGCGGCCATGCTGATCATCACCGGCTGGTGTGCCGGCAACCAGACATCGTCGATCAGAATCGGCTGGCGCGGATAGCTGATGCAGTAGTTGGCCATGGGCGGATCGTTGAACAGCACCTCGTCCAGCGCGTCTCGGGTCGACAGACTTCCGTCCAGCACGTTCGCCGCGAACCGGTCGTCGGTCAGCATCAGCAGCAGGGTGTTCGCGACGAGGTTCTGCACCGGTTCGATTCCCGCCCCGTACAGCGTCACGAGCTGGTGCAGCATCTCTTCGTCGTCCAACCGCACCGGATGTTCCACCAGCCAGCTGGTGACATCGTCGCTCGGCTCGGCGCGCTTGATCCGGGTCAGTTCGAGTAACGCCTCGGACAGCATCCGACTACCGGCCTCGGCGTCCACCGTATCGAACATCGCTGCCATCCCGGTGGCCGCCCGCCGGCTGATATCGGGCGAGCAGCCGAGCGTGGCGTTCAAAGTGGAGAACATGACGGGTAACGCGTACTGGCTGACCACATCGCAGTGCCCGACCTCGCAGAACGAGTTGATCAGTGGAACCGCGACCTGCTCGACGGTGGCGTGCAGCCGGTGCAGATCGATCTTGCCGAGCGCCGCGGCGGCCGCCGAACGATAGCGCTTGTGGTCACTGCCCGCGCTGCGAATCGGGTTGGGACGCCATTCCATCATCGGCCGAATCGGGCAATCAGCGGGAATGTTGCGCTCCCATACGCGCGGATCGGCCGGAAAATGTTCCGGATCGTGCAGGATCCGTAGCGCGGCGTGATAACCGATCACCAGGGTGGCCGGTACCCCCGGCGCCAGCTCCACCGGAGCCAGTGATCCGAAGCGCTGCCGCATTTCCCGATAGGTCCGGTGCGGATCGGCCGCGTATTCATCCGAGTACAGGGAAACGCGCGGACCGGCGAAGTCTCGGGGCGCTGCGGGTGATACGGAAAGACTGTCGATATTCAAACGCCTGCCGGTTCCTGCGCGGTGGGTCTCGCGGCCGGAGATCCGACCGCAGAGCTGAGCTGGCGACTCTACCTGGAACCTAGCGGGCCGGATCGGATTTCGCAGTACGACCGGATCTCTTGCACATGAATGCCCACCGGATGAGTCGGCCCGGCCCGCGCCCGTGGTGACTATGCCCAAGCTCCCGGACCCGACCCACTCCGGCCGAAGCACTTTCGCAGTTCAGTGCCCGGTCGTCCGAATCGGCGGACACTCGGGAAAGGTGACCGGCAGCGATACCAGCGCCCGATGGAACGGGCCCGGCCGCCACCGCAGCTCAGCGGCCGGCACCGCCAACTCCATCTCGGGTATCACGTCCAGCAGCTGGTCGATGGCGTCCTGCACGACCAGCAGCGCTACCGACCGGGCCGGACAACTGTGCTGGCCCACGCTGAAGGCCAGATGTGAGCGGTTGTCGGTGAGCCCACCGGATTTGATGGCCGGGTCGTTGTTGCACGCGGTCATACTGATGAGCACCGGTTGATGAGCCGGCAACCAGATACCGTCGATCAGCATCGGCTGCCGGGGATAGCTGATGCAGTAATTGGCCATCGGTGGATCGTTGAACAGCACCTCGTCCAGCGCATCCCGGGTCGACAGACTCCCGTCCAGCACATTCGCCGCGAACCGCTCGTCGGTCAACATCAGCAGCAGCGTGTTCACGATCAGGTTCTGCGGTGGTTCGGTACCCGCGCCGTACAGTAGCGCCAGCTGCTGCCGCGTCTCCTCATCGCTCAGCTGCACCGCATGCTGCACCAGCCGGGTGGTGATGTCGTCGCCGGGCTGAACCCGTTTGAGGCGCGCCAATTCCAGCAGCGCGTCGGCCTGGGTGGCATTGCCCTCGGCCGCATGAACCGTATCGAACATCGCGGCCAGGCCGCGGGCCGCGCGATGCCCGAGTTCCGGCGGACAGCCCAGCATGGCGTTCAAGGTGGCGAAGATCAGAGGCGAGGCGTACTGGCCGACCACATCGCAGTAGCCGTCGCGACAGAACGAATTGATCAGTGTGACCGCGATCTTCTCGATGGTGGAATGCAACTCGTGCATATCCACCTCGCCTATCGCCGATACCGCGGCCGAGCGGTAGCGGATCCGGTCGTTGCCGACCGTGCGCAGCGGATTGGGCCGGTACTCCATCATCGGTAGCACCGGGCAGTCCTCGGGTACTCCGCGCTGCCATACCCGCGGGTCTGCGGGAAAGTGCTCCGGATCGTTGAGGATTCGCAAAGCGGTGTGATACCCGATCACCAGGGTGGCCGGTACCCCAGGCGCCAGCTCCACCGGAGCCAGCGATCCGAAGCGCTGCCGCATCTCCCGGTACATCTTGTGCGGGTCGGCGGCGAACTCCTCCGAATACATAGGCATGTAGGGACCGATGGGGTCCATCGGAGAACCGTGGATCACCGGACGCGGATCGGAAACGCGGTACTGATCGTGTTGCGCTGTGGTCAAGACGTCACACTCCGAGGTTCGTATGAATCGGTGAATAGTGCGGTTTCGCAGACCTATCCGCCGACCCATACATCCCGCTCAGCGACGTCCGCGACGAGCCATCAGCATTAAGTTGTAGTAACCGGAACCTTTTACGCTACCGGCTTCGGCCCAGGTACACCGGCAATTCCTGGTGACCGTTTGAAACGAAGCTGACCACCGGACGCAGTTCGCTCACATCCACCGCCAGACGAATGTCCGGGAAGCGCCGGAACAGCGCGGGCAGGGCCAGTTCACCTTCCATCCGCGCCAGCGGCGCCCCGATGCAATGGTGCGCCCCGTGCCCGAACGACACATGATCCTTCACCGCCCGAGTCACGTCGAAGAACTCGGCGGTGGCGCCGTGGACCTTCGGGTCGCGGCCGGCCGCAGCGTAGGAGGCGAGGATCGCCTCGCCCTTGCCGATCCGCAGGTTGTCGATCTCGATATCCTCCACGGCATACCGCAGCGGCAGATGCGCGACCGGGGCTTCGTAGCGCAGCGTCTCCTCCACCACCTCCGACCAGCTCACCTCACCGGCCAGGGCCGCCGCCCGCTGCTGCGGATGGGCGAGCAGCGCGACAATGGCCTGATCGAGCAGGTTGACCGTCGTCTCGTGGCCGGCGTTGATGACCAGCATCAGGGTCTCGACGATCTGCTTCTCGGTGAGCTGCGAACCGTCCTCGTCCCGGCTGGTGATCATCACACTGGTGATGTCGTCGCCGGGAGTATCGCGCCGATAGGCGACCAGTTCGGTGACCAGACCGTACATCTCGACGAAATTCGCCTGCGCCCCGGCCTGATCGATCGTGGTGTCGAAATATCGGTCGACGCAGACCCGCAGACCCGCTTCCAGTGTCTCGGGGACCCCGAGCAGTTCGGTGATCACCTGGATCGGGACCGGATAAGCGTAGCTTTCACGCAGGTCGACGACCTGACCGGCCGGCACGGCGGCCAACTTGTCGAGCAGTTCGCCGATGAGCGCTTCCACACGCGGCCGTAGCGCCGTGGTCCGCCGGTGGGTGAACGCCGGAGAGACCAGCTTGCGCAGCCGGCGATGGTCGGCACCGTAGGCGGTGAACATGTTCTCCACCGCGATCCACGGCAGCAGCGGCCAATCCTGGGTGATCTCGCCGTTCACGAACGCCGTCCAGTGGCGGCGCGGATCCTTGGACACACGTGGGTCGGCCAGCAGACTCTTCAGGACCGCCGCGTCCGTGATCGACCACGCCGGGACGTTACCCGGCAGTTCGATCAGCGCGGCAGGACCCTGGACACGCAACCGTGCGGATTCTCCCTGGGTATCCGCACCGGCCATGTCCAGGACGATGAGTTCGCGTTCCAACGACGGGCTCCTTATACGAGATTCAGCGGCGGAGAAGGCGGAAAGACGACCGGCAGGGCCGCCAGCGCCCGGTGGAAGGGGCCGGGACGCCAGACGAGTTCTTCCGGCGCCACCGCCAGTTCCAGTTCGGGCAACGCATCGAGCAGGAGGTCGATCGCCTCCTGGACCACCACGAACGCCGGGGACTGCGCGGGGCAGGCGTGCGGACCGATACTCCAGGCCAGATGGGACCGGTTGCCCGTATGGTCGGCACCCCGGATGGCCGGATCGTTGTTGCACGCGGACAGGCTGATCACCACCGGCTGGTGGGCCGGCAGCCAGGTGTTCTCCACGAGAATCGGCTGCCGCGGGTAGGTGGTGCAGAAGTTGGCCATCGGGGGGTCGTTGAAAAGCACCTCGTCCAGCGCGTCGCGGGTCGACAACGCACCGCCGAGCATGTTCCCGCCGAACCGGTCGTCGGTCATCATCAGCAGCAGCGTGTTGTTGATCAGGTTCTGCTGGGGTTCCACCCCGGCGCCGTAGAAGCTGATCAGATTGGACAGCATCTCCTCGTCGTCGAGTTTCGCCGAGTGGTGCACCAGCCGGGAGGTCACATCGTTGCCCGGATCGGAACGTTTCTGGAAGATGAGTTCCATCAACGCTTCGCTGAGGTGGGCCATCCCCCATTCGGCGTTGACCGTGTCGAAGAGCGCGGCCATACCGTTGGCGACCCGCTCGCCCAATTCGAGCGAGCAACCGACCATCCGGTTGACCACTTCGAATACGAGCGGGAAAGCGTACTGCGTGACGAGATCGGCTCTACCGGTCTCACAGAAGGAGTTGATCAGCGGAACCGCGATCGTCTCCACCGTCTGATGCAATTCGTGCAGATCGATCCCGTCGATCGCGTGCACGTAGGCCTGGCGGTAGCGCTGGTGCAGATCGCCGCTGTTGCGCAGGGCATTCGGGTACCACTCCATCATCGGCTTGACCGGTGAATCGGGCGGAATACTCGTCTGCCAGGTCCGTGGATCAGCCGGGAACCGGTCGGAATCGTTGAGGATCCGGACAGCCGCGTCGTAACCGATCACCAAGGTGGCGGGGACATCCGGCGCCAGATCGATGGGGACCAGAGATCCGTACCGGCTCCGCATGGCGGCGTAGGCACGATGCGGATCACCGGCGAATTCCTCGGAGAACAGGCTGAATCGGTCGCCGCCGCCTCCGGTGGGGTCTCCATGTACTACCGGACATCCGGCAAATGGAGGTTGTTGCTGTGGAACCGGAGAGAACTGCGTGGTCAAAGACGAGACTCCAATCGGCGGAACAGAAACTCGACGAGCGTGATCAGCGACTTTATGCAGGTTCGCCGATCACGGGCGTCGAGGGCGATCAGCGGAGTGTCGGCAGTCAGATCGAGCGCCTCGCGCACTTCCGACAGCGGGAACCGATTCGAACCCTCGAACTCGTTCACGCCGACCGCGTACGGCACACCGCGTTCCTCGAGTACGGCCAGTACCTCGTCGGCCTTCTCGATGCGCCGGGTGTCCACCAGTACCAGGGCACCGAGCGCGCCCTTGGCCAGTTCCTCCCACAGCGGGATGAACCGCTGCTGGCCCGGTGTACCGAAGAGGTACAGGGCCAATTCGGGGTTGAGCGTGATACGGCCGAAGTCCATGGCGACCGTAGTCTGTGTTTTCGATCCCAGCCCGCCCAGATCGTCGATCCCGACGCTGGCCTCGGTGATGGTCTCCTCGGTACGCAGCGGCTTGATCTCGGAGACACTGCTCACGAAGGTGGTCTTGCCGACGCCGAAATTACCGGCAACCAGCAATTTCACCGATCGGGTCACCGTCTCCGGCACATAGTCGACCGCGCGGCCGTAGTCCGCGGGCCGATCAGGCCGGGAGAGCACGGAGCCCATTGAGTACCTCCTCGAGCAGGGCGATCTCCGGCATTATCTCCGCCGGGGTCGGGATATTGAGATGTCCGCTGTCCAGCAGATCGGACACCACGATGGTCACCACCGACGGCGGGAGGTCGAGATAGGCGGCGACCTCAGCGATCGACAGGGCACCGCGTGCACAGACATCGACCACCCGGCGTGCGTCCGGCGTGGAGCCCGGCGCTGGATCCCCGACGGCGAGGACCAGGGTCACCAGGCCGAGTTCGCGGGTCGGACGGGAGCGTCCGCCGGTCCGCACATAGGCACGGACCAGGTCTGGATCACGCCGCGACCGGCTCATTGCAGATCGCCGCCGTGTGCGCCTCTGCGAGGTTCGCTACCGAGCTCGTGACCCACGCGGCCGGCCAGCTCGTTCATTCGGTGGGCGATCAGGCCCACATCGATATCGGTCATGGTCGCCACACCCAGGAGCGCGCCCTCGCCCGCCGCGGTGATCATGATCATGCCCTGGTCGTATTCGGTCATGTTCTGCCGCACGTCGTTTCCGTTGCTGCCGCAGAACTCGCCGAGCGCCTTACCCAGCGACCGCAGGCCGGAGGCCGCGGCCGCGAATCGCTCGGCATCGTCTTTCGCGATACCCGCCGAATGGGCGATGCGCAGCCCGTCCTCGGACAGCAGAACGGCGAATCGGACGCCGGGAACCTCGAGATCGTCCAGTAACCAGCCCAATTTATTGGTGCTGTCGGATACCACTGTCCTCGGTGAACCCATCAGGATGTCATCCCTTCGGTGTGTTCGGTTGCGGCGGCACGGCCGCTCTTGGAGCCGCTCTGCCAGGCGGCGGCGATATCGGGGCGGGGCTGCCCCGCTTCGGTCCGGTCGTCCTGTCCGGACGCACGATCGTTGATATCGGCGGGGACGGCCGCGGCCCGACGTCGGCGTCGGGGCAGACCGCCGCTGGTGATGTCGTGGACTGTCGTACGCTGCTCGCTCTCGGTCTCGTCGGTCTCGCCTGCCGACGGGGTCCGTTGGGCAGGGCGGGAGATCTCCGGCGTCACCGGTAACGCGGCATGCGCTCCGGTACTCGTCGCCGAATGTGCTCCACCACCGGACGATACGGCGTTACCGACCAAGGCGTTACCCGAGCTTCCCGATACCGACGAGGCCTGCCCTCCGGGCACCGCCGCGAGTTCACGCGGGGCCGGAGCGCTGACGGGCAGCGCGGCGTCGTTGTCCTGGTTGGTCTTCGGTGCGACCAGCAGTGCCTCCGGAATGTAGACCATGGCGCGCATACCGCCGTAGGCATTGGGGCCATCGATGTAGACGGTGAACCCGTAACGGCGAGCAAGTGCGGCGATACCGGGGAAACCGACCTTGGGGGCCGGGCCCAGCTGGTGGATATCGATCGAGCGTTCGTTGGCCAGGACCTGCCGAGCCTCTTCCATCTGCTCGGCGTTCATCCGCACGCCGGCGTCGTCGACGATCACGGTGACACCGTGATGACCTTCCTGGAAGGTCACGTCCACGAAAGAGGTCGGCGGCGAGTAGCGCAGCGCGTTGTCGATGAGCGAGGCCAGGGTGTGCACCAGCGGTTCGACCGCACGACTGATGACGATGCGATCCAGCTGGGAGGGGCGCACCCGCAGGTAGTCACGGACACGACCGGTCGCACCACCGACGACATCGGTGAGCGACTGGGCGGGCCAGCGGCGACCGGGCAGACCACCGCAGACGATCACGTAGGACTGCGCCTGGCGGATCATCTGCTGCACTGTGTGGTCGATGCGGATCAGCGTCTCGTACACGCGGTCGTCGCGGTGTTCACGCAGTGCGGAACTCACGACCTGGGAGACGTCGGCACCCAAGCTCACCACGGAGGTGCCGAACGAGCGGACCGCGGCGCTGGTCGCTTCACGCGCAAGGGTTTCCGCGCGTTCGCGGCCGGCGTCGGCCTCGGTGCGGACATTGCGTTCCGCGGTGGAGACGGAGGTACGGACCTGCTCCTCCATCTCACGGGTGACGGCTTCGCGGGTCTCGGTCTGCACGGTGCGCAGTTCCTCGGAGACGCGGTCGATGATCCAGCGCAAGCATTGCGCGAAGCGCGAATTCTCCAGTCCCGGAGGTACTTCGGGTGCGACAGCAGTCTGGTCGAACCGGCGGTGGGACTCCGAGAGGGCGGGCAAGGTACTGGCCGCGAGATGCTCGAGCGCGTCCTCGCGCACAGCCAGCTCCCGCTCGAGCACATCGAGTCGTTTCTGTTGTTCTCGCACGGCCCGAACGGCGTACCACGCCACGCCGAGCACCAATATGGGGGCGAGTATCCAGGGAAGCAGCACGGCGGTATTCAGATTCATCAGCTTTCTCGTCGTTGACGGGGCTCGAGGTGCGCCACGAGGTGCCGTGGCAGGCCACGGCGCTTCGTCTCGCCTTCCTCGCGACGCCGACCGTGTTCGCCCCTGGCCGGATGAGGTCCGTGCCGGGCACCGCGGTAACGGTCGGTGACATATCCCTTAGTTACTTTCGGCTACTCGAAAGTAACTAAGGGACAAGTCATTCGGCCGATCGCTCACCATCGGAGCACAGCTCCGATGGCCCGGAACCCGACGACTCGCTCACAGTAGCAGCATTGTGGTGAACTCTCTCAATAACGGCCGATAATCGATTGTCACCTTTCCGTGATAGGGCCGCGACCTCGTGGAATGCGGAAGGTATTGCGACGGTGAAGATCACGGCCGCGGACACCGCCGGGCCGGGACGCGCAGCCGGGGCACCCGGGGGCACACCGCGACCGGATCCTCTATCACCAGCGGCGGAGCACCAAAAGCGGACCGACCGGTCGGCGATTGGCGGCAGGCTCGGAAAATTGATATCAAGACAGATCGAATACTGCACCGGGCCGGTCGAATCGAGCCCGGGTCTCCGGCGAAATCCGCTATGCGAACACTCGATCGACCACACGGCGGGAACGTGAAATAGCCGCATTCCAGTGAAAGCACACCATTAGCGGGCGAAATGCAGTCGACCTACCGGAAGGGCCGACCGGGCCGTACCAGCAGCCCGCTCCCCGTCTCCTGTCCGAACCAATTCGGGTACAGACCAGAACGCGACGGCGACCGGTACGGTCGCCGTCGCGAATTATCCGTGTGGGTGAGGGGCCGGTCTCAGACCGTGAAGCCGAGCGCCCGCAACTGTTCGCGGCCGTCCTCGGTGATCTTGTCCGGACCCCACGGCGGTATCCAGACCCAATTGATCTTCAGATCGTCGACCAGGCCACTGCGCACCAGGGCGTTGCGGGACTGATCCTCGATCACATCGGTGAGTGGGCAGGCTGCCGAGGTCAGCGTCATATCCAGGACCGCGGTGGTCTCCTCGACCCGCAACCCGTAGACCAGTCCCAGATCCACGACATTGATGCCCAGTTCGGGATCGACCACATCGCGCATCGCCTCTTCGAGATCGGCGAGCTGCGCCAGATCCTCGGCCGACAGTTCGACTTCGGGAGCGGCCGCGCTCTCCGGCGCGGTCGCCTCGGTGGCAGGAGTGTCGGTCATGCTGTTTCCCCGTTCCGTGATGGGTCGGTATCTGATGCGGCCGCGGCGGAATCGGCCGCGCCGTCGACTCGCAACACAGCGTCCTTGAACGCCATCCAGCCCAGCAGCGCGCATTTCACCCGGGCCGGATATTTCGAGACGCCGACGAAGGCTATTCCGTCGCCGATGACGTCCTCGTCGCCTTCGACAGTCCCCCGGCTGCCGATCATCTCATTGAACGAGTCGACGACCCCCAGCGCCTCGACAACCGGCAGCCCGATCACCTGATCGGTGAGCACCGAGACCGAAGCCTGGCTGATCGAGCACCCCTGGCCGTCGTAGGACACGTCCTCGACAGCACCGTCGGCACCGAGCCGTACCCGCAGCGTCACCTCGTCGCCGCAGGTGGGGTTCACGTGATGCACTTCGGCACCGAACGGCTCCCGCAGTCCGCGATTGTGCGGATGCTTGTAATGATCCAGGATCACTTCCTGGTACATCTGCTCCATACGCATGTTCTAGGCAACCCCGAAGAAGCTCTGAGCCTTCCGCACCGCAGCGACCAGCTTGTCCACCTCGTCCACGGTGTTGTACAGCGCGAACGAGGCGCGGGCGGTCGCGGCGATACCGAAACGACGGTGCAGCGGCCAGGCACAGTGGTGGCCCACCCGGATGGCCACGCCCTCGTCGTCCAGGATCTGCCCCAGATCGTGGGCGTGGATCCCCTCGGCGAGGAAAGCGACCGCGCCACCACGATCGACGTTCTCGGTCGGGCCGATGATCCGCACACCCGGTACGGAACCCAGCCCGGTGAGCGCGGCATCGACGAGAGTGTGCTCGTGGGCGGCCACCGCGTCCATCCCGATCTCGTCCAGATACCGCACCGCGGCACCCAGCCCGATGACCTGCGAGGTCATCGGTACTCCGGCCTCGAATCGCTGCGGCGGCGGCGCATAGGTGGTCTTCTCCATGGTCACTGTTTCGATCATGGAACCACCGGTGATGAAGGGCGGGGTCTCCGCGAGCAGCGCGCGTTTCCCGTAGAGCACACCGACTCCGGACGGCCCGAGCATCTTGTGCCCGGAGAACGCCGCGTAGTCCACATCCAGCGCGTGGAAGTCGACCGGCGCGTGCGGTACCGACTGGCAGGCGTCGAGCACCACCAGCGCACCGACGGCCCGGGCCCGGCGGACGAGTTCCGCGACCGGCGCCACCGCACCGGTGACATTGGACTGGTGGGAGAAGGCGACGACCTTGGTGGCCGGCGACAGCTCGAGCGAATCCAGGTCGATCCGGCCGTCCTCGGTCACGCCGTACCAGCGCAGGGTGGCACCGGTACGACGGGCCAGCTCCTGCCACGGCACCAGGTTCGCGTGATGCTCCAGTTCGGTGATCACGATCTCGTCGCCCGGACCGACGTGATACGGGAACCGGTCGTCGGCGAACGAGTAGGTCACCAGGTTCAGCGATTCGGTCGCGTTCTTGGTGAACACGATCTCATCGGCCGCGGCGCCCACGAACCGCGCGATCTGCGCGCGGGCGTCCTCGTAGGCGTCGGTGGCCTCCTCCGAGAGCTGGTGCGCACCGCGATGGACCGCGGAATTGCTCTCCAGGAGAAAGGCACGTTCGGCGTCCAGTACCGCCAGCGGCCGCTGCGCGGTAGCCCCGGAATCCAGGTACACCAGCGGCTTCCCGTCCCGGACCGTACGGTTCAGAATCGGGAAGTCGGCCCGGATCCGGGCGACGTCGAAGGCGGGAAGGGTCGCGGTCATCTCAGGCTCCGGCTCCTGCGGTCTGGGTGAACTTCACATAGCCGTTCGCATCGAGTTCCTCGGCCAGTTCCGCACCGCCCTCGGCGACGATGCGCCCGCCCACGAACACGTGCACGAACTGCGGCTGGATATAGCGCAGAATGCGGGTGTAGTGGGTGATCAGCAGCACCCCGCCGCTCTCCCGCTCCCGGTAGCGGTTCACGCCCTCGGAGACGATACGCAGTGCGTCCACGTCGAGACCGGAGTCGGTTTCGTCGAGAATGGCGATCTTCGGCTTGAGCAGGCCCAGCTGCAGGATCTCGTGGCGCTTCTTCTCACCACCGGAGAAACCCTCGTTCACACTGCGATCGGCGAAGGCGGCGTCGATATCGAGTTCGTTCATCGACTCCTTCACCTCCTTGACCCAGTGCCGCAGCTTGGGCGCCTCACCGCGCACCGCGGTCGCGGCCGTGCGCAGGAAGTTCGACATCGAGACACCGGGAACCTCGACCGGGTACTGCATGGCCAGGAACAGTCCGGCCCGCGCCCGCTCGTCCACCGACATCTCCAGGACGTCCTCACCGTCGAGGGTGATCGAACCTGAGGTGACGGTGTACTTGGGATGCCCGGCGATGGCATAGGACAGCGTCGACTTACCGGAGCCGTTGGGGCCCATGATGGCGTGTGTCTCGCCGGATTTCACGGTGAGGTTCACACCGTTGAGGATCTTGACGGTGTCCCCGTCCGGGGTGGCGACCTCGGCGTGCAGGTCCTTGATTTCCAGGGTGGTCATAAGGTGTCGAATTCCTTCGGTGGCTGTGGGCTGGGTGGTCAGACGCCGACCGCGGCGAGTTCGGCCTCGATGGCCGCCTCGAGCCGCTCGGCGACCTCGCCGACCCCGATCTTGTGGATGATCTCGTGGAAGAAACCACGCACCACCAGGCGGCGGGCGGCGTCTTCCGGAATACCGCGGGCACGCAGATAGAACAGCTGCTCGTCGTCGAACCGGCCGGTCGCCGACGCGTGGCCCGCGCCGACGATCTCACCGGTCTCGATCTCGAGGTTCGGCACCGAATCGGCGCGGGCACCGTCGGTGAGGACCAGGTTGCGGTTGATCTCGAACGTGTCGGTTCCCTCGGCGGCGGCCCGGATCAGCACATCCCCGACCCAGACCGTGCGAGCGTCGCCCTTGGGCGAATCGGGATCACCCTGGAGCGCGCCCTTGTACAGCACGTTCGATTTGCAGTGCGGCACCGCGTGATCGATCAGCAGACGCTGTTCGAAATGCTGGCCGGCGTCGGCGAAGTACAGGCCGAGCAGTTCGGCGTCACCGCCCGGGCCCGCGTAGCGGACATTGCCGGTGAGCCGGACCAGTTCGCCACCGAGGGTGACCGCGATATGCCGCAGTACCGCGTCGCGACCCACCAGGGCGTGGTGTGCGGTGGCGTGCACGACATCGTCGGCCCAGTCCTGCACCGCCACCACGGTCAGCTTGGCGCTGTCGCCGAGCACGAATTCGATGTTCTCGGCGTAGGTTCCACTACCGCGCTGGTCGATCACTACGGTGGCGACGGCGAATTCGGCCAACCGCACCTGCAGGTGACCGTAGGCGGTCTTCCCTTCACCCGGTCCGGTGATCCGCACGACGACGGGTTCGGCGACCTCGATCTCCGTACCCACCGAGATGACCGTCGCCTGTGCGAAGCCGGAGTACGCCTGGGCGGCGACCCGGTCGGACGGGGTACCGCCCTGCCCCAGGCGGGAATCGTCGCGACCCACGGTCTCCACGGTGACACCGGTGACCTGCCCGATCTCGACGCCGGCTTGCCCATCGGCGGTAGCGGTGCCGTTGTGCAGGCCGCGCAGCCGGCGCAGCGGAGTGAACCGCCACGCCTCGTCCTTACCGGAGGGGATCTCGAAGGCATTCACATCGAAGGAGGTGAACACCTCCCCCTTGTTGATCGCCGGCCGGCGAGCCTCGGCGGCCTCGGAAAGATTCGAAGGCCCACTGGTTGTGTTGATCGGATCGCTCACAAGCTCGCTCATCAGCCGACGGCCCCTTCCATCTGCAGTTCGATCAGCCGGTTGAGTTCCAGGGCGTACTCCATCGGGAGCTCCTTGGCGATGGGCTCGACGAAGCCGCGCACCACCATGGCCATTGCCTCGTCCTCGGTCATCCCGCGGCTCATGAGGTAGAACAGCTGCTCCTCGGACACCTTCGACACCGTCGCCTCGTGCCCCATGGTCACGTCGTCCTCGCGGATATCGACGTAGGGGTAGGTGTCGGAGCGGCTGATCGTGTCGACCAGCAGCGCATCGCATTTCACCGTCGACTTGGATCCGTGCGCGCCCTTGTTGACCTGTACCAGACCGCGGTAGGAGGCGCGGCCACCGCCGCGGGCCACCGATTTGGACACGATGGTCGAGGAGGTGTGCGGGGCCAGGTGCAACATCTTGGCGCCGGTGTCCTGGTGCTGCCCCTCACCGGCGAAGGCGACCGAGAGCACCTCGCCCTTGGCGTGCTCACCGGTCATCCAGACGGCCGGGTACTTCATGGTGACCTTGGAGCCGATATTGCCGTCGATCCATTCCATGGTCGCGCCCGCCTCGGCCTTGGCCCGCTTGGTGACCAGGTTGTAGACGTTGTTCGACCAGTTCTGGATGGTCGTGTAGCGGCAGCGGCCGCCCTTCTTCACGATGATCTCGACGACCGCCGAGTGCAGCGAATCGGATTTGTAGATCGGCGCGGTGCAGCCCTCGACGTAGTGCACGTAGGCATCCTCGTCGACGATGATCAGAGTGCGCTCGAACTGGCCCATGTTCTCGGTGTTGATCCGGAAGTAGGCCTGCAGCGGAATGTCCACGTGCACGCCCGGCGGCACATAGATGAACGAGCCACCCGACCACACCGAGGTGTTCAGCGCGGAGAACTTGTTGTCCCCGGCCGGGATGACCGAGCCGAAGTACTCGCGGAAGATCTCCGGGTGCTCCTTCAGCGCGGTATCGGTGTCGAGGAAGATGACGCCCTGCTGCTCCAGGTCCTCGCGGATCTGGTGGTAGACGACTTCGCTCTCGTACTGAGCGGCGACACCCGAGACCAGCCGCTGCTTCTCCGCCTCCGGGATACCCAGCTTGTCGTAGGTGTTGCGGATGTCCTCGGGCAGGTCCTCCCAGCTCTCGGCCTGCTTCTCGGTCGAGCGCACGAAGTACTTGATGTTGTCGAAGTCGATACCGTCGAGGTTGGAACCCCAGTTCGGCATGGGCTTCCGGTCGAAGATGCGCAGCGCCTTGAGCCGGTTCTCCAGCATCCAGGCCGGCTCGTCCTTCTTGGCCGAGATATCGCGAACGACCTCCTCGGACAGACCACGCTGCGCGCTGGCTCCCGCCGCGTCCGAATCGGCCCAGCCGTACCCGTAATTGCCCAGTGAGGCGATGGCCTCCTCCTGGGTGAGCGGTGGCACCTGGTCGGTGGTGGTCGTCATTCGGCGCTCCTTCCGGAGTCGTTCGGTGCGTCCGTTGCGGGCTGTGCAACGGTTGAGGATGAAGTGTTGTTCGGTCGGTCGGCGACTGCGGTCGGCAGCACCGTCAGCGGCACATGGGTGGTGCAGGCGCAATCACCGTTGGCGATGGTGGCCAGCCGCTGGACGTGCGTGCCCAGAACCTCCCGGAAAGCCTCGAGTTCGGCCTCGCACAACTCCGGGAACTCTTCGGCGACGTGGGCGACCGGGCAGTGGTGCTGGCAGATCTGCACGCCCGCGCCTACCCGGCGGGTACTGGCGGCGAAGCCCGCGTCCGACAGCGCGGTGGCGATCTCCGCGGCCTTCTCTACGGTGCCGGACTGCACCGTAGCGCCCTGGGCGCCGGAGCTGTTCGCGGCGGATTCCGGGAGATGCGCGGGCAGCGGTTCGATCCCGTCGACGAGGGTGCGCGCGCGTTTACGAGCGAACGCGGTGACGGCCTCCCCGCCTCCGATCTCGCGCAGCTGGCGGATGGCCGCACCGGCCAGATCGTCGTAGGCGTGGCCGAGCATGCCACGCCCGGCGGCGGTGAGCTGATATTGCTTGGCCGGGCGGCCGCGACCCTTCTGCTGCCAGGGTGCCGAACGCCCGGCGCGGGCCTGGCCCGATTCGATGAGCGCGTCCAGGTGCCTGCGCACTCCCGCCGGAGCAAGGCCCAGGGCACTACCTATCGCGGTGGCGGTGATCGGCCCTTCCTCCAGCAGCAACCGGACGATAGCGGCGCGGGTATGTCCCTCACCACCGGACGCGGGCACGCCGACGGACCCGGTACCGGCGCGGTGACCAGCCCTTTCGTCCGCATTCGGCAAACCCATAGTTTTCACAACATCAGTGTGGCGGAATTCGTTCCCGAAATCTAATAAGGGTGCCCTGAACAGGAGGGTCGCCCCAGGGCGCCGCATCGGGCCGAAATTCGCGAAATCGCCTGCTCGGGCGAGAAACACCCGCTCGTGACGCTCCCACCGGATCAATGGAGTGATGTGCTTCACTGCACCGGGGATTCACCGCGCTTCCCGGTTCGGCGCCGGTTGATTTGCTGCCCGGACGCACTGCCACGATCTACCCGTCGGCGTCGGCAAGGCCATCGCATACTCACCCGCGAACCCGAGGGGACGTTCACGGAACCCCGGGGCGTCCGGCATCGGATCGCCCACCGACCGTCACGGTAGCTGAAAGGTGTCCGACCCCGTATCCGGCGAGCACGGCCGGGCGAACGTGCGGTGATTCCGCCGGCCTCCCCGACAAGATGCTCCGGGCCGGGGGCGAACAGCGCCTCCGGCGAACTAGTCTCGGTGACCGTGGCAGGACAGGCAGGCGCCCCGGGCGCAGTAGCGTCGCGCGGGCAACGCGCGCCGAACGGGCAGCGCGCGCTGAAACTGGTGCGGCGCGCACTCGGGCTGGATGTACCGCCCCCGGACCACACCATCGCGATTCTGCACAGCGACGAAACCGAGGTCCCGGGCCTCGATCGCCGGGAGCGGGCACAGCTGGACCGGATCCGGTTGATGGGCGCCACCGGCACCGTACTCATGGCGATCAGCGCCCTCGGTATCGGCGCTCAACCGGTCCACCAGAACCCGACCTCGGGAATGCGGGTCCTCGGCATCTTCGCGCGGGCGCATACCGGGTCGCTGGCCATGTGCATGGTCGGCACGGTGACCGTCGTGCTGGCGTGGCTGCTGCTGGGGCGGTTCGCCGTCGGCGGATTCGGCGGGTCGCCATTGCACCGGCTCACCCGGCGCCAGTTCGATCGCACGTTGCTGCTCTGGATCATTCCGCTGTGCGTGGCACCGCCGATGTTCAGCAACGATGTCTACTCCTATCTCGCGCAGAGCGAGATCGCCGCCCGCGGCATCGACCCCTATCAGGAAGGTCCCGTCGCGGGCCTGGGCATCGACAATGTCCTCACCAACAACGTCCCCAATATCTGGCGCGAGACGCCGGCACCGTACGGGCCGTTGTTCCTGTGGATAGGCCACGGGATCGCCGAGCTCACCGGGGAGAACATCCTCGCCGGAGTCTGGGTACACCGGCTGCTGGCGCTGGTGGGGGTGGCGCTCATCGTCTGGGCGCTGCCGCGCCTGTCCGTGCGCTGCGGGGTGGCCCCGGTGAGCGCGCTGTGGCTGGGGGTGGCCAATCCCCTGGTGCTGTTCCATCTCATCGGGGGCGTGCACAACGACGCGCTGATGCTGGGTCTGATGCTGGCCGGTCTCGAATTCGTGCTGCGCGCGATCCACGGGGTCCCCGGCAACGGCGGACCACCACCGCTGGACGGCCGCGGCTGGGCCCTGCTGATCGGCGGGGCGGTCGTCATCAGCCTGTCTTCGTCGGTCAAGGTCACCTCGATCATCGCGCTGGGATTCGCCGGAATGGCCCTGGCCCGCCGGTGGGGCCCGGGGCTGCGGCCGATCCTGGCCGCAGCCGGGTTGCTCGGACTGATCGCGGTGATGGTGACGATGGTGATCAGCACCGTGAGCGGGCTCGGCTTCGGCTGGCTCAATACGTTGAACACGGCCAGTGCGGTGCGCAGCTGGATGTCGCTACCCACGGCGCTGGGTATCGTCACCGGATTCGGCGGCGTACTGCTCGGCTTGGGCGATCACACCACCGCGCTGCTGAGCATCACCCGGCCCATCGCCGCCGTAGTAGCGGGCTTCATCACCGTGCGCATGCTGGTCGCCACCTGGACCGGACGGCTGCATCCGGTCGGCGCGCTGGGGGTTTCGCTGGGCGCGATCGTGCTGCTGTTCCCGGTGGTCCAGCCCTGGTATCTACTCTGGGCCATCGTGCCGATGGCGGCCTGGGCCACCCGTCCGGTCTTCCGGGCGCCGGCGATCGGTATCTCCGCGGTGGTCAGCGTGATCCTGATGCCCCGTGGTGCCGATCTCGAGGTGTTCCAGATCGTGGGGTCGGCCGTGGCTACCGTGATCGTGTCGCTGCTGTTCATCGTGGTCACCCGGAATGCGCTGCCCTGGCGGACGCAGCAGGGGGTGTCGGCCCCGTCACAGCCGGCCGGGGCCTACGGTGGGACCTCGTGACCGCTTCCCTGGTACCCGCCGTTCAGGTGGACCACGTCGCCAAACGCTACGGCGAGACGATCGCGGTGGACGGTATCGGTTTCACCATCGAGCCCGCGCAGGTGTTCGCCCTTCTCGGGCCGAACGGCGCCGGTAAGACCACCACGGTGGAGATGTGCGAGGGCTTCGTCCGCCCGGATTCGGGGCAGGTGCGGGTACTCGGCCTCGACCCGATCGCCGATTCCGAACAGTTGCGGCCCCGGATCGGGGTGATGCTGCAGGGCGGCGGTGCCTATCCCGGCGCGCGGGCCGGGGAAATGCTGGATCTGGTCGCGTCCTATTCGGCGAAACCGCTGGACCCCGACTGGCTGCTCGGCGTCCTGGGCCTGGCCGACCATCGCCGGACTCCGTATCGCCGGTTGTCCGGCGGACAGCAGCAGCGGTTGTCGCTGGCCTGCGCGCTGGTGGGTCGCCCGGAGATCGTCTTCCTGGACGAGCCCACGGCCGGTATGGACGCGCAGGCGCGGATCATGGTGTGGGAGTTGATCGATGCGTTGCGGCGCGACGGTGTGAGCGTGTTGCTCACCACCCATCTCATGGACGAGGCCGAGGAGCTGGCCGATCATCTGGTGATCGTCGATCACGGGCGGATCGTCGCCTCCGGCACTCCGGCCGAGGTCACCGCGCACGGCGCGGCCGGTCAGTTACGTTTCGCGGCCCCACCGAAACTCGACCTCGAACTGTTGCGGATGGCACTCCCGGAGGGATTCGCCCCCAAAGAGACCAGTCCAGGGTCGTATCTGGTGGAGGGCGAAATCAATCCGCAGGTACTGGCCACGGTGACCGCGTGGTGTGCTCGGGTGAACGTGCTGGCCACCGATATCCGGATCGATCAGCGCCGCCTCGAGGACGTCTTCCTGGAATTGACCGGACGGGATCTGCGCGCGTGATTCGATACTGCGACACCTCCGCCGTCGCTACGGCCTGCGCGGACCGCATCCGACAGCTTCGAAACAGGCCGAGTGATGCGATCCTGCGCGGACCGCATCTGTCAGCTACTAGGAGTGCCGGTGACGACGCCTGATCGGACGACCAACCGCTTCGAACCGGGCACCTTCGCCCCGAGCCCGCGACCGGCGCCGCGACTGGCCATGTTGCTGGCGCAGACCCGGCTCGATCTGGTGTTGCTGCTGCGCAACGGCGAGCAGCTGCTGCTCACCATGTTCATTCCGATCACCCTCCTGATCGGGCTGGCGCTGCTCCCGTTCGGCGATATGGGTCCGGACAAGATCGACAAGATCGTGCCGGCGGTGATGATGGTGGCGGTGATGTCGACCGCGTTCACCGGACAGGCCATCGCCATCGGTTTCGACCGGCGTTACGGCGCACTGAAACGACTCGGCGCCACACCGCTGCCGCGCTGGGGGATCGTCGCGGGTAAGAGCGGCGCGGTCCTGCTCGTGGTGATCCTGCAGGCGGTCCTGCTCGGGTCGATCGGGGTGGCGCTGGGCTGGCGACCGACTCCGCTGGGCCTGTTGCTGGGCGCGGTCCTCATCGCGCTGGGCACCGCTACGTTCGCGGCGATGGGGCTGCTGCTGGGTGGCACGCTCAAGGCCGAAGTGGTGCTGGCGCTGGCCAATATCCTCTGGTTCGTCATGCTCGGTATCGCCAGTGTGGTCTTCGCCTCCAACGAACTACCCGCGGCGGTGCACACGCTGGTCCGGCTGGTGCCCTCGGGCGCGCTCGCGGTGGCGCTGGAACTCGCGCTCGCCGGCGGTGTCGACTGGCTGGGTGTCGGGGCGCTGATCGTCTGGGGCACCGTCGCCGGCCTGCTGGCAGCCCGCTGGTTCCGCTTCGAATAGCCGACCACGACAAGTTGTAGTAGTCCGCTCGTCGGCGGCCGCCGGCCGCCCGCTACCATCGTGACGTGCTGTATCGCGCATTCCTGCGACTCGTCGACCGGCTGCCGCTGCCATCGCGGCGCACCCAACTGCTGATCGCGCTCGCCGTCATCGCCTCCCAGGCCGGCATCGCCGTGACCGGGGCGGTCGTGCGGGTCACCGCCTCCGGTCTGGGCTGCCCCACCTGGCCACAGTGCTTCCCGGGAAGTTTCACCCCCGTCGGGGTCTCCGAAGTGGCCGTGATCCATCAGGCGGTGGAGTTCGGCAACCGCATGCTGGTCTTCGCGGTGACGCTGTGCGCCGCCCTCATCGTCCTCGCCGTCACCCGGGCCCGGCGCCGGCGCGAAGTGCTGGTGTATGCCTGGCTGATGCCCGCGGGAACCGTACTGCAGGCGGTCCTGGGCGGGATCACCGTACTGTCCGGCCTGCTGTGGTGGACGGTCGCCTTGCATCTGCTGGTCTCGATGCTGATGGTGTGGGTGGCCGCGGTGATGTACGCGAAGGTCGCCGCCCCCGACGACGGTGTCGAGACCGTGCGCGCACCGGAACCGCTGCGCTGGCTCACCGCACTGAGCGGGGTCGCCCTGGCCGGGGTGCTTGTCGCGGGCACGCTCGTGACCGGCGCCGGCCCCCATGCGGGTGATAAGAGCATCGATCGTCCGGTGGCCCGGCTCGAGGTGGAGATCGTCACGCTGGTGCATCTGCATTCGCAGCTGCTGGTCGGCTACCTCGCCCTGCTCGTCGGCCTCGCGTTCGGCCTCTTCGCGACCGGTATCACCACACCCGTTCGCGACCGCCTGTTCGTCCTGATCGGGCTGGTTCTCGCACAGTCGCTGGTGGGTGTCGTCCAGTACTTCACCGATGTCCCGCCGGCGCTGGTCGCGATCCATGTCGGCGGCGCGGCCCTGTGCACCGCGGCCACCGCCGCGCTGTGGGCTTCCCTGCGAACCCGCGAGCCCCTTCCCGCCGAGGTCACGGAAACGAGCGCCCAACCGGTCTGACACGGGCGTATCGGGAGACCGGCCGCCGCCGTGCCGCGGGCGACGGCCGTTCTCAGGTCGGGCTCGGCCCGTTCTGATAGCTGCGGGCGACCAGTGCGGAAGTGAGATACCACAGCCCGGTGGGGACAGCCGGATCGAATCCGGTCAGCATCCGGACCCTCTTGAGCCGGTAGTCGAGCGTATTGGTGTGCATATGCATGAGGCGGGCCGTGCGCTGTCGGTTGAAATTGTTCGCGATGTGCTGGCGCAGCGTCTCCAGCAGCTCGGGATGGTCGTCCAGCGGGTCGAGGATGGCGCTGAGATGTTCGCGCGCGGGCCCGGGCCGGGTGATCTGGAATTCCAATGCCAGATCGGTGAAGCGGTACAGGCCGCCCCCGTCGGCGATCCGCTGCACGGTGTCGAGGAGTTCGTGGGCGCGGTCGGTGGCGTCGGGAATTTCGGCGGTGGCCGCGGTGACCACGGTGGCGGTGACCGGCACCTGCGCGGCCTGCGCGAGACGCGCGATCAGTTCGTCGAGTGCCGCGTCGGGGAAACCGTCGGCCGGGAGCAGGACCGTGCCGCCGTCGATGCTGAGCAGCGAGAGCGCCTTCTCCCCGCAGCTGCGGGCCAGTTCGGCCTGAACCCGGCGTAGTTTGCGACGCGCCACGATACGGCCGTCGACCTGCTGCGCGGATTCGTCCGGATGTGGCGGCAGGGCCAGGGCCAGCACCTGGTAGGAGCCGGCGATCTCGATCCCGCATTCGCGGGCCATGGTGGCGGTACTGTGTCCGCCGAGCAGTGCCGAGGTGAGCGTATGCACAGCGGTGTGATGCTCGGAGACCACGCCCCGGTATTCGCCGACGTACGCCAGCGCCACTTCCGAGGTGATCGTGTCCAGGATCTCCAGCATCCGGCGGGCGGTGGCGACCAATGTCGCCGAATCCGAAGGTCCCGCGGTGGACATGATGCGGTCGAAACCGAGTTTGAAGCCCTCGTGGATAGCGTGATTGATGGTGTCGATCGGGATACCCTCGCGCGCCCATTCGGCGGCGGCCTCCCGGACCTGTTCGATCTTCTCCGGCAACTCCCGGCCGTCGAGCCGGCTCAGGGTGAGTTCCAGGCAGAGCCGCGTCACCGCGGTGACATCACCCTGGAGCGCGTCACCCGGCAGCGTGCCGCACGGTGCGACGTGCTCGACGAAATGACCGACCATCTGACGTGACAGGGCCGATACATCCCGTAGATGGTTCGAGATCGGACGGCCGGACACCGTGAGTCTGGACCGGGTCGGACTGCTGACCGTCATATCGGCTCCTTCTACCCCGGGGCTGACGCTCGAGGCCCTAACGGTAGCGCGAACCGGTTACTCGTCAGTAGTTTTTGCTCGGGAAACTGTTCGACCTACCTGATGCCCGTCGATGGACCTGTGAGCACCCACAGGTGTCACTTCTCGTTACGAGCCTTCGGAAACCGAGTCTGACCTGCCACCCAGCCGGCCATCTTCGCCCAGTGGCCCGTCCGCGGGGTGGTACGCGAGACCAATTCCCGATCCCAGCCCTCGGCGGCAGTGAGCCCGTCCACCGCGTCGACCACGGCCTGCGCGGTGGCCGCATCGGCGACCATCCGATCCCCGAGCACTCCGTCGGAACCGACCAGCGTTACCCGGACACCGCGGCGGCCGACCGGCTGCGCAACGGCCTCGGCCGAACCCCCGTGCTCGGCGATGAACTTGCGCACCGATTCGACGATCTCCCTCGGAGCGTCGACGGTGGTGGTGGAATCTGCACTCATACAGTGGAGTTTACCGACGAGTAGGACTGCGGCCGGGGCCCGGTCCGGACCACCTGGTCATCTTTCCCGGCAGCGGCCGTGGGCGCAGTTGCCGACCCCTGCATCCGACCCGGGCACACCCGTGTGTAGAACTGGATCCATGCGCGCGATCCAGGTAGACCGGCACGGCGGTCCGGAAGTGCTGACCCTCGCCGAGGTTCCCGATCCGGAGCCCGGACCGAATCAGCTACTGGTCGATATCGATGCCGTCGGTGTGAATTTCATCGACACTTATTTCCGCACCGGTACCTATCCGCGGCCCGTGCCCTACATTCCGGGTTCCGAGGGTACCGGAGTGGTGGCCGAAACAGGTTCCGAGGTCACCGGATTCGCCGTCGGCGACCGGGTGGCCTGGGCGGCCGGTCCGAACAGCTACGCCCCGCGCGGGGTGGTGGACGAAGCGGTCGCGGTGGCGGTGCCCGGCGATATCGATCCGGCAGTGGCGGCCTCGGCCTTGCTGCAGGGTATGACAGCGCACTATCTGATCGAATCGGTCTACCGTCCCGAACCGGGCGAGACGATCCTGGTTCATGCGGGTGCGGGCGGCGTGGGACTGCTGCTCACCCAACTTGCTGTTGCCCGGGATATCCGGGTGATCAGCACGGTGTCCTCCGACGAGAAGGAAGACCTGTCGCGCGGCGCGGGCGCCGGTGAGGTACTGCGCTACGGCGACGACCTCGCCGACCGGGTTCGCGAACTGACCGGCGGCGAGGGCGTCGCGGCGGTCTACGACGGCGTGGGCGCGGCCACCTTCGATGCCAGTCTCGCCTCGTTGCGGGTGCGCGGCACACTCGCGCTGTTCGGTGCGGCCAGCGGCCCGGTGCCGCCGGTGGATCTGCAACGCCTCAACGCGGCGGGTTCGGTGTTCGTGACCCGGCCCAATATCGCCCATTACACCCGCGATCGCGCCGAATTGGACTGGCGGGCCGGCGATATCTTCGAGGCCGTCGCCGACGGCTCGCTCACCGTCCGGATCGGCGCGACCTATCCGCTGGCCGAAGCCGAACAGGCGCACCGCGATCTGGAGAGCCGCCGGACCACCGGCTCGATCGTCCTGCTGCCCTGACTCGGGATATCGCGCTGCCGCCACGGCCGGACGGGTGCCGGTCGTAGTGGGTGCCCGACACGATTACCCCGCCGAGGCCCGGAAGCTCAGCCGAAGAAGACGTCGCCGAGGGTGGTCCAGCCGAGCACCGAGTCGACGGCCAGACCGCAGAACACCACCGCGAGGTAGTTGTTGGACTGCAGGAACAGGCGCAGCGGTTTGACCGATTCGCCCCGCCGGACCCCGGCGTAGAGCTGATGCGCCATCAGCAGGAACCAGGCACCGGCGACCAGCGCGACCGCTGCGTAGATCACCCCGGTAGCAGGTACCAGCGCCAGCGTCGTCAGCACGGTCAGCCAGGTGTAGACGACGATCTGTTTGGTCACGGTCTCTTCGGTGGCCACCACCGGCAGCATCGGCACTCCGGCCGCCCGGTAGTCCTCCTTGTAGCGCATGGCCAGCGCCCAGGTATGCGGCGGGGTCCAGAAGAAGATCACACCGAACAGCGCCAGGGCGGGCCAGCCGATCGTGCCGGTGACCGCCGACCAGCCGACGAGGGCGGGCATACAACCGGCCGCGCCGCCCCACACCACGTTCTGCGAGGTACGCCGCTTGAGACCGAGGGTATAGACGAAGACGTAGAACAGGATGGTCGCGACGACCAGCACACCGCTGAGCAGGTTTGCCTGCCACCACAGCCACGCGAACGAGCCGATACCCAGCACAACACCGAAAACGAAGGCGTGCGAGGTCGGTACCGCGTCACGGGCCAGTGGCCGCTTGGCGGTCCGCTTCATCACCTTGTCGATATCGGCGTCGGCCACGCAGTTGAGGGTGTTGGCGCTGGCCGCGCCCATCCAGCCGCCGAACAGGGTGGCCAGGATCAGCCGGATGTCGACCTGCCCGCGGTCGGCCAGCAGCATCGTGGGAATGGTGGCCACCAGCAACAGTTCGATGACACGTGGTTTGGTGAGCGCGACATAGGCGAGTGGGCGCCGCGCGACGCGGGCGAGCTTCGCACTGCCGAGGACGCGGTCCGCGGGTGCCGGGGCGGAATCGTGGGCGCCGCCGACCCCCGCGTCATGACCGATCCGCACTATCTCTCCTCGCACGCTGTGCTTCGCATCCGGTTTGGGAAGGAGCAGCGCGCGGCTGCGACGCGGCTACTACTACGCACGATGGTAGACCCACACTCGGTGTGCGCTGCCGCTCGCCCCTGTGCGCCCACCCGCGCGCCGGGTTGCCGGGTGCGCCCGTGCCGGCCGGCCACCGGGGCCATGCGGGCGATGACCGGCTCGCGGGACTAGCCGGGGGGCCTGCACGGGGGCGGCCGGGCGCAATTAGGGTATGGGGTGTATGCGGCGCCACAGTCACCGCGCCGTACCGGTTCGCCGCCCTGCCCGCCCCCAATTTCGACGCCTCGAAATGTCAGGAGAAACACGGTCGTGTCAGTGACAGACGACATCCGCGCCCTCACCCAGCCGAACCTTCCGGACGACTGGACGGATCTGGACACCAAAGCTGTCGACACCGTCCGGGTCCTCGCCGCCGACGCGGTGCAGACCGCGGGCAACGGCCACCCGGGTACCGCGATGAGTCTCGCGCCGCTGGCCTACACATTGTTCCAGCGCACCATGCGCCACGACCCAGCCGATCCCGAATGGGTCGGTCGCGACCGGTTCGTGCTGTCGTGCGGACACTCCAGCCTGACCCTCTACATCCAGCTCTATCTGGCGGGTTTCGGTCTGGAACTCGACGATCTGCGCAACCTGCGCAAGTGGGGTTCGCTGACCCCGGGCCACCCGGAGTACCGGCACACCAAGGGCGTGGAGATCACCACCGGGCCGCTGGGCCAGGGCCTGGCCTCCGCGGTGGGTATGGCGATGGCCGCCCGCCGCGAGCGCGGGCTGTTCGATCCCGAGGCCGAGACGGGTGCCAGCCCGTTCGATCACCACATCTACGTGATCGCCTCCGACGGCGATATGGAAGAGGGCGTCACCTCCGAGGCGTCCTCCCTCGCGGGCACCCAGCAGCTGGGCAACCTGGTGGTGATCTACGACGACAACAAGATCTCCATCGAGGACGACACCACCATCGCCTTCACCGAGGACGTGGCAGCCCGCTACGCGGCCTACGGCTGGCATGTCGAGGTGGTGGAGGGCGGCGAGGACGTCGTCGCGATCGAAGCCGCCTTGGCCGCGGCCAAGGCCGAGACCGGCAAACCGTCGATGATCCTGCTGCGCACCATCATCGGCTATCCGGCCCCCAACAAGATGAACACCGGTGCCTCGCACGGCGCCGCACTCGGGGCCGACGAAGTGGCCGGCACCAAACGCGCGCTCGGTTTCGATCCCGAGCAGAGCTTCGAGGTCACCGACGAGGTCATCGCGCACACCCGTAAGGCCGCCGAGCGTGGTGCGAAGGCGCACGCCGACTGGACTGTCGAATTCGACGCCTGGGCCCAGCGCGCGCCGGAGGCCAAGAAGCTGTTCGACCGGCTGTTCAACGGTCAGCTCCCCGCCGGCTGGGCCGACGGCCTGCCCACCTGGGAGCCCGATGCCAAGGGCCTGGCCACCCGTAAGGCCTCCGCCAAGGTGCTGGCCGCCCTGGGACCGGTGCTGCCGGAACTGTGGGGCGGTTCGGCCGACCTCGCCGAATCGAACAACACCACCATCCCGGATTCGCTGAGCTTCGGACCGGAATCCATCTCGACCGGGATGTGGAAGGCGAGCCCCTACGGCCGCACCCTGCATTTCGGGGTCCGTGAGCACGCGATGGGTTCGATCCTCAACGGCATCGCCCTGCACGGTCCCACCCGTCCCTACGGTGGCACCTTCCTGGTGTTCAGCGATTACATGCGTCCGGCCGTGCGGCTGGCCGCGCTCATGCGGGTACCGGTCACCTATGTCTGGACCCACGATTCGATCGGTCTCGGCGAGGACGGCCCGACCCACCAGCCGATCGAGCATCTAGCCGCCCTGCGCGCCATCCCGGGCCTGTCGGTGGTGCGCCCCGGCGATGCCAACGAGACCGCGTACGCCTGGCGCACGGTGATCGAGAAGCACAGCGGCAAACACAACTCGCCGTTCGTCTCGAGCGACGCCGTGGGCACCGGGGGCCCGGCAGCGCTGGCGCTGACCCGTCAGGACCTGCCGGTTCAGGAAGGCACCAGCCTCGAGGGTGTCGCCAAGGGCGGTTACATCCTGGCTGAGGCCTCCACCGGAGTACCGCGGGTGATCATCATCGCCACGGGCTCCGAGCTCCAACTCGCCGTGGCCGCGCGCACTACGCTGGAGGAGCAGGGCATCGGTACCCGGGTGGTCTCGATGCCCTGCGTGGAGTGGTTCGACGCGCAGGACAAGGCGTATCGCGACGAGGTGCTGCCCCCGGCGGTCGCCGCTCGAGTCGTCGTCGAGGCAGGTATCGCGATGCCGTGGTACCGGTTCACCGGCGACGCGGGCGAGATCGTTTCGATCGAGCATTTCGGCGCCTCGGCCGATTACAAGACCTTGTTCCGCGAGTTCGGCTTCACGCCGGAGGCTGTTGTGGCCGCTGCGCAGCGCACGCTCGACAATGTGAAGGGATAAGGGCCCATGGCACAGAACGAGAACATCGCCGCCTTGGCCGCGGCCGGGGTGTCGGTGTGGCTGGACGATCTGTCCCGCGATCGGATCGACTCCGGCAACCTCGCCGAACTGATCGCCACCCGCGGGATCGTCGGAATCACCACCAACCCGACCATCTTCCAGGGCGCCCTCAGCAAGGGGCACGCCTACGACGACCAGGTCCGTGAGCTCGCCGCCCGCGGCGCCGATGTCGACGCCGCGATCCGCACCATCACCACCGATGACGTCCGCGCGGCCTGCGATGTGCTGGCCCCGGTGTTCGAACAGACCGGCGGGGTCGACGGCCGGGTCTCCATCGAGGTCGACCCGCGCCTGGCCTTCGACGCCGACAAGACGGTCGCCCAGGCGGTCGAACTGTGGAAAATCGTCGACCGGCCGAACCTGTTCATCAAGATCCCGGCCACTGAGGCGGGCCTGCCCGCCATCACCGCGGTGATCGAGGAGGGCATCAGCGTGAACGTCACGCTGATCTTCTCGGTGGAGCGATACCGCTCGGTCATGGGCGCCTACCTCGACGGGCTGCGCAAAGCGCGGGTCGGCGGACACGATCTGGCCAAGATCCATTCGGTGGCGTCGTTCTTCGTATCACGGGTGGATACCGAAATCGACAAACGTCTCGAGGCCATCGGCACACCGGAAGCGCTGGCGCTGCGCGGTAAGGCCGGGGTGGCCAATGCCCGCCTGGCCTATGCCGAGTACGAAGACGTCTTCGCACCGGGTGGCGGTCACGTTTCCACCTATGATCACCTGGCCTCGGCCGGCGCCAACCGGCAGCGGCCGCTGTGGGCGTCGACCGGTGTCAAGAACCCCGACTACTCGGACACCCTCTACGTGACCGAACTGGTCGCGGCGAACACCGTGAACACGCTGCCGGAGAAGACGCTCGAGGCCGTCGCCGATCACGGCGAGGTCCGCGGGGACACCGTCTCCGGCACCGGCGCGGAAGCGGCCGAGGTCTTCGAGCAGTTGCGCGCGGCCGGTATCGATCTCGACGATGTGTTCGCGGTCCTCGAACGTGAGGGCGTGGAAAAGTTCGAGAAGTCCTGGGAGGAACTGCTGGAGGCCACCACGGGTGAACTCCGGTCCGCTGCATCGACGGCGTCCTCCGCGGGCCCCTCCGTGGCCACGCAGGCTACCTCCTCCGGGTCCGACGCGGCGGACGCGGGAGGTAACTGACTCAGATGGCCGGCGCTCCGGAGAGCACACAGACGGCATCCGGCACCCCGTGGCGTAATCCGCTGCGGGACAGCCGGGACAAACGGATTCCGCGGATCGCGGGCCCGTGCAGCATGGTGATCTTCGGGGTCACCGGAGATCTGTCCCGGCGCAAGCTCATGCCGGCCATCTACGATCTGGCGAACCGGGGGCTGCTGCCCCCGGGTTTCGCCCTCGTCGGCTTCGCCCGCCGGGAGATGTCGGACCGGGATTTCGGCGAGATCGTGCACGAGGCCGTCCGCGAACACGCGCGCACCCCGTTCCGCCAGGAGGTCTGGGACCACCTGGCCGAGGGGTTCCGTTTCGTCCAAGGCACTTTCGAGGACGGCGACGCGTTCGGCCGGCTCGCCGATACCCTGGCCCGGCTGGACGACGAGCGGGGCACCGGCGGCAATCACGCCTTCTACCTGTCGATTCCGCCGAACACCTTCCCGGTGGTGCTGGACCAACTACACCGCCACCAGTTGACCAGTTCGGCGGCCGCGCTCGGGCGCGCACCCTGGCGGCGGGTCGTGATCGAGAAACCGTTCGGGCACGATCTCGACAGCGCGCGTGAACTGAACGCACTGGTGAACCGGGTGTTCCCCGAGGAGACGGTGTTCCGGATCGACCATTATCTCGGCAAGGAGACGGTGCAGAACATTCTGGCGCTGCGTTTCGCCAACCAGTTGTTCGACCCGATCTGGAACGCCAACTACGTCGACCACGTCCAGATCACCATGGCCGAGGATATCGGCCTGGGCGGCCGAGCCGGCTACTACGACGGTATCGGCGCCGCCCGCGACGTGATCCAGAACCATCTGCTGCAGCTGCTCGCGCTCACCGCCATGGAGGAGCCGATCAGCTTCGAACCGCGGCAGTTGCAGAACGAGAAGATCAAGGTCCTCTCCGCCACCAAACTCGTCGAGCCGCTCGACGAGACCACCGCCCGCGGCCAGTACGCGGCCGGCTGGCAGGGCGGTCGGGAAGTGGTCGGTCTGCTGGACGAGGAAGGTTTCGATCCGCAGTCGCGCACCGAAACGTATGCCGCGCTGACCCTCGAGGTCGATACCCGGCGCTGGGCAGGCGTGCCGTTCTACCTGCGCACCGGTAAACGTCTGGGCCGCCGGGTCACCGAGATCGCGGTGGTGTTCAAACGCGCCCCGCATCTGCCCTTCGATCAGACCATGACGGCGGATCTCGGCGAGAACGCGCTGGTCATCCGGGTGCAGCCGGATGAGGGAATCACCATGCGGTTCGGGTCGAAGGTGCCCGGATCGTCGATGGAAGTGCGCGATGTGAATATGGACTTCAGTTACGGCGAGGCGTTCACCGAATCGTCTCCGGAGGCCTATGAGCGGCTGATCCTGGATGTACTGCTCGGCGAACCCTCGTTGTTCCCGGTCAATGCGGAGGTCGAATTGTCCTGGCGCATCCTGGATCCGGTACTCGCCCACTGGGCCGCCGACGGCAAACCCGAACAGTACGAGGCCGGCACCTGGGGCCCGGACTCCGCCGACGCGATGCTGGCCCGCACCGGCCGGGAATGGCGGCGGCCGTGATCATCGATATTCCCGACACCACCACCGGCGCCGTCACCAAACGACTGGTGCAGCTGCGCGAGAGCAACGGTGTGATCACCATGGGCCGGGTGCTGACCCTGGTGGTGTGCACGCTGGACAGTTCCGAGGCCGAGGAGGCCATCGACGCCGCCAACGATGCCAGTCGCGAACATCCCTGCCGGGTAGTGGTTCTCGCGCGCGGCGATCGGGAGGCGGCGACGCGGCTGGACGCGCAGATCCGCGTCGGCGGCGACGCGGGTGCCGCCGAGGTGATCGTGCTGCGGTTGCAGGGGCAGCTGGCGAACCACGAGAACAGTGTCGTCATCCCGTTTCTGCTGCCGGATACCCCGGTGGTGGCATGGTGGCCGCGCGGCGCCCCTGATTTCCCGTCGAAGGATTCGGTCGGCCGGCTGGCGACTCGGCGTATCACCGACGCGACCTTCGCCCCGGACCCGCAGGCGACCATCAAGAAGCGGCGCGATTCCTACGCGGCCGGGGATTCCGATCTGGCGTGGAGCCGGATCACCTACTGGCGGGCCCTGCTGGCCGCCGCGATGGACGAGCCCCCGTTCGAGCCCGTGCAGTCGGTCTCGGTGTCGGGGCTGCGTGACGAGCCGGCTCTGGACATCCTCGCGGGCTGGCTGGCCCGGCGGCTCGGTTGCCCGGTGTACCGGCGGACCGGAGATCTACGAGTCGAGCTGCGCCGGAAGTCGGTGACCATCGCCATCGCCCGCCCACAGACCGGTGTCACCGCCACCCTGACCCGCACCGGCGATCCCGTGCAGCGGATAGCGCTGCCGCGCCGCGAAACCCGTGACTGCCTGGCCGAGGAACTGCGCCGGCTGGACGCGGACGAGATCTATGCCGAGGCCCTGGCCGGAATCGAAGGGGTGACCTATGACCACTAGCTCCGAAGCAGCCGTCGAAGTGCATGCCGATGGCGACGCACTGACCACGGCCGCTGCCCGCCGGTTCGTCGAGATCCTGGTCGCCGCGCAGGCCGAACGCGGTTCGGCGTCGGTCGTGGTGACCGGCGGCGGCACCGGCATCACGCTGCTGGAGAAGGTCCGGAACGACCCGGGCGGTCTCGACTGGTCGAAACTCGAGGTGTTCTGGGGCGACGAACGTTTCGTCCCGGCCGGTGATCCGGAACGTAACGAACTCCAGGCCCATCAGGCCCTGCTCGACCATGTGCCCGTGGATCCGGCGCGGATCCACACGGTGGCCGCCTCCGACGGCGAGTACCCCGATCCGGTCGAGGCCGCCGCCGAATACGCCACCGCCGTACGCGCTCATCTCGCCGCCCACGGCGCGTTCGACCTGCATCTGCTCGGGATGGGACCGGACGGGCATATCAATTCGTTGTTCCCCGGTCACACCGATGCGATCGGCGAGGAGCGCGAATACGCCGTCGCAGTGACCGATTCCCCCAAACCACCGCCGGTGCGGGTCACGCTGACCTATCCCGCGATCCGCCGCTCCCGGCATGTGCTGCTGGTGGTCTCCGGCTCCGGGAAAGCCGATCCGGTGGCCGCGGCCGTAAAAGGCGCCGACCCACTCGAGATTCCGGCTGCCGGGGCACACGGGCAGGAATCCACCACGTGGCTGCTCGATAAGGACGCCGCCGCCGGTCTACGCTGACTGCCGCTGCAGGATCGACGATCTACGCACCCTGGCCCGGAGCATGGTCGGATGGATCACCGGCTCGGCACGATCGGGCTCATGCCACCGCTACCACCACACACGCGGCGACGAAGAGCACCTGAACCAGGGTGCGCAGCGGTAGCGGCATCGTTTCGATACCGAGATCCGCCCGGGCTGCTCGCATATCGGCCGGGAACATGGCGAGCAGCAGGCCCGCACTCGCCTATATCCGGTTCGCCCTGCGGTATCCGGGCCATTTCGATGTCATGTTTCCGCAGCCGGCTCCTCCGCACCGATGACGCGGATCTCACCGCCGCCCGCGCCCGGTCCGCCACCGCGCTGAACAGATACGCGCGCGACACGATGCGGGCCCGGTACGCCACCGGATCGCCGGGTCCGCGCATAGGCTGGTCGCGGTGAGGACCCGATGAACGTCCAGGACCCCGACCAGCGGTTCCGCGCGGAGGTCGCGTCGTTGCCGACCCCCGCGCCGGTATCACCCGAACATGTTGGGCCACCCGGACTCACCGGACCGGACCTTCTGGAGATGTTCGAAGCGCAGGTGCTGAGCAGGCAGGCCGATCTCGCCGCTCGCCGGCTGGGCGCGAGCGGGCGGGGCTTCTACAGCATCGGGTCGTCCGGACACGAGGGGAACGTAGCACTGTCGGTCGCGACCCGGATCACCGATCCCGTCCTGCCGCACTACCGTTCGGGCGCTTTCTTCGTCCATCGGGCCCGCCGGGCCGGAATCGCGGATCCGGTACGCGACCTCCTGCTCGGTGTGGTGGCCGCCGCGACCGACCCCATCTCCGGCGGCCGGCACAAGGTATTCGGTAGCGCACCGGCGAATATCGTCCCGCAGACCTCCACCATCGCCTCGCAGCTACCGCGCGCGGTGGGTCTCGCGTTCGCCCTCGACCGAGCCGACCGGCTCGGGGTCGACTGTCCGTGGCCGGCGGACGCGGTGGTGCTCTGTAGTTTCGGCGATGCCTCGGCCAATCATTCGACCGCGATCGGCGCGATCAACACAGCCGTCCACACCGCACATCTGGGTGTGCCGCTCCCGGCGCTGTTCGTCTGTGAGGACAACGGGATCGGGATCAGCGTGCCCACCCCACCCGACTGGATCGAACACGCCTACGGCCACCGGCCGGGCCTGCGCTGGTTCGCGGCCGACGGCTGCGACCTGTGCGATGCGGTCACCACCGCGACGGCGGCGGTCGATTGGGTGCGCGCCCACCGCCGGCCGGCCTTCCTGCATCTGCGCACAGTGCGGTTGTTCGGGCATGCCGGTTCCGATGTGGAGAATGCCTACCGCGACACCGCCGCGATCGAGGCCGATCTGGCCCGCGATCCGGTCGCCGCGACAGCGCGGCTCCTGGTCGCCGCCGGTATCCGGACCCCGGGAGAGCTCCTGGACCACTACGACCGACTCGCCGAGCGGGTCGCCGCGACCGCCGAGGAGGTGTGCGGGGAACCGAAACTCACCACCGCCGATTCGGTACTCGCTCCCTTGGCCTCGGCACACCCGGACCGAGTGCGAGACGATACGCCGAGCCACCGGACGCCGGTAGCCACAAGCCGCTCCTCGGAGCCCCCCTCGAAAGCGGCCGGGCCCGGCACTGTCACGCGGAACGAGTCCGGGAGCGGGCCGGACTCGGACTCGGACTCGGACTCGGACTCGGACTCGGAAACGCTGGCGCAGGCGATCAATCGCACGCTCGCCGAATTGCTCGCGCGGGATCCCGATGTCCTGGTCTTCGGCGAGGACGTCGCCCGCAAAGGTGGTGTCTACGGGGTGACCAAAGGACTGCGGAAGCGGTTCGGTGCGCGCCGGGTGTTCGACACCCTGCTCGACGAACAGAGCATCCTCGGTACCGCGCTGGGCACCGGCCTCGCGGGATTCGTACCGATTCCGGAGATCCAGTATCTGGCCTATGTGCACAACGCACTCGACCAGTTGCGGGGCGAGGCGGCGACCCTCTCGTTCTTCTCGGCCGGCCGCTACCGCAACCCGATGGTGGTCCGGATTGCCGGCTACGCCTACCAGCGTGGTTTCGGCGGGCACTTCCACAACGACAACTCCGTTGCCGCACTGCGCGATATTCCCGGCGTGGTCGTGGCGTCGCCGTCACGGCCCGGCGACGCGGCAGCCCTGCTGCGCACCTGTGTCTCCGCGGCCCGTACGGATGGTCGGGTCTGTGTATTCCTCGAGCCCATCGCCCTTTACCACACCCGTGACCTCTACGAACCCGGCGACGGGCGGTGGGCGGCAGTCACCGGGGACCCCGGCCGGGTTCCGATCGGCCGGGCCCGCGTGTACGGCGACGGAACCGATCTGACGATCGTCGCCTTCGCGAATTCCGTACCGATGAGTCTGCGGGTGGCCCGCCGCCTCGGACACCGCGGGTTCGGCGTCCGTGTGCTCGACCTGTGCTGGCTCTCCCCGCTTCCGCGCGCCGACCTCGTCCGGCACGCCGAGGCCACCGGACGGGTCCTGATCGCCGACGAGACCCGGCGCAGCGGGGGCGTTTCCGAATCCGTCTGCGCGGCACTGGTGGACGTCGGCTTCACCGGCGCCCTGGTCCGGGTCACCAGCACGGACTGTTTCGTGCCCCTGGGGCCCGCCGCCACGACCGTCCTGCTGAGCGAGGCCGATATCGAGGCGGCCGCCCGCGAACTGCTCGCCCGGGGCCGGGCGTGATCGGTCGCCGCCGGGTGGGTATCGGCGGTGCGCATCCTGCCCGGCCGGGCAACCGGGACGAGCGAACCCCAGGCGGGGAGTCACCGCGCGCTCACGGAGATCAGAACCGGCTCGCTCCCGGCGCGGGCGCGGGGAAAGCCACGACCCGGCCGGTCGGTCCGGCCGAGTCGCCGCCGTAGTCCTGGCCCACCACGAAGAGCCGGGGCCGCTCCACATCGCTGTCGAGCACGCACGCGAAAGCTCCGCGATCCGATTCGGCGGTGGCCAGTACCGCACCGCCTTCGGCTACCCGCACGCAATGCCGATTGCCGACATCCGCGTACCAGACCGCCCCTTCCGCATCGAGGCAGATACCGTCGGGGTGGTCGCCGGAGGTCGGTGCCCAGACACGGCGACCGGCGAGATCACCTGTGGGAGTGATGTCGTAGGCGGTGAGTTGCTCGGCATAGGATTCGGCGACGATCAACGTGGTGCCGTCCGCGGTGATCGCCATCCCGTTCGGGAATGCGAGATCTTCCGCGACCCGGCGCACCGTACCGTCCGAGGTCACCACCACGATGAAACCGGGCGCGAAATCGCCTCCGGGAAAATCGAATCCGATGCTGTTGACATAGGCGTTACCCCGGGCGTCGACGACGATATCGTTCCACGGTTCATCGCTTTCCACGGCAAGGTCGGCGTGGAGTACCAGGTTTTCGCCGGGTTCACGGCGCAACAGGCGCTGCCTGGCCGAATCGACGATCAGCAGCCGCCCGTCGGGCAGGAAGTCGATGCACATGGGGAACGAGGACACCGATGCGATCACCTCGCTGCGTCCCGGGCCGTCGACGGCGATCACCTGGCCGGCACCCCAATCGGAGAACCACAATCGCCCATCGTGCCAGCGCGGCGATTCACCGAAGACGACTCCTTCGAGCAGTACCTCTGGTGTGTCCACGTGCCCGTTCCCTTCGTTCGACGGTGGTAATGCGGACGGGGCGAACGCGCGGAACTCATCGGCGGGGCGGCCCGTGGCCGACAACTCCGCGAACGAGGACCTTCTGGTCAGCCGATACCGTATGCGGCCGGGCGTCGAGCAGGGCACGCCGACGCTGGGCCACGAACTGGCGGTTGGTGAGCCGGAAGGCCGGAAGCTCCCCTTTCCCGATATGTTCAGTGCTCAATATGCCGGAAGGAGAGATGGATGAGCCGGATAGTCGTCGTCACCGGAGGGACCGCCGGGATCGGCCGCCGGGTCGCGCGGAAATTCGCCGAATCGGGCGACGCCGTGGTGATCACCGGGCGTTCCACCGAGCGGGTCCAGCAGGCGGCCGAGGACCTCGGCGTGCGCGGCATCGTCTGCGACGCCGGGGTGCCGACCGCGGTGGAGCGCTTCGCCGAGCTGCTGGGGCCCGAGTTGGACGTGCTGGTGAACATGGCCGGCGGCAATACCGATCTCACCGCCGGCGAACCCGGCGGGGCAGCACTGGAAGAACTGACCGAGCGCTGGCAGTCGAACCTGACCGCGAACCTGCTGAGCGCGGTACTCACCACCACCGCGCTGCGCGGTCGGTTGCGCGCGGGCGGGTCGGTGATCAATATCGGCTCGATCGGCGCCGAATACGCCGCATCGTCCTACGGGGCCGCGAAAGCTGCGCTCGAAGCATGGTCGGCGGGCCTCTCGGCGCAGCTGGCGCCTACCGGGATCACGGTGAACACGGTCGCGCCGGGCTATATCGAGGACACCGAATTCTTCCAGGGGACGATGACCGAGCAGCGGCGCGCCCAGCTCATCGGGTCCACCCACAACAATCGGGCCGGCACCCCGGACGATGTGGCCGGCGTCATCGAATTCCTGGCCTCGCCGCACGCCCGCCACATCACCGGACAGACCATCCACGTCAACGGCGGCGCTCACACGACGCGCTGAGGCGACCACCGGCACGTACCGCGCCGTGGACGATTCTGCGCCGGACCCCGTGATCAGTCGCGAGCCGAGGTCCGCGAGCGGCCGGATGCGGGACGCAGACGAGACAGGGTTCCGGGAGTCAATCGGCGCGCGAGTGTCTCCAACGAGGCGACGACTCCGGCGACATCATCGGGATCGTCGGTGCCGAGCGCCGCCGCGAGCGCTGGATCGATCGTGGTGGATCGGACGAGATCGACCCGATCCGATGCGTCGGGCGCTTGCCGGATGAGGACGCGACGCCGATCGGCCGGATCAGGTTCACTCGCGATCGCGCCCGCCTCACGTAACCGGGCGACGCAGCCGGAAACTCGGCTCTGCGGGAGACCCGTTCGTGTCGCGATCTCCCCCACCGCACTGCCGGGGTTCTCGACGATATCGCTGGCCACGATCAATACCGAACGCACGCTGGTCGAGTACTCGCGCAGTCCTTCGGTCGGCATCGCCTCCTCACCGATTTTCATCAGGGTGCGCCCCAACAGGAAAAGTTCCACTCCGTTCATTCCCGGCACGCTACCCGAGAAGCATCATCTCAGATGCATCTTTCTTGATGTATCTAAAAAGATGCATTACGGTTCTCGGTATGAGCGACTTCCGAACCGGCCGCCTCCCCGTCCCCGGCGCGTCCCTGCACTACGAGATCCACGGCTCCGGCCCCCTGCTACTGCTGATGCAAGGCGGCGACGGCAATGCCGCCCGCGGCGCCGACCTGGCCGAACGACTCGCGACCGGCGGCTACACGGTGGTCGTCGCCGACCGCCGCGGCCTGTCCGGCAGCACCCTCGACGATCCGGCCGCGCCGGTCACCGTGGCCACCCACGCCGACGACACCCACCGCCTGCTCGCCTCCCTCACCGACGAACCAGCCCGGATCTTCGGTTCCAGCTACGGTGCGCTCATCGCACTCACCCTGGCCGGGGATCATCCGGAGCAGGTGAGCACCCTCGTCGCCCACGACCCGGCCACGATCTGCCTGCTACCCGCTTCGGCCCGCGCCCGCGCCCACGCTGATCTCGCCGCCCTCGCCGAGGTCTACCGTGGCGAGGGCGCGCTCCCCGCGCTCCGAAAACTCGCCGAGCTGATCCATGCTGATTTCTCCGACAGAGAACCCGGCGTCGTCCCGCCCGCACCACGCGGACCGGACGATCTGGACGACCTGCACTTCTTCCTGTCCCGGGATCTGCCGGAGATCCGCTCGTCGGGTCTGGACGCCGAGCGCATCGCCGCACTCGCCGCCACCCCCGTGCACATCGTGCCCGCCGCCGGTCGCGGGTCCCGGGAGATCTGGAACTACGACTGCGCCCGCGCCTTGGCTGCCCTACTGGACAGAGAAGTCACCGAATTCCCGGGCGGTCACAGCCTTTCCACCCATCCGGCCGCTTTCGCCGCCCGGCTGCGCGAGGTCCTCGAACAGTCGCCCGCAGCCGCCGCACACAACGGCTGAACGGCGATCTGGACACCAGTCCGAGCGACCCTCGGGTTCGACGCGCGGGCCGACACCCCCGCACACCGAAATTACCCGGCGCATACCCCGAGGGCTACTACTGCGGGGTCGTGAGCTCGCCGAGCGCCTCCAGCAGGAACCCGTTCACCGCCTCCGTCGCTTCCAACTGCACCAGGTGACCGGCGCCCGGTACTCGCTGTACGGCGCGCAGATCCGGCAACAGGGCGCGCATCGTATCGAGCGGATCGCGGCCGCTGAACCCCTCCATATCGGGATCGTTCTCGCCGTAGACGAAATACACCGGCACGCTGGGGGCAGCCTCGGCGTAATCGGCGGTCAGTTCCCAGTTGCGGTCGATCGCCCGATACCAGTTGAGACCGCCGGTGAAACCGGAGTTCTCGAAATCGGTTGCCAGGATGTCGAACTCGGCCGCAGACAGCCAGCGCCAGGGCAGGTCCGGCGCGTCGGGAAGGGCGTCGATGTACCGAGTTCCCGGTGGGTTCTTCCATACATCGAGATAGTGGAAATCCCCACTCAGTGCGTAATAGACGCGGGAGAGGAACTCCCGCGGCCGCTCGGCCAGATGCGCGTCGGCCACGCCGGGTTCCTGAAAGTACTGCAGGTGCAGGAAATGCCGTTCGGCCATCTTCCCCCAGTAGTACCCCGGTCGCTTCGGGGCCCGCGGCGCGAAGGGATTGTTCAGGATCACCAGCCCCCGCACCCGCTCCGGTGCGCGCAGGGCGAGCTCCCACAGCAGGGCCGCACCGAAATCGACGCCCACGAAAACCGCTCGGTCGGCGTCGATATCGTCGAGTAGCGCGAGCAGATCACCCACCACGGCCTCGTTGGTGTAGTCGTCGATCGACTCCGGCGCTCCGGTTCGGCCGGCGCCACGCAGATCGGGGGCGATCGCCCGGTACCCGGCGGCCCCGGCAGCGGCGAGCTGGCGATGCCAGACGTACCAGGTGTGCGGGAATCCGTGGCAGAAGATCACCGGATGCCCCCGGCCCTGTTCGGCGACATGCATCCGCACCCCGCCGGTGTCGACGAACCGGTGTGTCGGCTCCACCGCACCTCCCGAATACTAGAACGCGTTACAGTTTAACGGTAACGTTCCGGAACTGTGAACGGAACACCACACCCCCTGAAGCACCGGATCGCGGTGGTCACCGGCGCGAGTCGCGGGATCGGCAAAGGTATCGCCCTGGAACTGGGCGCCGCCGGCGCGACCGTCTATGTAACCGGCCGGTCGGACCGGCCGGGCACCCTCCCGGGCACCGTGGCCGAAACCGCCGCCCGGATCGACGAACTCGGCGGCACCGGCGTACCGATCGTCTGCGATCACCGCGACGACGACGCCACCGCCGCACTCCTCGAACGGATCGGCGCCGACCACGACCGGCTCGACATCCTGGTGAACAATGTCTACAACTCCCCCGCCGCGGCCCGCTGGCTCGGCCGAAAGTTCTGGGAGGTTCCGCCGAAGGCCTGGGACGAAACCTTCCAGGTCGGTGTGCGCTCGCACTACACGGCCGCCGTCTACGCCGCGCCACTGTTGTTGAAGGGCGACGGGCTGATCGTCAATATCTCCTCACCCGGCTCCCAGCGGTATATGCACAATGCGGTCTACGGGGTCGCCAAAACCGCGCTCGACCGGATGACCGCGGATTTCGCGCATGACCTGGCCGATACCGAGGTCACCGTGGTCTCGATCTGGCCGGGCATCGTCGATACCGAACTACTGCAGATGGTGCCCGCCGACGCGGACGGCAACCGGGTCGTGACACTGCCCGGCGAGGGCAGCTTCGACCTGAATCTGGCGGAGAGCCCCCGGTTCGCGGGCCGAGCTGTGGTGGCGCTCGCCACCGACCCCGAACGCCGGAAACGGTCCGGGCAGGCCTGGAAGGTCGCCGATCTGGCCGGCGACTACGGTTTCACCGATGTGGATGGGAGAGTCCCCCGCCACGACTGACCCGGCGGGTCAGGCGAATTTGATCTCCAGCCCGATCCCCAGGATCGCGATGAACCAGACCATGCCGGTGAAGATCGTGATGCGGTTGAGGTTCTTCTCGGCCACCGTCGACCCGGACAGACTCGACTGCATCCCACCACCGAACAGGCTGGACAGACCTCCGCCCTTGGCCCGGTGCAACAGCACCAGCAGCACCAGCAGCAGGCTGGTGACGATCAGGAGGATATCCAGGAACATCCGCATGCCGGACAGTCTAGAGGGTGGCCCCGGACGAATCCCATTCGCAGTCCGGCAGCCCCTATGCCTGCGGTTCCACCGAGACCAGGTGGGTGAGTGTCTCGTCGTGCGCGAATTCCGAGACCGCCCGTTCGCGCATCAGGTCCTGGGCGGTCAGCCGCACCTTGTGCTGCTGCATGTGCTCGGACCAGGACCGCACCACGAACGCCTCCACATAGCGGTCGGTACTGCTCACATCGCGGTACAACCGCCATTCCATGGCCCCGGTCCGCTGCCGGGATCGCCCGACGAAGCTCATCGCCGCCAGGAACTCCGGCACTTTGTCCGCAGGCACGTCGTAGTCCTTCAGTACCAATACCGGGCCGTCGTCGGGGTCGGGTTCCACCGCCAGCTGCGGTTCCGGCCAGTACGCGTGTGGTGTCAGATCGAAGCCGGGCGCGAACTCGCGCAGCGGCAGCCAGACGGCGCTCACCGCGCATACGCCGAGCCCCGCTGCCGCCACCAGCAACGCGGTCACCGCCCCGTAGGCGCCCGCGACCAGACCCCACACCACCGAGCCGATCGCCTGCCCGGCCATGAACACCAGCAGGTACACCGACAGTCCGCGGGCCCGCACCCAGCCGGGCAGCAGCAACTGCATGGTCGCGTTCATAGTGGACAGAGTCAGCAGCCACGACGCCCCCGCGAATACCAGCAGCAGCAGTACCAGCGCCTCCACCTGCACCAGGGCAGTCCCGGCGCAGGCGATCCCGAACACCACCGCGGCGACCGCGACCTGCTGAGTGGGCGTGAGCAGCGCCCGCACCCGGGCCAGACCCAGCGCACCGAGCACGGCACCCACGCCGAGCGCTCCCAGCATCACGCCGTACCCGGAGGAACCCAGGCCGAGCTGGTTGCGGGCGATCACCGGCAGCAGCGACCACAGCGCGCTGGCGGGCGCCACGAAAAGAGCCGTACGCAGCAGGACGCGCCGGATCGCGGGCGCGGATTTGATGAAACGGGTCCCTGCCTGCAAGGCCGCGAGCGGGCGTTCGCTGGGGAGATCCCTGGTCACCCGCGGCCGCCGCCAGAACAGCAGCGCCGCGACAATGGCGGCGAACGAGACAGCGTTCAGCGCGAACACCAGCGCCGGACCGGACAGCGCGACGAGCACACCCGCGATGGCCGGCCCCACCGCCCGACCGATATTCATATTCATACTGCCGAGCGCGGCGGCCGAAGGAATCTGCTCCCGGGGCACCAGTTCGGGCTGGATCGCCTGCCAGGCCGGGCCCACCACCGCTTGACCACATCCGAGCAGGAACAGCAGAGTGAGCAATACCGACGGAGTGGTGTGGCCGGCGGCGGTGGACACCGCCAGGGTGATCGCCAGCACCGCCATCGTGGACTGGGCGCCCAGCAACAGACGCCGGCGGTCCAGTAGATCGGCCAGCACACCGGACGGGATGGCCAGGATCATCACCGGCAGCGTCGTCGCCGTCTGGACGAAGGAGACCAGCGCGGCGGCGTTGGGTTCATCGACCAGCACCCACTGGGCCCCGACCATCTGCATCCAGGTGCCGAGATTGGACACCAGCTGCGCGATCCACAACGCACGATAGACCCGCAATCGCAGCGGCGCCCAAGTAGAAACAGGTTTCGATGCGGCTGCGGTCACTCGGGACAGCATAGCGTCGTGCTCTGACCGGCCCGCCGGGTGAAGGACCCCGCGACCGGCCACGACCTCGGGCGGCCGCAACCCCGCGACGCGCGCGGGCCGGTACGCCGCCCAGTAGTGCGCCGATACATCCCACGATCAGGCGGTGAGCCGGTCGTCTTCGCCGATGAAGAATGTGGCGATTACGCTCACCACCGCGGTGGCCACCAGGTAGCCGCAGGCCGGCCATCATGTCGAACCGCCCAGCGCGATCAGGGCTGTGACGATCATCGGCGTCAGGCCCGAGAGGACAACAGCCCAGGTCGGAAGCGTTGGAATCAAGGCGATTCGAGCGGCGGGCGGGTTTCGGCGCAGCGGGCGAGCCGGTGCGCCGGGTAGCATCGCCGTCATGCCGGGACGAGCATTCCGATTCGGTGCGACCCTATCGCTGCTCCTACTTGCCGCGACAGCATGCTCGGACAACGAACCAGCCGCGCCCGAACCCACCCCTATCGGCCATACCTATATTTCCACCGAGGTCACCGGTACGCCCATCCCCGGCGGCGGTCCGCTCACCCTCACCTTCGCCGACGACCGGATCTCGGCGGACGCCGGATGCAACACACACAGCGGTACGGTGGATCTCGGCGACCACGTCCTGCACGTCTCCGGGCTCGCGAGCACCCTGATCGGATGTCCGGGCGACCGGGCCGGTTCCGACACCTGGATCGGCGACCTGTTTCGCGCGGACCCCACCTGGCAGCTCGATCAGGACCGGCTGACGCTGACGGGTAAGGAGACGACAGTCGTCCTCACCGACAAGAAGGTCCTGCAACCGGACCGGCCGATCCGCGGCACCGAATGGGTGGTGACCACCCTGCTCACCCCCGACGCCCAGATCTCCTCGCAGACCGTCGACCAGGTGCAGCCCACCCTCACCGTCGGAGCCGACGATTCGCTCACCGGATTCGCCGGATGCAATCGGCTCACCGGCCGCGCCGTAGTCACCGAGACACCGGCCGGGGCCGATATCGCCTTCACCGCCGCCACCACACGGATGATGTGCACACCCGAGGTCATGGAGGTGGAACAGGCGGTACTGACCACCTTGGACGGCACAGCGCAGGCCACGGTCGACGCCGACACCCTCACCCTGCGCAACCTCAACGGTCACGGCCTGACCCTGCGCGCCCGGTAACGAGGCCCGGCAGATCTCGCAGAGTATCGGCGCGAACGGACGCCGCCCAGCGCTCATGATCTGTGAGCCCTGCGCCCCACGGTCCGTGGCCGGGCCGGCATTCACGACCGCAAGGACGGAAACGATGAGGCCCGCCGGTCGGGAACCGGCGGGCCTCATCGGGTCAACGGCCGATCAGGGCAGTGGCCCGCCCGCCGCGATGGCGGACAGGGTGGCGAATTCATCGCCCTTCAGCGACGCCCCGCCCACCAGAGCCCCGTCGATATCGGTCTGCCGGGTGAGCTCGCCGACGTTCTTCGCGTTCACCGAACCGCCGTAGAGCACTCGGACGGTTTCGGCGACCGGCTCGCCGGCCAGCTGCACCAGTTCGCTACGAATCGCGCCGCAGACTTCCTGGGCGTCGGCGGGGGTCGCGACCTTGCCGGTACCGATCGCCCAGACCGGTTCGTAGGCGATCACCACCTTCGCGATCTCCGCGGCGGTAAGGCCCTTCAGCGAACCTCGCAGCTGTTCGAGGTTGTGCTCGACATGGGTGCCGGCGTCGCGTACGTTCAGTCCCTCACCGATGCAGACGATCGGCGTGATGCCGTGCTTCAGCGCCTGCTTGGCCTTCGCCAGCACTGTGGCGTCGTCCTCGTTGTGGTACTGCCGGCGCTCGGAATGCCCGACCACCGCGAACGCGCAGTTCAGTTTCGCCAGCATCGCCGCGCTGACCTCGCCGGTGTATGCGCCCGATTCGTGCACCGAGACATCCTGCGCGCCGTAGGTGATGCGGAGTTTGTCGCCCTCGACCAGCAGCTGCACGCTGCGGAGATCGACGAACGGCGGAATCACCGTGACATCGACCTTGTCGAAGTACTTGTCGGGCAGCGCGAACGCGATCTTCTGCACCAGAGCGATGGCCTCGAGGTGGTTGAGGTTCATCTTCCAGTTGCCCGCGATCAGCGGTTTCCGGGCCATCTACGCCTCCTCTGAGGCGTTGAGCGCGGCGCCTTCCGCATCGTCGAGCACGCTGATACCGGGCAACGTCTTGCCCTCGAGGTACTCCAGCGACGCACCGCCGCCGGTCGAGATATGCGAGAAATCGCTCTCAGCGATACCCAGTGCACGCACGGCGGCAGCGGAATCCCCGCCGCCGACCACGGTGAACGCACCTTTGCCGGTGGCCGTCGCGATGGCCTCGGCCACTCCGCGGGTCCCTTCCGCGAACTTCTCGAACTCGAACACACCCATCGGCCCGTTCCAGAACACGGTGCGCGCCGCGGTGAGCAACACTGCGAAACGCTGCACCGATTCGGGACCGATGTCCAGACCCAGCCAGCCGTCCGGGATCTCGTGGCACGGCACGACCTTCGACTCCGCGTCCGCGGAGAACGAATCGGCGACGACGATATCGCGCGGCAGATGGATGACGTCGGCGTAGCGATCCAGCAGACCCTTGCAGGTATCGATCATCTCCTCCTGCAACAGCGAGGAGCCGACCGAAAGACCCTCGGCGGCAAGGAAAGTGAAGCACATACCGCCACCGATGACCAGGGTGTCGACCTTGGGGGCCAGCGCCTCGATCACCGCCAGCTTGTCCGACACCTTGGACCCGCCGAGTACCACCGCGTACGGGCGGTCGGTGGATTCGGTGAGCCGGGCCAGCACATCGGCTTCCGCCGCGACGAGCGTGCCCGCGTAATGCGGCAGCAGTTTCGCCACGTCGTACACCGACGCCTGCTTGCGGTGCACCACACCGAACCCGTCGGAGACGAACGCACCGTCGTCGCCGACCAGTTCCACCAGTGCGGCGGCCAGCTTCGCGCGTTCGGCGTCGTCCTTGCTGGTCTCCCGCGGGTCGAAGCGGATGTTCTCCAGCAGCAGCACATCCCCGTCGGTGAGGCCCTCGGAGCGCGCCAGCGCATCCTGGCCCACCACATCACCGGCGAGCTGCACATTACGTCCCAGCTCGGCGGCCAGCCGGGTGGCTACCGGGGCGAGCGACAACGCCGGGTCCGGTGTGCCCTTCGGACGGCCGAGATGCGCGGTGACGACCACCTTGGCGCCGGCTTCCACCAGCGCGCGGATGGTCGGCACCGACGCGACGATGCGGCCCGGATCGGTGATCTGCCCGTTGTCCAGCGGAACGTTGAGGTCGGAGCGCACCAGCACGCCACGCCCCTCGACACCCTCGGCGAGGAGATCTTCCAAAGTTTTGACAGTCACGCCGTTCCTCAGAGAGACTTGCCGACGAGGCCGATGAGGTCGGCGAGGCGGTTGGAATAGCCCCACTCGTTGTCGTACCAGGAGTACACCTTCACCTGATCATCGATGACCTTGGTGAGCGGTGCGTCGAAGATCGACGAGTGCGGGTCGGTGACGATATCGCTGGACACGATCGGGTCGACGTTGTACTTCAGGATGCCCTTCAGCGGTCCCTCGGCAGCAGCCTTGAACGCCGCGTTGATCTCGTCGACAGTGGCCTTCTTGGCCAGGTCGGCGGTCAGGTCGGTGATCGAACCGGTAGGAATCGGCACCCGCAGGGAGTAGCCGTCGAGCTTGCCGTTGAGGTCCGGCAGCACCAGGCCGATCGCCTTGGCCGCACCGGTGCTCGTGGGCACGATGTTCACTGCGGCGGCGCGGGCACGACGCAGATCCTTGTGCGGGCCGTCCTGCAGGTTCTGGTCCTGGGTGTAGGCGTGGATGGTGGTCATCAGACCCTTGACGATGCCGAACTCGTCGTGCAGCACCTTGGCCAGTGGGCCCAGGCAGTTGGTGGTGCACGAGGCATTGGAGATGATGTTCTGGCTACCGTCGTACTTGTCGTCGTTGACACCCATCACGATGGTGATGTCCTCGCCCTTGGCCGGGGCGGAGATGATGACCTTCTTCGCGCCGGCGGCCAGATGCCCCTTCGCCTTGGTGGCGTCGGTGAAGATACCGGTGGACTCGACCACCACGTCCACACCCAGGTCACCCCACGGCAATGCCGACGGGCCCTCCTTGATCGCCAGCGCCTTGATGCGCTGGTCGCCGACCACGATGGTGTCCTCACCGTCGAGCGACACATCCTGGGGCAGCCGACCCAGGATCGAGTCGTACTTCAGCAGCGTGGCGAGGGTCGCGTTGTCGGTGAGGTCGTTGACCGCGACGATCTCGATGTCGGTGGTGCCGAGCGCCTTCTGCGCCTCGACCGCCCTGAAGAAGTTACGGCCGATACGACCGAAGCCGTTGATGCCTACCCGGACAGTCACGATATCGCTCCTCAGCTTTCAAACGGATTCGTTCCGATGTCTGATCACCCTAGTGCCCGGCCGGGGTCGCCCCGACAAGTGCCCGGCGCCGCTGAGAAACCGCACGATCACCGACCCGGCACTGTGAGAAACCCGGCGGGCAAATCCCGTGGTTCCGGGCATACCGCCCAGAACGGAAGAACAATCGAGCGCCCCCTTACCTCAATACTCGCACGATGGCTTCGCCGCTCGGACCCGGCGGGTGCCCGAAGGCCCGGGACGGCCGGTGCGGCGGATGCCAGGCCTGCCGGGCATGCGGAAAGCCGGGAAATTCCGGAACGAGGCGTCGGCACTGGAGGCTGGAACATGCGCGGGTGGGCGCCGAGCAGGTCGGATACCCGACCCCGGCGGCCCGGGCAGTGGGGCACCTCATCGGTTCCCCCTGCCCGGCACCCTCATCTCATGCGTCGTCGAGCAGCTCCGCCGTCACCGCCGACTCCGTATCCGGCACACCCAGTTCCTTGGCTCGCCGGTCCGCCATCGACAGCAGGCGGCGGATCCGGCCCGCTACCGCGTCCTTGGTCATCGGTGGGTCCGCGAGCTGGCCGAGTTCCTCGAGCGACGCCTGCCGGTGCTCGACTCGCAGCTTCCCCGCCGCGGCCAGATGGTCCGGTACGTCGTCACCGAGCAGTTCCAGGGCCCGCTCCACCCGGGCCGCCGCGGCGACTGCGGCGCGGGCCGAGCGCCGCAGGTTGGCGTCGTCGAAGTTGGCGAGCCGGTTGGCGGTAGCGCGGACTTCACGCCGCATGCGGCGTTCTTCCCAGGTCAGCCGCGTGTCCTGAGCGCCCATGCGGGTGAGGAGGGCGCCGATGGCTTCGCCGTCGCGGACCACCACCCGGTCGGTGCCGCGCACTTCACGGGCCTTGGCGGAGATCCCGAGCCGCCGGGCCGCGCCGACCAGAGCCAGGGCGGCCTCGGGTCCGGGGCAACTCACCTCGAGAGCTGAGGAGCGGCCGGGTTCGGTAAGGGATCCGTGAGCCAGGAAGGCACCGCGCCAGGCGGATTCCGCGTCGGCGACGCTGCCGCCGACGACCTGGGCGGGTAGTCCGCGCACCGGCCGGCCGCGCACGTCGAGCAGACCGGTCTGCCGCGCCAGGGCCTCGCCCTCCTTCGCGACACGGACCACGTAACGGGAGGATTTGCGCAGGCCACCGGCGCTGAGCACATGAACGTCCGACCCGTATCCGTAGAGTTCGAAGATCTCCCGCCGTAGCCGCCGTGCGATGGAGAGCATATCGACTTCGGCTTCGACTATCACCCGCCCGCCGACGATATGGAGGCCGCCGGCGAAACGCAGCAGGGCGGACAGTTCGGCTTTGCGCGCACTCACCTGTGTTACGGCGAGCCGGCTCAGCTCGTCTTTCACTTCGGCTGTCATCGCCACGAGACGTGCTCCTTTCCACCCAACCCGGACCGCACATCCTGACCCATGTGCCGTCCCTCGACTCGAAGCCCCGGCAACTGTGGCCGAGGCTCGTGGATCAGTTGATCCAGTGCGGCGGCGAGCTTTCCGGAGTCGTGCCGGTCGGTTCCCGCGTCGGCGACATCGGAAAAAACTACTCGCGCCCGTAATTGACCGGCAGCTCTGGCCACATGCTCACGTTCCCGCCCTTCCGGCACGCACCCGGAGTCGACCAGAACCTCGTCGACCGCGAAATCCGGTGCGTGCTGGGACAATACATGCAGGTGCCGTTCGGCGGAGAACCCCGCGGTCTCACCGGGCTGCGCGGCGAGGTTCAGGATCAGCACTTTACGCGCCCGGGTGCGCACCAGCGCGTCACGCAACTCCGGTACCAGCAGATGCGGTATGACGCTGGTGAACCACGACCCCGGCCCGAGGATCACCGCGTCCGCCTGTTCGATGGCAGCGGTGGCCTCGGCGCAGGACGGCGGATCGGCGGGCAGCAGCCGCACCCGCCGCACCTGCCCCGGTGTCGTCGCGACCGCGACCTGGCCGCGGATACACCGGCTCACCCGCGGATCGGCTTCCAGCCCGGAGACATCGGCTTCGATATCCAGGGGGATATTCGACATGGGCAGCACCCGCCCACTGATGCCGAGCAGTTCACCCACCTGGTCGAGCGCGGCTACCGGATCGCCGAGCACCTCGGTGAGCCCCGCCAGCAGCAGGTTGCCCACGGAATGCCCGGCCAGGGCGCCGGTACCCCCGAACCGGTGCTGCACGGTCCGGGTGAGCACACCGTCGGCGTCGGCGGCCAGCGCCGCCAACGCCATCCGTAGGTCGCCGGGGGGCGGTACACCCAGTTCGGCGCGCAGCCGGCCGGAGGAGCCGCCGTCGTCGGCGACCGTCACGACCGCGCTGATCCGGCGGGTGATCCGCCGGACCGCGGACAGAGTCGCGTACAGCCCGTGGCCGCCACCGAGCGCGACGACCGCGGGATCGGACGGGTCGGCGGATCCGTTCTCCGAGATCGTCATTCGCGCCCCAGATCCCGGTGCAGTACCCGTACCGCGTCCACCGGCCCGTCCGCGTCCTCGTCGATCCGGCTGCCGTTGATCTTGCCGAGGGCCTCGGCGATCGCGACACTGCGATGTCTGCCGCCGGTGCAGCCCACTGCGACCGTCATGTAACGCTTCCCCTCTTGGCGATAACCCTGGGTGGTCAGCTCGATCAGGTGGTCACAGGTCCGCAGGTAATCATCGGCACCCGGACGGGACAGCACATAGTCGCTGACCACCGTTTCCTGACCACTGTGCTGCCGAAGTTCAGGTACCCAGTGCGGGTTGGGCAGGAAACGCACATCCAGCACCATGTCCGCGTCCAGCGGGACACCGTACTTGAATCCGAACGATTGAACGGTCAACTGCAGCGCCACCGGCGTGCCGCCGCCGTAGACCTCCTCCAATTTCCGGTGCAATTGGTGAATGGACAGCTCGGTGGTGTCGATGACCACATCCGCGGCGGCTTTCACTCCCGCGAGCCGGACCCGTTCGGCGGCGATTCCGGCGGACAGGGTCCCCTCGGCGCTGTCGTTCTGCAGCGGGTGGCGGCGCCGGGCGAAACCGAACCGGCGGATCAACACATCGTCGGAAGCCTCCAGGAAAAGAATCCGGGTGGGAACCCCGCGGGCCCGTAGCTGTTCGATGACCGCGGACAGGTCGCCGGTGAAGAACCGGCTGCGCACATCCATCACGATCGCCAGCCGCCGGATGGGTGGATCGGCGGAGGAACCCAGTTCCACCATGCGGACAATCAGTTCCGGCGGCAGATTGTCGGTGACGTACCAGCCCAGATCCTCGAGGACCCGCGCGGCCGTTCCCCGCCCCGCACCGGACAGGCCGGTCACCATCACGACTTCGACCGGGGTGCCCGAGCCGGATTCCGCATCCGGCACCACTTTCGTACTGTTGTTCGATTCGACGCGAGTCATGTACCACCCGGATCTTGTTCGGGAATGCGTTTCGGTCACCTTGCTGTAGGGCCGCGCCCCCGGTCGGTACCGCGGGACGCAGGAACAAACGTACGTGACCGGCGCCGGTCGCCGCGCAGTTGCGGCGGGCGCCGCGCCGGGCGCTATCGCTCGTGCAGTGCGGCCAGTACCGCCTCCGCGGTGGCGCGCCCGATACCGGGCACCTCGATGATCTCCTCGACAGTGGCCTCCTTCAGTCGCGCGACCGAGCCGAAATGGGTCACCAGCGCGGTTCGCCGGGTTTCGCCCAGACCGCGTACGGCGTCCAGCGCGGACGCCGTCATCCGCCGGGTCCGCTTACTGCGATGGAAGGTGATGGCGAAGCGGTGCGCTTCGTCACGCACCCGTTGCAGCAGGTAGAGGGCCTCGCTGGTCCGCGGCAGCACCACGGGGTCGGGCTCGCCGGGGACCCAGACCTCCTCCAGGCGTTTCGCGAGACCGACAACGGCGACATCGGTGATACCGAACTCCTCGAGCACCTCCGCCGCGGCAGCCACCTGCGGGGCGCCGCCGTCGACGACATAGAGATTCGGCGGATAGGCGAACTTTCGCGGCCGGCCGGTCTTCGGGTCGATACCCGGCCGGGTCACGATCTCCGTCTCGCCGTCCACCTCCGCGTGCTCGGCGCCGTGGTAAGGCGCAGGCGTACCGAACACCGCCATCGGGACCGCTCCCGCGAGATCGGCCTGCTCGGCGGCGTCGCGCTCACGCCGCAGCCGCGCGAACCGGCGCCTGGTCACTTCGGCGATACTGGCGACATCGTCGGAGCGCCCGTCACCGGCGGCCTCGCGGATGGCGTAGTGGCGGTAATCGGACTTCTTGGGCAGCCCGTCCTCGAAGACCACCAGCGAGGCCACCACATCGGTGCCCTGTACGTGGCTGATGTCCACACATTCGATCCGCAGCGGTGCGGTGTCGAGGTCGAGGGCCTCCTGGATGTCCTGTAGTGCCACCGAACGCGAGGTCAGGTCACCGGCGCGGCGGAGTTTGTGCTGAACCAGCGCCTCCTCGGCATTACGCGCCACAGTCTCGGCCAGGGCCTTCTTGTCGCCCCGCTGAGGGACCCGCAACCGCACCGACGCACCCCGCAGCGTCGACAACCAGCGCTGTACCTCGTCGACATCGGGGGGTAGTTCGGGGACCAGCACCTCCCGCGGCACCACGGCCGCCGGCTGTTCACCGGGAGTCTGCTCGGCCACCGCGGCCTGTTCCGCATAGAACTGGGTGAGGAACTGTTCCACCAGTGCGGCCAGCTCACCACCGCGTTCGGGGGTGTCGGCGGCGTCACCGGATTTGTCCACCACCCAGCCGCGCTGGCCGCGCACCCGGCCGTCGCGGACGTGGAAGATCTGCACGGCGACCTCGAGGTCGTCTCCGGCGAAGGCGATCACATCGGCATCGGTCCCGTCGCCCAGGACAACGGCCTGTTTCTCCAAGGCCCGGCGCAGCGCCTGCACATCGTCGCGCAGCCGCGCCGCGGTCTCGAAATCGAGGTCCGCGGCGGCGGCCTGCATGCGGCGTTCCAAGTCCTTGACCATCCGGTCGGTGCGACCGGCCAGGAAATCACAGAAATCGTCGACGATCCGCCGGTGCTCGGCGGCGGAGACGCGTCCCACACACGGCGCCGAACATTTGTCGATATAGCCGAGCAGGCACGGTCTGCCCATCTGGTTGTGCCGTTTGAAGACCCCGGCCGAGCAGGTGCGGGCCGGGAAGACCCGCAGCAGCAGATCCAGGGTCTCCCGGATCGCCCAGGCGTGGGCGTAGGGGCCGAAATAACGGACCCCCTTCTTCCGGGCGCCGCGGTAGACGAACAGCCGCGGATACTCCTCGTTCAGGGTGACCGCCAGCACCGGATAGGATTTGTCGTCGCGGTAGCGGACGTTGAATCGCGGATCGAACTCCTTGATCCAGTTGTATTCGAGCTGTAGTGCTTCCACCTCGGTGGACACCACGGTCCATTCGACGCCCGCGGCGGTGGTGACCATCTGGCGGGTCCGCGGATGCAGTGCGGTGATATCGGCGAAGTACGAGTTGAGCCGATTACGCAGGCTTTTCGCCTTGCCGACATAGATGACCCGGCCGTAGGAGTCCCGGAACTTGTAGACACCGGGTTCGAGCGGAATTGAGCCGGGCTGCGGCCGGTACGTCGCGGGATCTGCCACGTATCCAGCGTAGTAGCGGCCTCGGACACACTCCGCCGCCGGCCGCCGGCTGGGGGCTGGGGGCTGGGGGCTGGGGGCTGGGAGGAAGCCGGCTCGTCGCGGGCCGACCGGCGATGTTGCGCCGGCCACACTACACAGTTCCGGTGCCCTACCAGCGGTATGCAGTTCCGCCCCGGGTTCCCCCAGCCGGGGCGAGTTCGGCCGCCACAGTCGCCGCGGCCCGCTAGAGTTCGAATATGCGCCCGATACAACGGATTCGGTACGCGCTGACAGTGACGGCGCTGCTCTTGGCAGGCTCGCTCAGCGGATGTTCGGACGATACCGGGTCGGCGGGCCCGTGCACCCCGGTACCGAACGGTACCCCGGTGACCACCGCACCGTCGGCGGGCTCGATCGCCCCCACTTCCCGGGATCTCGCAACGAACCCGGAGATCGCGTCCGGCTACCGCAGTGAGATGACTGCGGTCCGGACCAGCGGCTACGCCGTATCCACCGCGAACTCCCACGCGACCCGCGCCGCCTGCGAGGTGCTGCGGGCCGGCGGGACCGCGGCGGACGCGCTGATCACCGCACAGACGGTGTTGGGTCTCACCGAACCGCAGGCCTCGGGGCTCGGCGGGGGCGCGTTCCTGCTCTACTACGACGCCGAGCACGAGACCCTGGATGCCTACGACGGCCGGGAGACGGCCCCGGCCGGGGCCACCGAGAACTATCTACGCTGGACCAGCGATACCGACCGCACCGAACCGAAACCGGATACCCGGGCCAGCGGCCGCTCCATCGGAGTGCCCGGGGTGGTCCGCATGCTCGAACTCGCCCATTCCGAGCACGGCCACATCCCGTGGCGGGAACTGTTCGATCCTGCGGTGTCGATGGCGGATCAGGGTTTCGAGATCAGTCCACGGCTGGCCGGGCAGATCGCGGACTCCGCCGCCGAACTGGCCCGCGATCCGGCCGCGGCCGAATACTTCCTGAACCCGGACGGCTCCCCCAAGGCGGCGGGCACCGTCCTGACCAATCCGGGCCTGTCGAAGACTTTGAACACCGTGGCCACCGAGGGCGCGGACGGTTTCTACACCGGCCCGATCGCCCAGGACATCGTCGTCGCGGCCGGTTCACGGGCGGGCGGGCGCACCCCGAGCCTCCTCGAAGCCGCGGACCTCGACTCCTACCGAGCGGTGAAACGCACCCCGCTGTGCACCGGCTACCGCGAGCACGAGGTCTGCGGAATGCCGGGGCCGTCCTCGGGTGGTATCACGGTGGCGGCCACGCTCGGCATCCTGGCGAACTTCGACCTGCCTGCCATGCCGCCGGAGCGGGTGGATCGTAACGGTGGTGTCCCGCAAGCCGAGGCGGTACATCTCATCGCCGAAGCCGAACGGCTCGCCTACGCGGACCGGGACAAGTTCGTCGCCGACCCGGATTACGTTCCGCTGCCCGGAAATTCACCGGAGACGCTGGTTAACCCGGAGTACCTGGACAAGCGGGCCGAGCTCATCGACCCGCACAAGACGATGGGCACCGCGAAACCCGGTGAGTTCGGGGCGGCGCCGGTGGGTATCGGACCCCAGCCGCCCGAGCACGGCACCAGCCATATCTCGGTGGTCGATTCCTATGGAAACGCGGCAGCCATGACCACGACAGTGGAATCGGCCTTCGGCTCGTTCCACATGGTCGACGGTTTCCTGTTGAACAACCAGCTCACCGATTTCGCCACCGACCCGCTCGGTACCGACGGCAAACCGGTCGCCAACCGGATCGAACCGGGTAAACGCCCGCGTAGCTCCATGAGCCCGACCCTGGTGTTCGAAGCCGGAACCGATTCCGAACGAGGTGCGCTCACCCATGTCGTCGGCTCGCCCGGCGGTTCGGTGATCATCCAATTCGTGGTGAAAGCCCTTGTCGGCATGTTGGACTGGGGGCTGGATCCGCAGCAGGCAGTCTCCGCGGTGGCCTTCGGCGCCGCGAACACGCCCGTCACGAATGTCGGCGGCGAGCATCCGGCGATCGATGCCGATGCCGACGGCACCCGCGATCCCCTGGTCACCCGGCTGCGCGAACGAGGCCATCAGGTATCGGTGGCCCCGCAGACCAGCGGGCTCAGTGTGCTCGGCCGCGATGGTGACAGCGGCTGGGTCGGCGGCGCGGATCCCCGGCGCGAAGGCGAGGTACTCGGAGACGCCCGCTGACACTCGCGGTGGGCGGGTCACCCGCTCCGGGTGATCCACCGCCCCGCGGCTCCGTGATCCGCTGAGGTCATGCCGAGCACCGATACCACCGGGCTGTCCCGAAGCGAACTGACCGCGCTGGCGGCAGAGGCGTTCGTCTACGGCTTCCCGCTCGTCTTCGATCTCCGGCAGGTGGCACGATTCACCGGCGCCGGGATGGGCAGCCTGCCTCCGGCACCGTTGAACGAATTCAGCCACGCCACCACTCTCGCCGGGCCGCAGGACACGTTCGTCTCCATCAACAACGACACCGTCTACTCGATCGCGAATATCGATACCGGCGGCGGACCGGTTCGCTTCGATGTACCGGATGCGGCGGGCCGCTATTACGTGATGCAGTTCGTCGACGCCTGGACGAACAACTTCGCCTATATCGGTCATCGGTCCACCGGCACCCTCGCAGGGGCTTACCTGCTGGTGTCGGCCGGCTGGGACGGTATGCCGCCCGAGGATGTCACTGTGATCGAATCCCCCACCCCGGTCGCGACCATCATCGGCCGGTGGGCGGTGGACGGGGATGCGGATCTCCCCGCGGTTCGCGCACTGCAGAAGGAGCTGCGGCTGACGGCCACGGCGCCCGGGCGAGGCCTGCCGGGTCCGTCCCCCGGAGTTCCCGAGGACCTCGTTTTCTTCGAACAGCTCCGAGTGTGGATGCGCGCCTACCCGCCCGCCGACCGCGATCACCGCTACCAGCAGCGTTTCCGGCCGCTGGGTTTACTGGACGCCGAAACGCCGTACGCCGATCTCGACCCGGATCGGGCGGTGATCCTGCGCGAAGGTGCGGCGGCCGGGAAACAGCGACTCGAAACGGCACTGACCCGCAGCGGCGCCCCCCAGCAGAACGGCTGGAATCTGAGCTATCACGCCTTCGACTACAACCTGGATTTCTTCCAGGTCGGCGCTCTCGACGATCCGCACTGGAAACTTCCCGACGATCCGGACCGCTATCTACTGCGCGCCGCGGCGGCCCGCGGCGCGCTCTGGGGCAACCACGGCTACGAGGCCGCCTATGCGATGGTCTACACCGACAGCGACGGCCGGCCGCTGGACGGCGCCCATCGCTACGAGCTGCGCTTCGCCGAGCCGCCACCGTGCGCTGCGTTCTGGTCGGTGACCATGTACGACACACCGGATTTCTACCTCGTGGCCAATCCGATCGGCCGCTACTCGCTGGGCGATCGCACACCCGGATTGCGAACGGCCCCGGACGGTTCGCTCACCATGGTTCTGCAGCACCACGAACCCACCGATCCGCAAGAGCGGGCCAACTGGCTGCCCGCACCGGCCGGGACGTTCCGGCCGGTGCTACGGGTCTACGAACCACACGCGGCCGTGTTCGACGGCAGCTACGAACTTCCCCCGATCATCCGCGTCGAGTAGCAGGCCCACTACGGCCACGAGCAGCGCGAACTCATCGGCCCGATGACGTAGGCCCGGGGTGGAGCACCGGCCGACGCCGGGCCGGTCGGGTTCGGTCCGCGATCGGACGTCAGCTGGACGTGATGTACTTCGCACCCAGTTCACGGAGCCGGTCCAGGGCCGCCGCGGCATGTTCGCCGTCATTCGACCGCACTGCCAGCATGGGCACGTAATCGTCGTTCACCAGTTCCAGCCGAGCCCATGCCTTGCGATCGGGGAACGAGACACCGCGAATATGTTTCCACTCGAACTCGTTGTCCCCGAGCACATTCCGAACCGCTACGCCGTGTCGGCCGGCGCGCACGCGGGGCCGGGTGAGCAGCAGGACGGCCGCCGCGCCGAAGAAACCGATGGCCGCCATCGCGAACTGGTCCACCACCCGAAAGTTCACCCCGGTGTAGCCGGACCGCAGGAAGATCCCGAGCAGCGCGAACGCCACCACCAGGACCCCCGCGACGATCACCGCCGTACGCCGCGACCTGCGCGGGCGCACCTCCAGCTCCCATGCGGCGGTAGTCCCCGCTGCGGCGGCTTCACCCCGGCGCCAGATCCGAACCACGGGCACGACTCAGCCTGCCGTGCGGAGTGCGCGGAGGGTGAGGGCGGCATCCAGTGCGGCCGCGGCCGCCTGCTCCCCTTTGTTCTCCGCCGAATCCGGAAGTCCGGCCCGGTCGAGGGCTTGATGCTCGTTGTCGGTGGTGAGTACGCCGTTGGCCACCGGGGTGCTCTCGTCCAGCGACACCCGTGTCAGACCAGCGGTCACCGAATCACAGACGTAGTCGAAATGTGGGGTATCACCCCGGATCACGACACCCAGCGCGACCACGGCGTCGTGGGTGCGAGCCAGTTCCTGGGCCAGGACCGGCAACTCCATCGCTCCGGCGCAGCGCGCCACCGTCGTGTGATGTACTCCGGCCTCGGCGGCCACGCGTTCGGCGTTGGCGACCAGGGTGTCGCAGATCTCGGTATGCCAGCGGGACGCCACGATCGCCAACCGCAGATCCTTGGCATCCGCGAGCGCGAAGCTCGGTACCCCGGTGCCGCTCATCGGTTTCCGCCTTTCGATCCGACCATCGTCACTGCGCCGTCTCCCCGAGGTCCAGATCGTCGAGACCCACCAGGTCGTGGCCCATCCGGTCGCGTTTGGTGCGCAGGTAACGCAGGTTCTCGGCATTGGCCCGCACCGGCATGGGCACCCGCTCGGTGATCCGTAGCCCGTACCCGTCGAGCCCGACCCGTTTGGCCGGATTGTTGGTCAGCAGCCGCATCGACCGCAGGCCGAGGTCGACCAAGATCTGCGCGCCGGTCCCGTAGTCGCGGGCGTCGGCGGGCAGGCCGAGTTCGATATTGGCGTCGACCGTGTCGTGCCCGGAATCCTGCAGCTGATAGGCCTGGAGTTTGTGCATGAGTCCGATGCCACGGCCCTCGTGTCCGCGCATGTACAGCACCACGCCGCGCCCCTCGGCGGCCACCATCTCCAGAGCCGCGTCCAGCTGCGGCCCGCAGTCGCAGCGCAGCGAACCGAAGACATCGCCGGTCAGGCATTCCGAATGCACCCGGACCAGGACGTCCTCGCCGTCGCCGACATCCCCGCGGACCAGCGCGACATGTTCGACATCGTCGTAGATGCTCTGGTAGCCGACGGCGGTGAACTCCCCGTGCACGGTGGGAATTCGCGCCTGCGCGACCCGCACGACATGCTTCTCGTGCTTACGCCGCCACGCGATCATCTCGGCGATCGAGATCAACGCCAGTTCGTGTTCGTCGGCGAAGACCCGCAGCTCGTCGGTGCGGGCCATATGCCCGTCTTCCTTCTGACTGACGATCTCGCAGATCACCCCGGCCGCGCGCAGCCCGGCCATCCTGGCCAGATCCACGGCGGCTTCGGTGTGGCCGGGCCGGCGCAGCACGCCGCCGTCCTTGGCCCGCAGCGGCACCACATGGCCGGGCCGGGTGAAATCGTTCGGTTTGGCATCGCCGTCGGCCAGCAGCCGGATGGTGGTGGCCCGGTCGGCGCCGGAGATACCGGTGGTCACGCCCTCTTTGGCATCGACCGACACGGTGTAGGCGGTGCCGTGCTTGTCCTGGTTCACCGCGTACATCGGAGGCAGGCCCAGCCGATCGCAGTCGTCGCCGGTGAGCGGTACGCAGATGTAGCCCGAGGTGTAGCGGATCATGAACGCCACGAGTTCCGGGGTGGCCTTCTCCGCGGCGAAGATGAGGTCGCCCTCGTTCTCCCGGTCCTCGTCGTCGACCACGACGACCGGTTTACCGGCCGCGATATCGGCGACCGCGCGCTCGATGCTGTCGAACCTGGTCACGTCTGCACTGCTCCATCTCGATAGGTCCCGATCACACTACTGGGTCTGTTCGGCCGGTCCGGGCGCGGCCGGAGTCGTCAGCCGCGCTGGTGGAGGCGCTCGACGTACTTGGCGATCACATCGACCTCGAGGTTCACGACCGTCCCGGAGGTGGATGTACCGAGGTCGGTGAGGCTCAGCGTGGTCGGAATCAGCGAGACCTCGAACCAGTCCCGGGTTCCGTCGGCGGCCGGGTCATCGGTCCGGCCGAGCCCGGACACGGTGAGCGAGATGCCGTTCACGGTGATGGAGCCCTTCTCCACCACATACTTGGCGATCGCGTCGGGCAGTGAGACCCGGACCAATTCCCAGTTGTCTTCCGGTGTCCGGGCCAGGATGGTGCCGGTAGCGTCCACATGCCCCTGCACGATATGGCCGCCGAGACGGCTGTTCACCGCGGCCGCACGCTCCAAATTGACCCGGGATCCGGGCTCGAGTCCGCCGATACTCGACCGCCGCAGCGTTTCACCCATCACATCGACGGTGAACGCACCGTCGAGTACATCGACGACGGTGAGACAGACGCCGTTGACGGCGATCGAATCACCGTGCCCGGCATCGGAGGTGACCAGCTTCCCGCGGATCGTCAGCCGTGCCGCGTCGGTCAGTTGTTCGCGGGCGACGATCTCGCCCAGTTCCTCGACGATGCCCGTGAACATGCAATCTCCCGTTTTCTGCGTCGGTGTTCCGCATACGGAACGGTGGGAGGGATACCGAGTATTCCCAGTTCGCCGTCCACGACCAGACTAGTGGCCCGCCCGAGGGCCCGGCCATGACGTCGGCCACCCACCGGACACTCCGATCCACGGGCCACGGGGCCGACGGCCCAATCCGGAAAATTTACTGTTCAGAGACCGCGGTCACATTTTCCCGGCAACCACCGATACCGCTTCCGACGGGCCGCGATCCGGTCCAGACCGGACTGACTGCCCGGCACTTTTCCCGAACGAGACCGCATCGAAACCCGAAATGTTTCTCGATTTGCACGCTCACAGCGGCTGGCGCAATATTGTGAGGTGACCGGTTCACCCGCCTCGACCACCCCGCGGCGCGGCCGGACGCAGTACTCGTACGAGGACGGCCACCGCCGCGGAACACCGTGCGCCACAAGCCTTCATCACGACAACTGGATCCGCCCGAAGCCAGGCCCGGCCGGTACACCCGGCCCCGCCGCGCATCCAGCGTCTCTCGGCCCAGAGACAGGTTGTCCGAGCATCGGGTCCCCGCGACACCGAGCGGATCCGTCCGATATCCACACCGGCGGATGCCGTCGCCCCAGCCAGGCACGCCACCACTCGAGGAAGCCGAACCGTTATGACCGCTTTCACCGAAACCGCTCTGGAACGACACTGCCGGCGGTACCGGGAGAAGGATCTGCTGCCCGCGGTGGTCGATCCGGCATCGATGCGCATCCTGCTGCACGTGGGCGCCACGTACGGCGCGGTCACCATGCCGACCGAACTCGGCGAACAGGTGCTGACGCAGCTGCGGACGGCGGAGATCGCCGGCCCGGTCTTCGCCCACCCACGGTCCCGGCGCTGGACCTTCCTCACCGGCCCCACGCGACACGACGAATTCACCGCTACCGCGGCCGCCGAACTCTTTCGCCTCTACACCACCGTCGCCGGCACCGGCAGCCAGATCGTGCTGCCCTCGGCCGAGGACGAGGTCAGCGGCTATCGCCTGTGGGTCGCGGGACCGGACGCGCTGGGCACCCGGCCGCCGCAACACGCGGTGATCGACGCCGCCCGTGAGAGCGCCCGCAGCCCCCGATAGCCCGACGATCGCCTGGTCTCCACGACCGGCAGCTCGGACCGCAGCCGGCACAGGAACCTCGGTATGAGGACCTCAGCGCATTACGTGATGCGCCGACCTGCTGGACTCGGCCTGCCGGCGCAATTTCTCCACGGTGGCGCCCGGATCCTCGGTGTTGTAGATGGCCGACCCCGCCACGAAGCAATCGATCCCCGCGGCCGCGGCCTGCTCGATGGTGTCGGCATTGATCCCACCGTCGATCTCCACCACCAGCCGCAACTCCCCCGCGTCGACCAGGCGCCGGACGATCCGAGCCTTCTCCAGCACCTCCGGCATGAACGACTGCCCACCGAAACCGGGTTCGACACTCATCACCAACAGGGTGTCGAAATCGCGCAGGATCTCCAGATAGGGCTCGATCGGGGTATTCGGCTTCACCGACAGACCCGCTTTCGCCCCGGCGGCCCGGATATCGCGCGCCACGGCCACCGGATCCTCGGTCGCCTCGGCATGGAAGGTCACGTTGTAGGCGCCCGCCTCTGCGTACGGCGGCGCCCACCGGCCCGGATCCTCGATCATCAAATGACAGTCCAGCGGAATATCGGTCGCTTTCAGAAGGCTCTCGACCACCGGTAGTCCCAGGGTCAGGTTCGGGACGAAATGCGCATCCATCACATCGACGTGCAACCAGTCGGCAGTCGACACCGCATCGGCTTCATCGGCCAACCGGGCGAAATCCGCGGACAGAATGGATGGGGCGATCATCGGGGCCGCAGGACGGGTGAACGTGGGCTCGGACGCAGTCACAGGCGGAGTTTATGGCGGCGCCTGTGGCACCGTGGGGTCGGGGCTGTGTTTGATTGCCCCGCCTTCGGCGGGGCGGTCGGGGCCCTCGTGACCCCGGTTCTTCACTCCGGCGCTCAGTCGCTGCGCTCCTTCGCTCTGTCGCTCCAGAACCGGGGCGGGCCCCGACCACGGATGTTGACCATCTGGAATGGACGAAAGAGGGATGGGGGCGGGTCACCTGGCTGGTCGACGGTTCGGTAGGTGCTCGGTGGGTGCCGATCTCCGGATGGGTGGGCCGAAGTGCACGCGGTCGGGCGCGGCGGAGCGGCTGCCCGACTCCGGTCGCACGCGGATGGGGTGGCCGAGGTCCTGCTGCGCCTGGTGCGGGGCGAGATCCATCCACGAACCCGGCCGCGAGTGCCATCGAGCCGGTGTGGACCTGCTACGAGTACCGGGCGCGGTCGGCGGTCGCCCATCGCGGTCGGCGGTGCTCCCCGGGCGGATTCCGTTCGGGTGCGTGCCCCGGCCCCCTCTATGTGGCAGCTCGCCCATACACTCGGCTGCGTGATCAATACTTCGGCGGAACAAGGGCTCCACGGTGCCCCGGTGGAGATTCGGGTGGCGGCATCGGCGACACAGCTGCCGATCGTGCGCGGTCTCGCCGAGACCCTGGTCCTGCTCAGTGATTTCACCTTGGACGAGGTCGCCGATATCCGGCTGGCGGTGGACGAGGCATGCTCGACCCTGATCGGCCTGGCTGCCCCGGATACGAGTCTGCAGTGTGTCTTCAGCATCGGCGATACCGAACTGCGAGTGCTGGTCGCCGGGGTGGCGTCGCGGGAGGGGCTGCCCGATGCGCGGAGTTTCGGCTGGCATGTACTGCGTACCTTGACCGATGCGGTCGACGCCCGGCAGGACCCCTTCGATCAGCAGGTTTCCGGATATCCGACAGCGGTCGAATTCCGTCGGGCCCGGGGGAAAGCGTAGTGACCGAGCAGGAGAAGCCGCTCGAATCCCCCGGGGGCGAGCACGAAAAAGCTTCGGCGAACGAGGCCGGCACCCCTGCGGCCGGCACCGCTGCGGCCGGCACCGCTGAGACAGGCACCGCTGAGACCGATACCACTGAAGCCGATACCGCTGAAGCCGACGCCGAGGCAGATACCGAAACCCGCACCGAGCTGGAGAATTCGTCCTCGGCGGGCGGGTACGACGATGTCGCGGACCTGTTCGTCCGGTTGGCCGGAACCGAACCGGATTCGGCGGAGCAGGCGGCGCTGCGCAACGAGTTGATCGCCCGGTGCATTCCGCTGGCCGACCATATCGCTCGCAAGTTCAGCGGCCGCGGCGAACCGTTCGATGATCTCACCCAGGTCGCCCGGGTCGGCCTGGTGCACGCGGTGGATCGTTTCGATATCTCGCGCGGCTCGAACTTCCTGTCTTTCGCGGTGCCCACGATCATGGGCGAGGTCCGCCGATACTTCCGCGACAACACCTGGGCGATGCGGGTGCCACGCCGGGTCAAGGAGACCCATCTGCGGATCGGTGCCGCCGTGGACTCGCTGTCGCAATCGCTGGGGCGCTCGCCGACGGCCAAGGAGATCGCGGCCGAACTGGATGTCGACCCGGACGAGGTGACCCAGGCCGTGATCGCCGGTAATGCCTACCAGCCGACCTCGATCGACGCGGCCTCGGTGGGCCGCGATACCGATGCCTCGCTGCTGGATACCCTCGGCGAGGAAGAAGCGCAGTTCGACCGGGTCGAGGAATACGTGGCGATCCGACCGCTGCTGGCCGGGCTCCCCGAGCGGGAGCGCCGGATTCTGACCATGCGGTTCTTCGAGTCGATGACCCAGACCCAGATCGCGCAGCAGATGGGTATTTCACAGATGCACGTCTCGCGAATTCTCGCGAAGACGCTGGCGAGGTTGCGCGAACAATCGTCGCGGGAGTAGCCGGCGCGACTGTTGTGCCCACTTCGCCGGTCGGTCTACTCTCACATGAGAGCATGAGTGGGAATTCATCTCAATCGGCCATCACCTGAGAGCCCGCTTTTCTCACCCGAGCAACCGATCAGCCGGATCAGCCCGTAATCCGGCGTTCCTGCGGATCGCGCGTCGGCGACGACGCTGCGGAAGGTGATGTGAGTTATGACCGCTGAGACCATCGCCCGGCAGTGCACCCTGTGCGAGGCGCACTGCGGCATCCTGGTGACCGTCGAGGACACGAAAGTCGTCGAAATCGAGGGCAATCCCGACGATGTCCTGTCCAAGGGTTACATCTGCCCCAAGGCCACCGCCATGGCCGGCCTGCACGACGATCCGGACCGGCTCCGCACCCCGGTGCGCCGGGTCGGCGACACGTTCGAACCCATCGGCTGGGATGAGGCTTTCCGCGAGATCGGTACCCGACTGCGGCAGGTTCGCCGCGACCACGGGCCGCATTCGGTCGGTATGTACCTGGGTAACCCGGCCGCGCACAATTCGGCGATCATGTACGCCTTCGCGTTGCGGATAGCCCTGATGACCCGCAATTTCTACACGGCCTCCTCGATCGACCAGTTCCCGCAGGAATTCGTGGCCTGGCAGATGTACGGGTCGAATTTCCTGATGCCGATCGCCGATATCGACCGCACCGACCGAATGGTGATCATCGGCGCCAATCCCGCGGTGTCCAACGGATCGGTCACCACTATGCCCGGCGCCCGGAACCGGATCAAGAATGTGCGCGCCCGCGGCGGCAAGGTCGTCGTGATCGACCCGCGGCGCACCGAGACCGCCCGCCTGGCAGACGAACACGTGTCCGTCCTGCCCGGCGGCGACCCGTACCTGCTGCTCGCAATGCTGCACGTGCTGATCACCGAGGATCTGTGCGACCGGACCGCCGTCCGCACCCAGTGCGCCGGTCTGGACGAGTTGCGGGATCTGGTCGCCGATTTCACGCCCGAGGACGCCGCCCCCTGCGCCGGTGTGGACGCCGAGACGATCCGGCGTCTGGCCCGCGAGCACGCGGCCGCGAAATCGGCGGTGATGTACGCACGGATCGGGGTGTGCCAGACCTTGACCGGCACCGTCACCCATTGGCTCGTCAACACCATCAACGCGATCACCGGAAACCTGGACCGGCCGGGCGGCCAGATGTATGCCACCCCGGCGGTGGATCTGATGCCACTGGCGCGCCGGATATCGCCGTATTACGGCGCCTGGACTGACCGCTCCGGGAAATACAAATCGTTCCGGTTCGAATTGCCGGTCGCGGCACTGGCCCCGGAGATCCTCGACGACGGACCGGACCGGATCCGCGCCATGATCACTTACGCGGGCAACCCGGTCCTGTCCACCCCGCAACGCGGACAACTCGACAAGGCGCTGGGATCGCTGGATTTCTATGTGGCCGTGGATATGTACATCACCGAGACAACCCGGCACGCCGACATCATCCTGCCGCCCCTCTCGCCGCTGGAACGCGAGGACCTCGACATCCTGCTCACCATGTTCAGCGTCCATAACAACATCCGGTTCAATACGCGGGCGGTCGAACCGGAGAACGACGGTCTCGAGGATTGGGAGATCATGGCGCGGTTGACCACCGAGATCCTGCCGCTCCCGCTGCGTTCGCTCACCGGCCGAGCACTCAACGCCGTATTCGCCCGGTTCAGCCCGCTGCGGGCGGCAGCGCTGGGGATAGCGGCCGGTCCGCACGGTGTGCTGCGGCGCGGGCGTAGCGGCGTCACGCTGAAGAAGGTGCGGGCGGCACGCGGCGGTATCGACCTGGGCCCGCTGCAACCGCGCCTGCGCTCGCTCATCGCCACCGCCGACCGCAAGGTCCAGCTGGCGCCCCGGCGGTTCGTCCTCGAGGCACGCCGGCTGCTCGACGAGGCACGTGCGGGCGGCGCCGACCGCGACCAGGGTTTCGATCTGCGGCTCATCGGCCGCCGCCATCTGCGCAGCAATAATTCCTGGTTGCACAACGTGCCGGCGATGGTGAAGGGTCGCGACCGTTGCACCGCGCTCATGCACCCGCAGGACGCGGCCGCTCGCGGGTTGGCCGACGGTGGCCGGGCAACGGTGAGCTCCCCTATCGGCTCCATCGTGGTTCCGGTGGAGATAAGCGACGAGATCCGGCCGGGCACGGTCGCCATCCCGCACGGCTGGGGTCACGGCGAACCTGGTGTCGGCTGGAGGGTGGCGGCCGGAGTGCCCGGCGCGAACGTCAACCTGCTGCACGATCCGGAACAGGTGGACCGCATCTCCGGCAACGCCGCCGTCAACAGCACCTGGGTGAAAGTCCACGCTGTGTAGTCGGCTGCGCGGGCCCTCGCGCCGGCAACCCGTTCAGGGCCGGGCCGGCGGCTGATCGCTGTCGCCCGCGCTCTCCCGGGCCCGGCGCAGCCCAGCGGGGGCTGCCAGCCACCAGGCGGCGTCCGGCAGGTCCGCGGCCAGTCGTACCACGTTCGCTTAGGTGATACCCACGGATCAAGTGTGCCGGGCGCGAGCGCGGCGGACTCGGAAATCCGTCGACACCCACGCCCGGTGACTACACGGGTTTGCGCAGCGCGGCCGCGAACATGGCGTCGGTGCCGTGCCGATGCGGCCACAGCTGAACCGCGGGCCCGGCACCGAGGCCGGTGACGCCGGGGAGCAGCGGTCGCACGTCCAGTTGTTCGGCGCCGGTGCGCCGGACCGCATCCGCGACCACAGCAACGGTTTCCGGCAAATGCGGCGAGCAGGTCGAATACACCACGACGCCGCCGGGGCGCAGCAGGTCCCAGGCCGCGGTCAGCAGTTCACGCTGCAGAGTGACCAGAGCGGCGACATCGCCGGGGGTGCGTCGCCAGCGGGCCTCCGGACGGCGGCGCAGCGCGCCGAGACCGGTACACGGGGCGTCGACCAGGATCCGGTCGTAGCCGGGGGCCAGGCCGGTGTCGCGGCCGTCGACGATATGCACCTCGACCGGCAGGCCCTTGGTCGCGGCGCGGACGAGTTCGGCGCGGTGCTTCGCCGGTTCCACCGCGTCCACCCGGTAGCCGTCGATATCGGCCAGTGCGCCGAGCAGCGCGGTCTTACCGCCCGGACCCGCACACAGGTCCAGCCAGCGGCCGCCGTCATCGCCGTGCAGCTCCGCTCGGGTCAGCGCGAGGGCCACGAGCTGGCTGCCCTCGTCCTGGACCGCGGCCATTCCCTCCCGCACCGGTTCCAGGGCGCCGGGATCGCCGCCCTCCAGATACACCGCATACGGCGACCAGCGGCCTTCCGCACCGCCGGTGACCAGCGCGAGTTCCTCGGCGGTGATATCCCCCGGGCGGGCCACCAGATGCACCAGCGGGCGGGCATCGTCGGCGGCCAGCAGGTCGGGCAGTTCGCCCGCGTCGCCGCCCAGCGCGTCGGCGAACGCCCGCGCGATCCACACCGGGTGAGCGTGTTCGAAAGCGAGCCGAGCGACAGGGTCGCCGGGGGCGAGCCGGGCGACCCATTCCTCCGGGCTCCGCTCGCTGACCCGGCGCAGTACCGCATTGACGAATCCGGCACGGCCCGAACCTGATTCGATGCGCGCGAATTCGACCGAGGTGTGCACGGCAGCGTGCGGTTCGACCCGGGTGCGCAGCAACTGGTACGTACCGAGTCGCAGAATGTCCAGCAGTGAGCCGTCGATCTCGTCGATCTCACGACCGGCGCAATCGGCGATCACCGCGTCGAGCACACCCAGGGCACGGCAGGCACCGTAACCGAGTTCGGTGGCCAGGGCGGCGTCACGTCCTTCCACGCGGTACTCGCGCAGCAGTCCGGGCAGGACCAGATTCGCGTAGGCATCCCGGTCGCGTACAGCACGCAGGGTCTCCAGCGCGACGGTGCGTGCCGGATCCGCAGGCTTGGGTACCGGCCGGTCCGCACGCGCGGAGGTACTGCCACGTTCGGCCCGCTTCCGGTCCGCTCCGGCCCCCTCGGCCCGCTTCCCGCCGCCATGGCGCTTCGCGCCCGCCGGCCCCCGAGACTCACCACGCCGGTCGTCCCGGCCCTCCCCGCCTCGGCGACGACCGGTCTGCGTGTTCTCGACGCCGGTTCTCTTCCGGTCTCCCGGGCCGTCGGCCCTACGTTCCGGGGCCGCACCCGCATCCCGCCCGGGACGGCGGGCGTCGCCTGCCTCGTCACCGGAGCCGGAACCGCGATTCCGCTGCGACCGGGGATCGCCACCGGTGGTGCCGGGCTCGGGCCTGTTCCGCCGCTGCCGCTCTCCTCCTGCGGTATTCGCGTTGTCCGGCGGTGTCCCGGCCGATCGGTCCGGGCGGCGCGGCGCGGCCGCGCGATCGCTCTGCCGGGAACCACCCGGCCGGTCATCGCGTCGAGAGTCACCCGGGCGCCCATCCTGCCGGGAATTCGGCGAACGCTCCTGCGATTCGCTGCGCGAGGTGTCGGACTCCGGCCCGCGGGGTGCGGTGTGCCGGCGGAATCCCCGCGACCGGTCGCCGCCCGAGCCGTTCATTCGACCACCGCGCCGGGCGCCGGACGCGCACCGCGCGCCCAATCGAGAGCTGCCATCATCCGTTTACCCGGCGGCTGCACCTGGCCCAGCCGCACCGCCGTGGTGGCGGTCCCGATGAAGACACCGGTCTTCCGTACCTCGATCTGCCGTTCCGGCAGTACCTCTTCGACCAGTTCCACCGGCCCGAGTTTCAGCCGTGTCCCGGCCACCACGGTCCAGGCTCCCGGAAACGGGGTGACCGCCCGAATCGCGCGACCCACTGCCAGAGCGGGCTGGTCCCAGCGCACCTGCGCCGCCTCGACGGTGATCTTCGGCGCATAGGAGACCCCGTCCGCCGGTTGCGGAACCGCCTGCAGAGTCGCGTCCTCGACACCGTCGAGGGTCTGCTCGAGCAGCGCCGCACCGCTGTCCGAAAGCCGGGCCAGCAGGTCCGCGGCGGTATCGGTGACCGCGATCCGCTCGGTTACCACTCCGTAGACCGGTCCGGTATCCAGACCGCTTTCGATCAGGAACGTCGACGCCCCGGTGATCTCGTCGCCGGCCGCGATCGCGGCCTGAACCGGTGCCGCGCCACGCCAGGCCGGCAGCAACGAGAAATGCAGGTTGATCCAGCCGTGCTTCGGGATATCGAGGACCCGGGCCGGCAACAGCGCGCCATAGGCCACCACCGGGCAGCAGTCGGGCGCCAGCTCGGTGAGCGCCTCGACGAATTCCGGCTCACCGGGTTTTCCGGGAGTGAGGACCGGAATGCCGTGTTCGTCGGCGAGCAGACCGACCGGTGAACGCTGCAGTTTGCGGCCGCGTCCGGCGACGGCATCGGGGCGGGTGACCACGGCGACCAACTCGTGCCGGGAATCCAGCAGCCGGCGCAGCGCCGGAACCGCGGGCTCGGGCGTCCCGGCGAAGACGATCCGCATCAGCGGTCCCGCTCGCTGAGTGCGCGGCTGGGCCGGACCGTCAGCCCGGCGATGAACCAATCGGATTCGCGGATGGTGCGCATGGCCTGCTTCCGGTCGGGCGGATCCAGCCGGTCGATGAACAGCGTGCCGTCCAGATGATCGGTTTCGTGCTGAACACACCGTGCCAGCAGGCCCGCGGCCTCGAACTCGACCGCGTTACCGTCCACATCCACCCCGGTCGCCCGCACCCGCATGGCACGCCGCGTGTCGTGATTGACCCCGGGAATGGACAGGCAGCCCTCGGGACCGATCTGCTCCTCCTCGTCGAGCGCGGTCCAGCTCGGGTTGATCAGATGCCCGCGGGCATCACGGGTGTCGTAGACGAAGACCCGCAACCCGACACCGATCTGTGGGGCCGCCATCCCGACCCCGCCGTCGTCGTACATGGTGTCGGTCAGATCGGTCACCAGCTGCCGCAGTTCGGGCCCGAATTCGGTGACCTCTGCCGCGCGGGCTCGCAGGATGGGATCGCCGAAGAGGCGGACGGACTGGACGGTCACGGTAGCTCCCGAAGAGAGGTGGCAGGGCGGAAAGCTCTCATTCTAGGTAGGCGGCCGCGGCCACTTTCAGTGCCTCACCCGCGCACGGTTCGCCCGACCCCTGCGTCGCGCCCGAGCGGTGGCTACGGCAGGCTCCTTTCGCCGGACGCGCCGCCGGACACAGCAATCAGATATTGCCACCGATGACCACCTGAGGGATCCCGGTGCCCAGTGCGACAGGGACGCAGACCGGTTCGGGTGCACGGCCGGGGTCGAGGACCTCCAGCAGCAGCTGGTATACGTACGGGTCGTAGACCATGTGGAAGTGGCCGGTGAGATCGACCGGGCAACGGTCCTGCAGGACGATGTTGTCGGCACCGGGCCCACGCAGGGCGATGTTCTCGAAGGGCTGGATCACTTCGTCGGCCCGGCTGCCGACGGTGGTGTAACGGACCCCGGGCACGGTATCGCCGCCCGCGTTGAGTTCCAGCATGAATGGCGACCCCTGCGCCTGCTGGACCGCCGCCACCGAGACCGCCCGGGCCGCCAGATCCAGCGCACCCGGGATCTGCTGGGCCGGCGGCACCAGCCCGTACATGACGCCGCCGTAGGTGGGTGAGGCGAGACCGACCCAGTTGCCGACCTTCGGGGCGCCACCGAGTTTGTTGATGTAGTAGCGGGTCACATTGGCGCCTTGGGAGAATCCCACGAGATCGACCTTCGGGGCGCCGGTGGCGGCGCGGACGTCGTCGACGAACTGCGCGATCTGATAGCCGCTGAGCACGATGTCCTCGGTGCCGAAGGTTCCGGCGCCGGGTTTCCCGCCGTAATTCAGCGCGTATACGCAGAATCCCTGATCCACGAGCTGCGGCCCGATGACCGACCAGTCGGTATAGGCACTCGCGTCCGTGCCGTGTGCCAGGATCACCGGACGGGGGTGTGCGGCGTCCGGGACACACCCGAAATCATTGACACCGCGGGGCACCGCGTTCGGGTGGGATTTCATGTACAGCACTGCGCCCAGATGGTCGGGCTGCGGTGGGCCGGAGTCGGTGGGGACCATCGGCGCCAGGTAACCCGTTGGCTGGGCGGTGCTCTCGACGCTCGCGAGCAACACCGACCCAGCCAGTGCGACGGCCACGGTCACCGCCCGCCGGATGAACCTGCCGCGTGGTGATCCGTCCCGCCCCGTCGGCCATCGATACTGTTTCACCACCTGATCTTCTACCCTGCCGGCTCCCCGGAAAACCGGTGCCCGAGGTTTTGACCACCCCGTTACTTTCCGGTTTCCTCGTCTCCGGCGAGGATGCGATACAACGCTTTACGCGCGTCGGTGAGCACCGCGGCCGCTTTGCCGGCCTGTTCCGGGGTACCTGCGGCAGCTACCTGCGCGACCGCACCCAGGAGTGGCGGGATCAGGGCCCGCAGGTCGCTGGCCTGTTCGCCGACCCCCTGCTTGACTTCGGCCCACGGATCGCCGAGCTCCGCACGATGCTCGGCGACATGGGCGGTGCCTGTCTCGGTCAGTTGCGCGGTTTTGCGGCCGGCCACCTTCTCGATGGTGATGAGACCTTCGTCCTCCAGCTGGGACAGCGCCGGGTAGATGGAGCCCGGGCTGGGCCGCCAGAGGTCGTCACTGCGTTCGCGAATCTGCTGGATCAGCTCGTAGCCGTGCATGGGACGCTCGGTGAGCAGCAGCAGAATCGCCGCTCGGACGTCACCGCGCCGGCCGCGACCACCGCGACCCCGCCCACGGCCGAATCCCGGCCCGAAACCAGGGCCGAAACCGGGTCCGAAGCCCCCGCCGAAGCCAGGTCCGAAGCCGGGCGGTCCCCCGTGCCGGAACTGCGGTCCGCCCGGTCCGAATCCGCCGGGCCGAGGTCCACGGCCGCGACGCCCACGACCCATTCGAAATTCTGCGTTCTCGATGTTCTCCATAGCAGCCTCCTGAGCTACTCGATCGGTTTGCGTAGCATCGACGATATATCGACAATCTATCCAACACAACCCTGGGTCCGGAAATTCCCAACCGGTTCGGACGTCGCGAGATCAGTGAGCGCAGAAGACGTGGAGCGCCGCTCGTTGCGGTCCGCCGACAGTGGGGCCTTCTCCCGCCCGACTGCACGGAGCCAGAACCCTCGTCCGGCACATTCGCCGAACGGCCTCGGCCCACCTCGGCCGATCGAGTGGGCGCCGAGACGATCAGGCGGCAGCCGCGAACGTGTCAGCCCGTCAGGAGCGACCCACCGCTCCGGGCCGAGAAGCGAATGGACGGCGGCAGCCACCGCGCTCGCCGAAGGCCCCCGCGGTCAGCCGATATCCAAGGGATCGATCTGAACGCGCGGCGGTGAATCCGCCCGCTGACTGCTGCGGATCGACTGAGCCGCGATGAGCGCCCGCGCCAGGGCCGCGCCGCGCCGCCGCGGCACACGCAGCAGTATCCGTTCGACCTCGGCCCCCGCGTCGTCGCCGGCGTTGCGGGCACTCGACGGCGGTCGCGCACCGGGCGGTAACGGCACCGGGCCCAGCACCTCCACCTCCACCGGTAGGTCGGCGGCGGCCAGCAGACCGGAGATCCCCGCCGAGGTGCCGTCGACCGCCGCCATCCGCACCGCCGGGGGAAACCCGACCTCGGTCCGCTGGGCGAGTTCGGCGGCCGCGTGACCCGCCGGATCCCAGCGCAGCAGGGCCTGCACGGTCGGCACAGCGGGGTCGGCCATCACCAGCACCTGACCCTCCGGCCGCACCAGGGCCGCGGCGCTCAACCAACGCCGCAACGTGTCCTCGGTGGCGCGCAGATCGGCGCGGCCGAGCAGCGCCCAGCCGTCCAGCAGCAGCCCCACACCGTAGCCCCCGTCGAGCAGCGGTTCGGCGCCCACGGTGGCCACCACCACCTGGGGACCCGGCGGCACCGTATCCAGCAGGGCCGCGCCGCTGGACCCGCGTATCGGCACCCCGGGAAACGCTCTGCCCAGTTCCTCGGCGGTCCGCGCGGCACCGATCACCACGGCGCGCAGTATCCGCCCGCCGCAGACCGGACAGCGGAACGCCGCTTCGGTGCGGCCGCACCACCTGCAGACCGGGCTGTGCGCGGCACCCGAATCGGTAGCGGGCCGGTCGACCCCGGGCAACGACAGCGGCCCCACGCACCGGCGACAGCGCGCGGGTGTGCGGCATTTCGTGCAGGCCAGCGCCGGAACGTAGCCGCGGCGCGGCACCTGTACGAGCACCCCGGCCCCAGCGGCGAGTGCCTGCCGGGCGGCAGCGAAGGCAGCGGCCGGAATGCGGATCGCGCGCGCCATCGGGTCCCGCTCCAGCGCAGCGTCGGTATCACCGGGGGCGCTGATCCGCGGTGCGGCCGCCCGCAGGGTCGCCCGGTCGGCGAGCAGATCGTGGGCCCAACCGGATTCCACGATCGCCTGGACCTCGGCGGTCCGGGCGAATCCCGCCGCTACGAAGGCGGCCCCGGTGTCGTGGGCCCGGAGCATGGCGACTTCGCGCGCGTGCGGATACGGGGAACGCGGTTCGGCGTAGGTATCGTCGCCGTCGTCCCAGATCGCGATGAGGCCGAGATCCGCCGCCGGCGCGAAAACCGCGCTGCGGGTACCCACCACTACGCGCGCGGTGCCCCGCAGTACGGCCAGCCAGCGTCGGTATCGGGCCGCCGGTCCCAGCCCGGCCGACAGTCCGACAGCCGAATCACCCACCAGCCGTTCGCATTCGCACAGCACGCGATCGAGATCACGCTGATCGGGCACCATCAGGACGGCACTGCGCCCACCCGCGACCACCACCGCCGCGAGTTCGGCCAGCCGCCGCGCCCAGTCCTCCCCCGGCAACGCCTGCCAGGCAGCCCGCGGACCCCGGCCGTTCGCCAGCGCGGCGAGGAAGGCATCTCCGTGCCGGTAGCGATGCCAAGCCGGGGCGTCGACTTCCGGCACGGGTTCACCGGGGTGAGCCGGTTCGTGCTGCGCCGTACCGCCGGCCGGCCCGCCCGCTCCGACAGGTAGGTTCTGCCGATCGTCCACGGACACCGGCGCGAGCTCCGGCCCTACGCCCTTCTCGACGGGCCCGCCGTTCTCCACCCGGGCATGCCGCGGTGGGACCGCCAGCCGCAGTACATCGGCACGGGTTCCGGCGTACCGGGCCGCCACAGTCGTCGCGAGTCGCAGGATCTCCGGGGTGAGCACCTGTTCGGCGGATACCACCCGTTCCAGCCGGACGAGTTTGCCCCGGTGCTCGGATTCCGCGTGCCGGGACAACAGGTAGCCGTCCACCAGCCGTCCCGCGAATCGGACCCGGACCCGGACACCGGGCCGGGCGATCTCGTCGAGTTCCGGCGGCACCAGATAGTCGAAATCGCGGTCCAGATGCGCCGGGGTGAGCAGCGGGAGCACCCGGGCAATCGGGTACTCGATCGGCCCGGTCTCCGGTATCGCGGGCTTTTTCGCGCGAGCGGCCCGGCGGCGCGGCGGCCCCGACTCGGCCGACACCCCCGCGGACGCGGAGTCGGCGGGGGTGTCGGTCGGTGGTCGATCCACGCGGGACGTGGAACTTACAGTCCGGCGGCGGCGCGCAGCTTTTCCGCGCGGTCGGTGCGCTCCCAGGGCAGATCGATATCGGTGCGGCCGAAATGCCCGTAGGCGGCGGTGGGCGCGTAGATCGGGCGCAGCAGATCCAGATCGCGGATGATCGCCCCCGGCCGCAGATCGAATACCTCGGTGATGGCGGCCGAGATCTTGGCCGGATCGGCATTCTCGGTACCGAAGGTCTCCACGAACAGGCCGACCGGCGCGGATTTGCCGATCGCGTAGGCCACCTGTACCTCGACACGGTCGGCCAGACCGGCGGCGACCACGTTCTTGGCGACCCAGCGCATCGCGTAGGCGGCCGAACGGTCGACCTTCGAGGGGTCTTTACCGGAGAATGCGCCGCCACCGTGGCGGGCCATCCCGCCGTAGGTGTCGACGATGATCTTGCGGCCGGTCAGGCCCGCGTCGCCCATCGGGCCGCCGAGTACGAACTTCCCGGTCGGGTTCACCAGCAGGCGGATATCGGAGATATCCAGATCGGGGATCGCGATCTCGGACAGGACGGCGTCGACGACCTTCTCCCGGATATCCGGGGCCAGCAGATTGTCCAGGTCGATATCGGCGGCATGCTGGGTGGACAGCACCACGGTATCCAGCCGCACGGCCTTGTCGCCCTCGTATTCGATGGTGACCTGCGTTTTGCCGTCGGGGCGCAGATACGGCAGCACACCGGTCTTGCGCACTTCGGTGAGCTTGCGCGACAGGCGGTGGGCCAGCGCGATCGGCAACGGCATGAGTTCGGGGGTGTCGGTGTTCGCGTAACCGAACATCAGGCCCTGATCACCGGCGCCCTGCTGTTCGATCTCGTCGTCGGAGCCACCGACCCGCGCTTCGTGCGAGGTGTCGACACCCTGCGCGATATCGGGCGACTGGGCACCGATCGCGATATTGACACCGCAGGAGTTGCCGTCGAATCCCTTTGCCGAGGAGTCGTATCCGATCTCCAGGATCTTCTCCCGCACGATATGCGGGATATCCGCATAGGCCTCGGTGGTGACCTCACCCGCGACATGCACCTGGCCGGTGGTCACCATGGTTTCCACGGCGACCCGGCTGCGGGGGTCCTGGGCGAGCAAGGAGTCGAGGATGGAATCGCTGATGGCGTCACAGATCTTGTCCGGATGACCCTCGGTCACGGACTCACTGGTGAATAGCCGGCTACCGGACGTGCGCACAGTTTCCTTCTTCCTCAACGGTTACTCGTGTCCGGGAGGGACCGTAGCGTACGGCTGCGGTCGCGACCCTGAACTCTCAGACTATTGGAACGGGCGGCCTGATCGGGGTTTCGGACACCAACCCGTATGGGTTTCCGATCGAGTAGTGCCCGGTCGTACCCGCGCAGCGGCCCGCCGACCCCGAAGCGGCTGGATCGTATCGCGTTCGAGCGGTACGCGGGACCGCTCGATGTGGAATCCATCCGACCGCCAGTCCAGGACTACCGGCGCAGTGCGGCGGCGCGAGCCCCGCCGGTTTTCAACTCAGCAGGGGGCCCAGCGCGTCCAGGACACGACTGGCCAGCAGCGCCTTCGATCCGTGATCGAGCGCCTGCTCACTACCGTCCGCGCGCAGCAGCCAGCCGTCGTTGGTGTCGACCTCGAACGCCTTACCGTCGCCCACCGCGTTCACCACCAGCAGATCACAGCCCTTACGGGCCAGTTTGGCCCGCGCGTGGGTGATCACATCGCCGTCCGCGTCGCCGGTTTCGGCGGCGAATCCGACGATGGCCGTTCCGGGCAGCCTGCCCTCCCGACGCTCCTGGACCAGGCCGGCGAGGATGTCCTCGTTCTTGGCCAGGGCGATGGTGGCGGGCTCGTCCTTGCCCTTCTTGATCTTGTCGGCAGCCACCGAGGCGGGCCGGAAATCGGCGACCGCAGCGGCCATGATCACCGCGTCCGCGCCGACCGCGTGCTTGTCGACGGCGGTTTTCAGCTGCTCGGCGGTGGTGATGTGGACCAGCTCGACCGCCGCCGGCGGCGCCATCTCGATGGTGTTCCCGGCGATGAGCGTGACCTGGGCACCGCGCTGGGCGGCGACTCTGGCGAGCGCATACCCCTGCTTACCGGAACTGCGGTTACCGAGGAAACGGACCGGATCCAGCGGTTCCCTGGTGCCACCCGCGGTGATCACCACCCGCTTGCCCACCAGATCGCGCGGTACCGCGTCGGTGCGTTCGAGGAGCAGCGACGCGAGCCCGAAGATCTCCTCGGGTTCGGGTAGCCGCCCCGGACCGGTATCGGTGCCGGTGAGCCGACCGGACGCGGGTTCCATCACGGTGGCGCCGTGCGCGCGCAGGGCCGCCACATTGGCGACGGTCGCCGCGTGCTCCCACATCTCGGTGTGCATGGCGGGCGCGAACAGCACGGGACATCGGGCCGTGAGCAGGGTCGCGGTGAGTAGATCGTCGGCGCGGCCGTGCGCCGCTCGCGCCATGAGATCCGCGGTGGCGGGCGCGACGACGAGGAGTTCCGCCTCCTGGCCCAGTCGCACATGCGGTACCTCCGGCACATCGGAGAAGACTCCGGTGTGCACCGGATGGCCGGACAGCGCCTCGAAGGTCGCCTTACCCACGAACTGCAATGCCGCGTCGGTGGGGATCACCCGGACGGTATGGCCGGTCTCGGTGAACCGTCGTACCAGCGCGCATGCCTTGTACGCGGCGATCCCGCCGCCCACCCCGACAACTACCCGCGCCATAGCGCGCCTCCTGCCCTATCGGCCTGCCGCCCGGCTAGCGGGTCATTCGCCTTCGGTGTGCTCGAGCAGATCGCTGTGGATCTCGCGCATCGCCACCGACAGCGGCTTCTCCTGCGGCAGCGGCTCCACCAGCGGGCCGACGTATTCGAGGATGCCGTCACCCAGCTGGTTGTAGTAGTCGTTGATCTGACGGGCGCGCTTGGCCGCGTAGATCACCAGGCTGTACTTGGACGAGGTGCGGTCGAGCAACTCGTCGATCGGCGGGTTGGTGAGGCCGATCGGGGTGTCGTAGGCGGGCGTAACGGTGTCCGAACTGCTCACTGAGGAAGCTCCTGCGGGTCTGGGCTCGGCTACACGACGGCTCTCGGCCGCGCAGCGGGCTACGAATTGGAATTCGTGCTGACGAACAACGATACCAACTGCGTACAGGCGCTGGTCACGGTGTCGTTCACGATCACGGTGTCGAACTCGTCACGTGCGGCCAATTCCACCCGTGCGGTCTCCAGTCGGCGTTCGATGACCTCCGGCGATTCGGTGCCGCGACTGCGCAGCCGATCCACCAGCTCCTCCCAGCTGGGCGGCGCGAGGAATACCAGCACGGCCTCCGGCATCGCCTGCCGGATCGAGCGTGCTCCTTCGAGGTCGACCTCGATGAGTACCGGCAGGCCCTCCGACAATGCGGCGCGCACCGGCGCGGCCGGAGTACCCGACCGCTGTAGCCCGCCGTGGATATCCGCCCATTCGAGCAGATCACCGGCTTCGATCATCGTGTCGAACTCGGCCCGGCCGACGAACCGGTAGTCGCGCCCGTCGACTTCACCGGGACGCGGGTCCCGTGTCGTCGCCGAGACGCTGAAAACCAGTTCCGGCAGCCGTTCGCGGACGCATCGCACCACGGTGGACTTGCCCACGGCCGAGGGGCCGACCAGTACAACCAGCCGACCCTTCGTCATGTTCTCGACCACCGAGGTTGTCAGGCGCCGAGATCGAATTTGGCGAGCAGCGCTTTGCGCTGCCGGTCACCGAGACCACGCAGCCGTCGGGTCGGCGCGATCTCGAGCTCGTTCATGATCTCCTCGGCCTTTACCTTGCCGACCTTGGGCAGGGCTTCCAGCAGTGCGCGCACCTTCATCTTGCCGATGATCTCATTGGTCTCGGCCTGGCCGAGGACCTCTTTCAGATCGGTGCCGCCACGCTTCAGGCGATCCTTGAGCTCTGCCCGCTCACGGCGAGCGGCAGCCGCCTTCTCCAGAGCAGCAGCGCGCTGCTCATCAGTCAGCTGGGGAAGGGCCACGGTTCCTCCGTCTCATCATTCATTTCATACTCAACTACCGAACTACCCGGCAGTCTCAGCGACCGTACCCACGAAGCCCCCGGATTGCGAACCCACCCCCCAGGTCAGGGCATGAATCGGACCCCCTACCACCCCTGTTCGCACCTGCCCGCATCCCTGCTTGCCGTAACCGCAGGTCCCACCCCGCCGATCACGAAATAGCCTGTCATCAGCAGGTTTTCGAGCACAGATCGGAGTTGCGGCGTGATAACCACACTCCCTTCCGACCCGCTGGCTACCTCCCAGCCGCCCTACCAGGAATTTTCTGGGAAATTTTCGCTCGAGTGCCTGCCGGCCGGCTCCAGAAGGATGATGCGGGCCGGATCCGGGTTCGCCGAGGGCCGGAAGAACGCTTCGAAAGCGCCCGTATCGTCCGGATATTTACAGCGTACAGGGGCCAGGCGTCGGAGGTACGAGAGTCCGAGGGAGGTTGATTCGAGACCAGCCAGGCGGGAAGCGAGCTCACTCGCCGAAGCGTGCGGTGGCACCCGCCGGCGCGAGAGGTGGACTTGCTGTGTTTTCGGCGCCGCCTGCAGCGGGCCGGGCTTCGACCTTTGTGCGCCTCGTAGAACTCGGCGCCGAGGGGCGGGCCTGTTCGTAGACGCGACGGATGCTTGCGAAGTCCACCTGGCATACGGGAACCGAGGGTCCCGGCGCAACGGTTGTGAACCGTGCGTGGTCGATAAGCGGCTGGGGCCGCTGACGCGAGCAGTGACGTGAGGGCCCCGGTTCAGCATGTTGCGGCGATCCCGGATGGAAATCACCAGTGACCCACGCAAGATGCACGAAGTCGCCGACGGACAACAACACCCGCATCGATCCGACCACATCCCAGTCCTCACGCCGGGTCTGCACAGACGAACTCTCCGCATACCGAGAAAGACCTCGAACGCCGACGCAACCCCATGAGTCGAGTTCTACGAGACACCCCGAAGAGTTGAGGCCGTCTCGCCGTTCAGGCCTCGAAGCGCATGCGCCGCAGGCGCGAGCCTCGAGGCCTGAACGGCGAGACCTCAGGGCCTCAACCCCCGCGCCGCCGCAGGCGGCGCCAAAAACACAGCACCTTCACGAACAAGCCCACATTCTCCCGCTTGTCGGCAGGCTCACAAACCACCCGACACGCCCACGCCCCAGCAGGCTCGCACCCCACCCCTCACCGACAAAACCACACTCGGCCCGCACCGGCGACCCCACTCACCCCACAACCAGGCTTGGACGGCCACGTAGATGGTCTGTTTACCGACTCCGGCGCGGACCCGAGGCAGCCTCGACGGTGAGCTCGACGTAGGGGATCTCACCGATGAGGTCGGTGGTTGCGGTGAGGGCCCCCACCCCTCGCCGTCAGGGTTGCGCCGCGCTCGCACCGTCGGGAGCCTCCCGCCGCCTCACGATCAGGGGGCGCCCCACCCCTCACTCTCACCAGCACTCACTTCTCTCACATTCGCACGCAAACCCGGCCGACCTCCATGAGCAGGCCCACCCTTTTGTCAGCGAGCGGACCGGCCCCCGGCCCTCTCACACGTACGAGCCCCGATGTCTGCGAACGCAGGCCGGCTCGTTCTCGAGGAACACAGCCAAGACCTGCTCGAGCGACTTCAGCAATCATGTGGGCCGAGTTACCTTCGTAGCCTTCCCGATCCGGTGCGATCAGCGCAGAAAAGCGAACTCCTCCTGGAACTCCGCCAACCGGCTGCGCAGAGCCGTGACCGAGGGGCCGGCCCGGAGCACGTCCCGGGAGACATTCGGTAGCGCTGCCCGCCACAGCGGTTCCGGAAGCAGTGTGCGGACCTTGTCCCCGGTACCGCCTTGCGCCCCGACTCCCGGCAGCAGGATCGGGCCGTTGAGCATGGTGAGGTCCGGGGTCTCGGTGAGGGTGGCACCGACCACCACGCCCACCGAACCCGGTTGTCCGGCGGGGTTGAGTTGGGCTGCGTCGTCGACCACGCTCTGCGCGATGCTGCGCCCGCCGACCGTCGCCTGCTGGATCTGGGCGGCTTCCGGGTTGGAGGTGGCGGCCAGGACGAAGACACCGCGGTGGTTGGCGTGGGCCAGTTCGAGGGCGGGGCGGAGGGCACCGAAGCCCAGGTAGGGCGAGACGGTGACCGCGTCCGCGGCCAGCGGGCCGTCGGCGAGCCAGGTGCGGGCGTAGGCGTCCATGGTGGAGCCGATATCGCCGCGTTTGGCGTCGGCGAGGACCAGCGTGCCGGAGGCGCGCAGCACCTCGATGGTGCGTTCGAGCACCCCGATCCCCGCCGACCCGTGGGCCTCGAAGAAGGCGACCTGAGGTTTGACCACGGCCACCGTGCCGTCGAAGGCTTCGACGCATATTTCGGCGAACGCCTCGAGCCCGTCGGCATCGTCGGACAGGCTCCAGGCGTCGAGCAGGGCTGGGTGTGGGTCGATCCCGACGCAGATCGGCCCGTGGGTGCTCGTGGCTGCGGCGAGCCGCTCGCCGAAGGTCGCCATCTCCGGTGTCCTCGTCATCTCCGGTGCCCTCAGCCGCGCAGCGCCGAATGCAGCTCCTGCAGGGACCGCACGCCGAGACCGCCGTTGATACTGGCCTCGATGCCCTGGACGGCCGCCGCAGCGCCCTGGACCGTGGTGATGCAGGGAATGTTCACCCCGACCGCCGCGCTGCGGATCTCGTAGCCGTCTACGCGGGGACCCGAGTTGCCGTAGGGCGTGTTGAAGACCATATCGACTTCGCCGTCGCGGATCTGGTCCACGATGGACGGCTGCGGGGGTGTGTTGCCGCCGGACGAGGAGACCGGGTCGGAATGTTTGCGCACCTGTTCGCAGGGGATTCCGTTGCGGCGCAGCATTTCCGCGGTGCCGGCGGTGGCCAGGATGCGGAACCCGAGGTCGTGCAGGCGTTTCACCGGGAACACCATGGCGCGTTTGTCGCGGTTGGCGATGGAGACGAAGACGGTGCCCTCGGTGGGTAGCGAACCATAGGCCGCGGACTGGCTCTTGGCGAACGCGGTGCCGAAGTCGGCGTCGATTCCCATGACCTCACCGGTGGATTTCATCTCCGGCGAGAGCAGCGAATCCACCTGGCTGCCGTCGGCGCTGCGGAAGCGGTGGAAGGGCAGTACCGCTTCCTTGACCGCCACCGGCGCGTCCAGCGGGACGTGCCCGCCGTCGCCCTCGGGCAGCATGCCCTCCTTGCGCAGTTCGGCGATGGTGGTCCCGAGCATGATCCGGGCGGCTGCCTTGGCCAGGGGTACGGCGGTGGCCTTGGAAACGAACGGCACGGTGCGGCTGGCGCGCGGGTTGGCCTCGAGGACGTAGAGGACATCGTCTTTGAGCGCGTACTGCACATTCAGCAGACCCTTGACACCGATCCCCTTGGCCAGTGCGATGGTGGAGCGGCGCACCGCCTCGATATCGCTGCGGCCCAGGGTGATCGGCGGCAGCGCGCACGCCGAGTCGCCGGAGTGGATACCGGCTTCCTCGATATGTTCCATGACACCGCCGAGGAATACCTCGTCACCGTCGCAGAGCGCGTCGACATCGATTTCGATGGCGTCTTCCAGGAACCGGTCCACCAGCACCGGGTGTTCGGGGCTGAGTTCGGTGGCGCGGGAGATGTAACCCTCGAGGGACTGTTCGTCGTAGACGATCTCCATGCCGCGTCCACCCAGCACGTAGGACGGGCGCACCAGCACCGGGTAACCGATCTCGGCCGCGATCTTGCGGGCTTGTTCGAAGGTGGTGGCGGTGCCGTACTTGGGTGCGGGCAACCCGGCGGCGACCAGGACGTCACCGAATTCGCCGCGGTCCTCGGCGAGGTCGATGGCGGCGGCACTGGTGCCGACCACCGGGACCCCGGCAGCGGTGAGTCGCTCCGCGAGCCCGAGCGGAGTCTGGCCGCCCAACTGCACGATCACCCCGGCGACCGTGCCGGATTCGGATTCGGCGTGGTAGACCTCGAGCACGTCTTCGAAGGTGAGGGGTTCGAAGTAGAGGCGGTCGGCGGTGTCGTAGTCGGTGGATACCGTTTCCGGATTGCAGTTCACCATGACCGTCTCGTAGCCGGCGGCCGACAGTGTCTGCGCGGCGTGCACACACGAGTAGTCGAATTCGATGCCCTGGCCGATGCGGTTGGGGCCCGAACCCAGAATGATCACCTTGTCGCGATCGGGTTGCGGGGCGACCTCGGATTCGGCCGCGGGATCGAGTTCGTAGGCCGAATAGTGGTACGGGGTCTTGGCCTCGAATTCGGCGGCACAGGTATCGACGGTTTTGAACACCGGCCGCACCCCGAGACGGTGTCGCAGCGACCGTACGCCGCTCTCCCCGGCCAGTTCCGGCCGTAGCGCGGCGATCTGACGATCCGACAGCCCGTGGTACTTCGCCCGGCGTAGCAGCACTTCGTCCAGGACGGGGGTTTCCAGTAGTTCGGCCCGCAATTCGACCAGTCCGGCGACTTCGGCGACGAACCACGGATCGATCCCGGACGCGGCGGCGACGTCTTCGATACTCGCCCCGAACCGCAGGGCCCGTTCCACCTGGTAGATACGCCCCTCGGTGGGGGTCCGCAGATCTTCGAGGATCTCCGCGATCGCGGCGTCGATATCGGCCCGGTCGGCAGAGGCCGGGGCCCACTTCCCGTCCACGGCGGTCCAGAAACCGGCGGCCTTGGTTTCCAGCGACCGCAGCACCTTGCCGAGGGCCTCGGCGAAATTACGGCCCAGCGACATGGCCTCGCCCACCGATTTCATGGTGGTGGTCAGGGTGGGATCGGCGCCCGGGAACTTCTCGAACGCGAACCGCGGGGCCTTCACCACGACATAGTCGAGGGTGGGTTCGAAACAGGCCGGTGTTTCCTTGGTGATGTCGTTGACGATCTCGTCGAGGGTGTAACCGATGGCCAGTTTGGCCGCGATCTTGGCGATCGGGAACCCGGTGGCCTTCGATGCCAGCGCAGAGGACCGCGAGACACGGGGATTCATCTCGATGACGACGAGCCGGCCGTCGGTGGGGTCCACCGCGAACTGGATATTGCAGCCGCCGGTGTCTACGCCGACCTCGCGCAGGATCGCGATACCGAGATCGCGCATCTTCTGGTATTCGCGGTCGGTGAGGGTGAGCGCGGGCGCGACGGTCATGGAATCGCCGGTGTGCACGCCCATCGGGTCCACGTTCTCGATCGAACAGACGATCACGACATTGTCGCGGCCGTCGCGCATCAGCTCGAGTTCGTATTCCTTCCAGCCGAGAATGGACTCCTCGATCAGCACGTTCGCGGTGGGCGAGGCGGCCAGGCCGCCGCCGGCGATCCGGTCCAGATCCGTATCGTCGTAGGCCATCCCGGATCCGAGCCCACCCATGGTGAACGAAGGCCGCACCACGACCGGGAAGCCCAGTTCGTTCACGGTATCGCGGACTTCGTCCATGGTGTAGCAGACCCGGGAGCGGGCGCTCTCGCCGCCGACGCTCGCCACGATGTCCTTGAACTTCTGCCTGTCCTCGCCGCGCTGGATCGCCTCGAAATCGGCGCCGATCAGCTCGACCCCGTACTTCTCCAGCACTCCGCGCTCGTGCAGGGCGACAGCGGTGTTGAGCGCGGTCTGCCCACCCAGGGTGGCCAGCAGCGCGTCGGGTCGTTCCCTCTCGATGACCTTTTCGACGAATTCCGGGGTGATCGGCTCCACATAGGTGGAATCGGCGAACTCCGGATCGGTCATGATGGTCGCCGGGTTGGAGTTGACCAGCGAGACCCGCAGGCCCTCCGACCGCAGCACCCGGCAGGCTTGAGTGCCCGAGTAGTCGAACTCGCACGCCTGACCGATGACGATCGGGCCCGAACCGATGACCAGGATATGTTCGAGGTCGGTGCGGCGTGGCATCAGGCTCCCTTCATCAGACCGGCGAACCGGTCGAACAAGTACGCGGCGTCATGGGGACCGGCGGCCGCTTCCGGGTGGTATTGCACGGAGAAGGCGCGGCCGTCGATCAGGCGCACCCCCTCCACGACGCCGTCGTTGGCGCAGACATGGCTGACTTCGGCTTTGCCGAACGGGGTGTCGAACTGCTCGCCCTTCTCCCCTTCCAGCGCGAACCCGTGGTTCTGCGCGGTGATGGAGATGCGGCCGGTTTCGTGTTCGATCACCGGGATATTGATGCCCCGGTGCCCGAATTTCATCTTGTAGGTACCGCGGCCCAGCGCCCGGCCCAGGATCTGGTTGCCGAAGCAGATACCGAAGAGCGGCAGTCCCTTGTCCAGCAGACCCTGGGTCAGCGCGACGGCACCGTCGGCGGTGGCCGGGTCGCCCGGGCCGTTGGACAGGAACGCGCCGTCGGGTTTCAGTTCCAGGATCTGGTCCAGGCTCGCCGACGACGGCACCACGTGCACTCGCATACCGCGCTCGGCAAACATTCGCGGGGTGTTGGATTTGATACCGAGATCGACCGCGACCACCGTGAATCGCGGAGTGCCCGCGGGGTCGATCGTGTACACCTGCTCGGTACTCACCTCGCCGGCGAGATCGGCGCCCAGCATGGACTGCTGACCGGTCACCCGCCCGACCAGCTCCTCGGTTTCCGCGAGTGCCGCGCCGGAGAAGATCCCGGCCTTCATCGAACCGCGGCTGCGCAGATGCCGGACCACCGCGCGGGTGTCGATCCCGGCGATCCCGACGATGTTCTGCTGTTCCAACCGGCCCGGCAGGGTGCCGGTGGCCCGCCAGTTCGAGGCGCGGCGCGCGGGATCGCGGACCGCGTACCCGGCGACCCAGATCCGCTGCGATTCGTCGTCCTCGTCGTTCCAGCCGGTATTACCGATCTGCGGGGCTGTGGCCACCACGATCTGCCGGTGATAGCTCGGATCGGTGAGAGTTTCCTGATACCCGGTCATGGCGGTGCAGAACACCGCTTCGCCGAGGGTCTGGCCCACCGCGCCGTAGGCGGCACCGCGGAAAACCCGTCCGTCTTCCAGAACCAGGGCTGCGGCCGTTGTCGTCGTCATTTCTCGTCGTCTCCCGTCGTTGCCCGAGCCCAGGCCGGATACACCGTTTTGTCGTCGCCGCGGAACCCGGTGTCGATCTCGGTCCCGGTCGGCAGCGTCCAGCGGATCACCAGCACGCCGCCCTCGCTCATCACCTTGCCCGCGTGCCCGCGTTCGGTCCGGATCACGGAGATGGACTCCTCCGGTATCCAGATCGCGGACGCGCCCTGTCGTTCCAGCAGGATCCCGTGTTCGAAGCGGGTGAGCTCCGCGGTGGCGCGGAAACCCAGATCCCCGACCGCGATCCGGTCCTGCCAGCTCGGGGCGATCGTGCTGCCGAGGTAGAGGCCGCTGGTCGGTTCCAGGACCTGTGCCCCGGTCTCATCCGGCACCGGCGGCAGTTCGCCGATGCGTTCGGCTTGCCGGGTCCCGCGATTGCGCCAGCCCCGGTACATCAGGTAGACGAACAGCGCCCAGAGCAGAACGCAGCCGACAACCCACAGTGTTCGTTCCATCAGCGCTCTCCCACTCTTACGCCGGCGGGTGCGGCAGCGACACCGTCGCGGGCGGTGATCCGGCCGCGCAGCAATGTGGTGGTGACCCGCCCCGGCAATGTCATCGCCTGGTACGGGGTGTTGCTCGCGATACTCGCGAGTTCGTACCCCTCGACCGTCCAGGTGGCTTCCGGGTCGACCAGCACCAGGTTGGCCGGTTCGCCCGCGGCGATCGGGCGGCCGTGGTCGTCGAGCCCGACGATTTCGGCCGGTCGTTCGCTCATCACCCGCGCCACTCCGCGCCAATCCAGCAGGCCGGGCCGCACCATGGTTTCCACCACGACCGACAGCGCGGTCTCCAGCCCCAGCATTCCGGGCCTGGCCGCGGCGAATTCGCAGCATTTGTCCTGTTCGGCGTGCGGTGCGTGATCGGTGGCGACACAGTCCACGGTCCCCTCGGCCAGTGCCCGCCGCAGCGCCTGTGTATCGGAACCCTCGCGCAACGGCGGGTTCACCTTGTTGACCGCGTCATAGGTTTCGAGGCGGGCGTCCGTCAACAGCAGATGATGCGGTGTGACCTCGGCCGTGATCGAAATACCTTGCGCTTTGGCCCATTTCACCAATTCCACGGTTCCGGCTGTGGAAGCGTGGCAGATGTGGACCCGGGCGCCCGCGTCCCTTGCCAGCAGCGCATCACGGGCCACGATGGATTCCTCCGCGGCCCGGGGCCAGCCCGCCAGACCCAGCCGGGCCGCGACCGGCCCCTCGTGCGCGACCGCGCCGGCGGTCAACCGGGGCTCCTCGGCGTGCTGCGCGATGAGCACACCCAGCGAGCGGGCGTACTCCAGCGCGCGCCGCATGATCAGCGGGTCGTGCACGCAGTGGCCGTCGTCGGAGAACATCCGCACCGCACCGGCGCCGGTGGCCATGGTGCCCATCTCGGCGAGCTGCGCGCCGGCCAGCCCCACGGTCACCGCGCCCACCGGGTACACGTCGACCAGACCGACCTCCTGGCCGCGCCGCCACACGTGATCGGTGACCACGTGGGTATCGGCGACCGGTGAGGTATTGGCCATCGCGAAGACCGCGGTGTAACCGCCGAGCGCGGCGGCGGCGGATCCGGACTCGATGGTCTCGGTGTCCTCGCGGCCGGGTTCCCGCAGGTGGGTGTGCAGATCCACGAATCCGGGCAGCAGTACCTGCCCGGTGCCGTCGACGAGCTCGGCGTCGTCGGCCTGCAGGCCGGTCCCGATCTGCCGGATCACACCACCGGCGATCAGCACATCGACCGGGTCGCCCTCCCCGTAGGGACGCACCCCGGTGATCAGCACGGTATCGCTCACGCTGTGTTGTCCGGGCGTGCGCGAGGACCCTCCGCGGTTACGCTCCGCTGCCGCCTCCGGGCCCGACTCGCTCACGCTGTGTTGCCCGGGCGTGCGCGAAGGCCCTCCGCGGTTACGCTCCGCTGCCGCCTCCGGGCCCGACTCGCTCACGCCGCGGCCTCCTGCACTCCGACCAGGAGGCGGAACAGCACCGCCATCCGCATATGGACTCCGTTCGTCACCTGTTGCAATACCGCGGCCCGGGGTGAATCGGCCACCGCGGACGCGATCTCCATACCGCGCAGCATCGGGCCCGGGTGCAGTACCACCGCATGCTCGTCGAGCAGCGCCAGCCGTCGTTCCGAGAGGCCGTAGTGGATCGAGTACTCGCGGGCCGACGGGAAGAATCCGCCGTTCATCCGTTCCGCCTGGACCCGCAGCATGAGTACCGCGTCTGCGCCGGGCAGTTCGGAATCCAGATTTACCGAGACCCGCACCGGCCAGTCCTCGACACCCACCGGCAACAGCGTCCGCGGTGCCACGAGCACTACCTCCGCGCCGAGCGTGGACAGCAGGAAGGCGTTGGACCGGGCCACCCGGCTGTGCAGGATATCCCCGACGATCACCACCCGCTTCCCGGCGATATCGCCCAGCCGCTGCCGTAGCGTCAACGCGTCCAGCAATGCCTGGGTGGGGTGCTGATGTGTGCCGTCACCGGCGTTGATCACCGCGGGCACCGCACTACCCGAGCGCCTCGACCAGTCCTCGAACCAGCGGGTGATCTGATGGGGCGCCCCCGAGGCGGGATGGCGCACGATGAGCGCGTCGGCCCCGGCGGCGTGCAGCGTGAGCGCGGTATCGCGCAGCGATTCCCCCTTGGCGACCGAAGAGCTGCTCGCGCTCACATTGATCACATCGGCACTCATCCATTTGCCCGCGACTTCGAAGGAGACCCGGGTGCGGGTGGAGTTCTCGAAGAAAACGGTCATTACGGTGCGGCCGCGCAGCGTGGGTAGTTTGTGCACCTCACGGCCCAGCAATGCCTGTTCGAAACGTTCGGCCTCGTCGAGCAGCCCGGTGGCAGTGTCGTGATCCAGATCGGTCACGGTCAGCAGATGTCTCACTGTCCCTCCCCTTGGTGCAGGAAAACACCGTCGCGACTGTCGTGTTCGGTCAGCAGAACCGAAACGTCCTCGGTCCGCGCGGTGGGCACGTTCTTACCGACGAAATCGGCGCGGATCGGCAGTTCGCGGTGACCTCGATCGACGAGCACCGCGAGCTGGACCGTGCGCGGGCGGCCCAGGTCCCGCAAGGCGTCGAGGGCAGAGCGCACGGTGCGGCCGGAGAAGAGCACATCGTCGACGAGCACGACCAGAGCGTCCTCGATCCCGCCTTCCGGCACCGAGGTGCGTTCCAGCGGACGGTGCGGTTTGCTGCGCAGATCGTCGCGATAGAGCGTGATGTCGAGCGAACCGAGGGCGGGCCGGACCCCGGAGAATTCCTCGATCTTGTCGGTTAGGCGATGTGCGAGGGTGGTGCCGCGGGTCGGGATACCGATCAGAACCACCCGTGGCGTACCGAGGTCACCCGAATCGAGAGCGGTCCGTTCGATGATCTGGTGCGCGATCCGCGCGATCGTGCGGCCGACATCGGAGGCGGACAGCAGTTCGCGCCCTGCCCCCACCCATTCCGGCGTATGCCGCTCGGGGGGTGGCGTTGCCTCGGCAGCACCAGGTGTCCGTTCTTCGGGCACGGCCATACCGACCTCCTTCCCCGCCTCACTGGACGGTCCGTTAAAGGATGTCTTACGCCGAGCAGCGTATCAGCCGCCGAAAGGGCTCTTTCACCAGGTGGGGACCAGGGTTCGGATGTGAGGCCCGCCACCGGCCGCCCCGATCGCCGGGGGTGTGAGCGCCGTTACCGGACGTGGTGATCGGTATCCCCGGACACCAACTCGCGAAGCGCTCGATATCGCTGCGCCGCAGCATCGACCTGGAACCGGCCGATTCCGAATCGGCTGCCCGGCGCCGACAACTCCGTCACGACCGCCGTCACCGCGTGCGCATCCGCCCTGGGGAGATAGTCGAGCACCCCTTCGTCCACCCACAGCGCGGGAAGTCCGGAACGGAACCCGCGCGCCGCCAGCGTCCGCGCCCAGTCGGAGTTCGGCGCAGGTACCGCGGTAGCGCGGAATCCGACCCGGCCCGGACATCATTCGGCCGTATGCGCGAGGACGGCGGCGGCCAGTTCCTCGTGGACCTCCGGCGGCAGCGTATGTCCCATACCCGCCACGATCGTCAGCCGTGCACCTGCAATGCGCTCGGCGATGAGCGCGCCGTGGCCCGGCTTGACAAGCTCGTGGCTGCCCTCGACGACAAGCGTGGGCGCTTGTACCCGGTGCAACACTTCCACCGGCTCGAAGTCCGGATCAGCGGCAGCCGCCAGCCGGTGGTTGGCGACCGCCGACAAGTCCCGGGCCCGGTCATGGATCCGCTCTTGTAAGCGGCGCGCGGCTTCCTCGTCGAACGGCAGCCCGGTGCCGTGTAGTACGCGCTGTTCGGCGATCATGCCGTCGATCCGGGCACGGCGGTCCTCCGGTGGCGGGGCGGCCATCAGCGCACGATAGAAGGATAGGAACTCCGGCGCCGGCTCGGGCAGACTCCCGGCGGGCTGCGGCTGACCTGTCAGGGCACGCATGAGCACTCGACCTTCCCCGCCGCCGAGCGGCGAAGAACCGACGACGGTCAGCGAGCGCACCCGTTCCGGCCGCTCCACCGCGACGAATTGGGCGAGCAGTCCGCCGGCCGAATGTCCCACCAGGTGCGCACTCTCCAGACCGTGGGCATCCAGTACGCGGTACACGTCGTTCTTGACGGCCTCCCAGGTGTACGGCTCTACCGCGAAATCGACGGTGCCCGACAGCCCGGTGTCCCGGTGGTCGTACCGGATCACCCGGCGGCCGCCGACCACGAGGCGGCCGATGAACTCGTCCGGCCACAGGATGCCCTGCGACATCGACCCCATGATCAACAGGATCGGCGTATCCGCGACGGCGCCGAACTCTTCACTCCAGATCTTTACATCACGCATGAGTCGAACGTTTCCTCTTCTGTAGATCTGTGGGCAGCGGCGGTTCCGCTTCCGGTGCGGGTCATCGGCCTCCGGTCGCCGGAAAGCGGAACCTTTCCGGGCGGTCGCTACCGGGCGCCGCGCCGGACGTGCCGAGGCCATCCGTTCTTGGCGGTGGCAGTCGACCGCGGCGGCACGGGATAATCCGTGAATCGCTGCCGGTTGTTCCGAATCGGGAAGGTGCCGTGCTTCTTTCGCATATCGGTATGCCTTTCGTGAAACCGGCGGAGGCCGGGCCTTCGACGGGGTGGCGAATCGACTTCCATACCCTCACCACATCAGATGTAGTACTCTGTCCGAAGTGGTTTGAACCGTAGTACTACAGATGGAGTGGTGTCAAGTGGTCCGCACGAATCCTGAACGCCGGCAGGCATTACTGGATGCATCGATCGAGGTTCTGGCGCGCGAAGGAGCCCGCGGATTGACCTTCCGCGCAGTGGACCGGGAGGCCGAGGTTCCCGCCGGGACCGCCTCCAACTACTTCACCAATCGCGACGACCTACTCGTCCAGACCGGCCACCGGTACTACGAGCGATTGATTCCCGACGAAACGACCATGGCGAAACTGCACGGACCGCGCACCCGCGAGACCGTCGCCGCGTTGATGACCGAGGTCGTCGGTCGCGTCACCCACTTCCGCACCGGATATCTCGCCCTCCTCGAACTCCGGCTGGAAGCCACCCGGCGACCCGAACTCCAGACCCTGCTCACCGAGCGGGTACGTGCCGACCTCGACTTCAATATCCACAATCATCTGGAGAACGAGATGCCGGGCGACGAGAACACCGTCCTCCTACTGTTCCTCGCCCTGAACTGGCTCACCCTCGAACGGCTCACCCTGCCCGGGGTTTTCACCGAGGCCCGCGCCGACGAACTGGTCCGAATCGCAGTGGAACGCGCGATCCCCGCCAGCGAACCGGTTACCGAAGGCCGCTGAAGCGGGGGTAGAGGGACCACATACTCGGTTCATCCGTCCGGAGACAGCGCGGCCCCGGAACGGCGGGATCCGCGGACTTCGCATCGGCGAGAACCGGGCGAGCCGCCCAGGCCGGGTGGGTCCACTCTCCGACCGGCATCCCATCGCCCCGATGGGAACATACGTTCGAATTCGCGGTAGTCTGACGGCATGGCCTTGCAGGGATCACTGTTCGACGGATTCGGTGAGGCAGGACTCGCCCCACTCACCGGCGTCGAACGCACCCGCCTCGAACACGGCGCCTGGGTCGATCTCCGCCCGGGCTGGCTGCGCGGCGCCGATGATCTGTTCGACCGGCTGGCCGCGACCGTCCCTTGGCATGCCGAGAGGCGACCCATGTACGACCGGATCGTCGATGTTCCGCGCTTGCTCTGCTTCTACGGCGAAGCCGAACCGCTACCCGACCCGGTCCTGGCCGAGGCCCGCGAATCCCTCAGCGAGCACTACGGACCTGAACTCGGCGAGCCGTTGCGCACCGCAGGGCTCTGCTACTACCGCGACGGCCGCGACAGCGTGGCCTGGCACGGCGACACCATCGGACGCGGCGCCACGCACGATACTGTGGTCGCCATTCTCACGCTGGGTGCGCCACGTCCGCTCCTGCTGCGGCCCCGGACCGGCGGGCCGAGCTTGCGCTTTCACCCGGGCCACGGTGATCTCTTCGTCATGGGTGGATCCTGCCAGCGCACCTGGGAGCACGCCGTGCCCAAGAGCCGCCGGGCGACCGGCCCGCGGATCAGCATCCAGTTCCGGCCGCGCAATGTGCGCTGAGCAGAGCTACGGTGCGTTCAGCACCGCACGCACCTGCTGATCGACCGCCGCCAGCAACCGTTCGGTCGATCCCGATCGGACCATATCGGGAACGGTCCGACCGGCCAGACTGTCGAGCAGTAGGCGGCCGACCGTCTCCGCGTCGAGATCGGGGCGCGCTTCACGGAGCAGTGCGGTGATGTGCGCACGCCAGAAAATGTGGAATTCCCCGGTGCGTGGGTGCGGTGGAACCGATCGGTAGACCTCCATCAGCGCCAGGTTGTCGATCACCAGTCGAGCCATGGCGGCGAAGAAGGCGGGTAACCGGTCCGCAGCCGGCGCACCGGGTCCCAACGGCGGCGGACCCTCTGCAACAGCCGTCATCAAGGCGACCGCACTCTCGGCCACCAGTTCGTGCAGGAGACCGGCCCGGCTCCCGAAGCGATGGAAGATCGTCCCCTTTCCCACTCCCGCCGCCGCGGCGACGCGGTCCATCGTGACGGCGTCGGCGCCGTGCTCGGCAAGCAGCGCCGCGGTCGCATCCAGGATGGCGCGCCGGTTGCGCGCGGCGTCCGCACGTTCTTTCGGAGCCATCACACCACTTTCGTTGACAACTTGACCGCCGGTCCATATCTTGAGAAAGGTAAATGGACCAGCAGTCAACTTATGGAGTACCAATGCAGGCAATCGTAATGACGGGTATCGGCGGACCCGAGGTACTGGTCCCGCGAGAGGTCCCGGCGCCCCGACCGGGCGCGGGTGAAGTGCTGATCCGAGTGGAAGCGATCCCTGTCCTCTATCCCGAGACCCAGTTGCGATCCGGCGCCTTCCCGATGGCCTCGCCACCACCGGTGGTGTTCGGCTTCCAAGCCGCCGGGGAAGTGATCGCTGTGGGCGAAGGCGTGGGCGCCGAATACCTGGGCCGCCGAGTGGTGGCCGACACCGCCGGGGTGGGTGCGTATGCCGAATCGGTCTGCGTGCGAGCGGAATCGACGACACCGATACCGGCGGACGTATCGGCCGCCGACGCGGCAGCAGTCGCGATGAGCGGTTCGGTCGCGCTGGCGTTGCTGGAAGCCGCGGCACTGACCGGCACCGAGACAGTCCTGATCGAGGCGGGCGCCACCGGGGTGGGCAGCTATCTGGTCCAGCTGGCCCGGGAATTCGGCGCCGCGCGGGTGATCGCCACGACAGGCGGCCCGGACAAGGCTCGACACGCGATGGAACTGGGCGCCGACGAGGTGGTCGACCACCGCCCGGAGCACTGGTCCGGGGAATTGAAAACCGGCCCGGACGGTGCTGTCGATATCGTCTTCGACTCCCTCGGCGGTGCCTCGGCATACGCGCTGCTCGACGTCATGACCCCCGGATCCGGGCGAATGCTCAGCTACGGCTGGCTCTCCGGAGAGCCAGCCCGAGTCTCGGCAGCGGACCTGATCCCACGCGGGCTCACGCTGACCGGATGCGCGGGCCCGGCCTTCCACGCACGGGTGGGCCGGGCACGCGACGCGATACTCGACCGGATACCGACGCTGGCGCCGCCGGTGGAGGCGATCCTGCCGCTCGCCCGGGCCGCCGAGGCACACGAGCGGGTGGAATCCCGGGTACCACTGGGCAAAATCATCCTGCGGCCCGACCACACACAGCAGTGATCAGCGGCGCGATCAGCGCTTCAGGACGAAAAAATACGGCTCGGCCAGCCCGCGCATATCCATGACACCGAGCAGGGTGTCCTCGTCGAGGCGGCGGAAATGGTCGATGATCGGCAGATGGTCGTAGACCATGGCAGCGCTCACCACTCCGCGATACTCGATATCGCGCAACCGCGCCGTTGCCTTGCGGGTTCGCAGCAGCGGAGCGAGCGCCCGCAAATTGCTGCGGACCGGACGTAACCAGTGCGCCGGGATCTTTCCGGCCAGCGACAGCGGGACCCGGCGCGGATCCACCGCGAACACCGTGCCCCGCGCGTCGGTGAACAGCAGCGGATGCACCTGGTCCGGGGCATCGAACTGTTTGCCGTACCAACCGGATTCGGACAGCACGCCGTCCATCGGATGACCGGTGAGCAGTTCCTCCCCGCGCCAGCGCCCGGTGGTCACCTCCGCCACCGGCGCGGCCGGCAGCCGGTCGAAGATTTCCCAGGCCTCCGCGGCGGTGCACCCACCCTCGGGTAGGGCGACGCCCGTGTTCTCGGTCATTCGTCCGCACTCCTCGAAATCAGGGGATACTGCGATAGATAGCCTATCGTCCTCTCATTCGAGCGCGGTATGCGAGGAGTTCCGGAGATCGAGACCGGCTCAGCCGGTGATCTCCCATTCGTGGACCGTGATCTTCGAGGAACCGGTGGTGTGCAGCGGATCGGTGTACACCACCGTCTCGGCGGCCTCCAGCGAATCGGCCAGCACCAGATAGGCGCCGCCGCTTCCGTCGGTGAACGGACCGGATTCCTGCAGCATGTCCCGGGCGCGCAACTCGGCGAGGAAGCGGCGATGCGGTTCGACCACCGCCTGATCGTAGGCCGGGGTGCGGATCGCCAGCACCAAATACTTACGCATCTCAGTCCCCCGGATCGGTTTCGGCGGGCCGACCGGCGGCCGCTGCGGCTGCGCGGATCTGCGGGGCCACCTGCACGACCTGACCCAGCACCCCGTTCACGAACCCCGGGGAATCATCGGTGGACAACTCCTTGGCCAGCTCCACCGCCTCGTCCACCGCGACGATCGGCGGAACGTCGGGGGCGTACAGCAGTTCCCATACCGCGACCCGCAGGATGGCGCGATCGACCGCGGGCAACCGGGGCAGTGTCCAATCGTGCAGATAGGACTCGATCGTCCCGTCGACCCGGTCGAGTTCCTCGGCGATACCGTCCACCAGAGTGCGGGTGTAGGTGTGTACCGGAGCCACGCCCTGGTCGCGGGCGGCGAGCTCGATCCGCTCGTCGGCAAGGTCCGCGGGATCGACATCGCGGGCCTCGGCCTCGAAGAGCAGGTCCACCGCCCGGCGGCGCGCCTTGTGGCGAGCGCCGAGCTTCTTGTAGGCGGATTTCTTGTCCGCGGGCTGGTCTGCCACGTCAGGAGTTGACGCGGCCCAGGTACCCGCCGTCGCGGGTATCGATGCGGAGTTTATCGCCGGTGTTGATGAACAGCGGGACCTGGACCTCGGCACCGGTCTCCAGGGTCGCGGGCTTGGTGCCGCCGGTGGAGCGGTCACCCTGCAAACCGATATCGGTGTGGGTGACCGCCAGCTCGGCGGTGACCGGCAGCTCCACATACAGCGGCGCACCCTCGTGGGTGGCGACCTGCACGGTCATGTTCTCCAGCAGGAAGCGGGCCTGCTCACCGATGACACTCTCCGCGATGGCGATCTGGTCGAAGGTCTCGCCGTCCATGAAGACGTAATCGGAGCCGTCGTGGTAGAGGTAGGTCATATCCCGGCGGTCGACGGTGGCGGTCTCCACCTTCACACCGGCGTTGAAAGTCTTGTCGACGGTCTTACCCGACAGCACGTTCTTCAGCTTCGTCCGCACGAACGCGGGACCCTTACCCGGCTTCACGTGCTGGAATTCGACGATCTGCTGGAGATTACCGTCGATCTTCAGCACGAGGCCGTTCTTGAAGTCGCTGGTGTCCGCCACTGTGTTCGGGTCTCCTCGGTTCTCGGGCGACCGTCGTCATCCGACGACGATCAGGTCTTTGCTGGTGTTGGTGAGCAATTCCGGGCCCCCTTCGCGCACCACGAGCGTGTCCTCGATCCGGACCCCGCCGCGGCCGGGAAAGTACACACCTGGTTCGACGGTCACCGCCACGCCAGTCAGGAGTGTACCCGTGCCCGTTTTGGCGATTCCGGGTGCTTCGTGGATGCGCAGCCCCACCCCGTGCCCCAGGCCGTGCACGAACAGGGGGCCGTGACCGGCGGCGGCGATGACCGCACGGGCGGCGGCGTCCACATCGGCGCAGGGCACCCCGGGCCGCAGCGCTTCGCGACCGGCCCGCTGCGCGGCGTATACCAGGTCGTACACCTCACGCTGCCACTGCATGGGTTCACCGAGTACGAAGGTCCGGGTCATATCGGAGTGGTAGCCGTCCACGACGGCACCGAAGTCGATCTTGACGAAATCACCGATGGCCAACTCTGCCTCGGTGGGCCGGTGATGCGGAACGGCCGAATTGGCACCGGCGGCGACGATGGTCTCGAACGCGACCCCGGCGGCGCCGCGCTCGAACATTGCCCATTCCAGATCCCGGGCGACCTGACGCTCGGTCCGTCCCGGCCGCAGCGCTCCGGCCTCCAGTAATGCGGCCAGCGCCCCGTCCCCGACCGCGCACGCACTGCGCAATCGGTCTACCTCGTACTCGTCCTTGACCATGCGCAGTTGCTCGATCAGCCCCGGGGTAGCCACGAACTCCAGGCCCGAACCGAGTTCGAGCAGCGCTCGATGCTGGTCGACGGTGACGATATGACTCTCGTAACCCAGCCGTCCGAACTGCCACTCCCCCGCCAGTTCCACCACCCGGCGCGTGACCGCGCGGGCGATCGCGGCCCGCAGATCGGGCACCTGTTCGGCGACCTGGGTGTCGTAGCGGCCATCGGTCGAGATCACCGTGCGATCCTCGGCACCTGCGGTGTCCCACGAGTGCACCAGCAACGCGGCGTTCGAGCCGGTGAACCCGGTGAGGTAGCGGATGTTGACCAGATCGGTGACCAGTAGGCCGTCGATCTCGTTCTCCACCAGCAGATTGCGCAGCGCACCGCGCCGGGCAGCGAAATCGGGCCGGACCCGCAGGCCACGGCCGGCATCAGCAGACATGGGACAAAAGTACCGCCGACCCGGCCCGGGCACACGCGCTGTCCGGCCGACGGGCCCCGGCGGAGATCCGGAGCAGCGGCTGTTCACATCCCGGCGCGTTAGCCCCGGTTGTCCACATATTGCCTTCGACGACCCCGGAAGGACCGGGCGCTCGCGATCGTGGAGAGGTGACGACCATCTGTTTCCTCGCCTTCACCGCTTGGTGTGCGGCACTGAGCATCAGCGATATCCGCTCCCGGCGGCTGCCCAACTCACTCACTCTCACCGGTGCCGCCGCAGTGCTCGCCTATGCGGCATCTACCGGGCACTTCCTCGCCGCCGGTCGTGGTGCAGCGCTGCTGGCGGCGCCGTATCTGGTGATCCACCTGGTGCGCCCGGCGGCGTTGGGCGCCGGCGATGTGAAGCTGGCGCTGGGGCTGGGCGCGGCCGCGGGACTGGGTGGCGTTCAGGCCTGGGTATGGTCGGCGCTCGCGGCACCGTTGCTGACCGTCGCCGCCGGCGTCGGCGCACTACTCGGGCACCGGGCGGGGCGCTGCATACACGGGAGCTCTCGGCGTACCGCCGACTCGCGGGCACGGGGGCCGGGGCCACCCGAGCCGACGATCCCGCACGGTCTGTCGATGTGTGCCGCGACACTTCTGGGGCTCGCGCTGTGGTGACCACGTGGCAATCCCGGGCACAGCGGGCGTCCCGGGCCGATGAGCACGCCCGACCGCGTCCCCCGTCCGTCGCGCCGACATGGGAAGATAGTCGGCGTGCTGCGCTGGATAACTGCTGGAGAATCCCACGGACCCGCTCTCGTCGCCATCCTCGAAGGAATGGTCGCCGGTGTCGAGGTGACCTCGGAGGAGATCTCCGCACAGCTGGCGCGCCGACGGCTGGGCTACGGTCGCGGCGCCCGGATGAAGTTCGAGGCCGACAAGGTCACCGTGATCGGCGGCGTCCGCCACGGCCGCACCATGGGTGGGCCCGTCGCCATCGAGATCGCCAATTCCGAATGGCCCAAATGGACCACGGTGATGTCCGCCGATCCGGTCGACGAGGCCGAACTGGCCGAACTGGCCCGCAATGCTCCGCTCACCCGCCCCCGCCCCGGTCACGCCGACTACTCGGGCATGCTCAAATACGGTTTCGACGATGCTCGCCCGGTTCTGGAACGCGCGAGTGCCCGCGAGACCGCGGCCCGGGTCGCGGCCGGCACCGTGGCGCGCGCATTCCTCCGCGAGGCTCTCGGCGTGGAGGTCGTCTCCCATGTGGTGTCCATCGGTACGGCCGCCAATACGACCGGCGTGGTGCCCACCGGTGCCGATCTGGCGGCGATCGACAACAGTCCGGTCCGGGCTTTCGACTCCGATGCCGAGGCGGCCATGATCGCCGAGATAGAGGCGGCCAAGAAGGACGGCGACACCCTGGGCGGTGTGGTCGAGGTGGTCGTCACCGGGCTCCCGATCGGACTGGGCTCGTTCACCAGTGGCGAGAACCGGTTGGACTCGCGGCTCGCGGCAGCGCTCATGGGGATCCAGGCCATCAAGGGCGTCGAGGTCGGCGACGGCTTCGAGACGGCGCGGCGACGCGGCAGCCGGGCTCACGACGAGATGCGCCCCGGCAGCGACGGCGTCCTGCGATCCTCCAACCGCGCCGGTGGTCTCGAAGGCGGGATGACCAACGGGGAGCCGCTGCGGGTGCGGGCGGCGATGAAGCCCATCTCCACGGTTCCACGCGCGTTGGCCACAGTCGATATGTCCACCGGCGAGGAAGCCGTAGCGATCCACCAGCGCTCCGATGTGTGCGCGGTCCCGGCCGCCGGGGTGGTCGCCGAATCGATGGTCGCACTGGTGGTGGCGCAGGCCGCACTGGAGAAATTCGGCGGCGATTCGCTCGCCGAGACCGTGAGCAACCTCGACGGCTACGTGAAGCGGATCAGCGGCCGCCCGCATCTGAACCCGGGCGATACCGTCGCCGACCCGGCGTAATGACCGAGCAGACCGATCCGCACAGCCCACTGGTGGTGCTGATCGGCCCGCCCGGAGCAGGCAAGACCACGATCGGTCGCAAGCTGGCCCGGGAGCTCGGCGTAGAGCTCTACGACACCGATGCCGGGATCGAGGAGGTGGCCGGTCGTACCATCCCGGAGATCTTCGCAACCGGTGGTGAGACCGAATTCCGTCGCATCGAAGAAGAAGTGGTCGGGGAGGCGCTCGAGACCCGAAGTGGTGTCGTCTCTCTCGGCGGCGGCGCGGTGCTGTCCGAACGCACCCGCGCCCTGCTCCGCGACCGGACCGTGGTGTACCTGGAGATCAGCATCGCCGAAGGGCTGCGCCGCACGGGTGCCGGTACCGACCGGCCGCTGCTGGGCGGGGCCGACCCGGGCGCCAGATACCGCGAACTGATGCGGACCCGCCGGCCCCTCTATCGTGAAGTGACGTCGGTGCGCGTACGCACCGACGGCCGCAGTCCGGGCCGCGTGGTCCGGTCGATTCTCGGCAAACTCTCGCTGGAATCGGTTCGGGTCACCGCCGATACCCCGGTCATGGAGGGCACCGAGGGATCCACCGGCCAGCGCACCAGCAGATCTCGCGCCCGCCGGCGTGCCCGGGCCCGGGCACGCCGGGCCGCGGCACAAAGCGCCACGTCCGCCGGCACTTCCGCAGGAGGAGCCGCCGCGGAACAGAGCACGACCGCAACGGGTGAGAACAGCACGCAACCCGCCACTCAGGACGACCGGTCCACCGAGAGCGGTATGCGCACACCCGGGCGATCCCGGCGGGCGCGCGCCAGACGGGCCCGCGCCCGCCGACAGCAACGAGACCAGGGCGAGCAGCCACAGACAGGATCGGAGCAGCACACGTGACAGAACCGACGCGTATCGAGGTCCGCACCGCCCAGCCCTATCCGGTGATCATCGGCCGCGGTTTGCTCGGAGACCTCGTCGAGGTGATAACCGGTTCGGGCGGCGTACGGACTGTCGCCCTGTTCCATCAACCTTCGCTGGTCGAGACCGCTGAGGTCGTGCGGGCCACGCTGGCCGAGGCGGGCCTCGACGCCCACCGCGTCGAGATCCCGGACGCCGAAGCCGGCAAGGAACTCGCGGTTGCCGGTTTCTGCTGGGAGGTGCTGGGCCGTATCGGCCTGACCCGCAACGATGTGGTGGTCAGCCTCGGCGGAGGGGCGGCCACCGACCTCGCCGGATTCGTGGCCGCGACCTGGATGCGGGGCGTGAAGATCGTGCACGTCCCCACCACACTGCTGGCCATGGTGGACGCCGCTGTCGGCGGTAAGACCGGGATCAATACCGAGGCCGGTAAGAACCTCGTCGGATGCTTCCACGAACCCTCCGCGGTGCTCGTCGATCTGGTGACCCTGGAAACCGTGCCGCGCAACGAGATCGTCGCGGGAATGGCGGAGATCATCAAGGCCGGTTTCATCGCCGACCCGGTGATTCTCGATCTGGTCGAACGCGACCCGCAGGCCGCATTGGATCCGACCGGCGAGGTGCTGCCGGAACTGATCCGCCGGGCAGTGGCGGTCAAAGCGGAGGTGGTCGCAGCCGATCTCAAGGAGTCCGCGCTGCGCGAGATTCTCAACTACGGCCATACGCTGGGCCACGCGATCGAACGCCGGGAGCGCTACCGCTGGCGGCACGGCGCGGCGGTGTCGGTGGGTCTGGTCTTCGCGGCCGAACTGGGCCGGCTGGCCGGCCGTCTCGACGATGCCACCGCCGACCGGCACCGCAGCGTCCTGGAGAGTGTCGGTCTGCCCACCACCTACGATCCGGATGCGCTTCCACAGCTGCTGGAAAGCATGCAGACCGATAAGAAGACCCGTTCCGGTGTGCTGCGTTTCGTGGTGTTGGACGGACTCGCCAAACCGGGCCGATTGGAAGGCCCCGACCCGGCCTTGCTCGCCGCCGCGTACTCGGCGGTCGCGCGCGCCGGATCAAGTGGAGGCAGTGCGATCCTGCTCTGAGGCGGGAGGCCCTACCGTGAGGCGAGAACAGAGGTCCGCGATCGCTACTACGATCGCGGACCTCGAAACCTGTGGTGCGGCCGAGTTCCCCTCTACACAGCCGTCAGGCGGGTGCACCGAGTGCGGGCGAGACCGGCCCCGCCGAACGCTCGTTGTCGCGACTCCCGAGCTTCCGCCCCACGGCCACGCCGATGAGCCCGGGGATGAACACCAACAGGACGATGAACGCCGACGCGGCCGTGGCCTCGAAGAGCAGCCCGCCGTCACCGAGGTCGATCGTCGGCAGGAAATCCAGCAGCCAGGACACCAGCCCACAGCCCACACCGGCGACCACCGCAGTCTGCAGCCACCGGATCGTCAGATCTGTTCCGTGCTCAGGGTTCGGATGCCGGTGGCGGTCGGCCCGGCCGTCGCGCAGGCCCCACGCCACCGCGACGCCGATCAGTACTACCAGGCACAACAGCCGCAACCACACCCCGTAGGTCGGGATGTATCCCATCGCGAATCCCAGGAGTACCCGCAGCACGACGGCCAGTCCACCGAGCGCCAGTGCCCGCAACAACCACGCAGTCATGCCGATCACCATAACGCTCCGCGCAGCGAACTAGAACCCGTTACAGATTTTCGCCGGGCTACGGTGGTCGGTCGTTCACCCGAGGTCGCCGAGCGCGGCGGCCATCGCCTCCCGGGGCGCGGGCCGGCCGGTGAACTGTTCGACCTGTCCGTATGCCTGTTCGAGCAACATCTGCAGACCACCGATCACGGTGTGCCCGGCGGCAACCACTGCTTCGGCCAGTGGGGTGGGCCACGGGCTGTACAGCGCATCGAGCACCACGGGCGCGGCGGCCACCGCACCGGCTACCGTCGCGGCCGCCGGATACGGAACGGTGCTGACCACGGCCCCCGCGCTGCTACAGACTGCGGCCAGCTCCGGGGCGGCAAATCCGATCACCCGGGCCGACAGGCCGAGCTGCTCGGCGAGTTCCCGGGCCCCGGCCGCCCGGCCGGCGTCGCGGGCGACGATGGTGACCGTCTGCGCACCGAGTTCGGTCAAGGCCAGGAGCGCGGGTCGTGCGGTGCCTCCGGCACCGAGCACCACCGCCTCGGACAGTTCCCGTACGCCGCCGCCGCGTAACGCGCCCAGCACCCCGTCCACATCCGTACAGTCCGCGCGCCAGCCGCTCGCGGTGCGGACCAGGGTATTGGCCGAACCGACGAGTACAGCACGCTCGGTGCGGATCTGCGCATACGCGAGCGCGGCTTCCTTGCCCGGCATGGTCACCGACAATCCGGCCCACTCCGGGCCGAGCCCGGCCACCAGTCCGGGCAATTGCGCGGCGGTGCACTCGATCCGCTCGTAGGTCCAGTCCAGCCCCAGCGCACGATAGGCGGCCAGATGCAGCTGTGGAGACTTCGAATGGGTGATGGGGCTGCCGAGCACAGCGGCGCGGCGCGGGCCCGCGGGGTCAGCGTCCACTATCCAGAATCCCGCTCTCCATCGCCAATTCGATGTTCTGCAAGTGTTCGGTATAGCTCTCCGTGAACAGCGTCGTCCCCTCTTTGTCTACCGTCACGAAGTACAGCCAGATACCGGGTTCGGGTTCCTCCATCGCCTCCAGGGCCGCGATCGACGGCGAGGAGATCGGGGTCGCGGGCAGCCCGGGCATGGCGTAGGTGTTCCACGCCGTGGTCTGGTTGCGGTCGGCGTCGGTGGTCGCGACCTCGGTCTTGTCGAGTGCGTAGTTGACCGTCGAGTCGAACTGCAACGGCTGATCGATTTCCAGCCGGTTCACGATCACCCGGGCGACCTTGCTCATATCCTGGGGCAGCGCTTCACGTTCCACGAGGGAGGCGCCGATCAGCGTTTCGTACGGGCTGAGCCCGTTCACCCGGCCCGATTCCAGCAGCCCGGTGGCCTCGTAATTGTCGGCGCTCTCGGTGACCAGCTGACGCAGGATGTCCAGCGCGGATCCGCTCGGGTCGAAATCCCAGCTGCCGGCCGCGATCAACCCCTCGAGCTGGCGTGCGCGATCCGGAACCGTGCGAACCGATTCCACGGCCCACTCCGGGACGCCGAGCGAGGCCAGATCGGTGGTCGCGCCGGCCTGTTCGAGTTGTTCGTAGGTGACGCAGCGGCGTTCGGGTTCGGCGCCCACACAGCTCGCCGCGGCGATCTTGGTGTAGATGCCCTCCTTACGCGCGCCGGTGTTCACATCGTGCTGATCGTGCAGTTGCCGGCCCTCGGACACGACCACATTGCCGACCCGCGAGCTGGGCGTCACCAGTGCCGCGACCGCGTCCGCGGCCGGGCTGTGTACCGGGATCGCGTAGTAGCCGGGCTGCAGCGCGTTCATCCCTTCGTTCTGCACGGCGGCTTCGTAGAAGGCAGCGGAACTGGCGACGATTCCCGCCTCCGCCATCGTCGAGGCGACCTCGCTGGCGGTATCGCCCGATCGCACCTGAACCACCACGGGCGCGCCCGCCGGTCCGGCGAAATCCTCGGCCGGGGTGTAGCGGTTGACCAGCTTGTACACTCCCGCGCCGACGACCAGCACCAGCAGCACCGCCGCCGCCACCCAGATCAGCCGGCGACGACCACCCTCCTGTTCGCGGGCGGCTTTCCGGGCCGCTGCGCGGCCACCGCGAGCGGGTGCGGTCCGAGCTCCCGCGCGGCGACGCGACCGGGGCCGCGGCTCGGGTTCGGGCTCGTCGTCGAAATCGTCGTCGTACTCGCCTTCGTCGTCGTCGACATAGCGGGGGATGACGGCGGTGTCGTCATCTTCGAGAGGGTCCCAGCCCTCCTCGGGTTCGTCGTACCGGTCCGGCTCGTCGGCGACCGGCATGGCGGATGCCCGGCGGGACCGTTCCCAGGCCCTGTCGTCGCGGCGGTACCGCCGTTCGGCCTCACGCTGCCGGAATCGCGCCTCCGCTTGCGCCCATCGATCCGTCATTCATCGTCTCCGGACAACGCGGTCCGTGCCGCGTCCTCGGCCGACCTCATCACAGAACTCCGTTCGTCCAACCAGCTCTGCAGGATCGATACAGCAGCCGCCTGATCGATCACCTGCCGCTGTCCGCGCGCTCGAACACCGCTGTCCCGCAGAGCGCGTGCAGCAGACACCGTAGTCAAACGTTCGTCGGAAAGCCGGATCGGCACTTCGGGCAGCGAGTCGCGCAACCTTCCGGCGAACTCCGTCGCCATCCGCGCCGAAGTCCCCTTCTCGCCGCGCAGGGTGCGGGGCAGACCGACGATGACCTCCACCACCTCGTACTCGTGTGCGATCGCCACGATTCGCGCGATATCGGCTCCCGGACCGGGGCCGGAGCGGGTGTCGCGTACGCTACCGGCCGGGCGACGCCCGGCCCGGCGGGCGCCGGTATCGCGCGGTACGGTCTCCACTGGCGTCGCCAGTATCCCGTCGGGATCACTCGCCGCGACCCCGATCCGGACGCTGCCCACGTCGATTCCCAGCCGCCGGCCCCGCCCCGGATCGGAGACAGGATCGGGCCGGTCGACGGGAGGGTCGTCCTGCGAGCCCACCGCCATCAGCCGGCGTGTGTGCCGATGTGATCGCGCACTGCCGCCAGACCCGCCTCGATCCCCGTGGGATCCGAGCCCGCGCCCTGCGCCATTTCCGGCTTGCCGCCGCCGCGGCCCGCGATCCGCGGCCCGAAGACGCCCACGAGATCGCCTGCGGCGAATCCCAGCGCCTGGGCGGGCTTGTTCACGGTCACCACGAAGGGCACCTTGCCCTCGTTATTTCCGAGCAACACCACGATTGCGGGGGTGGTGCCCAGCCGCCCGCGGATATCGGTGGCCAGGGTGCGCAGATCGCCGGCCGAGACTCCCGCGGGCGCGGCGGCTGCCACGAGCAGCACCTCGCCGATCCGTTCGGCAGCGTCGGCGAACGTGCCGGCCGAGGACAGCACTGCGGCGATCTTGGTCCGCTCGAGTTCTTTCTCGGCGACCCGGAGCCGGTCCACCAACTGCTCGACCCGGCCCGGCACCTCGTCGGAGGGAACCTTCAACATGGACGCGACACCCGCGAGCAGCGCCCGCTCCTTGGCCAGATGCCGGTAGGAGTCCAGGCCGACGAAGGCCTCCACACGCCGCACGCCCGAACCCACCGACGACTCCCCGAGCAAGGTGATGGGGCCGATCTGCGACGAGTGGCCCACATGGGTGCCACCGCAGAGTTCCATCGAGAACGGCCCACCCATCTCGACCACACGAACCCGGTCACCGTAGTTCTCCCCGAACAGCGCCAGAGCGCCCATCTCCTTGGCCTTGGGCAGATCGGTGACGAAGGTGTTCACCGGGAAGTCCGCGCCCACACCGTCGTTGGACACCGCTTCGATATCGGCCCGCTGCTGTTCGGTGAGCTGACCCTGCCAACTGAAATCGAATCGCAGGTAGCCCGGCTTGTTCAACGAACCCGCCTGGACCGCGTTCGGGCCCAGCACCTGGCGCAGCGCCGCGTGCACCATATGGGTACCGGAATGCCCCTGGGTGGCACCGCGCCGCCAACCCGGGTCGACCTGAGCCAGCACCACATCACCCTCGGTGATCTGGCCCTGCTCGACGGTACAACGGTGCACCCACAGTTTCTTCGCGATCTTCTGCACATCGTTGACGACGAGCTTTGTGCCCGCCGCGGTGATGGTGCCGCGGTCGGCGATCTGCCCGCCGGATTCGGCGTAGAGCGGGCTGCGATCCAGGATCACCTCGATATCGGTGCCGGCCTGCGCGGTGGGCACCCGAACCCCGTCGGAGATCAGGGCCAGCACATGCGCCTCGGAGGTCAGTTCGTCGAAGCCGGTGAACTCGGTATCGCCGCGGTCGACCAGGTCCTTGTACACCGAGAGGTCGGCGTGCGCGTGCTTGCGCGCGTGCGCGTCTTCCTTGGCTCGCCGGCGTTGTTCGGCCATCAGCGTGCGGAACCCGTCCTCGTCCACCGACAATCCGGCCTCCGCGGCCATCTCCAGGGTGAGATCGATCGGGAACCCGTAGGTGTCGTGCAGGGTGAAGGCATCGGCACCGGAGATGGTGCCGGTACCACCGCGCGGAGCCGTCGCCTTGACCTGCTCGGCGGTTTCGTCGAACAGCTTCGAACCCGTGCTGAGCGTCTTGCGGAATGCCGTCTCCTCGCCGACGGCGACGGTTTCGATACGCGAGTAGTCGGTGGCCAGTTCCGGATACGACGGTGCCATCAGATCGCGCACGACCCGCATGAATTCGCTCATCACCGGCTGTTCGGCGCCGAGCAGCCGGGCCGAGCGCACGATCCGGCGCAGCAACCGGCGCAACACATAGCCGCGGCCGTCGTTACCGGGGTTGACGCCGTCGGCGATCAGCATGGCCGAGGTGCGCGCGTGATCGGCGATGACCCGGAACCGCACATCGTCGGCGTGTTCCACACCGTAGGAGCGGCCGGTCAGTTCCTCGGCCTTGTCGATGATGGGACGCAGCAGATCGGTTTCGTAGACGTTGTCGACGCCCTGGAGCAGCAATGCGATGCGCTCGACGCCCATACCGGTATCGATGTTCTTCTTGGGTAGCACTCCGATCGGGGGGAAACCCAGCTTCGGGCTGTCCTCGCCGCGGATGTCCTGCATGAAGACCAGGTTCCAGATCTCCAGGTAGCGGTCCTCGTCGGCAACGGGCCCGCCGTCGCGACCGTATTCCGGTCCGCGGTCGTAATAGATCTCCGAACAGGGCCCGCCGGGGCCGGGTACGCCCATATCCCAGTAGTTGTCCTTACCGTCGCGGAACTGGATCCGCTCGTCGGGGATACCGGCCACTCGGCGCCAGATCTCGGCGGCCTCGGGATCGTCCTGGTAGGCGGTGACCCAGATCCGCTCCGGATCGAACCCGTATCCGCCGTCCTCTTGCGGGTTGGTGATCAGCTCCCAGGCGAAGCGGATGGCGCCTTCCTTGAAGTAGTCGCCGAACGAGAAATTACCCGCCATCTGGAAGAACGTATTGTGTCGCGTGGTGACGCCGACTTCCTCGATATCACCGGTACGCACGCATTTCTGCACGCTGGTCGCGCGCGGGAACGGCGGGGTCTGCTGACCGAGGAAATACGGCTTGAACTGCACCATGCCCGCGTTCACGAACAGCAGGTTCGGGTCGTCGAGAATCAGCGATGCGCTGGACACCTCTGTATGCCCGGCACTTACGAAATGGTCCAGGAACCGCCGTCTGATCTCGTGGGTCTGCACGAATATCCAGCCTACCGGTGCCGTGCACCCGAATTATCACCGAGCCGTGTTTCCGGGACGCAGACCGCGCACGATCCTGCGCAGCGTGCCGACCCTGGGCCCGACCGCCCGTTCGTGACCGTGGTCGGTGGGGTGATAGTAGTCCACCCCCACGAGTTCGTCCGGTGGGTACTGCTGGGCGAGTACACCGTCCGGGGCGTCGTGCGGGTAGCGATAACCCTGAGCATTGCCGAGCCGCTCCGCGCCCGAATAGTGACCGTCCCGCAGATGTGCGGGTACCGTCCCCGCTTTCCCGGCGGCCACATCGGCCATGGCCGCACCGATGGCCGCGACCACCGCACCCGATTTCGGCGCGGTCGCCAGATGGATGGTGGCCTGCGCCAGCGCCAGCCTGCCCTCCGGCAACCCGACCAGCTGCACCACCTGAGCCGCCGCCGCGGCGGTCTGCAGCGCGGTCGGATCGGCCATCCCGATGTCCTCGCTGGCGTGGATCAACAGGCGGCGAGCGATGAAACGTGGATCCTCGCCCGCTGTCAGCATCCGCGCCAGATAGTGCAGGGCCGCGTCGACGTCGGACCCGCGGATGGATTTGATGAAGGCGCTGATCACGTCGTAATGCTGGTCACCGGCGCGGTCGTAGCGAACCGCCGCCTTGTCGATACTCGCGGCCACCAGGTCCAGGCCCACCGTCCCGTCCAACGAGGATTCCGCCGAGGCCTCGAGCGCGGTGAGCGCGCGTCGCGCATCACCGCCGGCGATCCGGACGATGTGGTCGAGGGCTTCCTCGGTGACCGCGTATTGCCCGTCCAGACCACGGGGATCGGCAACAGCTCGGGTGAGCACGGCACGGATATCGTCCGGCTCGAGCGAATGCAGTTGCAGTACCAGCGACCGGGACAGCAGCGGCGAAACCACGGAGAACGACGGGTTCTCCGTGGTCGCGCCGACCAGGAGCACGATGCGGTTCTCGACCGCGGCCAGCAGCGCATCCTGTTGCGTTTTGGAGAAGCGGTGCACCTCGTCGATGAACAGCACAGTCTGTTCACCTGCCGTCAACCGCCGCCGCGAGATATCGATGACCGCACGTACCTCCTTGACCCCCGCCGACAGCGCGGAGAGCGCCTCGAACCGGCGGCCGGTGGCATGGGAGATCAGCGAGGCGAGGGTCGTCTTTCCGGTTCCGGGCGGACCGTAGAGCAGTACCGAGGCGGCACCCGACCCTTCGACCAGCCGCCGCAGCGGCGACCCGGGCCCGAGCAGATGCTGCTGCCCGACGACCTCGTCGAGCGAGGCGGGCCGCATCCGCACCGCGAGCGGCGCGTACGCCCCACCGTCCCGTGCGGCCTCGCCCGCGAAGGCGATATCCGGTGCGCCCGCCGCCGCACCGGGCATATCGAACAGACCGTCACTCATGACAGCGACCGTACCGTCCACCGCCGACACCCTGTCCGGTGCGCACACCGGGCATCCGGCCCCGTGCAGTGCGGACTCCCTCGCTCATACCGCGGCCTCCACGAACTCCTCACAGCACACGACGACAGTCCCCGCCCTACCCGTAGACCCGGACGCAGCGCCGCCGATGAGCCCCCAGGACAACCAGCGCACGCACCTCCCCTCCCCTCCGAACGGTCGGCGCCATCAACACAGTCGGGGCCCGCCCCGGTTCTGGAGCGCATCAGAGCGACCGAGCACAGCGACCGAGCGCCGGAGCGAACACCCGGGCTCACGAGGCCCCCGAAGCGACGCCGAAGGCGAGAACCATCCACACAGTCGGGGCCCGCCCCGGTTCTGGAGCGACGAAGCGAAGGAGCGCAGCGACTGAGCGTAGGAGTGAAGAACCGGGGTTAATAGGGCCCCGACCCGCCCCGCCGAAGGCGGGGCAAATAAACACAGCTCAGCTGAAGTGCTCGTCGAGGACGGCGCAGACCGCCTCGGCGAAATCGCCGACGGCATCGTTACCGAGGCATCGCGCGTCCTCCGCCAGGCCTGCCCACCGGTTGAGCAATGCGTCCGAGCGTGGGACCGACAGTCCGTGTTCGCGGGCCGAGGCGATTCGGGCGTGGTCGGCCGGCAGGAACCAGTAGGTGCTGAGCCATACCCAGATCAGCCGTGCTTCGAGGATCTTGTCCGCGAGCAGCGTGTCGTCGGCGAGAGCTGGCCAGACACCGACCACTTCGGCACGCCAGGCTTCCACCATCTGCAGGGCGCGCTCGCGAGAGAGTTCGATATCGCAGAGGCATCCGGGGAAGGAGACCAGTGCATAGGCGATATCGAGGGTTGCGTCCCGGAATCCGCCCCATTCGTAGTCGAGGATGCGGGCGCCCTCTTCGTTGAGGATCACATTGTCCGGGCACAGGTCCGAGGGGCTGAAGGCGCGGAACCGGCCACCGGTGAACAGTCGCGCGCCGTGCGCGACCTGTTCACTCACCTCGTCGGGGACGTCGATACCGAGTTCGCGGCGCAGCAGGGCCGGCATTTCCGCGACGGCGGCTTCGGCCTGCTGGGCGATCCCGTCGACCCGGTGCACGACGTCGACGCGGCGCAGCAGCGCCACGAAATCGGGCTCGCGTCCCACAGTCGCTGCGTGCATCCGGCCGAGTGCCTGCGCGAACGCCATCATGGCGTTGCGGGTGGCGGGTTCGACGCCGGTGCGCAGAACATCGGTGAGTTTGGTGTTCTCACCCAGATCGCTGAGGATCAGCAACCGGTCGGGCAGGCTGTGTGCGATCAGGTAGGCGCCGGGGCGTTCACCACGGCTCAGCGCAGTCGTGAACTGGTAGGAGACCGCTTCCCGTAGGAACGCCGAATCGACGCTGGCGACGCCCGGGGTGACGGTGACGTTCTTCGGGTCGGATACAGACCCGCGCACCTGCTTGATGATCAGGGTGCGGGGTAGTGAGAACGCGTTCTCGGCGACCCGGACACGTAGGACGGTCGTCCGCCCGCTGCCGCTCAGTTCGGTGGGATCGCTCAGCTTCACCGGAGCACCCATTCGCTTTGTGAGCAACTGTTGTGCTGCGGATACGACTTCGGTGGCTCGTTCTGCCAATAGTGCAGTCATCGCATCTCAAGTTACTCGCATTCGGTCACTTCTAGCGAGCGGTTGAACAACCTTTCCGTGTCGTTCGGCGTGTCCGCTGGGTTCTCCGCCGCGTGACCGGCCTGCTTGACAGCGGTGTGCGGGTCGGGTTTTCTCGATCTGAACTGCTGTGCGCCACACCGGAAACCAGCTGCGTCGAAAGGTATGCCAGCGTGACCGACACACCGCGTTCCGCCCCGGCCTCTCCCGGTGATCCGGCCACGGCAGGTGAACACCCCCCGACAAAGGGCGTGACTCACCCCATCTCGACGGCCGAGTCCGGCAGCGCCGTGGTGAGTAGCAACACTCCCCTTCCGGGTGCCCCGCCACCGGCCGGCGAACCCGGAGCCGCGCAGCGGCCCACCGTGGAGGAGAGCTCGGGCGCGCCACGCTATACCCCACCGCCTGATTCCGCTGGGACCGGCGCGGCGTCGCCCGGCGCCCGGGGCACCACGCCGCACGGAAGCACGGAAACGGATGCGCCCCCCGCGCAGCCGGTGTACGGCCCGCCCGGCACCGGCCCGGACCCGAACACACAGGTCTACGGGTACCAGGCGTACGGGACGGGGATTCCCGGCCGGCTCGACGTCGGGCATGCTCTCAGTTACGGCCTGGAGAAGTTCAAACTCAATCCGGGCCCGTGGGTCGCGGTCACCTCGCTCGGCGTAATCATCTACCTGGTGTTCTATCTGATCGTCCGCGTCGTGGAGCCGAGTTCGGCGCTGGGTCTGCTCGTGCTCTTCGCCGCGGTCATGGCCGGATTGTGGCTGCTGCAGGCCGCTATGGTTCGCGGCGCCCTCTACGAGACCGACGGCTACCGTCCGGGTTTCGGCTCGTATTTCTACCTGGGCAGTATGGCGAACGCGTTCCTGACCGCGCTGCTGGCCTTTCTCGCCACCACTCTCGCCTCGGCGCTGTGCCTGATCCCCGGGATCGCGGTGGGGATCGGTTGTATGTTCTCGCTGCACTTCGCGATCGAACAGGGGCAGAGCCCGGTGGAGGCGATCAAGTCCAGCTTTCTGCTGGTGTTGCGCGATCCGTGGCGGGTGCTGCTGCTGGTGCTGACCGTTATCGCGGTGACAGCCCTGGGCCTGCTGGCGTGCGGCTTCGGCCTGCTGGCCGCGGGCCCGGTGGCGGTGATCGCGGTGACCTACGCGTATCGCACGCTCACCGGAGGCCCGGTCTCGCCCGTGTAGCCGGGGGGTCAGGCGCCGGCCGCCTCGGCCGGCGTCTGCGCCACGCCGTTACCCTCGGGCGGCTTCCCTTTCGGCTGGGGTACGGCGTCCAGACCGGCTTCTTTGCGCTGCTGCGCGGTGATCGGCGCCGGGGCGTCGGTGAGCGGGTCGACACCGCCACCGGTCTTCGGGAACGCGATCACCTCGCGAATGGAGTCCAGCCCGGCCAGCAGTGCCACGATCCGGTCCCAGCCGAAGGCGATACCGCCGTGTGGCGGGGCGCCGAAGGCGAACGCGTCGAGCAGGAAGCCGAATTTCTCCTGCGCCTCGTCCTCGCTGATTCCCATCACCTTGAATACGCGTTCCTGCACATCCTTACGATGGATACGGATACTGCCGCCGCCGATCTCGTTACCGTTGCAAACGATGTCGTAGGCGTAGGCGAGCGCCTCGCCGGGATCGGTGTCGAAGGTGTCCAGCGATTCCGGTTTCGGCGAGGTGAACGCGTGATGCACCGCCGTCCACGCCGAATGCCCCAGCGCCACATCGCCGCTGGCGGTCGCGTCGGCAGCCGGTTCGAACAACGGGGCGTCCACGATCCACACGAACGACCACGCGTTCTCGTCGATCAGCCCGACCCGGTGCGCGATCTCCGAACGTGCCGCACCCAGGAGCGCGCGCTGAGCCTTGACCGGGCCCGCAGCAAAGAACACGCAATCACCCGGCACTGCGCCGACGTGCGCGGCCAGGCCCGCGCGTTCGTCCTCGGTGAGGTTCTTGGCCACCGGGCCGGTGAGCGTGCCGTCCTCGCCGACCAGCACGTACGCCAAGCCCTTGGCACCGCGTTGTTTGGCCCAGTCCTGCCAGGCGTCGAGCTGGCGCCGCGGCTGGCTCGCGCCGCCCGGCATGACAACCGCGCCCACATACGGGGCCTGGAAGACCCGGAACGGCGTGTTCGCGAAGTATTCGGTGCATTCGGTGATCTCCACCCCGAAGCGGAGATCGGGTTTATCGCTGCCGAACCGCCGCATCGCCTCGGCATAGGTCATATGCGGGATAGGCGTGGGGATCCGGTAGCCGATGAGCTCCCACAGCGCCAGCAGGATGTCCTCGGCCAGCAGGATGACATCCTCCTGGCGTACGAAGCTCATCTCCAGGTCGAGCTGGGTGAACTCGGGCTGCCGGTCGGCGCGGAAGTCCTCGTCGCGGTAGCAGCGCGCGATCTGGAAGTACCGTTCGATACCGCCCACCATGAGCAGCTGTTTGAACAGCTGCGGGCTCTGCGGCAGTGCGTAGAAGCTACCGGGCTGCAACCGCGCCGGCACCAGGAAGTCGCGGGCACCCTCCGGCGTCGAGCGGGTCAGGGTCGGGGTTTCGACCTCGATGAACTCGTGCCGCGCGAGCACGGTGCGGGCCGCGGCGTTGACCTTGGACCGCAGCCGGATGGCATGGGCGGGAGCCTCGCGACGCAGGTCCAGGTAGCGGTACCGGAGCCTGGCTTCCTCACCGGGCTGTTCGTCGAGCTGGAAGGGCAACGGAGCGCTCTCGTTGAGCACCTCGAGTTCCTTGACGTCGACTTCGATCGCGCCGGTCGGCAACTCCGGGTTCTCGTTGCCCTCGGGCCGCTGTTCGACCACGCCGACGATCCGCACACAGTATTCCGCGCGCAGCCGGTGCGACTGCTCGGCCGCCGGACCTTCGCGGAACACCGCCTGCGCCACGCCGGAAGCGTCACGCAGATCGATGAAGATCACGCCACCGTGGTCACGCCGCCGGGCCACCCAACCGGAGAGGGTAACGGTCTGACCGGCCTGTTCACTTCGCAATGAACCGGCCAAGTGGGTGCGCAGCACGGTATTCCTTTCGACGGGCGGAGTACACCGGGACGGCCTCCGGATGCGGTTGCCATCGTAGTGGGCCACGCCGAGCGGACGTAAACGGATATATTGCGAGCACCCGAGCATGCCGCGGCGGACGCGTTCACAGACGGGATCAGCCATGACCTTCGACGAGGGATCGCAGATCGACCCGGGCCGTGCTTCCTCGGGCGGCGGACCCGGCAGGGGCGGAAAACTCGCTCTGGGCGGTGGCGCCGGAGGGTTGATCGTGCTGGTGCTCGCCTTGCTGCTCGGTGGTGACCCCGGTTCGGTACTCGGCCAGTTCACGGGCGTCGAGGACCTGGACCAGCGGATGGGGGAAACGGCGGGCACTCCCGAACACTGCCGCACCGGCGCGGATGCCAACAGGTATGCGGACTGCCGGGTGGTGCTCACCGCGCAGAGCCTGGACGCGGTCTGGTCGCAGGAACTTCCCGGGCAGACCGGCGCCGTCTACGAGGCCCCGGGCATCCGCCTGTTCACCGGCGGGGTCTCCACCGGCTGCGGCTATGCGAGCAGCGAGGTGGGGCCCTTCTACTGTCCCACCGACCGGACCGCCTATTTCGATATCGGTTTCTTCCAGGAGTTGGTGGACCGCTTCGGGGCCGGCGGCGGGCCGCTGTCCCAGGAGTATGTCGTGGCTCATGAGGTCGGTCACCACATCCAGAATCTGCTCGGCGATATCGGCCGGGCCCAGCAGGATCCTCGGGGCCCGGAATCCGGCGCGGTGCGTACCGAACTCCAAGCCGACTGCTACGCGGGTATCTGGGCCCACTATGCGGACAAAACCCCCGCGCCCGGTTCGAATACGCCGTTTCTGCTGCCACTGACCGATCCCGATATCCAGGACGCATTGTCCGCGGCAGCCGCGGTCGGTGACGACCGGATCCAGGGGGCCGCGCACGGCCGGGTGAACCAGGAGGTCTGGACGCACGGCGCCTCCGAGCAGCGGCAGAAATGGTTCCTCACCGGGTATCGAACCGGTGAGGTGTCGGCTTGCGACACCTATTCGCAGGCCGACCTGAACGACCCGGCGGGCCTGCGCTGACCCGCCGGTTCCGCCGCCTCAGAACTGGTTGTCGTACCCGGCGTCCTCGTCGGCGTCCACCGCGCCGATAACCTCGGGAGCGGATTCGCCGAGTGGCCCGGTGAGATCGTCGTTACCGGTGGCGCTGCGGTACGGGTCGACTGTTCGAGAGTGTTCCTCGTCGTTGTTGCGCTGCTGCCCGGCCGCACCGCCGGGTGGACCACCCATGAAGGAACTCGACGCGGGTGTGGTGGCGGCCGGCATCCCGGTGGCCAGCGCGCCCGGGCGGAGGACATTCGCCAGCGGCGGCTGGGCGGCGGCGCCGGGCACGCCGGGCACCGACGGGGAGCCGGGCGTTCCCGGCGAACCGCTCGACAGTCCCGGACTGCCCGTGGTGAGGCCGGGGCTACCGGAGGTGGTACTCGGGCTACCGGAGTGCAGGCCGGCGAGGGTGGTGGACGCCGGGTCGTCCGCCGTGGCGCCCAGGATCGATTCCAGACCCGAGGTATCGGAGGCCATACTCTGCGCCTGCTGCATGATCGGCTCACCGACACTCTGGGCCACGTTCTGGGCGGCCTCGGCGGCTTGCTGGCCGTCGACGCCCACCAGGCTCTGCACCATCCCGCCCAGTTCGGTGGTTTTGCCGGCGAGATCACCACGGGTGGCGTTGGCCACGATCACGGCCTGGCCCAGATGTTCGGTGGCGGTGGCGATGAGCGCGGTCTGCGCGGGCGGGGTCATCACCACCGGGGCGAGTGCGACGGCCTGACCGATGAACGAGGTGGCGATGGTACTGAGCTGCGCGTTGCCCTGTTGGACGACCGATGCGGCGGCCTGGGTGAGGGCCGCGATATCGATACCGCGCTCGCTGGTCTGCAATCCGGAGTTGTTGGCCTCCTGCCCGGCGGTCTGCGCGGTCTGCGCGGTGTCGCTCTCCCAGACCTGTCCCATGGTGGTCAGGCTGCTCTTGCCCACGCTCATGGCGGTCTCGATGACCGCCGAGGACCGACTCAAGATCGCGGTCGGATCCAGCGCGCCGATGACTCCGGTGCCGAAACTGCTCAGCAGATCGCGGATCGGCTGGAACAGCACGTCTATACCGGGCAGGGCGGGCAGCGCGGCGCCGCCGAGCAGCGCCGCTACCGGGTCGGACGGTAGCGCCGGGGCGGCTGCCGCCGGAGCACCACCGGCGGCCGCCGCGGCGGGAGCGCCGGTGCTCGCAGCGGCGGTGTTCAGAACCTGGCCGAGTACGCCCTGTGCCGTATCCACCACCGGCGCCGCGGCCTGGTTGACGGCGCCGAGCAGCTGGTTCGCCTGACCGGAAGCTTCCTCGGCCACACCGGACAGGATGTCCTGCGCATCGGCCGCGCCCCCGCCGAGCCCGGACAACCCCGGCAGACCCGCCGCAGGCGCCCCGGGAGCATCGTCGGAGATCCGCTGGGACAGGACGAATTCCGGCGCCTCCACCGGCTGCTCACCGTCGGGAAGCTGAGCCAGCGGAATGTCCTGGATGGCGGCGTTCGGATCCGGTTGTACCGAGGGCGCCACCGTTTCCGGAACACTCGCCGGGGCTGTCGACACCGCGTGCTGGAGTTCGGGCGCGATCACACCCGCCGACGCGGTGTTGTCGAGCGGCCTCACAGCCCGCTCCCGGTCGTACCGAGCGCACCAGCCGTACCGTCATCGGTCAGGTCGTAGTTGAACGCGGAGGTGAAGGCGGCCTCCGACAGCTTCTGATACTTGGCCGACAGATCGTTGATATCGCGCGCCTGCAGTACTTGGGCGGCAGCGAACATGGCCAGATAGTCGGCGCCGATCAAACCGAAAACCGGCGTCAGTGCGGCGACGTTGGTCACGGCGTCGATATTGCCGACCGCCGCGATCTCGGTCCCGATTCCGGAATTCGTGATTCCGAACGCGCGCAGGGCGTCGGTTGCTACCGAGACATCACTCATCGAGCTCCCCCCTCATTCTTCGTGAAACTTCATCGTGGCCACCGCATGGAACGTCTCGTAAGCCGCAACGACGCACACCCCTTGCGGCACCAAATGGTTGCCGCCCGAATATAGCCCACTCGACCACCCGCACACGAGACACCGCAAGGGGGGCGAAAATAGAACATGTTGCAAATTAGAACAAGTTCTATATTCTCGTCTCCATGAAGGTCGCAGTGACCGGCGCAGCCGGCTACCTGGGTACGAATCTGCTCCCGCTGCTCGCCGCGCGCGGCGACGATATCGTCGCCATCGACCGCGTGGCGCCACGGCAGCCCGGCGCGGCGAACATCACCTGGGTGAGCGCCGACGTCCTGGATCCCGAATCCATGCGGGCAGCCCTCGACGGCGCCGAGATCGTGTATCACCTGGTCGCGGTGATCACCCTCGCCGATAAGCACGACCTGGCATGGCGGGTGAACACCGAGGGTGTCCGGGTGGTCGCCGAGGCCGCGCACGCCGTGGGGGCCCGCCGGTTCGTACACGCCAGCTCGATCCATGCCTTCGACCAGTACAGCTGCGGGGGAAGTATCGACGAGACGACCCCCCGGTCCACCGAGGCGAGCCTGCCGGTCTACGACCGTTCCAAATGGAACGGCGAGATCGAGTTGCGCGCAGTGGTCGAAGCGGGCCTGGACGCAGTGATCTGCAATCCCACCGGCGTTTTCGGTCCGGCCGATCACGGGGCGCCCCTCTCGCGGATCAACCGCTCGCTGCGCGATGCCGCCCGCGGCCGTATACCGGCCATGATCGACGGCGGCTTCGACCTCGTGGATGTGCGCGATGTCGCGCGGGGGCTGCTCTTGGCCGGCGAACACGGCCGGACCGGGGAGAACTATCTGATCGGCGGTGAGATGATCTCCATGCTCGAGCTCTGCCGGATGGCCGCGCGCCACGGCGGGAAGAGAGGGCCGCGATTCTCCATCTCCCCGAAGCTGGTCTCGGGGCTCATTCCCGTGCTGGAGCCGATCGGCAGGAGGCTCGGCACCGATATCGTTTCGAAGGCCGCCCTCGGCGCGCTGATCTCGGCGCCACTGGTCGACCACGGCAAGGCCACCCGTGAACTCGGTTATCAGCCGCGTCCCATCGACGACACCGTGCGGGATCTGGTCGGGTTCTTCGCCGATCCGCACGCCCCCCTCCCTGATTTCACCCCGACTGCTTGACAGCGTTTAGAACGCGTGTTCGACTGGTCCGGTGCGGTGGCAGAACCAAACCCTGGACGCCGACGACGGCGCGCTGCCCGGCCTCGACAAGGCCGGGTTCGCCCGCACCGTACAGACTCCCGAGTTCGACGGGATCACCTTTCACGAGGTGCTCTGCAAAAGTGCGCTGAACAAGATCCCCGACGAATCGAAGCTGCCCTTCCGGTGGACGGTCAATCCGATGCGCGGATGTTCGCACGCCTGCCGTTACTGTTTCGCGCGCGGATCGCACGAATATCTGGAATTCGACGCCGGAACCGATTTCGACACCCAGATCGTGGTGAAGACCAATATCGCCGCGGTCCTGCGGCGTGAACTCACCCGCCGGTCCTGGCATCGGGAGAAGGTAGCACTCGGCACCAACACCGATCCGTACCAGCGTGCGGAGGGCCGGTACCGGCTGATGCCCGGAATCATCCGCGCGCTCACCGATTCCGGCACGCCGTTCTCCATCCTCACCAAGGGCTCCCTGCTGCACCGCGACCTGCCACTGCTCACTCTGGCCGCGCGTGCGGTACCGGTGCACATCGGGATATCACTGGCTCTACTGGAACCCGAACTGCACCGTGGCCTGGAGCCGGGTACACCGTCACCGCGAGCCCGGCTGGATCTGGTACGCGCCTGCAGCGATGCCGGATTCGCGGTGAACATCATGGTGGCCCCGGTGCTCCCGTACCTCACCGACAGCCGATCCCAGCTCGACGAACTCTTCGGTGAACTGGCCGGTGCGGGCGCGGTATCGGCGGTGGCCCTGCCGCTGCATCTACGCGGGAGCACCCGGGGTTGGTTCCTGGGCTGGCTGGCCGAACATCATCCGGCGCTGCTGCGTCGGTACCGAGGGCTGTACCGACGCGGTGCCGTGGTCGCCCCCGAGTACGCCGACTGGTTGCGCGAACGTATCGATCCACTTCTGGAACAGCACGGCCTGCTCGCCGTACGAGAAGACGAGCCCCTGATACCACCCGCCGCCGAACCGCGGGCGGCCCCGCAGCTCGAGCTGTTCGCCTGACCCGCTTCTTCCTGTACCACCCGTAGGCAACCTGATGCGGAGTCCCCAGGTCATACGGCTGCCGTGCGCGGCGCGCCTACCCTGGTAGGTACGCACCCAGAAAAGACGTACGAGCACCTCGTTCCGCTCCCGCCGCCGACCCGGCCCGCGCTTTTCCGGCGCGACGACCCCGCACCGGGGTAGGTTGGCGACCGGCAGCTCATTTCGACGAGGAAGTGAAGCACGCATATGGTTTCGCACCACGACAACATCGGCCGCCCCGAGACCGCGTCCATCGGAAACGATTCCGGCACAGCGGTATTGGATCGTGTCGTCATCCGTTTCGCCGGCGATTCGGGCGACGGTATGCAACTCACCGGCGACCGGTTCACCCACGAGGCAGCGGCCTTCGGCAACGATCTCGCCACCCAGCCGAATTTCCCGGCCGAGATCCGGGCACCGCAGGGGACGCTGCCGGGTGTGTCGTCGTTCCAGATCCAGATCGCCGACCACGATATCCTCACCGCCGGCGACCAGCCGGATGTACTGGTTGCGATGAACCCGGCGGCGCTGAAGGCCAATCTGGGCGAACTGCCACGCGGCGGCACCGTGATCGTCAACACCGACGAATTCACCAAACGCAATCTCACCAAGGTCGGCTACACGGGCGACCCGCTGGCCGACGACAGCCTCGGCGAATTCGTGGTCCATCAGGTGCCGATGACTTCGCTCACGCTGACCGCCACCGAATCCACCGGAGTCGGCAAGAAGGACGGACAGCGCGCCAAGAACATGTTCGCGCTGGGGCTGCTGTCCTGGATGTACGGGCGGCCCATCGGCGGGACCGAGAAATTCCTGCGGGAGAAGTTCGCCGCGAAACCGGATATCGCCGAGGCCAATATCCTCGCCTTTCGAGCCGGTTGGAACTACGGCGAGACCACCGAGGCCTTCGCCACCACCTACAGCGTCGCCCCGGCCGTACTGCCCGCCGGCACCTACCGGCAGATCACCGGTAACACCGCACTGGCGTACGGCCTGATCACAGCCAGTTCCCTCGCGGGACTGCCGCTGTTCCTGGGTACCTATCCGATCACCCCGGCCTCCGATATCCTGCACGAACTCAGCAAGCACAAGAATTTCGGTGTAACCACCTTCCAGGCCGAGGACGAAATCGCCGGGATCGGTGCGGCGCTGGGAGCGTCCCTGGGCGGCGCACTGGGGGTCACCAGCACATCGGGCCCCGGTCTGGCGTTGAAGAGCGAGACCATCGGCTTGGCCGTGATGACCGAACTGCCGCTGATCATCATCGACGTACAACGGGGTGGCCCGTCGACCGGCCTGCCAACCAAAACCGAGCAGGCCGATCTGTTACAGGCCCTCTTCGGACGCAACGGCGAATCCCCGGTGGCCGTTCTGGCGCCGCGCTCCCCCGCCGACTGCTTCGCTGTCGCGGTGGAAGCCGCGCGGATCGCCCTCACCTACCGGACACCGGTACTGCTGCTCTCCGACGGTTCGATCGCGAACGGATCCGAGCCGTGGGCCATCCCGGCGGTGCGCGAACTCGACCCGATCGACCCGGGATTCGATACCGGCGGCGAGGACGATTTCCGGCCCTATGCCCGGGATCCGGAAACCCTGGCGCGCCCGCTCGCGGTACCCGGTACAGCGGGGCGGGCCCATCGGATCGGTGGCCTGGAGAAGGCCGACGGCAGTGGCGATATCTCCTACGACCCGGCCAACCACGATCTGATGGTGCGGTTGCGGCAGGCCAAGATAGACGGGATCCCGGTACCACCCGCCGAGGTCTATGATCCCGACGGCGCGGCCGAGGTGCTGCTGGTCGGCTGGGGTAGTTCCTACGGTCCGATCGGCGAGGCCTGCCGGCGAGTACGGCGCCGCGGCGGACGAGTGGCGCAGCTGCCGCTGCGACATCTGAATCCGCTACCGCCCGATCTGGGCGAGGTCCTGAAGCGGTATTCCACGGTGGTCGCACCGGAGATGAACGGCGGTCAGCTGGCCCTGTTGTTGCGCGCGAAGTACCTGGTCGATGTCCAACCGTGGACCAAGGTGGCGGGTACGGCATTTTCCGCCCAGGAGCTCGTGGGTGTCATCGACGCGGCGCTGGAGGGCACTCTGGCCGGCCTCGAGCACGACAAGGTCCGCGCCGCGCGGGACCGGGCCACGTATCGGACGAACGGGGGCACAGCATGACCATCATCGAAACCTCGCTGATCGGAACCGAACTGGGACTCACCCCGGTCTCCGGACTGTCCGGGGTGCCCACCGCCGACGGCCCGCAGAAAGCCAAGGACTACACCTCCGACCAGGAGGTACGCTGGTGCCCCGGTTGCGGTGACTACGTCATTCTCGCCACCGTGCGTGGTTTCCTGGCCGATCTCGGCCTGCGCCGGGAGAATCTGATGTTCGTCTCCGGAATCGGCTGCTCGAGCCGCTTCCCGTACTACCTCGACGCCTACGGCATCCACTCCATCCACGGCCGCGCCCCGGCGATCGCCACCGGGATGGCGGTGACCCGGCCGGATCTGTCGGTCTGGGTGGTCACCGGCGACGGCGACGCCCTCTCCATCGGCGGCAACCATCTGATCCACGCGCTGCGCCGCAACGTCAATATGACGATCCTGCTGTTCAACAATCGGATCTACGGCCTGACCAAGGGGCAGTACTCCCCCACCTCCGAACCGGGCAAGGTGACCAAATCGACCCCGATGGGTTCGGTGGACCACCCGTTCAACACTCTGTCGGTGGCCCTCGGCGCCGAAGCCACCTTCGCCGCGCGGGCACTGGACTCCGATCGCACGGGCCTGAACGACGTGCTGCGTGCGGCTGCCGAACACCGGGGCACCTCGTTCGTGGAGATCCTGCAAGACTGCCCGATCTTCAACGACGGATCCTTCGACGTGCTGCGCCGCGGCGACAGCGAATCGCGGCTCATCCGCCTGCGCCACGGCGCACCGCTGCGGTTCGGTGCCGAAAGCGAATTCGCCGTAGTACGCAGAGGATTCGGGCTGGCGGTGGTGCCCGCGGCGAATGTGCCCGACAGCGAGATCATCGTCCACGACGCACACACCGACGACCCCGAATACGCTTACGCCCTGTCCCGCCTGTCCGATCAAGGCCTCGATCACGTGGTCACCGGCGTCTTCCGAGCGGTGGACCGGCCCACCTACGACGACGGTGTCCGCGCCCAGGCCGCCGCGGCCCGGGAACGGTTCCCGGTCACCACCGATTCACTGCAGAATCTGCTCACCGGCCCGGAGATCTGGACCGTGGGCTGAAGTCACGAATCCGCGCCCGGGCAGCACGGTGGCCCCACACACCGCGTCCGGATACCGGTCAGAGCAGGGTCGCGATCTCCTGGTCGGTGAGGACGATCGGAGAGACGTAGTCCTTCGCTCGGGTAAGCGTCACCGCGCGGTACAGCGGCCGTTCCGTAAGTGCCGCGTCACGCGCTTCGGCGCGCAGTTGATGGACGAGCAGATCCGCGACCGCCGGTGCCGCGGGGAGCTCGCTGCGCACCAGCGCGTCGGCGAGTCGTCGCAATCCGAGCAGATGAAGTTCCCGGCCGCTCCCGGCGTCGGTGTACATGGCGAGCGGGATGATCTGCCGGTCGGGGCCGGCGGTGAGCCGCAGCACCAGGCGACTCAGCCGTCCGGGGTACACGAGCAGTTCGACACCGGTGAGGGCCGCGATATCGAGCAGGCGGGCGCCCAGCAAGGTGCGGGCAGTGATCGTGGTTCCGCGCAGCCACAGCCGGCGTCGGCGGACCGCTACGGCGTATCCCACGGCGGGTACCGCTACCACCAGCCCCGCCACCGACCCGATGAGCACGTCGAACAGCAGACCGGTGATCACACCGATTCCGAACGCGAGAGCGAGGGCGACCAGCGCCAGCCGTCGCAGCACCGGCGCGTACAACTCGGGTGCCACCAGGTCCAGCCCGATTCGTTGCTCGTCATCGGGCGGAGGTGCATCGGTCACGGCAGCCGCTCTTCGATCGGGGGACTGGGTCGCACCGGACAGTACTACGCCCCGTCGGACAGTGCGCATTTCGCGCCGACCGCCGGCCCGCGAAATCGCCGGACGACGCCCTGGGCCGATCCCGCGGCTCGATACCGGTACCGGGCTCCGCCGCTCCCGCACGGCCCGCCGAGGCGGTGCGCGCCTGCTACGCGGTCAGCGTGGCGACGATCTCGTCGAGTGGGACCTGCCGCTGGTCGCCGGTCTGCATATCCTTCAGCCCGGCGGTCCCGTCGGCCAGATCGCGGTCGCCCAGGATCAGGGTGTACCGCGCGCCCGACCGATCGGCGGCCTTCATACCGCCCTTCACCCCGCGATCGCCGTAGACCAGGTCGACCCGGACCCCCGCCGCGCGCAACTCACCGGCCAGCACCACCATGCGCTGTTTGGCGGCCGCACCGAGCGGGACGCCGAACACCTCGCAGCGGGCCGGGTCGCCCGCGGTGACCCCCTCGGCCGCCAGTGCCAGAACCGTACGGTCGACACCCAGGCCGAACCCGATTCCGGACAGGGCCTGGCCGCCGAGTTCGGCCATGAGACCGTCGTACCGGCCGCCGCCGCCGATCCCGGACTGCGCGCCCAATCCGTCGTGTACGAACTCGAAGGTCGTCTTGGTGTAGTAGTCCAGGCCGCGCACCATTCGCGGATTCAGCACATACGGCACACCGAGCGCATCGAGGTGCGCGAGGACCTGTTCGAAGTGGGTCTTCGCGGACTCGGACAGGTGATCGATCATCAGCGGCGCCGTCGCGGTCATCTCCCGCACCTCGGGTCGCTTGTCGTCGAGCACCCGCAGCGGGTTGATCTCGGCCCGCCGCCGGGTCTCGGTGTCCAGGTCGAGGCTGTACAAGAATTCCTGCAAGCGTTCGCGGTACTGCGGGCGGCAGGTGTCGTCACCGAGCGAAGTGATCTCGAGCCGGAACCCGGTCAGGCCCAGACTCCGGAAACCCGCATCGGCGACCGCGATGACCTCGGCGTCCAGCGCGGGATCGTCTACGCCGACAGCTTCCACCCCGACCTGCTGCAACTGCCGGTAACGGCCCTTCTGCGGCCGCTCGTAGCGGAAGAATGGCCCGGCGTAGCTCAGCTTCACCGGAAGCTGGCCGCGGTCCAGGCCGTGCTCGATCACCGCGCGCATCACCCCCGCGGTGCCTTCCGGACGGAGGGTGACGCTGCGTTCGCTGCGATCGGAGAAGGTGAACATCTCCTTGCTCACCACGTCGGTGGATTCGCCGACTCCCCGTGCGAACAGTTCGGTGTCCTCGAAGACCGGCAGCTCGATATGCCCGTACCCGGCGAGTCGGGCGGCGCGGAGCAGGCCGTCGCGTACCGCGACGAACTCGGCCGAACCGGGCGGAACGTAATCCGGCACCCCCTTCGGGGCGGAGAAGCTGCTGGTCTTGGTCACGGTGAACCAGTTTCCCCCACCCGGCCCGGTCGAGTCCAACCGGTTACGCTCCGCCCCCGGGCAGCCGGTCCGGGCGATATCCGGGTTTAGCGCGCCGGAGATGGCAGACTCTGTGCCGGAAGCAACAGACCAGCCGCGACCGGCCGGGCCTGCCGGGCCGGCCGCCGCACGGGAGGAACGTGGTAGTGCCCAGCAACGAACAACGCCGAACGGCGGCGAAACGCAAGCTGGAACGACAGCTCGCCAACCGGGCCGAACGCGCGCGCAAGCGTAAGCAACTCACCATCGCCGGATCGGCGCTCGGAGTTGTCGTGGTGATCGCCGCGGTGACCGGGGTGTACTTTCTGACCCGCGGCGACGACAGCACCGATACAGCGGCCCAGAGCAGCGCGTCACAGACGCCGGACGCCTCGCTGTCCAGCACGCCGGGCGCGGCCCCGCCGCCGGCGGCCGCCGCCAAGCCGGCCAGTGTGAACTGCACCTACCGCGACAGCGCCGAGCCCGCGGCCAAGCCGGTGCAGAAGCCGCGCGCCGAGGATATCCAGACCGGTGACGGCAACTCCTCGCTCAGCATCAGCGTGGACAGTAACCAGGGGCCGATGGGGCTGACTTTGAACAACGCGGAGTCGCCCTGCACGGTCAACAGCTTCGCCAGCTTGGCGGGCCAGGGGTACTTCGACGGCACCGACTGCCACCGGCTCACCCAGGGCGAGGGACTCAAGGTGCTCCAGTGCGGTGATCCGACCGGCACCGGCAGCGGTGGTCCGGGCTACGAATTCGACAACGAGTACCCCACCGATCAGTACGCGCCCAGCGATCCCGCGCTACAGCAGCCGATCGGCTACGGCCGCGGTGTGCTGGCCATGGCCAATGCCGGGCCGGGCACCAACGGCAGCCAGTTCTTCATCGTGTACGGCGATTCGATGCTGCCGCCGAACTACACGATCTTCGGCACCGTGGACGAGGGCGGGCTGGCGACTCTGGACAAGATCGCCGGTCAAGGCCAGGACGAGTCCAATGGTCCCGGCGACGGCAAACCCACGCAGCCGGTCACGCTGAACTCGGTCCGGATCGACTGAGCTCGGCGCCTCGGCCGTCCGGCGAGTTCCGCTCACCTCGGTTTCCGGCGATATATGCTGGTCGGCGCAACGTTGTACAGACTGTGCCGCCGTTTCTCGGGTAATCTCGAAAAAGGGAGTGCGCGTGACCAACTCGTGCTCATCGGCCGCAGGTCCGGGCCGAGGCGCCGTTCGCGGGTTCTCCCGGTGTTCGCGTCGCGCCGGGCAAACCTTCGCCGGGCGGTTCGCGGGTCGTGCGGCGGATTCCGATCCGCCGGTTCGGTCCGCTACGCCGGGGCACCACAACATCCAATAGTGCACACCGCAGTATCGGGGAGCAGCCATGTCCGAGGAACTGGACGACATCGGCCGGGAAACCGCGGCCATGATGAAGACGATGTTGCAGATCGCGACATTGGTCGCACTCAAGGCCCGGGAACGCGGTCAGCGCGAGGCCGAGATGCGGGTCAAGACGACCGAGGCCCGGGTGAAAGAGGCCCGGGAGCTGCAGATCCGCGAGGCGCGTGACGCCAAGTCCAAGGATCCGCGCAACCTCGCCTTGGCCCAGACCATTTCGCGGTCGGTCGCGGAGGTCGGGCCACCGGGTACTTCGGTACCCCACCGGGAGACGCCCGGTTACCGAGGCGTCCAGCTCGAGAAGGACCGCTTCTCGATGAGTTCCTTCGCCGAGAAATCCGATCAGACGAGCAGCGCGGCCGACGCGGTGCGCTATGACTCGACGGAGCGGCGTGCGGCGCTGGCCGCGCATCTGGCCAAGGTCGGCGTCGCGCCGGAACTGGCTGCGGCCCGGATGCTGGTCGAGGTGGGTCAGGCGACCCCGCCGAGCGAGGCGGTACGTACCCGGCCCGAGCCGGCACCGGCCGTGCGGCGCGCCCGAGAGCAAGAGCAACGGGACCGGGGCCTGGAACGCAGTCGCTAGATCCCGGTTCCCGCCGGGATTATGGAGTATGCCCGTCCGACCGGACGGGCATACTCCGTAATCGACGTGGATTCGGCTTCAGTGCCGCGCTTCACTACCGACCGAACGGCGGTCCTCGACCGACCTGTGGTCCTCGTCCGGCCCGTTTTCTTCGGCGGGCTCGGGACCGTCGGAGGGGTTGCTGAACATCCCGTGTGGCACGGCCTTGAAAGGCAGCGGGATGAGCATATCCTTGTGCCCGTTGCGCACGCTGCAGTATTTGAACGGGCCCTTCGGGTCGAGCAGCACGGCCATATGCCTGTCGGCGTGATCGAGGAACCACACACTCATCCCGGTGGCACCGTCCTGCCGGAGGTGCTCCCAAGCCCGCCACATGGCGTCCAGTCGTGCGATCGCCTCCGTATGGTTCCACCACTCGGGGCACCACACGGTATCGCTGAGATCGCTGACCTGCCGACGATAGACGACACTGAGGTAGTCCTCGACGAACGCCACCACGTTCTCGTAGGTCGGTATCTGCTGCTGTTCGGGGGTATCGGTCACCGCGGTCGAACCTCCTGCCTCTCTCCCGGCCCGTTCTCCGGGCCCGGGTGTGTTCCGCCCGGACCGTCATCCGGTTCCGTGGACGCGCCTGCCGGCTTCTTGTCCAACACCGTGGGGGCTCCTGCCGGACCGTGGTCCGGCTCCGTAGGGGGCTGCCCCGCGGGTGGCTTTTTGATCAGCGCCGGGGACCCGATGAGATCGGCGACCAGTGTTTTGCGCTGTGGATCGTGCTGTTCGATGGATTTCTTCACCGCGGCCGAGTACTCGCCTTCCCACCAGGGCACCGTACGCACCAGAACCGGTGGGGCGCCGGAGGAGAACACGATCGCCCGGCCGCGCGGCAGTGTCGCGAGGGCTTGCACGGTGAAGGTCTTGGAGGAACCCAGCGAACGCGAATAGCTTTTACCGCCCTTGGATTCCGATACCGAGGCCGAGATGGCGGAATGCTCACCGATGGCCTCCGACCGCTCCCGCAGGAAGTTGGTGTCGTCGACACCGCTGCCCAGCACTTTGATATTGGCGGCCGACCAGAGGGCGTTCATCCCGGCGTCCCCCCAGCACCGGGCACCCTGTGCCCACGACTGCAGCACGGTCATGACGACGATGCCGCGGGAGCCGAAGTGACTGTACTGCTTGGGCAGATCCTTCCACCGGACCACGTTCGCGGCCTCGTCCAGCACCGCCAGCAGCGGAATCGGCAACCGACCGAAGGCCGAACGCGACGCTTTACGCATGGCCACATCGATCACGGCCTCGGTGAGCGCGCTCACCAGTGGCGCCGCCGAACCCCGGCCCTCCAGCGAGAGGCTGTAGAGCGTGCCGTTCTTCTCGATGAACTCCAGTTCGTCGAACTGGATTCGCGGCAGCTCCACCCCCTCTTTGTGGGGGGTGACCCATTTGTGCACATTACGCAGTTTCAGGCAGCGCACCATCTTCTTGGCGGTACCGAAGATACCGCTTCGGGTCCGAGGATCGGCGTTGTACTGGGCGGCCAGGCCGGAGGCGGAGAAATCGTGGCCCGCTTCGCGCAGGAAATTGATGGGTTCGATGTTCTGTGGTTCGGTCACCCATTCCCAGATCTGAGTGATCGGCTTGTGTGCGATCGCGGCGGCCAGGAAAAGTCCGGCCAGCAGATCCTCGGCCTCCGGATCGAAGAAGGCGTCGTTGCGGGAATCGGAACCGCTGTCGCTGTCGGCGAAATGACCGGCCAGGCGCGCGGCCCGCATCTCACAGCCATCACTGTTCGCATCCACCCAGGCCAGCGGATTCCAAAACCAGGTGGGATCTTCGGCGGCCACGCCCTGCGGGTCGAAGACGAACGTACGACTGCCCTTGGCCTCCCGCACATCGCGGGTAGCGTCCACCACGTCGCGTTTGTTCGAGGTGGCCAGAACTGGGCCGATGGCGGTGAGGATCGCCGGGATCACCCGTGAGCTCGATTTGCCCTGCCGCGGACCCCAGATATCGAGATGCAGATCCTCATAGGAGCCGTACAGCATCGTGCCGTCGGCGACCGCGACCCCGATCGGCACCCCGGGGGCGTCGTTGTAACCGAGCTCGACACCCATGTGCTGGGCCTTCTCCCGGACACCGGCCTCGGTGAGTGCGGCGATCGCGCCGCCGTTACCCATCACATCGGCCTTGTCGTCCACAGCGAGCCGGCCCACCAGGCGTCTGGCGGCCGACCGCCGCCGGAACAGCACGAAAAGAGCCAGCACGAGCAGCACGAGCAGCAGGATCACTGTGGTGCCGGTCGGCCAGTGCAGCTCGCCTTTGACCATCCCCGCCATGATGTCGATCGGGTTGACCGGCATGTCCTGCTTCTGCAGCGAGAGCATATTGCCCAGATGCAGGGCCACCCAGATGGTTCCCAGGAGGGCACCGCCGACGTAGATCGCGATGAGGGTCAGATCGGGCCCGACCGCGGCCGGGTCCTTCAGCGGTTTCTTCTTCGCCATTCCTGCCTCCTGAATAATGCCTGCCGGGTCACCGGTAGCCGTCGAGACGCCAGCCCTGGGGCGTACGTACGACGGTCGCGATAACGGTGGACGGCGCCAGGGGTTCCTCGCGGCCGTCCGGGTAGACGACGGTCTGCTCGATTCCGATCTTGAACTGCTGGACGTCGGGATCCGGTCCGGCCGGCGGACGATCACCGGAGGCGAACGTGAAGGCCTCCACCTGCGCACCCGCGCCGGCCCAGTCACCCCACTGCAGCGACACGGCCGGAGCGCCGACGGCAGCCGTCGACACATCCAACACCCGGACCAGACTGGGACCCAGCCATTTCCGCGCCCGCTCCAACGAGGCGCCCGGTACCTCGGTGGCGGGGTTCCACCGATAGATCTCACGCAGCGCCGCCACCGCGACTCCGTCGGGAGTCACCGGGTCCGGGGCGGGCACGGCCTCGAGCCGCCGAGGGGTCGAAGTGGCCGCTGCGCCACCCGATCCCGCCTCCTCGCTACTGCCACCGCATCCGCTCAGTACCGTGATGGCCAGCATCAGCATCACCACCAGTCCCGCACCAGCACTCGTCTTCTCGTTCCAGGCTAACCGCCCGGACCTCGTAAACGATGCCGATCCGCGCGTGTTCACAGCACCCTCCTCGCCCGGGCGTCACCGGGTACCACGGTTTCGGTCACACCACCGGGCGACTCCGCGGTCATGGCCGGCGCCGCCTGGATCATCTGCCCGTTCCCGGTAGAGATGCCGACCCGCGCGGGTCCGCGCGGACCGAATTCACTGAACACCAGATCCCCCGGCCGGATTCGAGCGACCGGTACCTCGGTCCCGGCTTCCCATTGCTGCTCGGCAGTACGCGGCAGGGATACCGCGCCGGAGGAGGCCGCGAACACCGCCGCCGAGGTCAGGCCGGGGCCGTCGAGCCCACCGCCGCTGGGCCCCTGCGGGCCGCCGCCGCCCCAGACGTACGGTGTGCCGAGCCATTCGTGCGCGGCCTGGACCACCTGATCACCCGCCGACCCTTCATCGTCGGGTGCAAAACGCCCGGTGGCTCCCGGATCGCGGTATTCCGCTTCCATGGCCAGGATGTTCGTGACGTAGGGCTGGGTCTCGGAGTAGTGCGCGGCAAACTGGTTCGGCATTCCACCGGACGCCAGCACCGCGCCCTCGCCCGCGTTGTAGGCCGCCAGAGTCAGTGCGACCGCATCACCCTGAACCCGACCCTCACCGATCCAGCCGGTGATCTTGTGAGCTATCGCGCACATATATCGGCCCTGCCCCACGATGGCGTCGCCGTCGTCCCATACGCTGGCCACCCCGTTGCCATCGACATCGATGACGTAGGGCTGACCATCGTCGGGATTGATACTCGCCGCTGTGCCGGGGAGGAACTGCGCGAGCCCCTGCGCCCCCGCCGGCGAGGTGAGACCACGCCGGAACCCGGATTCCTGTCGGCCCTGGGCGGCCAGCAGCGACGGCGTCACCTCAGGGCACAGCGACCCCGCCCGGCGGTACCAGAGCTCCAGTTCCGGCGGCACTTTCCCGTCGGCCAGCGCCCCACCCGCCGTGCCGAAACCACGCACGCATGCCGGGTCGGTCGAATACGCGCGGGCGCCACCCAGATCGGGGGTGGGCGCACCGTCGAGCCAGGGCATCGGGTCGATCTGCCGGCCGCCGGTGAAACGGCCGCCCGGCACGATCTCGAAATGCAGGTGCGGGCCGCTGGATTCCCCGGCCGACCCGACCGCGCCGATATGTTGTCCGGCCTGCACGGTCTCGCCGACCCGCACGAGTACCCCGCTGTCCCACATATGTCCGTACACCGCGGAGTACGCGCGCCCGTTACCCGGATCGGTCGAATCGACGACGATCCAGTTACCGAAACCCGATGCCGGTCCGGCGGCCACCACGACTCCGTCGGACACCGAGAAGATCGGAGTGCCGTCGGGTGCGGCAAGATCGACTCCCTTGTGCCCGCCGCCCCGGGAACCGAAGACATCGGAGACCGAATACGTCCCGGCAGCCATCGGCCAGCTACGACCGAGCGGACCCGCACCGGCGGCCAGCGACGGCGTCGCGGTCAGCGTGGGATTGGCTGTAGAACCGCCGAGCACTCCGGTCTCGCCCGCGGCGCGTGGATCACCGGGGGGATAGCCGCCCAGCGGCGGCGGTGTCGTCCGGCCGGAGTCGAGCACCGAACCACCCTCGCAGGGGTCGTCCACAGCGGGCATCACGATGACGAGGATGACCGTCATCAGGCCGAGTACCAGGCCGAGGCAGGTCCACAGCACCGATTTCGCGTTCACCGGGCTCCTGTGGGGGTCACGTGTGGCGCCGGGTGTCGTTGAGAGTATCGGCCAGAGCGCGGTTCACCTCGGCGGCCGCCGCCAGTTGCTGCTGGAGGAGGGCGACCTTACGGCGCAGCGCGGCCGCGTCCATTCGCTCGAGGCTCGGCCCCTCTGCGGCCCGCACCCAGTTGCGCACCGAATTGGTGTGCACGCCGATCTGTTCGGCGACCAATCGGCACGCCTCCGATTCGCTGCGTAGTTTGCCCGTGAGAGCTTGGACCTGTTTCACCGCGGCGGCCCGGACCTCCGGCGAGACCCGGCGATAGGACCGATGCGGCATCATGTATCGCTCCCGCCTACCGGCTGTGAGCTCTCCGGGGGCCCGGCCTTTTCGACCGCGTGGCGGCCCGGGTAGGAGGTGAATTCGTCGAAGCGCTGGTTGGTGTCGTGGATCCCGCTGAGTTTCTCGGCAGCGGTGAACTCCATATGGAAGGGAATGCCCGGCCGCCGATCCTCACCGATTTTCAGCAGGAACTTGCCGGTACCCGGCGGGGACGGCCGCAACTGGCCGGGTTTGAGTGCCTCACCGGTCAGGGCCTGCGGGGCAGACCAACTGGTCACCATCTCCTCTTCGGCAGCGGTGAACGGCACGGTGCTGTCCAGTCGTTTGATCTCCTCGCCGGGCAGGGCACCGAAGATCTTGGCACGCGCCCGCTCCAGGAACCCGAGAGCCTTGGCGATGGCCGCCTCCGAACCCAGCGACTGCAGATCCTTGATCGTATGGCTGATCATGATCAGGGCGGTCGCGATCCCGCGCTGCAGGCGGGTCAGCTCGTCGACCCGGTCGACCATGAAATCGCCCAGGCCCAGCACCTGCCACAACTCGTCCATCACGACCTGGAAGTACCGCTGTGGCGCCATTCCCGCGTCGGTGAGCGTGTGTGCCGCCTCGACGGCTGCGAATCCATCGGCCCAGCAGGCCAGCATCACGGCAGCCTTGAGCTTCTTGTCGCCGTTGGGGATATGGGAGACATCGATGCACACCGCGACCGAATCGGTATCGATCGGTACCGACGTCTGCCCGTTGAACACCGCGCCGAACGGGCCCTGGGTGAGCGCGCGCAGCGAACGCCGCAGACCCCGGATCGCCTCGTGGTACTCGGTGGGACTGTCGGCACCGGCGTCGAGCATCATCTCCTCGCCCCCGGCGACGATGACCTCCAGCAGGTTCTCCATGATCGGCGGCTGATCCGGGGTGTAACCGCTGCCCGGCCGGTACAGGATGCGCAGTGCCGTGGCGATCAGCGTCTCCTCGTAGTCGCGGACCCGCGCCCCGCGCACAAGTTCAACCAGACCGGCGATCAGCGTGACCTGTCGGGCTCGCAGATCCTGCAGCACCTGACGCTGCAAATCGGGGTGCTCCGCCAGGCGCGGCACGATCTCGCCGAGTACACCACCAGCGAGCGGATTGAGTTTGCCGTGTCCGTAGCCGAGGTCGATCACCTGGCCACCGACCAGTTCCACCAGCCGCCGGTAGTCGGGTTTCACATCGGCGAGGATCAGCGGGGTGATGTTCTGCGCGACCCCGCCGAGCACGATCCGCCGCACCAGCGACGACTTACCGAAACCGTTGAGCCCCAGCACGAAAAGGCTCGGCGCGGTGATGAAACTACCGCGCATGAACCAGTTCATCGGATCGAAGCAGACCGGAGATCCGGTATGCAGATGGGAACCGAGCGGAGTACCGATCAGCGGAGCGCCGGCGCCCACCGACCACGGCCACAGTCCAGCGACCTGCGCGGTGGTGGCACGATACTCGACGGGCCGACCCACCACGTTCATCCGGCCGCCGCCGGCCCCGGCGAACCCACGTTCGGTCAATTGGGCAGTCTGCCGGTCGAATCCGTCCTGATATTCCTGTTCGGCACGGGCAGCGTAGTTACGGCGGCGGATATCGTCGGTCCGGACCCGGAAGGTGGCCCAGGCCGCGCGGATACCCGCGCCTTCCCGGCTCACTTCCTCCAACCGGGAGCGGGTGGCCGCGTCCAGTAGTTCCGGGCCCGATCGCCTGCGCTTCTCGGCGCGCACCTTCGCCCGGCGAGCCGCCTTGTCGAATTCCGGTGTCCCCATCGCCCGATCGGCGGTGGTGTCCACCCGGGTGCGCCGAGTCCGATCCCGGCCGCCCGGATCACCGTCGCGCGCGGTGCGGGTCCGCCGGTCGGCGCGCGAGCGTTCGGTATCCCGCCGCTCGGCGGTGCCGGACGCGCGTTGCCCGTCCCGGTCGCCCCGTGCGCGCCGGTCGTCTTCCCTACCCGTATGGGCCCGGTCGCCGGGGGCGACCCGGGTTCTGTTGCGCTCCCGTACGGGTGGCTCGTGCTCGCGTGCCATCAGTCGTTCACCCTGCCAATGCTTTGGGAATGGTCGCGTGCTCGGGCAGGATCACCCCGCAGCCGAGCGATGCGGCGAAGGCCGCCGCCTGGTAGCGGTAGCAGCGTCGAATCTTCAGCCGGGCCTGTGTGGACAGGTCACGGGTGATCGCCTCGATCCGCGGCAGGTCACCGCGGCTCGGCTCGGTAATAGTGACCAGGGCGCCGAACCGGGTGACGCCGTGGCCGCGCGCCTGTTCTTCACGCGCCTGCTGGGTCGCGCCGACCCGCAGGGTCGCCGAGGCCGACACCACGCCGCGTTCGCTCTGCTGGGCGACCAGGGCGTTCTTGAAATCGTCGTCGACGATCTCGGCCGCGTCGGCCGCCGAATGCGGCCGGTACACGATGGCGATCCGTTTCCGCGGTACCTCCGGGTTCGGAGCCAGCAGCCGCTGCAGCACCCGCTCGTCGACCGCGCCCTCGGGCGCGGTATCCATTTCCCAGGTCACCGACCGGCCACCGTCGTGGATGAGGTGATCCCATTTCTCGTCGTGCGATACCGGTCCGGCGTCGGCCCAGTCCAGACCGTGTCCCTCCGGCTCGCCCGCCGCCACTTCGAGATCGGCCTGCGAGGCCGGATCGTAGCTGCGTCGGATGAACGAGATCACCTCGTCGGCCGACATCGGCTGTGCCCGGACTCCGGCTTCGGCGAGCGCGGCGCAGATGCCCGGCAGGCGGCGCCCGATCTCGACCGCCTCCTCCGCCGGGTTCTTGCGGCGTTCGGCGGTGGTGGCCTTGAAGGTGATCGAGACCCGGGGCAGCAGTTGCACCCGCTCCTGCGGCAATTCGGTGGCAAGCTCGTACATCACCTGCTGTGCCAGATCCGGCGCCTCCGGGCGGGTGATCGTGGAAACCTCGGTGAGCAGCCGGTTCCCGGTTTCCGGGACAGTGTCGATCACCGGAACCACGGCGACGATATCGCTGGTCTGGCCGACCGAGGCGAGGAAGGTGCCCCAGGCCGAAACCCAGCGATCGATCACCGGCTGGTCCACCGCCTCGTGCCCCTGCGGCCACGCCCGTAGCACCACCGTGTACTGCGCGAACTGCGGTAGGTGGATCATTCCGAAGCTGTAGCCACCGGCATCGATCCCCTCGTACAGCCTCGACGGGGCGAGCAGCCCCGGCAGCCGGGTGAACCCGCCCGGTACCCGGGAGAAACGACCGCCGCGGTACACGTGCTCACCGCGGTTACGCGAACGCATCCAGTGGAACATCATCAATCCCGTCTCGTAGCCCGAACGCCCGCCGCGGCGCATGACCAGCGGCGCCATGATCACCACACCCAAGCCGCCCACGACGGCACCCCACTGGAAACCGCCGATCATGGCGGTGAGCAGCGCGGTGATCACCACAGCGAACCCGAGCACGGTCTCTTCCCAGCGCAGCCCGAAAAGACCGGCGCTGCGCGGCTTCTGCCACAGACCGTAGGAGCGGCGTTCGTAGGTTTCGGTGCTGGTCATCGCGGGATGGTGCTCCTACCGAGGTCGGGGGAACGGTTGGTCCAGCGGTCACCCGCGACGTCACCCATGGCCTGGTCCGCGCGGGTCATCCCGGTGGTCGCGGAGCGGGCGGCGCCGACCCTGTTCGCCACGCGGGACGCACCGGACGGTACACCGCCGGTGGATCCGCTCGAGCGCGGTCCCTGTCCCCCGGCCGGGGCGCCACCACCGCCGCCACCACGTGGTGGCGGCATCGGACGTGGGGCGCCGCCACCGCGGCCGCCGCCGGGGGGCGGGGGTCCCGCGGCACCGCCGACGTATCCGGCCCGGCCCGGCGCGGCCGCGCCCTTCGCACCGACCGCCTTGGTACCCATGGCACCCAGACCGGCTGCCGCGATCAGGGTTCCGCCGGTGGCGGTGAGACCCGAGCCGCCACTGCCGACGATGGCGACCGCCGGCGTGACCAGCCGCATCAGCGCCGGCAGGACGAACGCGACACTGCACAGCAGCACGATCGCAACCAGCATGCGCTGGGCTTCCTCGGCCTCGGGCAGTCCGCCCGCCGGGGTCATCTCGTCCACGTGTCCAGCAGTGGTGAACGCGATCATGTAGACGATCGCCGCGACCGGTTTCCACAGCATGAAGGCGATGATCCAGCCGACCAGTTTCTGATACGACTGTTTTCCGGTACTCATTCCGGATGCCGCGGCTGCCAGAGGCAGGACACCGGCGGCGATCACCAGCAGCCCCTGCCGGACGATGGCCAGCACGATCTGAGCCAATGCGCCGAGCAGTCCGACGATCGCGATGATGAGCACCAGGCCAGGCGAGAAAGCCTGCAATTTACTGGTTTTCACCATGAGCTCGGCCATGTTACGGGCGTTGCCGTCGGTGGAGTCCTGGATGATCCATTCGGCGAAGCGGTCGGAGGCCACCGTTCCGGCCACGATCACCGCACCCAGCATCCATGAACTGAACACGACCCGGGTGAACATGCGGAACGATTCCGCCGCCTCCTGCATGGCGCCGCCGCGTCTGGATTCGGCCAATCTCAGACCGGTGATGATGATGGAGGCCATGAGCAGCAGAATCTGTATCTGATATGTGTAATCGTTGATCTTGGTGAAGAGCGAACCGGAATCGCTGGCCACCTCGTTGGGCACCTTCATCCAGAAGGTCAGCGCCAGGATGATGGCCTCACCGAGTCCGTTCATCAGTGAATCGACCACTTTACCGAAGGTCGAATCCCACGCCTTGTCCTTGACCGCGGCGGCCGCTTCGCCCGGATGCGCACCGGCGTTACCGGCCTTGCACACCGCGGACACGGCGTCCCCGAGCGATATTCCGGGAATGCCCAGATCGTCCAGCGCGTCGTGTATCTCGTTACAGGTCTGGTCCCACCCGTAGGGCTCACCGTAGGCCACCACCGGTGTCGCCATACTCACGGTGAAGATCACCGCGAGGATCGTGACGAGCCGTCTGGCCAGTGATACCCGGTGCGATACCGCGGGGGTTCGCTCCCCGCGCTCGGACGGGCTGTCTTCGCGCACTACCTGAGCATCCACATTTCGTCCCAACATCGGAATCACCATCGAGTCCACCCCTCGAGCGATTCGACATACTCGGTCTGTGTGTTCGGCGAGGTGGTCGGCTTGAGCCGCCAATCCCCCGCGTCCCACACCATGATCAGCCGCAATGTCACCCATATCGGCTTCGCGTCGAGCGCCGGAGCACGCAGCGCCAACCGCACGATCGCCATATCGTCCGCGTAATCGTCGATCTTGAACGCATCGGACGCGACCAGATACCGGGTCACCGATTCGGGCTGCTGTTCGGGCAGCCGATCAGCTTCCAGGGCTTGGTCGTAGGCCGCGATCTGCTGCGCCGAGACACGTACCTGCCGAACGTAGAGATCACGGTCCGCCGGCCGGGCGTTGAGCCGGTAGGTGATCTGGGCCGCGGCCAGCGCGGCGCCCTGTGGAGTATGGGAATACCCCACCGCCAGGCCGTCCTCGATCCGCAGCGGTCCATCGGAGTTCGAGAAGGGCACCGAGGCTCCGTACACCCGCTGCCAGCCGCGGGGATCGGTGGTGCCCTTCGGGGCAGCGGTCAGCCAATCCGGGTCCGTCGGTTTTCGCTGCGGGGACGGATCCTGCGGGAGGACCTGACCCGCCGGGTTGTTCGGGATATCGATGCGCCGGTTGAACACATCCAGGTCCGGATCAGCGAATCCCTCGCCCACCGCCGCCGGGGGCGGCGCCGGTGCCGATGCGGGCTCGTCGTCCCGGCCCGTCCACATGACGACACCGACCACGACGATCAGCGCCAGTACCGCCGCGGACGCAATGACGCCGAAGGAGACACGGTCACGCTGGTAGGTCTCCTTCCCGCTCATTTCGGCGCCTCCAATTTCACTGTCTCACTCGGCAATTCGGATATCGGGTCGATCGGTCGCGTGGTCGATTGCGGATCCGGCAGCCGTAACCTCCAATCCTGCGCGAACCACTCCACAATCGTGTGGTTCACCGCCTTCGAACTGTCCGAGTACTCGGTATACACATCCACCACCGCGCGCTGGTCGCTGTACTCGGTGATGCGGTACCCCAGCATGCGCGGCGCGTAGACCGGATCCGCGGGCCCACTGATGGACAGCTGCACTCGGTTCACCGCCCATTCATCCTTGGCCGGCCCCGGAACCACTTCCCGGGCGGCGATATTCGACCACTGGCCGTCATCGGCGATCGACAGGCGCACGGCATGCACCACTGCGGCCACTCCGGCGCCGGTCGGTGTGTGCTCGAAACCTGTTGCAGCACCGTCTGTTTCCGCTGTCGGACCTTGATCGGTATGGGGTAACGATACGCCTTGGAACGGCAGCCAACGCACATTCGTCGGCGGTGCGGAAAGGTCGGGCGGCGCCGCGGCCTCCCCACCGCCACAGCCCGCGGCGCCGGTCAGCAGTGCCGCGGACAGCAGTCGGGCAGCCCAGCGGGCAGACGGCCGGCCGGTCCGGCGCGCAGCCGGAATCACGGTCGAATTCATGCGCAGGTCGTTCTCCTCGCCTCGCCCCGGATCATCCGGGCAGGAATGCCAGGGCGATACCAGAGGCACCGCTGGCCACGATCGCGCCGAGCAAACTCATGAGTACGCCGTGTGAGGCGTCGTTCATCGCCAGATCACCTTTGAAGGTCAGCCACAGTTTCCCGGCCGAGACGATCATCCACGCCAGACAGCCCATGAGGACGAACCACAGCAACCAGTTCAGCAACTGCATCAACGGTTCCAACACCTCGGCCGGCATCTGCTTGTACGCAAGAACACCGGCCGCCCCGACCAGATCCATCACAACCTCACGTTCCGATGACAGCGTTCATGATGGTCCCGGCACTGGTCGCGACCACGCCGCCGATCATCGCCCCGGCCACCATCTTCGGGGACTCCAGCCCGCCACCGGTCCATTTCTCCCACGCGAACTTGCCACCCGCGTAGATGATGCCGCAGATCCCGGAAAGCAGCACGAACCAGGTGAGATATCGCACCAGCTGCAGGATCTTCTCCGATCCGGGCGGGGCCTCAGGCGTCGGATTGCCCACCTGGGCCACAACAACGGTGTCGTAGACCTGGTGAACCGCAAGAAGTACGGTGCTCATCGGGTGCCTTTCTCGATAGCTGAGGTGCAACATTCGGTCCGCGCGAGCGCGGGGAGCACGAAAGGGGGTACATGCTCGACGGCGGCGATCACGGCATCACTCCTCTACGAATCTCGATCGGCCCCGAGTGGGGGCGGCCTCCGATTCCTCCAGCGCGGCCCGGGCGGCCGCGACGATCTCCGAACCGAGCTCCCTGATATCGAGCGGGACCTCGTCGAGTGGGTCGATCCGGCGGCGGCGCTGCACCGAGGTCGCGACCCCAGGCGTCCACACCGGTAACTTCTCCGGTTCTACCAGCGTCCACTCCTCGTACCAGGGCACCTGCCACACCTGCCCGGCCAACGAGGCGACCACCTCGCGGTAACGGCGGATCTCGGGCGCCATCCGGCCCGGTCGCGCCGCCACCGTGACGAGGCCGAGAACCTGGCTGGGCCCGGCGAATCCGGAATGGTGCTGGCGCAGCAGATCGTGTGCATGGGTCAGCCCCGCGATGGTCTCCCGCGCCACCAGCACGACGAACGGTGATTCACGGTCGAAGACACCGGGCCACCGCCGGCCGGAATCCGCGGCGGGCGCCAGTATATGGGCGAGCGAACTCGCGCCGGCGCCACCGTGGACACCCAGCAGCCATACCAGCGGCGCGCGACCGGCACCGGGAACAGGACGGTCCCACACTGCGGCACGGCGCGATTCCGGCGGCGGTACCACTCCGGCAACAGCGTTACGGTCGGGTCGGCGAGGAAGATTCATAGCAAGTGACATGATGCCTCCCTCCAGAGCGCAGCATGCAATCCGCGGAGGCCGCAGCGCAGGCGGAGGTATCGCATCATGAGGCCATCCCGGCGAGTAGGCGCTCGTAGGTCTGCCGGGTCTCATCGGCGAGTGCGATGTGGCGGACCAGTTCACCACGCGCCAGATGGGGATCGTAGGGCACCTCGACTATATCGCGGACCCAGCCCGAAAGATGCTCCCGCAAATGGTCGGCTACCCGAGAATCCGCGCCGCGCTGCTGATGGGAGACCACGATCGTGGTGTCGCCGACGATGCCGCCGCCCATCGGCTCCGACGAATCGCCGTATTCGTCGTCGAGCCATTCGAGGGTCACCCGCAGCCGGTTCGCCGCATCCACACGTGCCGGGATGGTCAGGACCAGTGCGACATCCGCATCGTCGAGCAACGGTCGCAACTGCCGGCTCGCGATCGGACTCCCACCGTCGTAAACGCCGGTGTACCCGGCCTGGTCCACTGCGCGGGCCACGGTGAGATAGCTCGCGCGGCGTCGCAGCGGCGCGGCGTCGCGCCACAGCAGACCGATACCGGAGGTCGCCCGGGACATACATTCCTTCAACGGAGCCGGTTCGTCGTCACCCCGGCCGTACAGCCACTGCTGCATGCTGATCGGATGCAGATGCTCGTCGGCGCCGCGCAGCGCGAGATCACCCCCGGCCGGAGTGGCGTCCACCGCGATCGTGGCGGCGCCGCCGAGACCGAGTTCACCGGCCAGCCCCAGTGTGGTGGTCGTGGTTCCGGCTCCGCCGCAACCGCCTACCACCAGGATCGGCCGGGGCTCACCGGCGACACGGGTCCGGGCTCCGCCCGGCAACCGCACCACTCGCGCCTTCCGGTCTCCGCCGGTCTCGTCCGCCGCCGAATCCGGTGCGGTATCGAGCCAGCGGCTCCAATCCTCTCCCATCGCTGCACTCTCCTCTATCCGGCCGTGATACCCGTGATGAGGGTGCGGCCGTCGATCACCGCGGTGGTGACCGTTTGCCTGCTGTAGACGGCGGGTTCGCCACCGGGCCGGAACTCGGTGACCTCGACCGTGTACCGGTCGTCGGCCACGGTCACGATCCGTACGCAGTGCGCAGTACCGGGTGAGACGGTGTCGATACCCGCCTGGATGGTCTCGGGGGCGGACACCGGGGCGCCGGGCGCGACCGCCGAGTGGGCTTCGGCGCCGGAACGCTTCACGTAGTAGGCGTATTGGAAACGAAGGATGGCCTCGGGCCCGGAATTCGTCCCGCCGGCGCCTGCGCCGCGCGCCACCTGAGCGGTCTGTTCGGCCGGACATGTCGGGGCGGCGGGATCGGCACCGGCACTACCTGCGGCGAACCGCAGTCCGGAGCCCCTGTCGGGAGCTGTACCGGGACCGGCGGCCCCGGACGTACCCGGTGCCAGCAGATACAGGACCACGGCCGCGGCGATACCGAGCAGCACCACGGCCGCGAGCAGGACACCGGCGGTACGGCGCCGGTGGGCGGCTTGATCGGGTGCGGCATCGCGGAGCCGGGCCGGAGTGCGGCCGATCCGGGCAGGTTCGGCGAGTTCGTCGTCGGAATCGGTCCAGGGAAACTGCACCAGGTCCGCGTCCCGGTCGTCGACGGGCGCGTCCACCCAGTCCGACCAGCCGCCGGTGAATTCGGTGCGACGACCGGACAGTTCGGCGGGCGCGAGGTACGGCCGTGCGGAAGCGCTGCCGGCCTCGGCGATGTAGTCGGGGTACCTCGCGGGGCCGTCGTCGGCCCCTGGCATGTCCTCGCCACCGGATTCGGGTGCGTGTGCCGACACGTCCGTGTCGCGCGCCCCTTCGGGCTCCAGCGGACCGTACCATCGATCGAGCTTTTTGTAGGACTTCAACATTCCCCCATTCCCGTGGCGCCGGGCACGTGATCTGGCATCATCGATCCCTCTCGGCGATCAGTTCACGGAGAACGAGTCGGTTTCGGTTGTGCGGGGAGCGGGAGTCGTAGCCGCCGGGCCTTCCGAGGCACCATTGTTCACTCCTGTCCCAAAAGGGAATTGTCCCGTACCGGAGGGGGTGGGTGGGAGCGACGCGCCGGGGTCGGAACCTGAGAATCCGTTCGGAGCGGGCATTCCGCCGTTCGGAGTGCTCCCGACCTGCGGCGCTGCCTTTTCGGACATGGGTTCGTTGCCACTACCGTGGACTGCGGCGAGATCCCGCGCCGCGGCGGCGAACCAGTCGGCGATGAAGCGGGTGGGCGCTTCGCCGGTGGCCGAAATGGCCGCATTGCCATAGGCCTGATGCCGCTGGATGGTGTCCCAGTACCGCACCCAGGTGGTGGTATCGAGCAGGGCGTGGTTATCGGTGATGTTGTCGATCACCGCATCGAAAGCCTGACTCACCAGCCGAATACCGGTGGTCGGCGGTACGAGCTGCGGAATCGCCCCGAGCAGTTTGACTCCCAGCATCAGCAGTGCCGCCGGCGGGTTCGCCAGGCCGGCGGTGGCCAGTTCGGCGATCGCCGTGGGGTTCAGCACCGTCCGCACCACCGTGACCACCGCGTTCAACCCGATCATGCCCACTTTGAGCAATGCTCGCATGGCACCCGGGATATCCAGCGGAGTCCGCGGATCGGCCGCGTCGGCCAGCCGTTCGGAGATCGACTTCTTCGGCGAGATGTTCAGTGTCGCGAGCGAGGTGCCCTGGACGTCCTCGTTGACCACCTTGGTGGCAGTTTTTATCGAGGTGAAGGCGAGCGCCTGCGCGATCGAGGTGAGTGAGGCGATCGGATCGCCGCCGCTGAGCTTCATCTGCCCGACGACACCGGCGACCGCCTTGAGGATCGGGGCGCCCTCGGGCGCGTCGCAGGCGAGATCGCCCGCGGCACAGAAGCTGGCCACCCGGCCGGTGAGCGCACCGAAATTCTCCGCGGTATCGCGGTCCGGGGCGATACCGCCACCGGCGGCGGGCGTCTGGTTCAGCGCCGCGATATGCCCGATCTCCGCTCCTTCGGTACCGGGCGCGGGGTCGGGGTTCGCCTTCCCGGGGGAGCCGGGGAACAGGGGTGCGCCCGTATTACGAGTAGGATCACCGATCAGCGCTACGGCGGCAACCTTTTCGGCCGCCAGAGTACCCTGCCCGCGACCGACCTCCTGTGCGAACACCGAGGCCACATGCGCGCCCTGCGAATAGCCGACGATCGCGAAGCGGGTCTCGGGGCAGCGCTGCGCCACCGAGTTCGCCATACTGCGCAGCCGGATCAGGCCGCCCTTCACCGAATCCGAATACGGTGTGGCGCTACCGCCGTCGACCCCGCCGAAACTGGATTCGTAGGGCACATAGGCACGTTCCACCAGCCCCTGCTCCGGCGCCGCTGCCATGAGCGGACGGAAGACGGTGGACAACATGCCGGTATCGGTCGTCGGCGCGGCATCCGGCGAGGATTCACCGGTGCCCTGAATCCCCAACGCGTACAGTGCCGGACACGACGTCACCGCGAGCTCGGTCGACGGGCCCGACGGGCCGGCCGGTTGAGCGTATGCGGGAGCGGCGACTGTGCCTGCTGTCGCCGTCGCCACAGCGACGGTGAGTGCGATCAGCATCCCCGAGAATCTTGTGCATCCAGCCATAGCGACCCGCAATCAGTTCTACCGCAGTTACCGAGCGCGACGAAACGCAGTAAACGGTAACAGATTCCGGCTATGACCGCTGAAGCGGCGGAGAGTTTACGCGGCCCGCCTGACCCGGCCGTATACGACGCGGCGCGTCGAGGCCCGAACGTTATAGATTTTCGGCGGACCCGATCCGGCTGCCAAGACCCCGAAACACCCGCTCGAAGCCGTCGGGTGCAGTCCGTCCGCGACCCGCGCAGGGCCGGAGCGAACGCGGAGGGCCGCTCAGGCGGCGGAGGTCACCCGGTACACGTCGTAGACACCCTCGACATTGCGGACAACATTCAGCAAATGTCCGAGATGCTTCGGATCGCCCATCTCGAAGGTGAACTTACTGATGGCGACCCGGTCGCCGTGGGTGGCCACCGAAGCCGACAGTATGTTGACCTTCTCGTCGGCGAGAACCTTGGTGACATCGGAAAGCAGGCGCGCACGGTCGAGAGCCTCGATCTGGATGGCCACCAGGAACACCGAATGCGGTGACGGCGCCCACTCCACCTCGATGATGCGTTCGGACTGCGTCTGTAGCGAATCGGCGTTGGTGCAGTCGACGCGGTGCACGCTGACCGACCCGCCGCGGGTCACGAAGCCCAAGATCTCGTCGCCCGGGACCGGAGTGCAGCATTTGGCCAGTTTCGCGACGGTGCCCTCGGCGCCCGGGATCAGTACGCCGGCATCGCCGGTGAGCCGCTGCCGCGACGGCGTGGTGGACGGTGTGGAGCGTTCGGCGAGTTCGTTCTCGACGTCGCCGATACCGCCCAGCTGGGCCATCAACCGCTGCACCACATGGTGCGCGGAAACCTGATGCTCCCCCACCGCGGTGTAGAGGGTGGAGATATCGCCGTAGTGCAGTTCGTGGGCGACGGCGTTCATGGCGTCGACGCTCATCAGACGCTGCAGCGGCAGCCCGACCCGGCGAACCTCCTTGTTGATCTGCTCCTTACCGCTCTCCAGCGCCTCTTCGCGACGTTCTTTGGCGAACCACTGCCTGATCTTGGCCTTGGCGCGCGGCGAAACGACGAATGTCTGCCAGTCGCGACTGGGCCCGGCGTTGGGCGCCTTCGAGGTGAAGACCTCGACGACCTCCCCGTTCTCCAACTGGCGTTCCAGTGCGACCAACCGCCCGTTGACCCGGGCGCCGATGCATTTGTGCCCGACCTCGGTGTGCACCGCATAGGCGAAATCCACCGGCGTCGATTTCTGCGGCAACGTGATCACATCGCCCTTGGGCGTGAAGACGAAGATCTCCGGCGCCTTGAGGTCGAACCGCAGCGATTCCAGGAACTCGGCAGGGTCGGCGGCCTCCCGTTGCCAGTCGAGCAGCTGCCGCATCCAGGCCATATCGTCGACCTCGGCGGCGTCTCCGGAGTGGCGGCCCTTGGTCTCCTTGTAGCGCCAGTGCGCGGCGATGCCGAACTCGGCGGTCCGGTGCATATCGTGGGTGCGTATCTGTACCTCGAGCGGTTTACCGTCCGGGCCGACCACGGTGGTGTGCAGCGACTGATAGACGCCGTAGCGGGGCTGGGCGATGTAGTCCTTGAACCGCCCCGCCATCGGCTGCCACAGCGAATGCACCACACCGACCGCGGCGTAGCAGTCACGCACCTCGTCGCACAGGATCCGGATACCCACCAGATCGTGGATATCGTCGAAATCCTTCCCCTTCACGATCATCTTCTGATAGATCGACCAGTAGTGCTTGGGACGGCCTTCGACAGTGGCGGGGATTCGGGACGCCGCGAGGGTGTTGACGATTTCCGCGCGCACCTTTGCCAAATAAGTGTCACGTGACGGCGCACGGTCGGCAACCAGGCGAACGATCTCGTCGTACTTCTTGGGATGCAGGATCGCGAACGCGAGATCCTCGAGCTCCCATTTGACGGTGGCCATACCCAGCCGGTGTGCCAGCGGCGCGATCACCTCGAGGGTTTCGCGCGCCTTCTTGGCCTGCTTCTCCGGGGGCAGGAACCGCATGGTCCGCATATTGTGCAGCCGGTCGGCCACCTTGATCACCAGGACACGCGGGTCACGGGCCATCGCGATGATCATCTTACGGATCGTCTCGGCCTCGGCGGCCGCGCCCAGATTGACCTTGTCCAGCTTGGTGACACCGTCGACCAGGTGGGCGACCTCGGAACCGAAATCGGTGGTCAGTTGCTCCAGCGAGTACCCGGTGTCTTCCACGGTGTCGTGCAGTAGGGCCGCGACCAGGGTGGTGGTATCCATCCCCAGTTCGGCGAGGATGTTCGCGACCGCCAGCGGATGGGTGATGTATGGGTCACCGGATTTCCGGAACTGGGTCGCGTGCCGCTCGTCGGCGACGTCGAACGCACGCTGCAACTGGGTGAGATTGGCCTTCGGATACAGCTCGCGGTGCACCGTGGCCAGGGGTTCGAGCACCGGCTTCACCGCGGGGATACCGCGCTGACCGGTCATCCGCCGGGCCAGCCGGGCACGTACCCGCCGCGAGGCCGAACTCGGCACCGCTCCGGAAGCGCGGACACCGTCGGATTCGGGCGCGGTCTCCGGGCGCGAACCGGCGGCAGAGGCGGAGGTGGCGGCACCTTTCGACTGCGAGCCGGACGTCTGCTCGACATTCGCCTCGCCCAGATGCTGAGTCATGCCACCACCTCTCCGTGCCGCGGCCGATCACCGCAACGTTCCAGACCACCAACTTTAACCCCCACAGCACGGTGGGAAACCCCCACCGCAACACCATCGACATGTCTCGATATGCCGGATCACCCGGTAGAACGCGCCACCACCCTCCCACGTTCCCCCGGCGGCGGGAGCCGGGTTCATCCCACGAGCCCCGCCGGGGTCAGTTCCAGCTGCCGAGTACCCCGATCTCGTCCAGGAATCGCTGGTCATGGCTCACCTCACCCAGGCGCTCCCCGGTACCCGGCGAGCGCCTGGGTGAGGTGATCGAGACTCACCAGATCGAGATTATTGGTGGGCTCGTCCAATATCAGCAGGCCCGGCGGAGGCTCGGCGAGCAGTAGGACGGCCAGGGCCGCCGGCAGTCGCTCCCCGCCGGAGAGTGCGGCCGCCGGTACATCGGCGACCGCACCGCGGAACGGGAAACGAGCGAGCCGGCCCCGGATCCGTTCCGGTTCGGCGGGCCGGGCGGCGTCGGCGACATTCGCGTAGATGGTCCGGTGCTCGTCGAAGATACCGCACAGTACCGGTCGGGTAGCCGAGACCGATGCGGCCCGGACCGGGCATCGCGTCGAGCCCGTCGAACACCGGAGTTCCATCCGGCCAGGTGAACGAGAGGTCGGAACCAGAAATAGCGGCCACGGCTGCCCCTGGAGGTATCGCTACGGAAGCGGCGCACACAACGCGGCCGCACGAGCGACTACCTCATGAGAGCAACAGCAACTCCGATTCCTCGGAACAAGAGTCCGGCGGGGCTACACCCCTGACCATGGCGAATACCAGAGAATTACGTGCCATATCACACCGCGCTCCCTACGCCGGGCCGAGCCGGTGCGGTAAGGGCCACCCGCCCGCCACCCGGTCACCGACGGGCGGCCCGGTTACACGGCGACGATCGATGTGACCGGGTAATCGCCCTGCCGGGCGCGGCCGCCCAGCGCCTCGAGCTCCAGTACGACCGCCGCCGCGACCACCTCGGCACCGGCCCCGGCGAACAGATCGGCGGCCGCGGCCAATGTGCCGCCGGTAGCCAGTACATCGTCGAGCAGCAGGACCCGTCGGCCCGCCAATGCCACTCCGGTGGCCGGGATCTCCAGAGCTGCAGTACCGTACTCGAGTTCGTACTCCCGGGTGACCACAGGCGGCGGCAGTTTTCCGCGTTTACGGACGGCGAGGACGCCGGTGCCCAGGGCCGTGGCGACACCGGCGCCGAGCAGGAAACCTCGGGCGTCCACCCCGGCGACCAGGTCGATATCGGGTACCAGCGCCGCAAGGCAGTCGACCACGGTCCGGAAGCCCTCGGAATCGGCGAAAACCGGTGTGAGATCGGCAAATCTGACCCCGGGTTCCGGGAAGTCGTCGACCCAGCGGGTGTATCTGCGCACCATCGCGGCGGCCTCGTCACTCCGTCCGGCGACCGCGTCCGCGGCTTCGACCGCCGCATGCTTGCTCATCGACACCTCCATCATCGGCAACCCGCGCATCTCAGCGCTGCAGGACCCACTGGTCCATATTCCAGCCGGATCCAGCCCTGCTGGGCCCCGCGACAGCGTTCTGCAGACCACCGCTGAAAGCGATGGTGCGCGGGGTAGCGAACAACGGAATGCTCGGCAGCCGATCCCACAGCAGGTTCTCCGCCTCCGTGAGCAGATTCAGCTGATCCGTCGAGTTGTCTTCTGCCGCAAGCTGATCCGTGATCGCATCGTAGCGGCTGTTGCGGAACTGACCGGCATTGAGCCCGCTACCGCTGCGCAACCCACTGACCGCGGCGATCCCGTCGAGCGAACCGGCCGGACCCGGCAGTCCGCCCGGGCCGCCGAGAATCGCGTCCACGGCGCCGCCGGGGAGCTGCGCGGACCCGAAGTCCGGAGTACTCGCGTCCTCCACCGTGATCCCCGCCTGTTCACAGGAGTCGGCGATCATCGAGACGGTCCGCGCGCGCCGGGCATCCGGGGCCGGATAGCCGACCCGGACGGTGAGCTGTTTCTTCCCGGCTTCGGTGAGCGCGGCCTCCGCGCCGGCCATATCGCCGTCGGCGAACGGATCGGCGGCACCCGTGACCGCGGGGTAGTACGCCGAATCCGGTTGTACTGTCCGTGAATCCGAGAGGCCCGAACCCAACCCGGTCTCCGGCGCGTCGGTCACCCGGCCGAGCTGGTCGAACAGCGCCTGCCGGGGTACACACAGCGCGAACGCACGCCGTGCGGCATCCGACTCGAAGACCCCGCCGGTGCTGAGCACCAACTGTTCGACACCCCGGCTGGGCAATTGCTGGACAGCGAAAGCGTCCAGGTTCAGCTCGGGCAGCGAACCGGTGCCGATATCGACCACCGAGACCGAACCGTCCTCGATATGCCCGGCAAGATCGGCCGGCTTCGGAAACACGACGATCCGGCCGGTGGCGGGCGCATCCCCCCACCAGCGTTCATTGGCGACCAGAACCAGTCCGTCGTCGAGATCGAAGGATTCGAGCCGGTACGGGCCGGAGGACGGGAAGGCGGTGACGTCGAGATCGCCGGGCGCCAGATTCCAGCCCGTATTCCAGAACTGGGCGAGCCGGTCCAGGGCGGGCCGGTCGTCGTTCTGGACGGCGGCGACGATATCGGGCACATTCGCCGACTGCGCGGCCACATGCGCGGGCATCAGTTCACCGGCACCGAACAGGGTGCGCCAGGGCAGATAGCGGCGGCCCGGCCGGAACACCACGGTGCCGTCCTTGGACCCGGGCTGACATTCCACCCGCTCGATATCCTCGTAACCGGACGTGCTCGCCGAATCGAATCCGGGAAAGCGGCCGCTGCGCGCGGCCCAGGTGAACACCAGGTCGTCACATGAGGTGGGTACGCCGTCGGAGTACACGCCCGCGGGGTTCAACCGGTACTGGATGGTCTGCGCTTCCCCGGGGACCTCCTTGGCGGACCCGGTATCGGAATCGGCGACCGGCTGACCGTTCGGGCCGGTGTAGAAGAACCCGGTGAGCACCCGGCCGAAGACCGTCTGGGCGGCGGCCGCACCCGCGGTGGTCCCGCCGTTGTAGCTGGTGACTGTGGTGTCGACGGCGTACCCGATCGAGGGCACCTTGTCCTTGCCGGAACATCCGGCAGCCAGTGCGGCGGCCGCGGCCGTGGCCGCGAGCAGCGCGATCGTCCGGCGCAGAGATGAGTGTCGCATCGATCTACCCCTCGTCTGTCAGTGCCGCCTCTGTCGTTTTCCGGTGGGGCGGGCGCCGGGCGGAGGTCCGCCGGGCCCGGTCCTGCGTGCATTGCGCTCGTCCCGATCGTCGACAACGCCCGCGGGACGGCGACCGGGTGCCGCCGCGGCCCGTTCCGGACCGGGGACGGGCCGTCCACTCGCCTGCGCCGCACGGCGCGCGTGCACTTTCTTGGTGTGCGCCGCCACCGGGCCCCAGCGTTCCTTGATACTCACCAGCAGCGGAGTCGCGAAGAAGATGGACGAGTAGGCACCGACTACCGTGCCCACGAGCTGTACCAGCGCCAGATCCTGCAAAGTGCCGACACCGAGCATCCACACCGCGATCACCATCAGGCCGAGGATGGGCAGCGCACCGATGAGGGTGGTGTTGATGGAACGCATCAGCGTCTGGTTGACAGCCAGGTTCGCCTGTTCTCCGTAGGTGCGCCTGCTGGTGTGCAGGACACCACGGGTGTTCTCCTCGACCTTGTCGAAGACGACCACCGAATCGTAGAGGGAGAAACCGAGGATGGTGAGCATGCCGATCACCATCGCGGGTGTCACCTCGAAACCGACCAGCGAGTACACGCCGGCGGTGACCAAGAGGTCGAAGACGAGCGCGGCCAGCGCGGCCAACGCCATATCGCGTTCGTATCGGATCCCGATGTAGACACTGACCAGTACCAGGAACACCGCCAGCGCGATCAGCGCCTGCCGGGTGATCTGGCCGCCCCAGGTCTCGCTCACATCGGAGGCACTGATGGCGTTGCGGCTCGGATTCCCGCTGTCGTCGCGAGGCTGGAACTCGTCGAACAGCGCGGTCTGCAGAGAGCCGAGCTGTTCGACGTTCAGGGTTTCCGAGCGGATCAGAATGGTCTTACCGTCGCCGGTACCCACAGTCTGCACCGATTCGGGATCCGAACCGATGGTGTCGCTGTAGACCTTCTCCACCTGCTCGGTGGTGACATCGCCGGCCGGAAGCTGGATCCGGGAGCCGCCGACGAAATCGATACCGAAGGTGAACCCGCGCACTGCCATGCTGAGCAGGCAGACCAGCACGATCGCGGCGGTGATCAGATACCAGCGGCGGCGGTTGCCGACCACGTCGAGCACACCGGTACCGGTGTAGAGCCGGTTCATCCAGCTGTGCCGGACCCCGGAGGGACGCGGCGCGGAGGGTTGGGGCTTGTCCATCGTCACGGGACCGTTCATCGTCACGCCTTCCCGACCGCGGCTTCGGCCGCCTTGCGTTCACGGGCGAGTTCCTGCATCGCACCGAGGCCGTTCACCGACGGTTTGCCCCAGAAGGTGGACCGGGACGCCAGGTGGACCAGCGGCGCCGTGACCAGCACGACCACGATCACATCGAGAATGGTCGTCAATCCGAGCGTGAACGCGAAGCCGCGCACCTGTCCGACCGCGAGCACGTACAGCACGGCGGCGGCGATGAAGCTGACGGCATTGCCGGACAGGATGGTCTTACGGGCGCGCTGCCAGCCACGTGGCACCGCCGACCGGAAACTCCGGCCCTCGCGCATCTCGTCCTTGATGCGTTCGAAGAAAACGACGAACGAGTCGGCGGTCATACCGATACCGATGATGAGACCGGCGATACCGGCCAGATCCAGCGTGAACCCGATCCAGCGGCCGAGCAGGACCATGATTCCGTACACCGCGATACCGGACCCGATCAGCGACAACGCGGTGATGAACCCGAGCATCCGGTAGTAGATCAGGCAGTACACCAGGACCACGATCAGGCCGACCGCACCGGCGAGCAGACCCGCCCTCAACGAGGACAGACCCAGGGTCGCCGAAACCGTCTCGGCCTCGGAGGTCTGGAACGACAGCGGCAGCGAACCGTACTTCAGGGTGTTCGCCAGTTCCTTGGCACTGGCAGCATTGAAATCGCCGGAGATCGAGGTACGCCCGCCCAGCTGGGGTCCCTGCTGGACCACCGGCGCACTGACCACTTCCGAATCCAGTACGAAGGCAACCCGCTGCTGGACGTACTCACCGGTGAGCGAGGCCCAGGCATCGCTACCGCTGCCCTTGAACTCGAGGTTCACCTCATGGCGGGCCTGCTCGGTGTTCAGGCCGGATGTCGCGTTCGCGATCTCTTGCCCGTCGATCCGGCTCTTGTCGAGCAGGAACACCTCTTTACCGTCGGTCGAACAGGTGACCAGCGGCAGATTCGGATCGTCGTTACCGGCCAGCGGATCGGCCGCGGTGCAGTCCATCGACGCCATGGCGAGCTGCTGCGTCGTGGGATCGGTGCTCTGCCGGATGGCCTTGGCCATCTCGATCTCCTGCTGCGCCTGCTCCTGCGGGGTGAGCGACCCATCGGCGGGCGGCTGCTGACCACCCGGATCCTGCGGCGCCGGGGCCGGGGCCGTCTCGGCAGGTGCCGAAGGCTCCGCCGGCGGCTCACCGGGAGCCTGCGCCGGGTGGACGTCGATTTCGCTCTCCGGCAGCGGTGCGGCAGCGGGAGTCTCCTCGGCCGGTGCGGTGGCGCCGGTATCGGGAGTCGCCGCGCCGTCCTGGGCGCCGCTGTCCGGGGTTGCGCCGGCGTCAGCGCCTGTGCCGTCTGCGCCGGCGCCGGGGACTGTGCCGTCTGCGCCGGCATCGGGGACTGTGCCGTCTGCGCCGGCATCGGGGACTGTGCCGTCTGCGCCGGTACCGGGAACGCTGCCTGCCGCGCCGGCCGGAGCGGGCGCGGCAGGCTCCGGGGCCGGAGCGGTGCCCGGAGCCGGCTGCCCCGGCGCCTGCTGCGCGCTCGGCGCCGCAGCGGAATTCAGGACGGGCCGGATATAGAGCTTGGCGGTACTGGCCAGGGTGCGTGCCTGCTGGCTGTCCTCACCCGGCACGGTGATGACCAGGTTGTCCCCGTCGATCACGACCTCGGAACCGGAGACACCGAGACCGTTGACCCGGTTCTCGATGATCTCCTGCGCCTTGGTGAGACTGTCCTTGCTGGGCCGGTTCCCGTCGGGCGTTCGCGCGGTCAGGGTGACCCGGGTACCACCCTGCAGGTCGATGCCGAGTTTGGGTGTCGGTGATTTGTCACCGGTGAAGAACACCAGCGCGTAGATCGCGGCCACCAGCACGCCGAACACGGCGAGCCAGCGGAATTGGTGCGCCGATCCCTGGGACGGTGGCACAGGTCGTCATCTCCTAGGCGGAAGTTCTGGGGTGGAACGGCCACGGCACATGCCTATACCACCGGTCGCCCGGGATATCCGGTCCGGTGGCCGGGCCGTGGTGATCAGTCCTTGGTCAGCCGGGTTTGGGTCTGCTCGGGGGTCTCCTCGGCGGCGGGGGCAGCGGGCGAGTCGGTGGACTCGGCGCCCTCGGCATCCGTACCGGGGGTCTCCTCGGCGTCACCGGCGGTCTCGCCGTCGGTCCGCACATCGCGGATCGCGGCACGCAGCCAGGTCGTCACGACGTCCTCGGCGATCTCGAGATCGACACTGGTGTCGTCGGCCTCGATCACGGTGCCGTACAGGCCCGAGGTGGTGGTGACCCGGTCACCGACCTTCAGACTGTCCTGCATCTGGGCGACTTTGTCGGCCTCTTTCTTCTGGCGGCGCATGCCGAGAAACATCGGCACCAGCAACGCGACCAGTATGAGCGGAAACAGCAGATCCATGGTCGAAGTCAGTTCCTGATCTGGGTGAGGAGAGGGACAGGTACGCACACAGTCTGCCAGTTCTCCGGATCCGCGCCACACCCGCACGCCCGAACACGCGGTGTCCGGGCGCCACCGCGTCGAGCCGGTGGCACAGATCACCCCCGGGCGAAGGCCTCGCGGTGCGCGCTCGGCCCCGCGATAATCGACAGATGACTCCCGAGGAAGTTCACGAGATCGCTTTTACACGAGCGCCATTCGGGCGCCGAGGGTACCGGGAACAGGATGTCGACGAGCTACTGGACCTCGTCGCCGCCGCACTGCAGGGCCGCGCCACACTCACCGGCGAGACCCTCGGTCGCGGGTTCCGCGCCCCGTCGGGAGTGTTCGGGCGCGGCTATCACCCGGATCAAGTGGATGCCTTTGTGGAACGCGTCCGTCACGAATTCGGCCTCTGAGCGATTCGGTGGGGTGTCACCGGGCACGGACGCGGCTCCTCACTCGAACAGGTCGAGTGTCGGGTGGGGTTCGCGACTCCGGACCTCCAGCGCGCCGAACACCAGGTCGGGGGGCGGGGTCAGGCCCAGGTGCGACCAGGCGGTAGCGGTGGCGACACGCCCGCGCGGTGTACGTGCGACCATCCCGGCCCGAACCAGGAACGGTTCGCACACCTCCTCGACCGTCGCCGGTTCCTCACCGACCGCCACGGCCAGCGTCGATACACCGACCGGCCCTCCACCGAATCCACGGACCAGGGCCCCCAGCACTGCCCGGTCGAGCCGGTCGAGCCCCATCGGATCGACGTCGTAGACCTCGAGCGCGGCGCGGGCGACGGCGAGGGTGATCAGCCCGTCGGCCCGCACCTCGGCGTAATCGCGGACCCGGCGCAGCAGCCGGTTGGCGATCCGCGGCGTCCCGCGGGAGCGGCCCGCGATCTCGGCCGCGGCGTCGGTGTCGATACCCACCCCGAGGATCTGCGCGGAGCGCTGCAGGATCAACAGCAGTTCATCGGGTTCGTAGAAGTCCATGTGGCCGGTGAATCCGAACCGGTCGCGTAGCGGGCCGGTCAACGCGCCGGACCGAGTGGTCGCCCCCACCAGAGTGAACTGGGCGATATCGAGAGGGATCGAGGTCGCGCCCGGTCCCTTCCCGACCACCACGTCGACCCGGAAATCCTCCATCGCCAGGTACAGCATCTCTTCGGCGGGCCGCGCGATACGGTGGATCTCGTCGATGAACAGCACGTCCCCGGGCACCAGATTGCTGAGCATGGCGGCCAGATCACCGGCCCGTTCCAGGGCCGGCCCGGAGGTGATTCGCAATGCGGTGCCCAGTTCGCCGGCGATGATCATCGCCAGGCTCGTCTTACCCAGACCCGGCGGTCCGGACAGCAGGATGTGGTCGGGGGTGCCGCCGCGCGCCCGGGCGCCACGCAGCACCAGTTCCAACTGTTCGCGCACGCGCGGCTGGCCGATGAACCCCTCCAGCGAGGTCGGGCGCAGCCCGGAGTCGGTATCGCCGTCGGAGGCCAGGTATCCGGCGCTGACCGGGGATTCCGTGGAATTCGGGGGGTCGTCGTGCTCCATCGCGGCCTACCGGTTCTTACCCAGAACCGCGAGCGCGGCACGCAACGCAGCCGAATTCCCGGCGTCCGGATTCTCGGTCAAGACGGCGTCCACTGCCGATTCGGCCTGTTTGAGCGGGAACCCGAGACCGGTGAGTGCCTCCACCACCTGATCGCGGACCGGAGTGTGTACCGGCACGACCGCGGCAGTGCCGTCCGCTGGTACCGGAACCAGATTCACCTTGTCCCGCAGTTCCACGACCATCCGTTCGGCCCCACGTTTACCGATCCCCGGAACGCGGGTGAGCGCCGCGATATCCCCGGCGGCCAGCGCCTTGCGCAACGCCTCGGGCTCCAGCACCGCCAGCACGGCCATGGCCAGTCGGGGACCGACCCCGGATACGGTCTGCAGCAGGCCGAACAGATCGCGCGCCTCGGTGTCGGCGAACCCGTACAGGGTCATGGAGTCCTCGCGCACGATCAGCGCCGTATACAGCCGGGCCTGCTCACCACGGGTGAGCCCGGCCAGCGTCGCGGGGGTCGCGTTGAGCTGGTATCCGACGCCGGACGCCTCCAGCACCACATGGTCGAGGGCGAGTTCGAGAACTTCGCCGCGAATGGACGCGATCACCCGCGCACCGCCTTCCGCTGCTGTTCCAGTCGTTGTGTGTACTGCTGCCGAGCTCGCGCGGCCAGGGCCTCGGCCCTGGCCATCCGTTCCAGCAGCGGCGCCCGCCAGCAGTGACAGATGGCGAGTGCGAGCGCATCGGCGGCATCGGCCGGTTTCGGTGGTGCCGCGAGCCCGAGGATCCGGGTGACCATGGCGGTCACCTGTTTCTTGTCCGCGGTGCCGCTACCGGTGACGGCCGCCTTCACCTCACTGGGAGTATGGAACATCACCGGGATCTCGCGGCGCGCGGCTGCCAGCGCGATAACGCCGCCGGCCTGTGCGGTACCCATGGCGGTGCGCACATTGTGCTGCGCGAACACACGCTCGACCGCCACGACCTCGGGATGGTGGGTGTCCATCCATTCCTCGGCGGCGTCGGAGATACGCAGCAGGCGCTGGGAAAGATCCATATCGGCCGGAGTGCGGACCACATCGACCGCGATCGCCCGGACGGTGCGCCCGGTTCCCCCTTCGACCATGCTCACCCCGCACCGGGTGAGCCCGGGGTCGACGCCCATCACCCGCACCCGACGAATCCCTTCCCAGAACGAACAGTTGTTCGAAGTCTAGTGCAGGACCTGATATCTCGACGCCAGTGACACGGACCCGGGTCGCCGGGCGTTCAGGAACCCTGTTGCGCTGCGAAGATGTCGTAGGCGGTGGTGTCGAAGAGTACGAACCGCGCCTCCTCGACCCGCGTCGACCTGCCGCTCGGTGATATCCCGGTGCACAAGAGTCACAGCGACCATCTCGTCATTGTGCCGCCGCTCGCGGCCCCTCCACGGGGCACACCCGCCGCTCTCCTGATCGAGACCTGACAGGTTCCATGGACAAACGCGTAACCAACTGGTTACACTTTTGTGGTGGACGAGGTGGCCGCGGCGATTGCCGACCCGATACGGCGGGAGATCCTGGAGATGCTGCGCGGCACCCGCCACACCGCGGGCGCCATCGCGGCCCGGTTCCCGATCAGCCGGCCCGCAATCAGCCGGCATCTGCGGGTCCTGCGCGACAGCGGCCTGGTTCGCGACGAACTGGTGGGGCGGCAGCGGTACTACGCCCTGGACACCGCGCCACTGCGCGACTTGCGCACCTGGCTCACCGCCCTGGACGCACCCGCAACCTGGGAACACCGGCTCGACGCGCTGGCTACCGAGGTCTACCGAACCCGGCGAGAACGCCGGGACGACACCATCCGGCCGGAGCCGGGCGCACCGCGTTCCGGTAATTCGGCAATTTCCGACGACGAGGAGCACTCGGCATGAGCATCCGTCCCACCGGCCGCTTGGAACCCACACCGGGCGGTCACGATCTGATCCTCACCCGCACCTACCGCGCGCCCATCGAGGACGTCTGGGCCGGTATCACCGAATCCGAGCGCACCGCCCGCTGGTTCGGGCCGTGGGAGGGCGATGCGGGACCTGGCCGGACAATCCGGGTGAAGCAGTCCTACGAGGAAGGACAACCGTGGAGCGAGTACACCATCGAGATATGCGACCCACCGAGTCGGCTCGCCCTGCGCGCCGTGGACGAGCACGGCAGCTGGCATCTCGAGGTGACGCTCTCCGAGCAGGACGGGCAGACCGAGTTGGAATTCGTCCACCATCTGGATTCGACTCGGGAGCTTCCCGAGATCGGGCCGGGGTGGGATTACTATCTCGACGCGTTCGGGGCGTCGCGCAGCGATGCGCGACGCCCCGACTTCGACGATTACTATCCCGCGTTGCGGGATTACTACACGAACCTCACCGACTAGTCGGCATCCAGTTCGGCGAGTACCTCGTCGGAGATATCGACATTGGTGTAGACGTTCTGGACGTCGTCGCTGTCCTCCAGCGCGTCGACCAGCTTGAACACCTTCCGGGCGCCCTCCGCGTCGACCGCGACACTCACCGACGGCTGGAAACCCGATTCCGCCGAGTCGTAGTCGATGTCGGAGGACTGCAGCGCCTTCCGGACCTCGATCAGATCACCGGGCTCGCTGATCACCTCGAACGATTCGCCGAGATCGTTGACCTCCTCGGCACCGGCGTCCAGGACCGCCGTCAGCACATCGTCCTCCGAGAGACCGTTCTTCTCGAGAGTGACGACACCCTTGCGGTGGAACAGATACGAGACCGATCCCGGGTCTGCCATGTTCCCGCCGTTGCGGGTCATGGCGACGCGCACCTCACCGGCGGCCCGGTTGCGGTTGTCGGTGAGGCACTCGATCAGCACGGCGACCCCGTTGGGGCCGTAGCCCTCGTACATGATCGTCTGCCAGTCGGCGCCGCCGGCTTCCTCGCCGCCGCCGCGCTTACGTGCGCGCTCGATATTATCGTTGGGAACCGAGGACTTCTTGGCCTTCTGGATGGCATCGAACAGCGTCGGGTTGCCTTCCGGATCGCCACCGCCGGTCCGGGCCGCCACCTCGATGTTCTTGATCAGCTTGGCAAAGAGCTTGCCACGCTTGGCATCGATCGCTGCCTTCTTGTGCTTGGTGGTGGCCCATTTGGAGTGGCCGCTCATTCCCAACTTCCTTCAGGTCGATGGCACGGTATCGGTCGATAACGCTACGCCACGCACCAGATCGACGAACATTCGGTGCACACGGTGATCACCGGTCACTTCCGGGTGGAAGGCGGTGGCCACGACCGGGCCCTGCCGTACTGCGACGATCCGCCCCGCGGCCGGACCACCCGGTACCCGGGCCAGCACCTCGACCCCGTCGCCGGCCCGCTCTACCCACGGGGCCCGGATGAACACCGCCCGGACCGGACCTCCGGGCAGACCGGTGAACTCGACATCGGTCTCGAACGAATCGACCTGACGCCCGAAGGCATTGCGGCGCACCGTCATATCGATTCCGTTCAGGTGCTGGGCATCAGGGCGGGTGTCGAGCACCTCGCTCGCGAGCAGGATCATACCGGCGCAGGACCCGAAGGCCGGCATCCCGGCGCGCAGCCGGGCCCGTAGCGGTTCGAGCAGTTCGAAGATCTCCAGCAGTTTGCTGATCGCGGTGGATTCCCCACCGGGCAGTACCAGCGCATCGACCGCGGCCAGTTCGGCTGGTCGGCGGACCAGGACCGGGCGGGCACCGCACTCGGCGAGTACGGCGATATGTTCCCGGACATCACCCTGCAGGGCCAGCACGCCGATCGTGGGCTGGGTGGGTGCGGCACCGGCCTCCGGCTCGGCCACCGATTCCGGGGAAACCGCAGACTCGTTCACCTGTGCGAGCTTACGAGCCGGGCCGGTGTGCCCGGGGTCACCCCCGGCTCCCGGCGGGCGGCGCCGGTATATCCGCGGGCCGGTTCCGGCTAAGGACGCAGGGTCCTGATCAGCCCCTCCTGGACGACGGCCGCGACCAGCCGGCCGCCGCGATCGAAGATCTTGCCGCCGGTCAGCGCGCGCCCGAACCCGGCCGACGGCGACGACTGATCGTAGAGCAGCCAGTCGTCGGTGCGGAACGGGCGCAGGAACCACATCGCGTGATCGAGCGAGGCGTTCTGGGTGAGCTCGTCGGGGTGGGTGACCTTCGAGGAGCCGAGCAGCGTCATATCGCTCATATAGGCGAGCGTGCACACGTGGAACAGCGGATCGTCGGGCAGCGGATGCCGGTAGCGGAACCACACCTGCTGCGGGGACACCACACCCGGCCGCCGGGTCACCTGGTCCTGCGGTACCGGGCGAATGTCCCAGTGTTCCCATTCCCGCATGGCCCACAGCCGCTCCGGGTCCATCGAGGTCTTGGCGTCGGGAAGATCGTTCGGCGGCTGCACATCGGCCATCTCGTCCTGATGCGAGGGCCCCTGATCGCCGAGGTGGAAGGAAGCCGACATGGTGAATATCGCGTCACCGTCCTGCACCCCGGTGACCCGGCGGGTACAGAAGGAGCGACCGTCACGGATCCGGTCGACCATATAGACGGTCGGCGCCGCGGGGTTCCCGGGGCGCAGGAAATATCCGTGCAGCGAATGCACCTGGAACCGCGGCTCCACCGTGCGCACCGCCGCGACCAGCGCCTGGCCCGCCACCTGTCCGCCGAACGTACGCGGCAGCTGAGTCTGAGTGGACGCGCCGCGGAAGATATCCCGCTCGAGGCGTTCGATCTCCAATGCCTCTTCGATAGTCGCCATCCGCTGAGATTATCCCGAGCCGACTATTTCCCATGACCCGGTCGTGGTTGATCCCCGTCACCGCGGGCCGGGCCGGACCTGCTGAGATGATCCGGTGCCGCGCTTCACCCCGACAACCCCCGACGCACTCGCCGACCTGGTGACCCGGACCCTACGAACGCTGGACGGTCACCGGGTGGTCGGTGTCGACGGCGCCGACGCGGCCCGGCCATGGGACTTCGCGCGTCGCGCCGCGGATCGGGTGCGGGCCGACGGTCGTCCGGCGGCTCTGGTCACGCTGCACGATTTCGTGCGACCCGCGTCGCTGCGGATGGAGTTCGGCCGCGACGAGATCGCCTATCGCACCGGGTGGTTCGACTATTCGGCGCTCCGGCGCGAAGTACTCGATCCGGTCCACCACGCCGGTATCTGGCTGCCAGCGCTGTGGGATGAGGCCGCCGACCGTTCCGCACGGGCGCAACGCCGCACAGCGTTACCCGCGACGGTGCTGTTCGTCGCGGGCCCCATGCTCCTGGGGCGCGGACTGCCCTTCGACCTCACCGTCCGGCTCGACCTCGGCGCGGCCGCACTCACCCGCGGCACCCCGGATGAGGAAGCCTGGACCTTACCGGGCCTGCACGCCCACGATCGGGAGCACAGCGAGACACCGGATCACTTCGTGCGCTGGGATCACCCCGACCGCCCCGCCCTGCGGATCGACGCGGACTGACCGAGCCGACGCTGGGCGAACCGGCCGACGCACCACATGCTGCCCTCGCCACGGTCCAGAAACTTCCGGCACGAGTTCACGCTCGAGCGCCTTCAGCTGCTGACTCAGGGTCGGCGCTGCGATGAACAGCGGTCGGCCGCATGTTCTCCGCGCGGCTCACCAACCGCGTTCGGCGAGCCGGTGCGGCTGCGGGATTTCGTCGACATTGATGCCGACCATCGCCTCACCGAGACCGCGCGACACCTTGGCCAGCACATCCGGGTCGTCGTAGAAGGTGGTCGCCTTGACGATCGCGCTCGCGCGCTGCGCCGGGTTACCGGATTTGAAGATGCCCGAACCGACGAAAACGCCTTCGGCGCCGAGCTGCATCATCATGGCCGCGTCCGCCGGTGTGGCGATACCGCCCGCGGTGAACAGCACGACCGGCAGTTTCCCGGTCTCGGCGATCTCTTTGACCAGTTCGTAGGGCGCCTGCAGTTCCTTGGCGGCGACGAAGAGTTCGTCGGCGGGCAGCGAGGCCAGCCGGGTGATCTCCTGTCGGATCTTGCGCATATGTGTGGTGGCGTTGGAGACGTCGCCGGTGCCGGCCTCACCCTTGGAACGGATCATGGCCGCTCCCTCGGTGATCCGGCGCAGCGCCTCACCGAGATTGGTGGCACCACAGACGAACGGGATGGTGAAGTTCCATTTGTCGATGTGGTTGGCATAATCGGCGGGGGTCAGCACCTCGGACTCGTCGATGTAGTCGACGCCGAGGCTCTGCAACACCTGGGCCTCCACGAAATGCCCGATCCGGGCCTTGGCCATCACGGGGATGGAAACCGCCTCGATGATCCCGTCGATCATATCGGGATCGCTCATCCGCGATACGCCGCCCTGGGCGCGGATATCGGCGGGCACCCGCTCGAGCGCCATCACCGCGACGGCACCGGCATCCTCGGCGATCTTGGCCTGGTCGGGGGTGACGACATCCATGATCACCCCGCCCTTGAGCATCTCGGCCATGCCGCGCTTCACGCGGGCGGTACCGGCCTCGCGGGTCGCGTCGGGGGTCTGGGTGGTCTCGGGCGCGGTCACGGCAGCTCCTGGGTCTGTTGCCTGGTGTGGATCGTCTGTTACCTGGTGTGGATCGTCGATGAACACCACGATTCTAGGTGCGGCGACAAACCGGCTTCATAGCCAGTTGGATCACACTGGACTGATACCCACCTGCGTCTATCCGCCGACCTCCGGATACTGGACCGGAAAAAGACGCCGCCGGGCCGGTGCGAACACCGGCCCGGCGGGCACTCCGAAACCGAATCAGATCGGATTGACGACCAGCAGCTTCGCCCAGTACTCGGCGGCGCCGGGACCCAGAATCGGCAACAGGTAATCGAACAGGATGTAGGACACGTATTCACCTCCGCACACCGAATCGACACATTCTCGATGTGCCAAACCGCCCGCGACACTATCACGTCAGTGAGCCCGGTCACATTCACCGGATGGAGCGGACCTCCGGATCGCCCGTCGCATCGGCCGCCGCGGCCGCCTCTGCGAGCAGTTCGTCCAGCTGATATGGATAGACGATCTCACCCGCCGCGATATGCATCCGGATCTCGTCCGGATTGCACCACTGGCTACCGGTGATGGACCGCTGCTCCACATAGGTCAGGTCGGCCGCGTCGGGCTCGAATCGCGGGACTCGCAGGGCGAAGAACAGTTCCTCCGAGCGGATCAGATCACCGTTGAACGGGAACACCGCGACCCGGCGCCAGATCGGACCCCGCAGGGCGGACGGATCGGCGGTGAGGCCGGTTTCCTCGTATACCTCGCGCACCGCCGCTTCCCGCAGGGTCTCCCCCGGTTCCACCCCGCCACCGACGGTGAACCAGAACGACACTTCCGGAACCAACGGATCGTGCCCGCGCATGAGCAGGATCCGGCCCTGTTCGTCCAACAGTGCCACCCGCGCCGACACCCGAGTGGTGTCGACCTCGAGGCCGGTCGATGCCGCGGGAGTGGCCCGTTCGGCAATCTCGAAATAGGTGGGCACGGGCGCGGTACCGCCCAGGTGGAGCCAGCGCACCGGGCGGCGGGTCCGCAGCGCCAGAGTGTCGCGGACGGCGTCGTTGTGGAAGCGCCGCGCTATCAACACCCGGGCCTCCGCATCGGCCAGTTCGGCGACCTGCTGCGGTGGCAGCCGGGCGATATCGACGGCCGACAGCGCCGCCGCCAACTGGTTCTCCACCGTTTCCCGGTCCTCGCGACCGGCGCGTTCGGCGCGATCGGCGAGCACGGACAGCCGCCGGGCGGACTCGCCGGAATCGGCCTCGGGCCCGGACAGCGATACCGCGACCGCGCGGCCCACCACGGCCCGGCGGGCCAGGGCAGCGTCGAGGGCGTGCCAGGCCAGGTCGGTGCGCACATGCAGTCGGTCCAGCCTGTTCGCGGTGGAGTAGGCCCATACGCCCAGTGCCACCACGAGCGCCGCGATCAGGGCGAGAACGAGAACTGTGGTCGCGGAGAAAGTGATCATCCGGCCACCCGGACCCGCATATCGCCGACCACCACGGTTTCGTAGACCCGCAGGATCTGTTCGGCCACCACCGGCCAGTCGTAGCTGCCGACCACCTGCGTCGCGGTCCGCACAAGATCGGTACGGCGCTCCTCGGCGGTGAGTAGCGAATCCAGGGCATCGGCCAGAGCCGCCGAATCGCCGATCGGGATCAGCAGCCCCGCGGCACCATCGCGCAGTACCCGCCGGAAGGCGTCCAGTTCGCTGGCCACCACCGCGGTACCGGCTGCCATCGCCTCGATCAGGATGATCCCGAAACTCTCCCCGCCCAGGTTCGGCGCCACGTAGACATCGGCACTGCGCATGGCCGAGGCCTTTTCCGCGTCGGAGACCTGTCCCAGAAAGCGCAGGTGCCGGGCCAGCGGACCCGCTTCCCGCCGCAACCGGTCCTCGTCACCGCGGCCGACCACCAGGACCTCCAGGTCGGGATGGCGGGTGACCAGCGTCGGCAGCGCCCCGAGCAGCACCTGCATTCCTTTACGGGGCTCGTCGTAGCGTCCGAGGAACAGAACGGTGCCGCCCTGCCGCGGATAGCCGGGCAGCCGCGGTGCGCGGGCGAACGCCTGCACATCCACCCCGTTCGGGATCTCCACCGCGTCGGACCCGAGCGCCTCCACCTGCCAGCGCCGGGCGAGTTCCGATACCGCGATGCGGCCGCTGATCTTCTCGTGATACGGCCGCAGCACACCTTGGAATGTCGCCAATATCAGGGACTTCGTCGTGGAGGTGTGGAAGGTGGCCACGATCGGACCCTCGGCGATCTTCAGAGCCAGCATGGACAAACTGGGCGCGTTGGGTTCGTGGATGTGCAGGACATCGAATTCGTTGCTCTCGACCCACCGGCGGATCCGGGTGTAGGCGGTCGGCCCGAAGGAGAGGCGGGCCACCGAACCGTTGTAGGGGATCGCCACCGCACGACCGGCCGAGACCACGAAGTCGGGGAGTTCGGTCGTCTCCGAGGCCGGCGCCAGCACGCTCACCTTGTGCCCGCGTTCCAGGAAAACCTGGGCCAGTTCCGCCACATGCGCCTGGACGCCGCCCGGGACATCGAACGAGTAGGGACAGACCATACCGATTCTCATGGGGCGCGGTCTCCACCGGAATCGATCGAGTAGGTATCCCGGCGCGCCTGTTCGGCGTGGATCCGGTCCAGGCGCGCCTCGGACAGATCCGTTTCCCACAACGGCTGCAACATATGCCAGTCGGCCGGGTGTTCGGCGATCCCGGCGGCGAAGCAATCGGCCAAGGCCTGGGTCGCCGCCGCGACGCCGTCGGTGACGTCCAGGGGCGCCCGGGCACGCACCATCCAGCATTCGCGACCCTCGTCGTCGACGGTGAACCAGACGTGGACCGGCATCAACGCGGCGCCGGTCTCGACGGCCAGCGCGGCCGCGCCGGCCGGCATCCAGGTCCGCTCACCGAAGAAGGTCACCGGCACACCGCGCCCGGTGAGATCGCGCTCCCCCATCAGGCAGACGATCTTGTTGTCGCGCAACCGCTGCGCCAGCGCCGTGAACGGCGGCTGCTCGCCCCCGGTCAGCGGGAAGACCTCGAATCCGAGACTTTCGCGGTAGGCGACGAACCGTTCGAACAACGATTCCGGTTTCAGTCGCTCGGCGACCGTGGTGAAGGTGCCGTAGTTCTGTACGAGCCAGGTACCTGCCATATCCCAGTTGCCCGAATGCGGCAGAACGAACACCACCCCGCGGCCGCGCGCCAGTGCGGCATCCACATGTTCCAGACCGAGCACCGAGATACGGCCCGACCGCACCAGATCGGCGTGATCCATCGTGGGCAGCCGGAACGCCTCCCGCCAGTACCGGGCATAGGAACGCATACTCGCCCGGATCAGTTCGTCGGAGACGGCCTCCGCCGGCACTCCGACCACCCGGGCCAGATTGCGCCGCAGCTGGGTCGGGCCTCCGTTGCGCGCCGCGAAATCGGCGCCCCGGTCGAACAGGGTGCGCGCCACCCGATCCGGCAGGGCGCGCACCATTCGCCAGCCCGCGGCGTACCCGCGATCGCTCGCCCGCGCCCGCCACCCCCTCACGAAGGCTGCTCCGTTCCCTTGTTCGGCGTCCCCAGGATCTCGCGGGCACCGGGCGAGTTACGAACCGCCAGCACTCGCTGACCCACCGTCACGATGCTCAATACCGCCAGGATCCACATGGCCACATGCACGGCCCAGGTCAGCCAGTCGATACCCCAGTACGCGCCGATACCGGTCGATCCCGCACCGACCAGCACGATCACCAGCCGGTCCGGCCGTTCGATCAGTCCGCCGTCGGCGGACAGGCCGCTGGCCTCGGCGCGGGCTTTGGCATACGAGATGACCTGCGAGGTCACCAATACCACCAGAGTGGCGACGAAGAGCGGTTCGCTCTGTTCGTGGTAGACCGCCCACCAAGCCAGCGAGCCGAAGACGGCGCCGTCGGCGATGCGGTCGCAGGTCGCGTCGAGCACCGCACCGTAGCGCGTTCCGCCACCCCGAGCTCGGGCCATGGCGCCGTCGAGCATATCGAACATGACGAACAGCCAGATGAGGATCGTTCCCCAGAACAGATGCCCGGTGGGGTACAGGGTGACCGCGGCGGCGATCGTGGCGGCAGTGCCGATCAGGGTGACGGCGTCGGGCGTGAGGCCGGTCCCGACCAGCGCCTTACCGAGCGGCGCGGTGGCCTTGGCGAAGGTCGCCCGGCCGAAGATGCTCAGCACCTACCCCTCCTCTGCGCTGTGGTACCCGCACGACGGGCCGATTCCGGCGAACGAGCTGTCGGGGGCGTCACCCATCTACGCCTCCTCCCAGGCCGCCGCGAGCAGGGCCCGGGTCTCGCGCAGCAGCTGCGGCATCACTTTTGCGCCGCCGATCACAGTGATGAAATTCGCATCGCCACCCCAGCGCGGCACGATGTGTTGATGCAGATGGTCGGCCAGCGAGCCGCCGGCCACCCCGCCGAGGTTGAGCCCCACATTGAAACCGTGTGGCCGCGACACCTTCTTCATCGTCCGGATGGCCCGCTGTGTGAACTCCATCAGCTCGGTCGATTCCGCGGCGGTGAGATCCTCCAGGTTCGCGACCCGGCGGTACGGCACCACCATCATGTGTCCAGGATTGTAGGGATACAGGTTCAACACCGCGTACACCTGCTCGCCCCGGGCGACGACCAGACCGTCCTCGTCGGACATGGTGGGGATATCGGTGAACGGATGCCCTGTCGCGCCCTTCGGCGCGGTGGTGGCGGCCTCCGCGATATAGGACATCCGGTACGGCGTCCACAACCGCTGCAGCCGATCCGGCTCGCCCGCACCGCGATCCACGATCTCGCCGGCCGTCCGGTCGGTCGTATCGGGCTCCTCGGTCAGACCGTCCGGCGCCGTGCGCTCACTCATGCTCCATACCTTTCCCCGCCCGGGCCGCCCCGGCATCACTCGGGCGCACCGCCTTCACCGTCCGCCAGGGGACGAACCGTTTCCGCGGTGGGCGAGGAATTGTCGCGGCGGCGGACCCAGTCCACGACCACTCGTACCGCCTCATCCACCGGCACGCCGTTGACCTGGGTTCCGTCCCGGAACCGGAAGCTCACCGCGCCGGCCTCCACATCCCGCGCGCCGGCCAGCAGCATGAACGGCACCTTCTGCGCGGTGTGGTTGAAGATCTTCTTCTGCATCCGGTCGTCACTGCGATCGACGTCGGCGCGGACACCGGCCGCACGCAGTCGAGCCACCACCTCGTCCAGATGCGGAACGAAGGTGTCGGCTACCGGGATGCCGACGACCTGCACGGGCGCCAGCCAGGCCGGGAAAGCACCGGCGTAGTGCTCGGTGAGGACGCCGAAGAAGCGTTCGATCGAGCCGAACAGGGCTCGATGGATCATCACCGGCCGCTTCTTGGTGCCGTCGGAGGCGGTGTACTCGAGTTCGAACAGATCCGGCTCGAAGAAATCGAGCTGGATGGTCGACATCTGCCAGTTGCGGCCGAGTGCGTCCCTGGTCTGCACCGAGATCTTCGGGCCGTAGAAGGCGGCGCCACCGGGATCGGGGACCAGTTCCAGGCCCGAGGCCTCGCCCACCCGGCGCAGCGTATCGGTGGCCTCGTCCCACAGTTCGTCGGAGCCGACGTACTTGTCCGGGTCCTTGGTGGAAAGTTCCAGATAGAAGTCGTCGAGCCCGTAGGCCTTCAGCAGGTCGAGTACGAACCGCAGGGTGCCGGTCAGTTCCTCGACCACCTGCTCCTGGGTGCAGTAGAGATGCGCGTCGTCCTGGGTGAAACCGCGAGCGCGGGTCAGGCCGTGCACCACACCGGACTTCTCGTACCGGTACACCGAACCGAATTCGAACAGCCGCAGCGGCAGCTCCCGGTACGACCGGCCGCGGGACCGGTAGATCAGGTTGTGCATCGGACAGTTCATCGGTTTGAGGTAGTAGTCCTGCCCCGGCTTGCGCACGGTGCCGTCCTCGTCGAGTTCGGCGTCCAGGTGCATGGGCGGGTACATCCCGTCGGCGTACCACTCGAGGTGTTTGGAGGTCTCGAACAGGTGGGCCTTGGTGATATGCGGGGTGTTGACGAATTCGTAGCCCGCCGCCACGTGCTGCTGGCGGGAGTAGTCCTCCATCTCTTTGCGGATGATGCCGCCCTTGGGATGGAAGACCGGCAGACCCGATCCCAGTTCGTCCGGGAAGGAGAACAGATCGAGTTCCAGGCCCAGTTTGCGGTGATCGCGCTTCTCGGCCTCCGCGAGCATGTGCAGGTACTGGTCCTGCGCCTCCGGGGACTCCCAGGCCGTACCGTAGATCCGCTGCAGACCCTCACGGTTCTGGTCACCGCGCCAGTACGCGGCCGAGCTGCGGGTCAGTTTGAAGGCGGGAATGAACTTGGTGGTGGGGATGTGCGGGCCCCGGCACAGATCGCCCCACACCCGATCGCCGGTGCGCGGGTCGAGGTTGTCGTAGATGGTCAGCTCGTTACCGCCGACCTCCATGATCTCCGGATCGTCGATCCCGGATTTATCGCCGATCAGCTCGAGTTTGAACGGCTCCTTCGCCAGTTCGATCCGCGCCTGATCCACTTCGACCACGCGGCGCGAGAACCGCTGCGCACCCTTGACGATCTTCTTCATCCGGGTTTCCAACTTGGCCAGATCCTCCGGAGTGAAGGGCCGGTCGACTCGGAAGTCGTAGTAGAAACCGTCTCTGATCGGCGGACCGATCCCCAGCACCGCCTCGGGGAACTCCTGCTGGACCGCCTGGGCGAGGACGTGCGCGGCCGAATGGCGGATCACGCTGCGGCCGTCCTCGGTGTTCGCGGCGACCGGGCTGACCTCGGTATCGAGTTCCGGGGTCCAGGAGAGGTCGCGCAACTGTCCGGCGGCGTCACGGACGACGACGACGGTATCGGGGCCTTTGGTCGCCAGGCCCGCCTCACGCACCGCGGCACCCGCCGTCGTCCCGGCAGGCACCCGGACGAGGGTGGCTGGGCTGCGGGGGGCTGTGGTGGTCACGGTGGGGCTCTCCTCGGGTCTCTGCGGCTGGATACGTTCCGGCTCGCTCGGGCTTCGGACCGCTCGCCCCACACCGGCTCACTCCGGTTCGGTGACGGCTCGTCCGTCTTCGGTGACCGGGCACAGCCCGGCCGCGACCATGCTATCGGCACGGCCGCGAACGTGTGTCGATGGACCGGGCGAGGTCGCGCGCGGCGTCCGTACGACCGGCCGACACGGCGCGGGGCCGGCTCGTCAGCCCCGCCGCGCGTAGTCCGTCAGGAGCGCTTCGCGCTCTTCCGGGCGGCGTTTGGGGCAGCTCACGCATTTCTCGCAGCCCGGCGCCTCGTACACCAGACAGCAGGAGGCACGCCGAACGAACGTTCGCCCAGCGACCTCGATGAATCGGGGTTCGGGCAGCACCGCGCCGATCGCGTCCGCCAGCCGCCGGCCCACGATCGGCCGCCCGGCATCGACGGCCCAGCTGGCCACCACATCGGTGACCACCGCCCACAGCGCCGCTTTCCGGACACCCGACACCGCCGCGAGACGGTCGATCACCGTGGTGAGACTCACCCGCAGCGCCACCGCGATCTCGGCCGCGACATCCGAGCCTGTGTCCGGTTGGCGATGGTCCGGCGGCACCGCACCCGGCTCGCCCGGCCCGGCGTGACCGATCGCGACCCGCTCCACTGTCCCGTCGGCACGCAGCGTCAGCGCGAGCCGATCCAGCGTGGGTGCCGGTATCGGACGCTCCTGCGCGAGTGCCCGCACCACCTGTTCGACCAGCGCCGAGGCCGTCATACACCACCACAGCGTCGCGCCCACCCGCATCGAATCGGTACGCCAGGATGCGTTGAGGTCCGCGATCCGGGCCGCGAGCCACGATTCGTCCGTGAGCATCCGGCCGCATACCGGGCTCACGACATGAAGGGGCTGTGCAACCACTGCCAATCGACTCCGATCCAGTCACCGACCAATCCGAACGTCCCGAGCACCCACAGGGTGGCCACCACGAGCGCGCAGGTCGCCAGGAAGGCGATCACCTGAACGAACGGCCCACGCGAGATGTACCAGGCCATCCCGCGCCGATATCTGTCCCGCAACCACACCAGCGCACGCCGGGCCACCGCGAATTCGGTGGCGAGGATGCCGATACCGGCGAATACCAGTGCCCAGCCGGGCCCGGGGAACGGGATGGTGATCACCCCGACGACGAACACCACGGTGCCGACGACCGCTACCCCGACCCGGTAGACCAGCTCGAGCGTAGGACGTCGCGCGATCCGGTCCCGGTAGGCGCGCAAGAGCCCTGGACCGGGCCGTTCGGCGGACTCGGGTTCGGTGGCGGCATCCGCTTGCGCACCGTTTTCGGCTCCGCTGCGGTCCGCGACGGAATCGGAACGACTTTCCACGGAACCCAGCCTACGAGAGGCCGGCTTCCGGCTGGGCGGACGCGACCCGCCCGGAGTATCCGGGCGGGTCGGGTTCGCGGACATCACCGGGAGCTCTGCGCCGGTTCTCTCTGTAACTGCGCCAGTAGGCCGTCGTTGTCCTCGATGGGAGCGATGCCGTCGCCCCGGACCTCGATGACCCGGGCACTGGCGATATCGAAGAACAGTCCCGAGACGGTGAGTCCACGCTCCGCGACGGCCCGCCGAACCGACGGATGCCGCCGCAGGTTCTCCAACTGAACCGCGATGTTCACCATGCTCAACTGTTCCACCGGACCGAAACCGGCGGATTCGGCGGCCCGGCCGACCGCATCTCCGGCCCGGTACCGCTCCAGACTGGGCTGCCCGTGTTCGAGCCACCGGTCGATGCCCGGTCCCGCCGACTCACCCGAATGCAGGGCGCCCATCGCCCCACAGGACGAATGGCCGCAGACCACCACGGACCGCACATTGAGCTTCTCCAGCGCGAAGACCAGCGCGGCCTCCACCGAGTCGTCGCCCTGTTCGGGCACCAGATTGCCGACATTGCGGACGGTGAACAGATCGCCGGGACCGCTGTTGGTGATCACATTGGGCACGATCCGCGAATCCGAGCAGGTCAGGAAGAAGGAATCGGGATCCTGCCCATCCCGCAACTCGTCCAGATGCGACCGCACCAGATGCGCGTGACCGCGGTGGTAGGCCGCGATCCCACTGACCAGCGGATCACCGTTGCCGGCCGATCCGGTCGCCGCGCCCGCGCGGTCTACCCGCCAGGGCCCGAGTACATCGTCGAGCACCACCCGGCCCAGACTGCGTGACGGCGGCGCCGCCTCCGCCCGGGCCATCCGTGCTTCACCGATCTCTACGAAATCGACCGTGCCACCATTGCTCTCGTGTTGCCGGGCCCAATCGGTGATGGCGTCGTAGGCCGCGTGGTCGAGGAAGTCGACGGTCATCTCCACCGTCACCGCGGTGCCCTGCGGAACCTTCGCGAAGGTGGACGACAGTTTCGGCAGGGAAAGGAACGTGCACGATCCATCGATCCGCACGAGCCAGCGGTCGGTGCCACCGATCTGTTCGGCCGTCACCGCGACCCGCACGACCCGCCAGATCAACAGCGCGAACGCCAGCGCCAAGCCGATGAGCACACCTTCCAGCAGATTCAAGAACACCACCGCGCCCAGCGTCACCGCGTAGACGAGGAGATCGCCGGTGCGGTGCGCGAGCCGGATATGCGCCATTTTCACCAGCTGCACACCGATGACGATCAACAGACCGGCCAGCGCGGCCAACGGGATCTGTTCCACCAGTGACACCAGGGCCACCGAGAACACCAGCACCCAGACACCGTGCAGTACGGCCGAGACGCGGCTGCGCGCACCGGCCGCGACATTGGTGGAGCTACGCACGATGACGCCGGTGACGGGCAGGCCACCGAGCAGGCCCGACAGCACGTTCGCCGAACCCTGGCCGATCATTTCGCGGTCGAAGTCGGCGCGCGGCCCGGTGTGCATCTTGTCGATCGCGACGGCCGAGAGCAGGCTCTCCACACTGGCGATGAGCGCGAAGGTCAGGATCATCACCACGACCCCGGCCCAGTCGCTGCGGGGCAGTTCGGGCAGCCCGATCGCATCGAACAACGAACCGTCCAGCGCGACCCGCTTGACGTCGAGCGAGAACCCCAGCGACAGCAGGGTGGCGACCAGGATCGCGGCCAGGGCGCCGGGAACCATCTTGATTCGCGCGGGGAGGTACTTCCAGCCGAGCATGATGGCGATGACGACCACGCCGAGGAAGACGGCCGGTCCGTGCAACGAAGCCAGCTGGGCGGGGAGTTCGGTGATATTGGTCCACGCGGTGCTGTTGGATTCGCCACCGAGCAGTACGTGTAACTGTTGCAGTGCGATGGTGATGCCGATTCCGGCGAGCATGGCGTGCACCACTACCGGCGCCACCGCGAGAGCCGCGCGAGCGATCCGGCTCAAGCCGAACAGTATCTGCAGCAATCCGGCCGCGACGACGATGAATCCGGTTACTCGCCAACCGAATTGATGTATCGATTCGGCGACGATCACGGTGAGTCCCGCGGCCGGGCCGCTCACCTGGAGGGCGGAGCCGCCGAGCGCACCGGCGACCACACCGCCGATGACGGCGGCGATGAGTCCGGCGGCGACGGGCGCGCCGGACGCGATGGCGATGCCGAGCGAAAGTGGTAGCGCGACAAGGAAGACCACGATCGAGGCCGGAACATCGTGACGCAGGATCGAGGTCAGCCAGGGCGGGCCGGTTCTGGATCCGGACCCAGCGGACTCGGGCCCGTCCGGGCCCGAACCAGCATCTGGCCCGGAAGAATTCGTACTCTGGGTTGCCATGATTCTCCTTCGCGAGCCCGGCCGGAACCGAGGTCGGTCGACGATCGACATGTCCGCGTGGACACAGACCGCGAACCGGCATCTCGCGGTGAACTACGTACTCGGCACACCAACGGGCCGAGTTATAAACCGCTCCCATAGTAAGGGTAATGACTTATCAAAATCTGAGAAGAAACCCCCACCGCTGGCGATAACGCGCGCAACCACATCGTCCGATCAGCTCCTGGTGGCCTATTCCGAAAAAGGATGTGATGCAGAACATTACGAGTGCACGGACGCTATCGAACGGATGGCCGGAACCGACGACCGTCCCGTAGGCGACTCGATCCCGCCGTCACCGACTTTTCGGCATTGCCGGTGGCGCACGTGGCGAAGCCATGAGTCCCGAGGTCATGCCCGAACCACCCCACATCCGGTCCCCGCCGACGCCGGTTCGCGCTGCAATTGCGCCAGCAGTCCGTCCGAGTCCTCGATGGAAGCGATCCCCTCCACACCCACCTCGATCAGCCGGGCACTGGCGATATCGAAGAACAGTCCCGAGACGGTGAGTCCACGCTCCGCGACGGCCCGCCGGACCGACGGATGCCGCCGCAGGTTCTCCAACTGAACCGCGATGTTCACCATGCTCAACTGTTCCACCGGACCGAATCCGGCCGCCGCCGCCGCGGCGCCCACCACGTGCCCGGCCCGGTAGCGCGCGAGGCTCGGCTGCCCGTGTTCGAGCCACCGGTCGATGCCCGGTCCCGCCGACTCACCCGAATGCAGGGCGCCCATCGCCCCACAGGACGAATGGCCGCAGACCACCACGGTGCGAACGTTGAGTTTTTCGAGGGCGAAGACCAGCGCGGCCTCCACCGAAGCGTCGCCCTGTTCCGGCACCAGATTGCCGACATTGCGCACCGTGAACAGATCGCCCGGGCCGCTGTGGGTGATCACATTGGGCACGATCCGCGAATCCGAGCAGGTCAGGAAGAAGGATTCGGGATCCTGCCCGTCCCGCAACTCGTCCAGATGCGACCGCACCAGATGGGCACGGCTGCGGTGGTAGGCCGCGATCCCGCTGGCCAGTGGATCACCGTTGCCGGCCGATCCGGTCGACGCACCGTTGCGGTCGGCCCGCCAGGGCCCGAGTACATCGTCGAGCGCGACCCGGCCCATACCCCGCGAGGGCGGAGCATCCTGCGCCCTCGCCATCCGAGAGGCACCGATCTCCACGAAATCAACTGTGCCACCATTGCTCTCGTGCTGCCGGGCCCAATCGGTGATGGCGTCGTAGGCCGCGTGGTCGAGGAAATCCACGGTGAGTTCCACCGTCACCGCGACGCCCCGCGGGACGGCAGCGAAAGTTGTCGACAGTTTCGGCAGGGAAAGGAACGTGCACGATCCATCGATCCGCACGAGCCAGCGGTCGGTGCCACCGATCTGTTCGGCCGTCACCGCGACCCGCACGACCCGCCAGATCAACAGCGCGAACGCCAGCGCCAAGCCGATGAGCACACCTTGCAGCAGATTCAAGAACACCACCGCGCCCAGCGTCACCGCGTAGACGAGGAGATCGCCGGTGCGGTGCGCGAGCCGGATATGCGCCAGTTTGACCAGTTGCATACCGATGACGATCAACAATCCGGCCAGCGCGGCCAACGGGATCTGTTCCACGAGCGACACCAGGGCCACCGAGAACACCAGCACCCAGACACCGTGCAGGATCGCCGAAGCCCGGCTGCGGGCGCCCGCGGCCACGTTGGTTGAGCTACGCACGATGACGCCGGCTACGGGCAGGCCGCCGAGCAGTCCGGCGAATACGTTCGCCGACCCGAGACCGATCATCTCGCGATCGAAATCCGTGCGCGGCCCGGTGTGCATCTTGTCGATCGCTACGGCCGACAGCAGACTCTGCACACTGGTGATCAGCGCCACGGTGAGGATCATCATGGCCACGGCGGCCCAATCACCGTGCGGCAGACCGGGCAAGGCGATCGCATCGAACAGCGAACCGTCCAGCGCGACCCGCTTCACGTCCAGCGACAACACCAGAGATAGCCCGGTCGCCACCACGATGGCCACCAGCGCCCCGGGCACCACCTTCACGCGCTCGGGCAGGTGATTCCAGCCCAGCATGATGACGATAACGGTCACCCCGAGGACCGCCGCGGGACCGTTTGCCGAGCCGAGCCGGCCCGCCAGTTCGGTGATGTTCGCCCACGCGGCGCTGCTGGATTCACCGCCGAGCAGCACATGCAGCTGCTGGAGCGCGATGGTGATCCCGATACCCGCGAGCATGGCATGCACCACGACCGGCGCGACCGCGAGAGCGGCGCGGGCGACCCGGCTCAAGCCGAAAAGGATCTGGAGTATGCCGGCGGCGGCGACGATGAAACATGTTACGCGCCAGCCGAACTGATGAATGGATTCGGCGACGACCACGGTGAGGCCGGCAGCGGGGCCGCTCACCTGTAGAGCGGAGCCGCCGAGTACACCGCCGACGATACCGCCGACGACGGCGGCGATGAGTCCGGCGGCCACCGGGGCGCCGGAGGCGATCGCGATACCGATGGACAGGGGTAGCGCGACAAGGAAGACCACGATCGAGGCCGGGACATCGTGGCGCAGGATCGAGTTCAGGTCCAGGGAAGGTAAACGGGATCCGGGCTCGGCCGTAGATACGGACGAGCCCGATCCAAGCGGCGACGCAGGGGAATTCGGGCTATTGGTTGCCATTGGTCTCCTTCGCCGACTCGGCGCGGGCCGAGGTCGGTTGACGATCAACATGTCCAGTCGGGCACAGACCGCGAACCGGCATCTCGCGGTGAAGCAGGTCCTCGGCACGGCAACGAGCCGAGTTTTAAACCCTCGCTATGGTATTGGTAAAGCCTTAGCAAAGCTTAAGAAGGACCAGCACAGTCTGCGACAGCGCCACCACGAAGACCGAGCGGCAGCGATCTCGCCATCGGAACCACATCGAACGAGCGGGCTCGACTATCAGAATACCGTTGAAAACCCATGCAGGACAGCTGATCGAAGCACCGCGAACAGCGATCGGGCATACTCTTCCGGTTCACCGTCACCGCGGCGCTCGTGACATCCCATCGGTGCGAGAAGCCACAGTCCAGCTCCACATATAGTAAAGAACTACCCAAGTTCGACAATAGAGGTAGTGAGACGAAAACGACAATCGCTACCCAACCGATACGTGTCACTGAGACTCGGTGAACCAGGTCGCCCCGACGTCACCCCCATGTGACCGGACCATCGGTACGATCGATCCGCTTCGATGGATATATGCGACTCTATCGACCAGTGCCGCGCTTCGACCAGCGGAAACACAATATTTACCGACTGGATTCACCGGTGCGCGCTCGGCGCCCGGGTTCCGGGCCCCACCGGGCCCCGGGCCCCACGTCGAGCGCCGAGTCCGGGGCTGCCGGACATCTCTCGGACGGCCACCGACGACTTTCCACCGGTGGCCGATGGGCGTGTCGGATCCGCTCTACGTTCGCGAGACCGCACCTCGACCACCAGAGCCCTTCACACTCGAAACTCTGCGACCGGCACATCAATTGGTGCACCCGGCGTCGAACTCGCAGCCGTGGCAACGGTCGGGTATACGCCGGGTCGACGTTCCCTCGGCGCGGCCGGTCGAACGGTTCTATGGCGCCGGTCTCCGCAGTAGCGCCGACGCGGAAGACCACCGCCGGCGCGGTGAGTGAACGGTGGAAAGAGCACGGCCACCAAGTCGATTCGTCGGCCGGTACGGTCAGGCGGATCTCGGGCAGCGCGTCCGGCAGTTGATCGATAGCATCCGCCCGACCCGGCTTCAATCGAAGAGGGAGGCCAACGCGGTGCGGTCCACTTTGCCCCGGGGCGTCCGCGGGAGCCGATCCACCACCCGGATCCGGTCCGGCATACTCGGGCTCGGGAGTACCGCGCGCAGCCGCTTCCGGATCTCCTCGGGACCCGGCCCGGCGCGGGTCACCACGACGGCGGCCACCGGCACCTGGCCCCAGCGCTCGTCGGCGATCCCGATACACGCGGACTCGGCGACACCCGGGATCGCGGCCAGCGCGGCTTCCACCGCCGCCGGCTCCACATTCAGGCCCCCACGGATCAGCATCTCACCGTCGCGCCCGAACAGACGTAACCTGTTGCCCGACAACGCCCCCCGGTCACCGACGGAGAACCAGCCGTCGACCGGACCGTCGACCGTGCCCGCCTCGGTCAGGTACCCGGTGAAGACCATATCGCTGCGCACGTGGACACGGCCGTCGCGGATCCGCACCTCGACACCGTCGAACAGTTCGCCCGCCGCACTCTCGTCGGTATCGCCGAGACCGCGGTCGAAGGAGACGAAGCTCAGCTCCGAGGCCCCGTAGAAATGAGTGAGGGTGGCTGCGGGCAGCACCTCGCGCAACGCCGCACGTCCCGGCCGCGGCCAGCGTGCCGCCGAGGACAACACCTCGCGCACGCTGTCGACCGGCCCCGCGACCGAGCGCACCACATCCCAGGCGATGGCGGGTACCGCGTACAGATGCGTCGGCCGATCGGCCAGCGCCGTGGCGACCGGGCGCAGATCGACTGCCGCGCCCCGCGTCAGCGCGTGCAGCGCGCCGTAGAGAAAGTGGGTGTGGTCGAGCACGCCGGGCGCCGAGACCCGATCGCCCGCGCCGATATCGAAGGTCGCGTCGGAGCGGTCGAGGGTCGCCGCCCAGGACCGCTGATCGCGGACGAACAGTTTCGGTTCACCGGTGGTCCCGGAGGTGATCCCGACCAGCAGCTCACCGTCGGGCCGCGCCGGGCCGACCGGCCCGTCCGATTCCAGGTCCGCGGGGGCACGGATCGGCCCCGCCCAGCCCAGACGGCGCAGCAGGCGCGGATGTCCGGCCGCGGCACACACCTGCGCCGGACGGGTCAGTCGCAGCACTCGGTCGAGCTGCCGTGGCAGCAGATGGCGGTGCAGCAACACCACACCGACCCCGGCGTACATCGCCGCCGTGACCGTGACCAGCGAGTCGATATCGGAGGTGGGTAGTACGGCCACTCGTCCCGCGCCGTCGAGTCCCGCGGCGGTACGGCGGACCCGGTCCCAGAACTCGCCGTAGCAGATCCGGTCCCGGACAGCGACGACGGCAGTCGCCGACGGATCCCGGGCCGCCTGCCGCTCGATCCGGTCGGCGAGCAGCTCAGTCATCGTCCACACCACGAGCGGCCAGCGCATCACCCATCGCATCGGCGGTGCGCAGGGCCCGGACCAGTACCGGAGTCGCCAGCGCGGTGACCGACCACTGCAGCCCTCTGGCCCGGCGCGCGTCCGCCACCTCCCGCACGATCCCGGCCAGCAACGGCACACAGCGGATGGCCAGTGCCAGCAACAGGCCGATCCGCTCCGGGTCGACTCCGATATGCCGCAGCGGGCCGAGCACGCGAGTGACGGCGTCCAACATATCGGTGATCCGGGTCGTGAGGGTGACCAGCGCCGCGAGCGCGACCGAGATCAGCAGCAGTCCGCATACCACCGCAGCGCGCGCGGGTGAGGTCGTCAGCACCTGGACCACGGCGATGAGTGCCAGCATCCAGACCATCGGCCGTAACTGCGCCAGAGCCACCCGCCACGGGATTCGGGCGAGCGCGAACAGCCCCGCGACGATCACGGCGAGCACCCCGACATGGGCGGGCGTGCGCACCAGAACGGTGGCCGCCACGATAACCACCACGAGCACCAGCAGTTTCACCCCGGCGGGAGTGCGGTGCAGCAGCGAATGGCCGGGTAGGTACAGCCCGATCACTCGATCAGCTCCCGATAGGCCGGCACCGCCGCGGCGGGAGTGCCGTCGAACACCACCGCGCCGTCGTCGACGACGATCACGCGTTCGAAGCTGTCGAGCAGTCCGAGCTGATGGGTCACCACGATCACCTGCTGGTCGACCGAATCCAGCGCGGCGGCGACAGCGCGGGCATTGCGTAGATCCAGCAGCGTGGTCGGTTCGTCGGCGACGATCACCTCGGGACGCCGGATCAGTACGGCACCCAACGCGAGCAACTGCTTCTGCCCGCCCGACAACAGATGGGACGGATGCTCGGCGTGCGCGGCCAGGCCGAACCGGTCCAGCATCGCAGCGACCCGCTCGGCGATCTCGGTTCTGCCGAGACCGGTGCGTCGCAGCGAGAACGCCAGATCCTCGGCGACCGTCGGCATGACGATCTGCGAATCCGGGTCGGTGAAGACGAACCCCACCTTGCGCCGGACCTTGGCGCCCTTTCGCGACGCATCGATACCGTCGACCGTCACGGTGCCCGAGGTCGGCGTCAGCAGGCCGTTGATCATTCGCGCCAGGGTCGACTTCCCCGACCCGTTGGCGCCGATGATGCCGACCCGGCGTTCGGTGATGCGCAGATCCACCTCGCACAGCACCCGGCGTTCACCGTAGCGGTGGCTCACTCCGTCGAAAACGATCTCGCTCATCCCACCCGCTCCACGAGTACGGCGATTCCCTGCCCGCCACCGATGGCACAGGCCGCCAGCCCGAGCGGTGGCCCGTCCGGTCGCAGCATCTGGCTCGCCAACCGCACCAGCAGGACCGCGCCGGAGGCGCCCCAGGGGTGGCCCATGGCGATCGCGCCGCCTTCGGGGCAGAGCACCGATTCGTCCAGGCCCAGTTCGTCGGAGACAGCCAGCACCACCGACGCGAAAGCCTCTGTGATCTCGACGATTCCGAGGTCTGCGACCGAGTGTCCGGTACGGCGCAACACCTTGCGGATCGCCGGAACCGGCCCCAGCCCGGGCAGCGCGGGATCCGACCCGCTCACCGCCGAGCCGAGGATCCGCAACGCGGGCAGGCCACCCGCCCGCGCCTCGCTCGTCACGGCCACTACGGCCGCTCCGTCGGAGATACCGCACGAGTTACCCGCCGTCGCGGTTCCCTCGGTCCCGAAGCTGGGCCGCAATCGGGCCAGCCGTTGCGCGGTCATTCCCGGGCGGATGCGCTGGTCAAGGCTCACCCCGGCCACCGGAACGATCTCCGCGCCGAAATCGGCGGCCGCGGCACGGGTATGAGAACGCGCCGCATAGGCGTCCTGGCGTTCCCGGCCGATACCGCGGATACGAGCGAGATCGTCGGCCGCGACACCCATATCCGGATCCGGGAAACCGTCGGGGGCGAAGGGGGCCCGGGTATAGCGCACGGCTTCGCGCTCGGACTCCGGCGGCCAGAACCGCCACGGCGCGGTACTCGCCGATTCGACGCCACCGGCCAGGATCAGTTCGTCGCCGCCACTGCGGACCCGCAGCGCCGCCTGCATCACCGCGTCGAGCCCGGAACCGCACTGCCGGTCGACGGTCACCCCGGGTACGTGCACCCCGAGCCCGGCCGCCAGCGCCGCGACCCGCGCCGGGTCCCCTCCTGGACCGAGACAGTTACCGAGCACCACATCGTCGATCTCGTCGTCGACCCCGTCCGCCCGCAACGAGTCTGCCACGGCCGCCAGCACCGGCGCGGCCAGATCGGTCACCGTCAGCTCGGCGAACCCGTGACCGGCGGTGCCGATAGGGGTGCGCCGCGCGGCGACGAGAACAGGAACAGCAGTCACGCCAGCAAGTCTTTCAACCGGCCGCGGGCCACCTTCCCGGCGGGCGTGGTGGGGAGCTCACCGACCCGGACCCAGCGGCGCGGAATCGCTTCCCTGCTCAGCAGCGCCCGGGCCCGGCGCCGCACGTCGTCGACCTCGACCCCGTCCAATTGCACTGCCGCTGTGACTGTTTCACCGAACACCACATGCGCGGAACCGATCACCGCGGCTGCCACCACACCGTCGATACCGCCGATGACCCGTTCCACGTCCTCGGCGACGACCGTGGTGCCGCCGACATTGATCACCGCCTCGCCGCGGCCGCGCACCTCGAGCGCGCGGTCGTCCCCGAGTACTGCCAGATCGCCCACGCAGAACCATTCGGGCGCCCCGAGCACCGTATAGGGCGATCGCACGTAAAGCAGGCCGTCGCGGATCTCGGCGTCCACCTCGTCGAGTAACCGCAGCGGTTCGGGTACGCGGCGCGCCGCCACCAGGGAGACCTCGGAGGACCCGTAGTACTCGACCACACGCAGATGCCGGGCGGCCGCCAGCGCTCCGGGGTCGGGGGCTATCCCGGCGACGATCGCGGTACGCAGTTCGGGCGCGGTACGCACCACCTCCCGCAGCACCGCCGGGACGGCGTGCACGACGGTGGCGCGCTGTGGATCGTCGGTCACACAGGCCCCACGCCAGAGTGTGTGCAGGGCACCGAACAGATGCATGGTCGCGTGCAGCGGACCGGTGAGCAGCACCCGGTCGGTGGCAGTGACACCGGTGACAGCGGTGAAGGCCGGGAAACTGTCGTACCAGGAGGCAGCCGTACGAGCCAGGGGACGGGGCCGCCCGGTCGAACCAGAGGTGGCGACCAGCAGAAACGCCGAATCCGGCCATTCGGTCCGGACCGGGCGCGCGGCAGGGTCCTCGACGGCGACCGGCGCACCGCGGCGGGCCGCGGCGCAGACGCAGACCAGTGCCTCGGCGAGCGGCAGCGTGGACGCGTCGTATCCGGCGGGGCCCGGTTCGTACCGGTCGATCCAGCGGTCGACGGCGCGATCGAAGCCGGCGTAGGTCAGGACCTGTCCACCGATATCGAGTGCGGGTGCCGCGCCGGCCCCACCGAGTTCGTCGCTAGGCACGGATCAGCCCGGGATAGGCACGATGCACGCCCTTGGCCACCATCGTCGCGACGACCACCTTGAGCAGATCGCCGGGCAGGAACACCCCGTTGGAGGTGATCGCCGGCCACAGCCCGATATCGGTACGCAGCAGCAAACCGACCGTCCCGAAGAAATAGATGACCACGATGCCGCCGAGAGCGTTGATCAGCAACGCGGGCGCTACCGGATACTTCGGCACGATCCGGGCAGTGAGCAGTCCGATGAACAGCACCGCCGGGATCCAGCCCACCAGATATCCGGCGCTCGGGCCGGCCAGTGCCGTCAGTCCGGTGCGACCGCCCGACAACAGCGGCAACCCGATGATCGTAAGCGCGATGAATACCGCGACGGCGGCCGTTCCCTTACGCGGTCCCAGAACCGCCCCGGCCAGCACGACACCCAGTGTCTGCACGGTGATCGGGACACCGCTGAACCCGACCGTGATGGCACCCGGTAACCCGAGTGCCGCGATCAACGCGGCGAACACCGCGATCTGTGCCATATCGCGCGCGGTGATACCGGCCCGCGGCATCCGCTCGTTTTCGACACCGCTCACCGCGATACCTCCGCCACACCAAGACTTGAACGACGTTCAAGATAGCAATCGCCGAGATCGCCGTCCTCGGGTGCCCCCGGCAACCATCGTCCGGTACGCCCTCGTACAGACGGTACCGGTGTGCACGCTCGCACCGGATCGGTCCGTGACCCACCCCCGATCCACGACGCATTCCCCGGTCGTACGGTGATCGATGACCCGGATCGCCGCAGGACCGCCCGGAAGGACCACCATGACGCAGCCGATACCGACCGCGACACACTGGGGGAACTTCCTCATCGACCGCGGCGGCGACGGCGAACTCCGCGTCACCCCCGCCGGACACGATCCCGATCCCTCCCCGATCGGCCGGTCGCTCACCGCACTGCACGACCCCGATCACCGCATCGCCCGACCGGCCGTCCGGCTCGGCTATTACCGGGACCGCGAGAACAGCGATACATCGATGCGGGGCCGGGAACCTTTCGTCGAGGTCGGCTGGGACGAAGCGTTGGATATCGCCGCCGGTGCGCTGCGGTCGACCCGGGAGCGGGCGGGGAACCGCGCGATCTACGGCGGCTCCTACGGCTGGGCCAGCGCCGGCCGGTTCCATCACACACAGGGACAGATCCATCGCTTCCTGCGAATGTTCGGCGGCTACACCGCCTCGGTCGACACCTATTCCTTCGCCGCCGCCGAGGTGACGATCCCCCACGTCCTCGGCATGAACGCCTATTTCGCGGCACGACAGTCCCCCACCACCGAGGAGATCGCCCGCCACTGTGCCCGCATCGTCTTCTTCGGCGGCGCGGCGGCACGGAACGCACAGGTCAACCCCGGCGGCTTCGGCGCCCACCGCTACCGCGACCACCTGGCGGCCCTGCGCACCGCCGGCGTCGAAACGATCAATATCGGCCCGGTCCGCGACGATCTCGACCCGGCGCCGACGACCCGCTGGATCCCGTGCCGGCCCGGCACCGATACCGCGATCATGCTGGCCATGGTGCACACCCTCGTGGTGGAGGATCTGCACGACCGCGCCTTCCTCGACCGCTACACCACCGGTTTCGACCGCTTCGCCGAGTATGTGACGGGTCGCGCCGACGAAGTGCCGAAAACCCCGGAGTGGGCGGCGACCCTATCCGGGGTTCCCGCGCACGAGATCCGTGAACTCGCCCGGTCGCTGGCCCGCGAACGTTGCGTGATCGGACTGCCCTACGCCCTGCAGCGCGCCGAACACGGCGAGCAGACCTATTGGGCCGCTTGGGCGCTCGCCGCCGCACTCGGCCATATCGGCCTCCCCGGCGGCGGAGTGCTCATGGGTACCGGCGTCGGAATGACGAACGCCATGCGACGGCGCTACCTACCGTTCGAGATCGCCGCCCTCCCACAACCCACGAACCCCGTCTCCGACGTGGTTCCGGTAGCGCGGCTCACCGAAATGCTGGAACGTCCCGGCGAAACCGTCGACTACAACGGCCGCGTACTCGCCTACCCGGAAATCGATCTCATCTACTGGGCCGGCGGCAATCCGTTCCACCACCACCAGGACCTCAACCGGTTACGCCGCGCCTGGGCCCGTCCCCGGACGGTCGTCGTCAACGAGATCAGCTGGACCTCCACCGCCCGCCTGGCCGATATCGTGCTGCCCAGCACAGCAGCCCAGGAGCGCGAGGATTTCGCCGCCTCCCGCACCGACCACTGGCTCTCGCCCATGCTGCCCGCCCTACCGTCCTACGGACAGGCACGCGACGACTACTCGATCTTCGCCGCACTCGCCGACCGGCTGGGCTTCGGACCGCGGTTCACCGAAGGTCGCACCGCGCGCCAGTGGGTGGAACACCTGTGGCAGGCGACCGCCGCCAATGCGGCCGCGGCCGATATCCGTCTGCCCGGCTACGCCGAGTTCCGCTCCGGGCAACCGATCGATCTGAGCCCGACCCTCCCCGAGAGCCGGCACGTCCTCGAACAATTCCGGGACGACCCGGATCGCCACCCGCTGCCCACACCGTCGGGCCGGATCGAGATCTTCTCCCGCACCGTCGCGGATTTCGGCTACCCCGACGCTCCCGGCCATCCGGCCTGGTTTCCCGCCCGCGAATGGCTCGGCAGCCCACGTGCCCAACGTTTTCCGCTGCATCTGCTCTCCCACCAGCCGGCGACCCGCCTGCACAGCCAACTCGACTACGGGGCCACCAGCCGGGAATCCAAGATCCACGACCGCGAACCCCTGCGCATGCACCCGGCCGACGCCACCGCCCGCGACCTGCGCGACGGCGATATCGTCCGCGTCTTCAACGACCGTGGCGCCCTTCTGGCAGGCCTCCGGCTCACCGACGCCGTCCGCCCCGGAGTCGTACACATGGCCACCGGGGCCTGGTACGACCCGCTGGACCCAGCAGACCCGGATTCACTGGATATACACGGCAATCCGAACACCGTGACCGATGACATAGGTACCAGTTCGCTGGCCCAGGGCCCCTCGGCCAACAGCTGCCTGGTCCAGATCGAACGCTACGTCGGCGAACTCCCACCCCTGCGGATCCACCGGCTTCCGGAGTTGACCACAGCCGAACAACTCGACCTCCACACCACGCGACGCTCAACCGACACGGATATGAAGAATCTTCCTGGCCAGGAATAAGCCCGAGGCCGATATCGAGGGGAGCAGTCGCCACCGGGCCCACCCGCAGTGGATGCGCGGTTACCGACGCCTGCCGGGCCCCTCGCCCCGGGACCGGAGGCAGCGCAGGGAATTCCCGCTCTCGGCAACGATAGGATTTCGTGATGGCCCAGGTAGCTGCCCTCGACGACGACACCACATCCGCCCCCGTATCGATGCAGGAAGCGATCTTGCGCCTGCAGACGTACTGGTCGCAGCGAGGTTGCCTGTTGGGTCAGCCGTTCAACACCGAGGTCGGTGCCGGCACGATGAACCCGGCCACGTTGCTGAGCGTGCTGGGGCCGGAAACCTGGAACGTCGCCTATGTCGAGCCGTCGGTGCGACCCGACGACTCCCGCTACGGCAACAACCCGAACCGACTACAGACCCACACCCAGTTCCAGGTCGTCCTCAAACCCGAACCGGGCGACCCACAGGAGCTCTATCTGGGGTCGCTGGCCGCGCTCGGTATCGACCTCGATGCCCACGATGTGCGGTTCGTCGAGGACAACTGGGCGCAACCGGCGATCGGTGCCTGGGGCCTGGGCTGGGAAGTCCGGCTCGACGCGCTACTACCTCGACGACGCCGATGTCGACACCACCCGCGACCTACTGACCGCGTACTCGGCCGAAGCCGACCGAATGATCGCCGCCCAACTGCCGGTCCCGGCCCATGTGCACGTCCTCAAGTCCAGCCACGCGTTCAACATCCTGGATTCACGCGGTGCGGTGAGCACGGCGGAACGCGCGAAATGGTTCGCGGTGATGCGCAGGCAATCCCGTGAAATCGCCACCCTGTGGACGAACCTGCGCGAGCAGGCGGGCCATCCCCGCGGCATGCACAGCCCGCCGCCACAGGCCACTCCCGCGGCCGATCCAGCCACGATCGTCTCGGCCCAGGATACGGTGCTGCTGTTCGAGATCGGCACCGAGGAACTGCCGCCGTATGTCGTGACGGCGAGTATCTCCGCCGTGCACACCACGCTCACCGACCTCCTGAACGCCACTGCCCTGCCCTACGGCGAAATCATCGTGCAGGCGACCCCGCGCCGGATCAGCGTGCGAGTCGAAGGCGTCGCCGCTCGCGAACCCGACACCGTGGACCTACGCCGCGGCCCGAAGGTCACCGCCGCCTATGACGCCGACGGCAAACCCACTCCCGCTCTCGCCGGTTTCCTTCGCTCCAAGGGCGTCTCGGCCGATGAGCTCCAACGTATCGAGGTCAGCGGCACCGAGCACGTCGCGGTCGAGAGCATGCGCACCGGCCGGTCGGCACCAGTAGTGCTCACCGATGTGCTGTCTCGGCTCACCCTGTCGTTGCGGGCGAACAAGAACATGCGCTGGCGCGATCCGTCCCTGAGCTTCTCCCGCCCGATCCGCTGGCTCACCGCGCTCCTCGGCGACAACGTCCTCCCGGTCACCGCCGGCACCTTGGCGGCGGGCCGCCGCACCCGAGGCCACCGCCACTCCGCCACACCGATATTCGATATCCCCACCGCGGACAGCTACCACTCGACACTCGAGGCCGCCGGAATAGTCATCGACCCCTCCGAGCGCCGCGCCCGTGTCATATCCTCAGCCACCGCCCTCGCCGAAACCGAAGACGGGCGCATCGACCTCGACGGCGACGCCGCCTTGATCGACGAAATCACCAACCTCGTCGAATCCCCCACCGGCATCCTCGGTCGCTTCGACCCGAAATACTTGGACCTGCCCGAACAGATCCTGATCACCGTGATGCGCAAGCATCAGCGCTATCTCCCGGTCCGCTGCGGCACCGGTGGCCTGCTGCCGGTGTTCGTGACGATGGCCAACGGCGACTGCGACCCCGAGACGGTCCGCAAGGGCAACGAAAACGTGCTCCGCGCCCGCTTCGAAGACGCGGCGTTCTTCTGGACCGCCGACCTCACCGTCACCCCTGACAAGTTCCGGACCCGGCTCGCGGCCCTGATGTTCCACGAGAAAGCCGGAACCATGGCCGACCGCGCCGACCGCATCGCCGCAGCCGCCACAGCGCTCGGCGGCCGCACCGGCCTTTCGGCCACCGACTCGGCGACGCTGGCCCGCGCCGGCGCCCTCGCGAAATTCGACCTCGCCACCCAGATGGTGATCGAGATGACATCCCTCGCAGGCACCATGGCCCGCGAATACGCGGACAGAGCCGGCGAACCCGAACCCGTGGCCACCGCGCTATGGGAATCGGAGCTGCCCCGCCACCACGGAGACAGCCTCCCCACCACCGCGCCCGGCGCGCTACTGGCACTGGCCGACCGCTTCGACCTCCTGGTCGCGATGCTCGCAGTCGGCGCCGAACTCACCGGCAGCGCCGATCCCTACGGCCTGCGCCGCGCCGCCACCGGAATACTCGCGATCCTGCGCAACCACCCCGAACTCGTCGACATCACCATCCCCGCCGGCCTCGCGGTCGCCGCCGACGGGCTCCGCGGCCAGGGCCTCGCCGTCGACCCCACTGTCCTGTCCACCGCCGAGGAACTCATCACCATCCGCTACGAGCAACGACTGCGCGACGAAGCCGTCGACCCGGGACTCATCGCCGCAGTGCGCCCCTCCGCGCAAGCCCCACACCGAGCAGGCGATCTCATCGACCAGATCCGAACAGCCAGTGCAGACAACCGATTCGGCGCTCTCGCCGAAGGGCTGCAAAGGATCATGCGCATAATGCCCGCCGACGCGCCCGCCGGCTACGACACCACCCGACTCACCAGCACCGCCGAACAACAACTCATGACCACGTTGAACGCTCTCCCGCCAGCGGACGGCAGGCCGCTGACCGAATGGATCGGCCACGGCCACACCCTGATCGAACCGCTCACCACATTCTTCGGCGAAGTCCTGGTCATGGCCGACGACCCCGCCGATCGTGCCGCCCGGCTCGGACTACTCGGCGCGGTTCTGGACATAGCTCCAGCCGGAATCGATTGGCGAGAGGTTCACCAGTTGCTCCAGAAGCAGGACGGAGAACCGACTCGCGGCACTGGACAAGCATGAGGGCTCCGGTGTGCGGCGGCGACGCGCCCGACGACCTCACCGCGGACGCCGGCATTCGTTCGCCGCGTTGCTCGTCCATCGACGCGCAGGCCGCCCCGGCGTCGGCCATTCCGAGTTCTTTTCGGTAACACGTTCAGTTCTTCTGTCGTCCGAGTCGTCGTAGGAACCACCAGCACAGCAGGCCGCAGTAGACGGCGCCGAACAGGATGTACGGCCACGTCGTGCCACCGTCCGCCGCTTCCCAGTAGGCCTTGGCCGGCCAGTAGGTCGGCAGTATGCCGAACAGCAGCATGTAGGAGTTGTCGTCGAAGAAGTACGGGACCAGAGGTAGTCCGACCAGTACGCCGCCGACGGCGCGTGCGAGCGCCATCCCTTCCACCTTGTTGCGGGCCAGCGCGGCCAGCGTCAGACCGACAAGGGTCGCGTTCATTCCGCAGAGGATCGTGATCGGGATCGCGGTGATGATCAGATGGGCGGGTACCAAGAACGTCAGCCAGAGCGCGACGGTCAGCGACGCCGCCGTGGCGAGAGTGGTCGTCACCGCTCGGTACAGGGGGTAGCTCATGGGCGGGGCCGGAGTCACCCGCAGGGCCGCGAGTGTGCGCTGGTCCTTTTCGTCGATGAGGATCATGGCACAGATGAAGCCGAGTACCGCGCAGGGGGCGATCAAAACGAACCCGGAGACGATGACCGTGTGATAAGGCGTCAGGTCGAAGTCGTACTCGTCATCGAGGTAGCGGGTCAGCGCGGGGACGAACCACATGGCCAGCGCGTAACCGAGGGGGCCCAGCGAGACACCCACGAGCAGGGAGTCACGACGGATGTTGCGTAGATCGTTGCGGCCGTAGGCGGCCATTACTGCGGCCATGTCATTCCATTCCCTGAGAGGCGACGATGTGCCGATCGAACATGCGGCGCGAGACGACGCCGAGCGCGCCGACCGCCACCAGCGGATAGAGAACGCAGTAGGCGACCTGCCACGGTTGCAATGTGGTCTGGTCGAAAGCGCTGCCCAACAGCATGAGCGGGCCCTGGGTGGGGACGAGGTACGTCAGGTAGCTGTCCCATAGTCCCGAGTAGTTCAGCAGTGGCACCGACAGGAAGGTGAGAACCACCGTGGAGGGCATGATCCATTCGGAGATGTTGTCGAACGGGGTCGCCGAGACGAAGCTGCCCATCAAGAACAGCACCGTGCACAGGACAACTCCGACGGTGAAGGTCACCGGGTCGAAGTCCAGGCCGACGCCGGACACCGCGATGACGAGTGAGAGCAGCAGGCTCAGCAGAGTCAGTGCGGCCAGTTTGGCGGTGTAGTAGTCACGGAACCGCATCGGCGTCACCAGCAGGGCGAACAAGGTGCGTTCGCCGCGTTCGAAATACACCGCTGCGGCAATGAAGAAAAAGCCGACGATGGCGAGGTCGCCGAAGACGAGGTACGGCAGCGCCACCGGGTGCAGATCGGCCGGTATGAGATACAGGAACACTTCCCACACCAGGGCGGAGAACACCGCGGCATAGACGAAGCCGTATTTGACCTGCAGCCGGAGATCGAGCGCGAAGGCTTGTTTCAGTTTTCCGGGCACGCTCATTGCAGGCCCCTGCCGGTGATGTCGATGAACACGTCGTCGAGGCTGGCTTCCTGGCTGTGCACCGATTCGATGTGCTGCTCGCGCAGCAGAGCGCGGAAGGCTGGATCATCGCCCAGGCCGTCCAGCGGAAAGTCCTTGTGCTCGAGGGCTGAGCCCGACCGGTAGGTCACGGTGACCTGGCGGCGATGCCGCGAGAGTTTGTGTTCGGTGGGCGAGGCCAAAGCGGCGATCCGGCCGTCCACGACGAAGGCGACCCGATCGCACAGCTGGTCGGCGGTCGACATGTCATGCGTGGTCAGGAAGACGGTGCGGCCCTCGGCCCGTAGTTCGGTGATGATGTCCTTGACAATCCGGGCGTTCGCCGGGTCCAACCCGGATGTCGGTTCGTCCAGGAAGAGTAACTGCGGGCGGTGCAGCAGGGCCCGCACGAACACCAGCCGCATCTGCATTCCCTTGGAGTATTTGGCGACCCGGGTATCGGCGGCCTCGGCGAGACCGACACGCTCCAGCAACTGCATCGGATCTTCGGTGGGGCCGGAGTACAGCGAGGCGAAGAACTCCAGATTCTCGCGTCCGGTGAGTTTGAGATAGTGGTTCGGTAACTCGAAAGAGACCCCGATACGCTCGTAGTACTCGGACTTCCACGCGGCGGGCTCTTTGCCCCACACCGAAACCCGGCCGCCGTGACCGGTCAGCAGGCCGGTGAGAATCTTTTGCGTGGTGGACTTCCCCGCCCCGGAGGGGCCGAGAAAGCCGAAGATCTCCCCTGCCTCGACGGCTACGTCGATGCCGCGAACCGCCGGCTCGGCAGATTTGGGGTAGGTGAAGGTGAGGCCGTCGATTTCGATGACGTGACTCATGACTGGTGTTCCGATCTGGGGTCAGAGGTGGTCGGGGTGCTTGCCCGGCGTTCGTGCCAGAGGGTTTCGATCCGGGCGTATTGCTCGGCGAGGAAGGAGTACATCTCGCGTGCCTCGTGCAGGCGGCGTCGTGATTCGGGTGGGGAATCGGCGAGCAGCTCGAGGCCGCGCTCGGCGACCCCGACCCACTCGGCGGCCTGACGTGCCTTCTGGGACGCCTCGTCCAGCCAGAAACCGGGGCGCAGCCGGTAGTAGGTGCGGCGGTCACCGGGAAAGGCCACGATGTCGATGACATCATTGGCGCGCAGCAGCTTCATCGACATGCTGACCGAACCGCGGCTCACGCCCAGTTCGGCGGCGAGTTGGTCGGCGGATTGATGCGCCGGTTCACAGACCAGCAGCCAGCCCAGGATACGTCCGGCGATGCGCGGCAGACCGCGCTCCTCGTAATACAAGCCTATCTCGTCGGCGTACTCGTGCCGTGCGGTGCGGTGCGGCGAGGTGGTCATTCTGCTCGATCCTGTGACGAAACTGCTTGCACAGCAAAAGGTATCAAATGTTTCAGTTATTATTGAAACATTTGACCGATCTGGCTGCTCGAAGGGCGGCTGGATGACACCACGATGATGCTCACCGACCGGGCTTCCCGACACACGGCCGAACACCGGAGCAGCTCGGTATCACCGAACAGCGGGCTCGATGCGCGGCGCGTCCGTCACAGTAGGCCCGCAGCCTTGCGGTCGACCGGGCATGGCAGTAGCTTCCGCCGAGTCCACCCGTCAGCGGCGGCGACCAGAGTCGCTCCGCCCGGACAGAGGAACGCCCTGAGTACTACACGCACGACACCCAGCGCTGCTCGCAGGCTGCCCGGCCACAAGACAGCACGCAGGCTCGGCAGCTGGTTTCGCCAGCCGCGGCATCCGGCGCGGCTGGTGGTGTTCGGCTTCGGCGCGGCCACCGTGGCGGGGACACTGCTGTTGATACTTCCGATCTCGGCGGAGTCGAGATCGGTCACCGCTCCGGTCACGGCGTTGTTCACTGCGGTATCGGCGGTGTGCGTGACCGGCCTGGTGGTCGTGGACACCGAGAGTCATTGGTCGCTGTTCGGTGAGCTGGTGATCTTGGGATTGATCCAGGTCGGCGGGCTGGGGATCATGACGCTGGCTTCGCTGCTCGGGTTGCTGGTGGCGCGGCGGATGGGTTTGCGGATGCAGCTGATCGCTCAAACGGAGACCAAGACGGTTCGGCTCGGGGAAAGCCGGCGGGTGGTCATCGGGGTGATCCGGATGAGCCTTCTGGTGGAGGCGCTGGTAGCTGCCGTACTCGCGGCACGGTTCATGATCGGTTACGGGGAACGCGGTTGGCATGGGGTGTATTTGGGGGTGTTCCACGCAGTGTCGGCGTACAACAATGCCGGATTCGCGTTGTATTCGGACAGCCTGGTGCGGTATGCCACCGACGCGTGGATCATCGTGCCGATTTCGCTGGCGCTGGTGATCGGGGGTTTGGGGTTTCCGGTGATCTTCGAAATCACCCGGTCGATGCGCCGGCACCGGGTGCGTGGCTTTCGCTGGCGGCGGTGGTCGCTGCACACCCGAATCACGCTGATCACCTACGCCTTGTTGAGTGTGGTCGGGGTGGTCGCGGTGATCGCGTTCGAGTGGACCAACCCCGGCACCTTGGGGCCGTTGGGTACTGCACACAAGTTGCTGGTGGGCGGATTCCACGGTCTGACGCCCCGCACGGCCGGTTTCAACTCTCTCGATGTGGGGTCCATGCATTCATCAACATTGCTGATCAACGATGTGCTGATGTTCATCGGCGGTGGTAGCGCTGGTACCGCCGGCGGGATCAAGGTGACCACCTTCGCGCTGCTGGCGTTCGTCATCATGGCCGAGATCCGGGGTGAACCGACCGTGCATGTGATGGGACGCAGGCTTGCTGCCTCGGTGCAGCGCCAAGCGATCACCGTGGTGCTGCTGGGCGGCGGCGCCGTGGTGATCGGCACCCTGGTGTTGTTGGCGATCACCGGCATGGACCTGGACTCGGTGCTGTTCGAGGTGGTGTCGGCGTTCGGCACGGTGGGCTTGTCGACCGGTATCACCGCAGATATTCCGGATCCGGGGCTTATCGTGTTGATCGTGTTGATGTTCATCGGGCGGCTCGGCCCGATCACCCTGGCCACAGCGTTGGCGTTGCGCGACCGCGGCCGCCGCTACGAACTGCCCGAGGAGCGCCCCATTGTCGGATAAGGCGCCTCGCAAACAGGGCACTCGCGTCGTGGTGGTCGGTCTCGGCCGGTTCGGCGGTGCGCTGGCCCGGGAGCTGGTCACCCACGGCTCGGAGGTCTTGGCCATCGATTCCAATCCGATCCTGGTTCAGCAGTATTCCGACGAGCTCACCCACGTCGCGGTCGCCGACACCACGGATATGGAAGCACTCGACCAGTTGGGCGTCCCGGACTTCCCGCACGCCGTGGTGGGGATAGGCAGCAACATGGAGGCCAGCATCCTGACCACGTCACTACTGTCCGACTTCCGGATTCCCAAGATCTGGGCCAAGGCCACCAGCCGCCGCCACGGCCAGATCCTCCAACGTGTCGGCGCCCACCACGTGGTGCTGCCCGAACACGATATGGGTGAACGTGTCGCGCATCTGGTCACCGGGCGGATGATCGACTACATCGAGTTCGATACCGACTACGCCATGGCCAAGACCAGCGCACCCCGGACCAGCATCGGCAAAACCCTGACCGCCAGCGGCCTGCGGCAGCATTTCGATATCACCGTGGTCGCAATCAAACACCGCGGTGGTGAATTCACCTATGCCACTGCCGACACCGTGGTCGCTGCCGGTGATGTGCTCATCGTGTCCGGTCGCATCGAAGAAGTGGAGCGCTTCGCCGACCTCACCTGAGAACGCTGCGGCATACGAGCGAGCCCCGCGGCCGCTGAGCGGGCCGCGGGGCTCTGAGCGGTCGGCTTCAGGAGCGCAGGTCGCGCTGGTTGAACCGGAGGAATCCGAGTGACACCAGGACGACACTCACCGCGAGCAGAATTGCGGTATCGGCCCACTGCATTCCGTTGCGCAGGGGTTCGCCGCCGATGTAGTAGTGGAACGGCGAGAAATATTTCAGCCAGTCCGCGCCGATCACCCCGGCGAGGTTGCCGGCAATGTAGGTGAGCACCCCGATTCCCACGGATATGCCCAGCACCTGGCCGCGGTTGCCGAGTGCGGCGCCCAATCCGATGGCCAGCGCGCCGAAGGTGATTCCGAGCAGCGCCAACTGAACGCACTGGGCAGCGAACTCGGCGACGCCGATCGATTCGAGATCTGCACCGGACCGGATCGCCAGCATGCCGGCGAACACCAGGATCGCGATGGCGGCGGCGCCGCTGACCAGCCCGGCGAATCGCTCCACCGCGAGCCTGGTCCGGCCGACCGGGTGGGCGAGCAACAGATCCAGGTAGCCGGTTTCCTCGTCGCCGGCAACGGCGCGGGCGCCGAAGGTGACGCCGAACGCCATCACCAGCAACGGCAGCAGCAGACCGAAAACCGTTGAACCCAAATATCCTGCCGCCGAGCCGATGTCCTGCATACGCAGTGCTTCCCGCATGGCTTCGGGGTAGTTCTGGACGGTTTCGGCCATCCCGCCGCTGCCGCCGACCTGCGGGTAGAACGCGGCGTACATGACGCCGACTACCGCGGTGCCGATCGACCAGGCCATCAGCGGGCGGCGGTTGTCGGCGAGGGTCTGGGTGTAGATGTCAGGCAGCATCGGCTTCTCCGGTGTAGTAGCTGTGGAACAGGTCTTCGAGGGCGGGTTCGGTAACCAGCAGTCCCGCGACGCGATGCCCGGCCAAGGCGCGCAACAGGGCGTCGGGACTGCCGGTCACCTGGCAGCGCAGGGTCGAGCCCTCGATCTGCAAGTCGGCAACCCCGGCCAACCCTGTGAACGCGGCGGGGTCGACGGGCCCGGTAAAGGTGACTTCGACGTCGCGGACGGCGTCGGCACGCAATCCGGCGACAGTGTCGAGAGCGACCAGACGGCCCTCGCGGATGATGGCCACGCGGTCGGCGACCGCTTCGACCTCGCTCATGATGTGACTGGACATGAATACGGTCTGCCCGGCCGCGGCGGCCTCGGCGACCATGTCGAGGAAGATCTGCTGTGCCAGGGGGTCCAGGCCCGAGGTGGGTTCGTCGAGGATGAGCAGTTCGGGTTCGTGCATGAATGCCTGCACCAGTCCGACCTTCTGCCGATTGCCCTTCGACAGCGCCGAGATCTGTTTGCCCTGGTCCAGTTCCAGCCGCTCACACAGGAGGTCGATCCGGTCCGCGCCCGCTCCCCCGCGCAACGCGGCGAGGAAGCGCAGTGCCGCGCCGACCTTCTGCCGCCCTGGCGCGACGAAATCCCCGGCGAGATAGCCGATCCGCTCATGCAGTTCGACGGCGTCGGTGCGGGGGTCCAGGCCGAGAATCCGCGCAGTGCCACCGGTCGGGCGGATGAGGTCGAGCAGTAGGCGGATGGTCGTGGATTTCCCGGCACCGTTGGGCCCCAGGTATCCGAAGACCTCACCTTGTTCGACCGACAGTGACAGGTCGACCAGACCTCGGGACGAGCCGTAGGTCTTCGTGAGCCCGTTCAGCTCGATTGATTTCACCATGTGGCAGAAGGTATCGAACTTTCAGAGATTTGTAAATACTCAGAAGATTCGGAGCCTCTGATACCTTCGTGGGCATGGGAACCAACGAGCGATTGCGGGAAGCCGCGGAGAAGTTGGCATTGACACTCTCGGCGGGCGGCGGGATGCAGCGGTCGACCGCGCGCGTGCTGACAGCACTGCTCTACACCGAACAGGACACAATGACCGCCGCCGACCTCTGCACGGAGCTGTCGATCAGCTCCGGGGCGGTATCGACCGCGATCAAACATCTGATGCCGGTCGGCCTGATCGAGCGGGTACCCGCGCCGGGCAGCCGACGCGACCACTATCGCTTTCGCGCCGGAGCCTGGGCTGCGCTGATGTCACAGCAGAACACGATGCTGGCCACAATGCGCGACTCGGCGCAGGAAGGTATCGACGCCACCGGCTCCGACACCGTCACCGCACGCCGCCTGCACGAGATGCAGGACTTCTACACCTTCATGCTCAACGAACTCGTCCCCCTCATCGACCGATGGCGCGAGCAATATGCTGCCGACCACCCCCCGGGTTGACCACATCGGCCCCTGAACCCGCCGAAAGTGGCCGGACGGGGAATCGACCACTACGCTCACACGCTCGACCAGCGAAACCTACTCCGGTTGAGCGACAACAGTTGATGCGCACAGTGGGTCGACAACCTCGGCCGGGAAACGTATAGGTCGCACCGCGGACGCTGTCGTCAGACCAGCCCGACGGTCGCCGAGGCAGCGCCGAAGGCAGGTGTATCGGAGTAGTGAGCAGTCAGTGAGATGATGGCACGCATCGCCACCGGATCGATGGACCGGACCACTGCTCGAAAAGTGACATCCACAGGCTGATGCGCTTCCAGCACGACCGGTCTGGCGAATTGCACGTAGTAGGCCACGACACGGTCCGCCGCACCCAGCCACTCACTCAAACAGGCCGCACCGAGTCCCATGGTCAGCATTCCGTGCGCGGCGACGGCGTCCAGGCCCGCATGCCGAGCGGCGGCATCGTGCCAGTGGATGGGATTGATATCGCCGGAGACGCCCGCGTAGTGGACGAGTTCACCGCGGGTGAGTCCCATTGTTATCGGCGGGAACTCCTGCCCTTGGCGGAGGTCGGGCACGACGGTGCGCCGGACACTCACTCGCGGCCGGACATCGGCGCCTTCCGGAGACGGCGGAGTCCGGATGGTCTCGGGTCCGGGAAGGTCCAGCATGGCGAGCGCTTCCGCGGTCGGCGAGCTGCCGTGGTCGCGGCCGGCGAGAGTGGTGTGCACGGTTTGCACGACAGCTCCGGTGTCATCGTGGATGGTGGTGGTGAGCGCGATGAGTTCACCACCTGCCGGCGTGGACCGGCGGGAGTCCACCGTGATGCCGTGCGTCAGCCGGTCGCCTGCCGTCACCGGGCGGTTACTGTGGATTTCCTGCTCGACGTGGAGAAGGTGCGCCGGATCGTAGCCGTCGAGCGCCGCGCGCATGAGCTTCCGATGCGCCGGGAAGGTAACCGCGGAGGCGAAGGTGATCGGCGCGAGCAGCCCGGGGTGCCCGAGGTCGCGGGCCACGGTGTCCGCCCAGTGGGCCGGATGGAAATCCTGGACGGCGCGGGCGAAGTCGCGGATCTTCTCGCGACCGACTTCGTAGTGGTCCGTGGCGGTGTATCGGCGACCGACGGTCGGGTGAATGCGCATAGCGAGCAATCCTCGGGTCAGTGCGGTGTCCGGGCGGCGAAGATCCGCTGGCCGTGCGCGGCAAGCGGCTGCTCCGGCCCGGGCAGTACGAGCCAGGGCGCGAGATCGGCGGCGACGAGTTCAGCCCGCCATTGCGATTCGGTCAAGAAGATGCGGTCGGAGCCCGCGCGCACGTCGTCGACGCCGGGGCGTACTCCCCCGGTTCGAGGTGACATCAGGAAGTGCATCGAGGTCAGCAGTTGGGGGTGTTCCCGGCAGGACTCGATCACCAGTAGGTGTCCGCCGGGGCGGAGCAACTCGCGTAGCCGGCGTAGGGCCGCTCGGCAGTGGTGGGCGTTGTGCAGCACATTGGCGGCCAGCACGATATCGAAGGATCGGGGCGGTGGAAGTTCGGCGTTGAGGTCCAGCAGAGCGAACCGCAGCCCTGGGTGATGTGCGAAACGGGTACGGGCGGCGTCGAGGAAGAACGACGACACATCGGTGAAGTGGTATTCCACCGGGCGGCCGTCGAGTTGCGGGAGGAGATCCGCGGTGGTGCCGCCGACCCCGGCACCGATTTCGAGGATCCGTACCGGGTGACGATCACCGGCGAGTTCGTCCACCGCTCGTGTGACGACCCCGGCGGCCGCGGCGTTGAGGTACTGATTCACCGGGTTGTCCCGGTACGCCGCCTCGGCGGTGAGGAGGTCGCCGTCGGGGAACAACAGTTCCTGCGCCAGCAGCCGGTCCTGCAGCAGCTCGAGCGCATGCCGGTTGGCCTCGGCGAAGAACCGCGTGAGCTGTGCGGGGAAGCCGAGATCGGCGCAGGCCCGCTCGAGATCCGGTCGCTGAGGTGTGGGTACCGCCCGCAGCGAGGCGAATCCCCTGTTCTCCTCGTGTTCCAGCCATCCGTGCGTGCTGAGCAGGGCGAGCCAGCGCCGCAGCAACCAACGGTGCCGCGGCGCAACCTCCAACATGGCGACCAGGTCTTCCTCGGTACGTGGTTCCGGCCCGGACAGCGCGGGGCGCAGTACTGCTGCCATGGCCCGTAGACCGAACCAATCGAGGTCCGCGCGGGCGGCGAGGCACTGGCGGGCATCGAAATACGCGACCGACTCGGCGGCCTGCCGGGCGATCGCCGGTGTCTCGTCGCCGATCACGGTGCCTCGTTCAACGGTGGGATGTTGTGATTGCAGCGGAACGTGTTTTCGGGATCGTAGCGGGTCTTCACCCGCCGCAAGCGGGGATAGGACGCGGGGTGGTAGGCGCGGCGCACACGCTCGGGTGTGGCGGTGTCGTCGAGGATTCCGATATAGGGACCGCCTGCGGAGCAGGCTTGCAGCGCGTCCACCACCTCGGCGATCCAGGCGCGGGAAGCGGTGAGGTCGGTCCCGGCGGGACCACCGGAGAACATGACCGCGTGGTAGGCGGCGTCGTGGTAGCCGAACGCGGTCGCGTCCACCGGCATACGCTGCAGGGCGCCGCCGAGTCGATGGACCGAGACCAGTGAGTACGGAGTCGGCATCCGCGCCGCGAGATCGACGAGCGCGTCGGCGGCATCATCGTCGAATGCGCGGAGCCACTCGGTGCCGGTCGCGGTGCCGTGTCCTTCGTGGAACGCTTGTTCGGTGTTGCGTTGCAGCTCTGGATAGGTCACTGGGCGGATGAGGTCGAGTTCCGGCTCGCCCAATCGGCGCAGCGCTGTCAGTTCCGTTCGCGCTCGGTCGGGGGCGCCGAAGTGGGCGACGGTGACCGCGGCCATGGGCGGTCCTTCCGGGGCGGTGGGTGGCCAGTGCAGCAGAGTGGCGCGCAGCGCCATTTCGTCGGACGCCTCGGCGCTCAGCTCCTGGAATGTTCGGAAGATGCCGGGTCCCCGGTCGAGCCGGAACAGTAGCGTGCCCGCGTGCACCTGTCGGATCGGATAGAGCTCGAGCTCGAGCGCGACCACGATGCCGAAGTTGCCGCCGCCACCACGAAGCGCCCACAGCAGGTCCGGATGGTGGTCGCCGCTCGTGTGCACGAGGCGTCCGTCGGCCAGCACGACCTGCGCGGAGCGGACACTGTCGCAGGTGAAACCGGCGACGCGCTGGAGCCAGCCGCTGCCACCGCAGAGCGTGGAGCCGACCACGCCGACCGTGGATACGTCCGCTCCGGTCACGGCCAGTCCGTGACGATGGCAGACACGGTCGAATTCGGCCCACGTGACACCTGCCCCGACGACGGCTCGCCGGGTGGACGGGTCGATGGTGACGGTTTTCAGGCCCGAAAGGTCCAGCAGCAGGGAGCCGTCGGCTGCGGGATGCTGCGCGACTTCGTGTCCGCCGCCACGTACCGAGACGGGTAACCCGTGGTGCTGGGCAGTGGTGACGGCTGCCCGGACGTCCGGTACCCGGGTGCAGCGGACGACCGCTGCCGGTCGTTGGTCGATCGCCGAGTTCCATCGCTGCCGGGCGCGGTCGTAGCCGGGATCGCCCGGTGTCAGGACGGCGCCTCGGCAGGCGGAGCGGAGTTCGGTGAGATAGCTCGAAGGTGTGGTGGTGGTCATGCGGCGGAGGACTCCTGGACGACAGCAATGGGCGGGAGCGACGGCGCGGTGGTGAGCAATTCGAGGTAGTCGGTGAGCACTTCCGGCATCCTGCGTCGCAGATATCGCGCGAACGGGTCGTTGCAGAACGCGTTCGGCGGATCGTCGGGCCAGGCGGTCGGGTCCGGCTGGTGTTCGGGGCGGCCGGCCGCGAGCAGCCGGCCGTCGGCGGAGTCCAGGAGGAGCGCGTAGTCGGTTGGGAGCACCGCCGCGACCCGCGCCGGTTCGACCGCTTCTGCGGATTCGTAGTCGAGCAGCGCGTTCGGAATACCGGTGACCAGGGTCGTTTCCCGTCGTACCGAATCGGCGAGCGCGCGGAGCCGCCCGGCGGTGTCGCGGGCGGGCAGGTCATGCCACAGGATCGTCCGGGCCGGCGCCGACGAGGGTGCATCGACGGTCAACACCACGTCGTACCGATACCGGGTGAGTTCGGTATCGGCTCGCATGGGCTTGGCGTAATAGGCGACCCGCACCGATCGCGGGTGCCGGCGGGCGAGGTCGGCGAAGATCCGGGGATCACAGAGCAATTCCTCATCGGCATCCACGCGCGCCGCGGCGCACCGGTCGATCTCCTCGGCGGCGCGACCGGGGCCGAGGGCCCGCTCCAGCCATCGGGCGAAATCATAGGCGGTGGCGAGGTTGCGGATATCGCCGATGACGACGGTACCGCCGGGCGCCACCAGGTCGAGCGCGTCGTCCAGCACTGCGGTGAGATAGCGCTCGTCGGGGAAACATTGGGTGACGCTGTTGAGGAGTACGCAGTCGGGTCGGCCGTGCGGAGCCAGCTGCCCCACTGCGGCTGTCACGCGGTCGTCGGTGAGGTGGTGCGCGGCTGCCTGCACTACCGAGACGCTCGGTAGCTGCCGGGCGCGTAACCGCTGCACGACGGGTCCGGCCGGGTCGAGTCCCACATAGCTTCGGGTGAACGTGTGCAGGCGGTGTACCAGGAGTCCGCTCCCGCAGCCGATTTCGAGAACGAAACGCGGGTTCCCGCGACGCACGAGTCCGACGGCGTGCTCGATCCATTCGAGCATGTGTTCACGGGAGAACGGCGCACCGGTATCGGAGGCCCGCCAACCCGAGAGATCGAGGTCGTCGCCGTGCCGCAGCTCGTCGGACGAGTACACGAATTCATAGACATGTCGCCAGTGCTCGAGGTACTCGGTGACAAGGGCCCCGGGAGCCGGTCGCACGGCCATTGCGTCCGCGGTCGGGCGGACCATCAGAGCGCCGTGCTTCCGGTCCCACTGCGCCGAACCCACCCAGGGGTGTCGAGTGAGCACGGAGATCAGCTGTTCGGTCACGAGGTCCGCGCCTCGGACACTGCTGCCAGCTCGGACGCGGCGAACATCCGGTAGACGCGTTCGGGATCGTTGGCCGCATGCGCGCGTCCGGCGTGCACATCACGCCAGAAACGCTGGACTGTGCTGTCGGGTCGCAGCGCGCGACCACCGGAGTTCTCGAACAGCCGGTCGATCGCGGCCACGGCACGTTCGGTGCCGCGAACCTGATCGCGGCGTAGCCGTAGCCGCTCACGTGGTCCGATCGGTCGCTCCGCCGAGGCCAGGCGGTGTAGGTCGTCGATATTGTGTGTCAGTTGCCGCCAGGCCGCATCGATCTCGGTGGCGGCGAAAGCGATCCGTTCCAACGTGGCGGGGTCGTCCCGGAAGGCGTCACCGGTGAAGCCGGTATCCTTGCGCGCATCACCGGGCAGGGCCGCGCGGACGCGGTCGTGTTGCTGTTCGAGATGGGCCCGGTAACCGCCGCGAGCCATGCCCACGACGGCCGCGGTGATAGCGCTGGTGTGCAGACAGCCGAACGGGATCCGGTACAGCGGGCCGCCGTTGAACTGCTGTCCGGGTGTGCGGCACGCGGTGACCGCGTCGGAGCCGAGCATCCGGTGGGTGGGCACGAAAATATCGTCGACGACGATATCGTTGCTTCCGGTGCCACGCAGTCCGATGGCCTGCCACACATCGGTGATGGTGTAGTCGTCGGCGGGCACGAGGAAGGTACCCGAGTCCACCGGTTCCCCGTCGACGATCACCCGGGCGCCCAGCAGTGCCCATCGGGCGTGGTCACACCCGGAGGCGAACCCCCAGCTGCCGCGGAGCCGGTAGCCGCCCTCGACGGGAACGGCGGTGCCGGTCATGGCGTACGAGGAGCAGATCGGTGTATCGGGGCCGGCGCTCCAGACGTCGTCCTGGGCACGGACGTCGAAGAGCGCCAGATTCCACTGGGAGACACCGAGAACCGCGGCCACCCATCCGGTGGAACCGCAGGCCGAGGCCAGGTCGGTGACCGCGGTGTAGAAGTGGGCCGGGTGCGCTTGGTACCCACCTTGCCGTTCGGGCCGGAGCAGGCCGAAGAACCCGGTGGCGGTCAGCTCGGTGAGGGTTTCGGCCGGGATCCGCCGGGCCTCTTCGGTGTCGCGTGCGCGTTTGCTCAAGGTCGGCAGCAGGTCACCGACCGCGGCGAGTACCACTGTGGTGGCGTCATCGGTCATTGCGTTGTCCTCTGTAGCTCGAGTGGTCCGGAGCGGCTGCGGCTCCGGGGTACGGGGGTCCGGTGCAGGTATCAGCGGGTGAACCGCAGCAGACCGGTCGCCTCATCGAGGTCGACCCGACGAAGTCCGGCTGTGCGTGCTTCGGCGGTCAGCCGATCGGCGTCCGCCGGCCAGACGTGGTGTTCGGTGTGGACCTCCTGCATCAGTTCTTCACCTCGGTAGGCGCGGTAGGTCATCCGCCAGATCAGTGACTCCGCGTCCACCGGATCGGCTCGGCTCCAGCCCTCGTAACGCAGGTCACCGGCCCGGGCGGTGGTGTAGCGCCGTTCCGGTGAGGCGTCGACCCCGCCGGGGCGCTGCACCTCGACCACCGCGTCACCGCCGGCGGCGAGCGCACCGGCGATCGCGGCCCATACCCGCGGACGGGTGGCGGTATCGAAATGCCCGATCACTCCGAGTGCCACCACCGCCGCGCACTGCTGCGGCAGCGGGGTCTCGAGGAACCCGCTCGGTAGCACGGTGATCCGTTCGCGCAGGTCTCTGCGGGCAGCCAATCGCGACAGCAGCACCGCCCGCATCGCGGCCGCCGGTTCGACCGCCACGATCCGGGCGTCGGGCAGGGCCTCGGCGACGAGCACAGTGGACAGTCCGGTGCCCGCCCCGATATCGGTCACGGGGCCGGCGATCGTGTCCACCTCGGACAGCAGTCGAGTCAGCACCGGTTCTACCGCGGCCACATAAGGGGTGGCCATGAGGTCGTAGAACTCCGCGGCCGCGGCATAGTCGTCGGTCACGGTGTCTCCGAGTCGTCGAGGCCGGACAGCATTTCCGAGATCAAGTGGGCGACCGTGGCGACGGCCGGTGGCCGCAGCAGCGCGTAGTGGTGCGCGGCAACCGGCCGGTTGTCGATGGCGACGCGGGTGTATGCGGCCCACCCGAGGTCCGACAGGTCACCGCAGTCGTCGACGCCCATCCCGACGCCGGAGTTGTGCGGGGCCCGAACATCGGCCCGCACGAGCAACAGTTCGAGTCCGACACCGTCCAGGTCCCCGGTGTGATGACTGCCGAGTGCCCGCAGATGCCGGCGGAAGATGTCTTCCTTGAGCCGCTGGTCGGCCGGCTTCGCGCGATCGACGAGCCCGGCGGCCGCGAGTCTTCTCCGGATTTCGGCGCGTTGCTGTTCGTCGGGGCTGCGATCGAACTCGGAATCGACGATATCCATGCCGATCTCCAGATCCAGGTATGCGGCGAGCGATCCGAGGTAACGCGTCCAGAATCGGGCACCGTCGACGTGGTGGATCCGGTCGGCGATGTTCGAGTCGATCAGGACGAGCGCCTCGACCGTCGCGCCAGTGGCCCGCAAGCGCCGAGCTACCTCATGGGCGAGGATTCCGCCCATCGACCAGCCGCCTATGCGGTAGGGGCCGGCCGGCTGCTCGGCACGTATCACCGCTTCGTAGACCTGCGCCATTTCAGCGATGGTTTCCGGGCCCGGTGCTCCGGCGAGCTCCGGGTCCTGGACTCCGATCACCGGTCCGCGGGTATCGAGCGTCCGTACCAGGTCGAGATAGCAGAGGACATCGCCGCCGGTGGGGTGGATCAGGAACAACGGCCGGCCGGTACCGTCGCGCAGCGGCACCAGACAGTCACGCAGGACCGGCGGTTGCGGTGCCTCGTGGCGTGCCACGGAAGCTACGGCGGCCAAGGTCGGATCGGCGAGGAACTCGCGCGGCGTCACCACCAGGCCCAGTTCGTCACGCAGCCGGTTGAGCATACGGATGGCGTTTACGGAGTCTCCTCCGACGGTGAAGAAGTCGGTGCCGCGGTCGATTTCGCCGGCGACATCGACAATCCGCTGCCAGAGTTCGGCGATGGCCCGTTCGGTGCCGGTCGCGGGCGCACCACCGACCCGAGCCACAACAGGGTCGTCACCGCGCCGAGCTGGTTGTTCGATCTGAGGCACGTCTACTTGTGCCATCCAGGTGTCCGGCCGTTCGACGAGCGCGGTCACGCTGTCGCACACGTCCGCGAACAGTGTGTCGAGCACGCCCGGTGGGAACAGTTCCGCGACGGCGTCCAGATTCACCGCCACCGAATCGTCCCAATCCCATTGGAAGACCTGCACATCCAGGGCGACCTGCGGTGTGCGCACGCGCTGGTAGAACTGGCGGACCTCGACCGTGTCCGGGGTGCCACCCGGTGGGTGCAGCCCGAGGGTGCTGTGGAAGACGACCGGTGCCTGCGGGGCGGTATCGCGTCGGCGCCGGGCGAGTTCCCGCAGTACCTCGACACCGGCGACCTGCCCATGGTCGAGCATCGTGGCGGTGGCTTCCTGCACATGCCGGGCAGCGTCGAGGAACGTCGGCCGCTCGGGCAGGGCGATATCGAGCAGCACGGTACCCGCGTAGGGACCGATGGCGTGATCGAGATCGCGGGGCAGGTGCAGCCGGTTGAGGTACAGCACATTCAGCAGGAACCGGCGGTGCCCGGCGAGCCGGGCCAAGGCCAGGGTCCAGCAGGTGGCGAAGGCGGCCGTCGGTGTGATGTTGTATTCGGCGCAGTGTGTGCGCAGGACCGCCATCTGCTCACCGGTCACCCGGAATTCCCGGCGTTCCAGTGCCTCCGGACGCACCTGGTCGAACGGCACCGCGAAGGGCAGGGCAGGAGCCGGGGGCAGATCGTCGATCCGTTCCCACCACCACTCGCGCTGTGCCTGCCACTCGGGCTCGTCGCGCTGGCGCGCGATGGTCTCGACATAGTCGCCGAAGTGGGCGGTCAGTGGTGGAAGTACCGTGTTCGGATCGTCGAGATAGGTGAACAGCTCGGTGAACATCAACTGCACCGACCACCCGTCGGCCACGAGCAGACTGCACACGATATGCAGGCTCAGCTCGTCACCGGGTAACCGGACGGCGGTCACGGCGAACGGCCACGGATCCATCCGCGGACCGCTACGCTGCAGGGCGGCCCGGATACGGGCCAGTTGCCGATCGATCTCGCCGGTGCTCGCATCACGCATATCGAGATGCGTGATGGGCAGCGCGGACAGTCGCGGATCATCGTCCGGCAGTACCTGCTGGGTACCGTCGGGAAGCAGGATCGCCCGGAGCATGGGCTGGCGCTCCACCTGCCGACGCACCGCCGTGTCCAAGAGGGTGGGATCGATACCCGAGAGCCGGAAATCGACATAGTTGTGTGCCGAGTCGTAGCTGAGGGCGTACCCGTGCTGCTGGCCCACCCAATACGCCTGCTGCAAGGGAGTCAGCGGGAACGGCGCGCTCGGATCCTCTTGACGGGCCAGTTCGACGGCGGCAGCCGTGATACCGGCGCGGCGTTCGTCGATCAGTACCGCGAGTTCGGCGAAGGACAGATCACCCACGAGATCCGCCACCGGGACCGCGACACCGAGCCTGGCGCGGACCATGGTGGCCATCCGGACCGCCAGCACCGAGTCACCGCCCAGGCTCACGAAAGTGGAGTCGGGGCGCACCGCTCCGGATTCCAGGCCGAGCACCTGATTCCAGATGTCACCGACGACCTCGGTGACCTCTTCGTCCTGGCCCGTTCGGGCGGCCCCGGCGTCGGCGGCGGTCCACGCCTGCGGATCCGCGACGAGTCGGCGCAACCACTCCACGTAGGAGGCGAACGCGGTATCGGCCGCCACGGGATCGAGCACGGTTTCGAGCACATCCCACTGCAATTGCAGGCCGTCGGCGTGCACGAACGCCTGGTGGTCGAGCCACACCTGCGGAGTTTGGCTCACTCCGTGCACGATCCGGCCGGCCCACTCCAGATCGGGTGCACCGCCGACCAGTTCGACCACGTCGAGGGCGCTGGTGAACACGACCGGCAGCAGCCGTCGCTGCCCGGTGCGGGTGGACAGTTCGGCCAGCACATCCAGGGCCGAGTATTCGCGGTGATCGATATCGTCGAACAGCTGCCGCTGGGTGCGCGCAGCGCGTTCGGTGAACGACCCCGCACCGGCGCGGTCCACCTCGTGGGCCAGCAGGGTGGTGAAGTCGCCGACCGCGGAGTCGATACCGGGCAGGGCCACCGGCCGGTCTATCAGTGTCAGGGCCAGGGTGAACCGGTCGTCCCCGGCCCAGGCGGCGAGCACATCCGCGTAAGCGGTGAGCAGCACGGCGGACGGAGTCACACCGTTTTCGGCGGCCAGGCTGCGCAGCCGCTGCCATTGCGCGGGAGCGAGCCGGGCCTCCCGCCGGCCGAACCAGGGCTGGGTCTGGGTGCGCGTACGCGTCGGCAGGTTCGGCGGGCCGGGCAACTCGGCCATCCGTTCCTGCCAGTACGCGGCCGCCCGGCGCCGGTCGGCCGAATCGGCGCGGGCCTCGGTATGTGCCACGTAGTCGGTGAACCGGGTCGGCAGCGGCGGCAGCAGCACCGAGGCCGGATCGGTGTAGTACATCCGTAGGTCGCGATCGAGGACGAGGAAGCTACCCGCATCGCAGATCAGCGCGTCGAGGCCGATGAACAACCGGGTGGTGGTGGAGTCCAGGACTGCGGCCCGCACATCGAACAGAGGCCAGCGGTCGGGCCGGTGCACCCGGTGCGACAGCCGACGCCGCAACTCGGCGAGCGTGTCTTCCCGTGCTTCCTGAGCCGAGGTGGTGAGGTCGTGCCGGCGGATCCGGAAATCGGGCACTTCGGGCAGAATCCGATTCCTGCCGTCCTCGGTGACCACGGCGCGCAACATCTCGTGCCGCTGGATCACCCGGTTCCACGCCTGCTCGTAGCGGCCCAGGTCGAGATCCGTGCAGTCGTATTCGAGATAGATATGGCATGACACGTCGCTCAGGCCGAATGCGCCCGACCGCCCCACCCAGTACGCGTGCTGTACCCGGGTGAGCGGGAACGTCGGGTCCTCGGCAACCGGGATAGCGGGGGCCTCGGGCACCGGAATATCGACGCTTGTCGCCGCGGGCACCGGTGATCCGGTTCCGGCTGCCGTAGCGGGTCGACGGTCCCGTAACAACGTGGCGAAGTCCGCCACGGTCGAGTGCGAAAGCAATTCACGCATCCGGATATCGGTGTGTTCGCGCTCGTTGAGAATGTCCAGCATGCGGGTGGCGAGCATCGAGGTGCCGCCGAGCGCGAAGAAATCGGCCTCGGGGGTAGCCACCGTCTCACCGAGCGTCTCCGCCCACAGCGCGGCGACGGCATCCTCCTCCGGCATCGCGAAATCCGCGCGGGCGACGAGCTCTTTCACGTCGCCGTGATCCGCGGCCGCCGTGGCGCCGTTCGTTACCGGCAGCGCGGAGATGGTCGGCCGTGGGGTGTGCTCGTGCCCGGCGGTGTCCGAAGCTCGGGCGCCCACCGTCGCGAGGTCGGGCCGGATATCCGGTGCGGAGGCGGTCACGATCTCTGTCGGCGGCGCGGCAGTGGTGTCGGCGAGGTCGCCACGGCCGGCAGGTGCCAGCTCGGTGGCAGTGGGCGGGTCGATCCAGATACGGCGGCGCTGGAAGGGATAGCCCGGCAGGCGAACGCGCCGGCGCCGGCGGTGTAGCGCCGCCACATCGACATCCGCTCCGTCACACCACAGCTGTCCGATCGCCGAGAGCATGACCGCGCGGTCCGATCCGGTTCCCTCCCCGGCATCCGGCAGCGTGGTCAGCGTCCTGGCCAGCCGGGGAAGTTCGTTGCGCCGTGTGAGCGCGGCGAGTGCGCTGCCGGGGCCTACCTGGACGACGCTGGTAGAGGCCGCGGTCGTGGCGGCCCGCAGGGCGGAGGCGAACAGGACCGGCTCCCGCAGATGCCGGGTGAAGTGTGCGCTGTCGAGCGTATGGGCCCGCTGACCGGTCACCGTGCTGTAGAGCGGCAGCGTGGCCGGTGCGAACGCGACGGACGCGGCTGCCGCCCGCAGCGGTTCGACCGCGGCGGCCACCGCCGGTGAATGCAGCGCCGCGTCGACGCGCAACCTGCTGCACTGGATCGCGGCACGCCCCAGCGCCGTGGCGAACGCGTCGATCATCGCGACGGGACCGGAGACAACGCACGCGGTCGGCCCGTTCACCGCGGCCAGCGCGAGTTCCGGATAGCGGGTCAGCGCGGTACGCAGATCCTCCTCGGCGAGCGCGACAGCCAGCATCGCACCGGGTGCCGCCGCGGCCAACGCCAGCGACCGCACCGCCACCAGGTGGGCGGCGTCGGCCGGATCGAGGACACCCGCGACCACCGCGGCCGCGTATTCGCCCAGGCTGTGGCCTACCACAGCGTCCGGTTCGATCCCGTGACCGCGCAAGGTCGCCGCGGTCGCCAGAGATACGGCGAACAAAGCGGGCTGACCGTAGCGGATATCGTCGGCATCGCGCCGGTCAGCACGGCCGGTGACGATCTCGCGGATGTCGTAGTCCAGCACCGGCCGCACGGCTTCGGCGCACCGATCGATCCACTCGGCGAAGACCGGCTCGTCACGGTAGAGACCGGCACCCATTCCCGGGTACTGCGCGCCCGCGCCGGGGAAAGCGAAGACGATATCGGGCCGGCCGTCCGGTACCTGGCCGACGGCAGCCGGGTGGGGGCCGGCGGGTATGTCCGTCAGTAGGGCGGCTCCCCGCCAACCGGAATCCGGATGTCGGCCGCTCGAGGCCGTGTAGGCGTAGTCGGCTCGCTCCGCCGCCGCGACGGTGACAGCGTGGTCGAGCTGGGCGCGACAAGCGTCTTCCCCGGCGGCCGAGACGAGCAGCAGCTGGGCGCGCGTGTCGTCCTGGCCTTGTCCGTCCTGGCCGGGACCGTGTTCGAGGACGATATGGCAGTTGACGCCACCGATGCCGAACGAACTGACTCCGGCGATCCGGGTGCCGTCGCGTTCCGGCCAGTCCCGGGTCTGCTCGACAGGCTCGAGAAGCCCGCGGAGGCGTTCCAGCTCCGGATGAGCCGGACGGGCGTGCAATGTCGCCGGGAGTCGTCGGTGCCACAGCGCCAGCACCGTTTTGATCAGGGATGCGATACCGGCCGCACTGTTGGTGTGGCCGATATTGCTCTTCACCGACCCCAAGGCGATCGGTTCCGCCGCTGTCCGCTCACCGAAAACCGCTGCCAGCGCGGATAATTCGATCTGATCGCCCAGCGCGGTCGCCGTCCCGTGCGCCTCGATGAGATCGACGGCATCGATTCCGATATCGGCGACCGCCAGCGCCTCGGCGACAGCTCGCGCCTGACCCGCGGCCGAGGGTGCGGTGAAACCCGCCTTACCGCCGCCGTCGTGGTTCACCGCGCTGCCCCGGATCACCGCATAGACGGGGTCGCCGTCGGCGAGGGCATCCGCGAGGCGGCGCAGCACCACCATGCCGACGCCCTGGCTGTGCACCATCCCGGTGCCGTCCGCCCCGAACGCCCGGGTGTGCCCATCCGCGGAGAAGATCGCCTCGGGCACGTGCAGATAACCACGCCCCTGCGGAACGATCAGCGAGGCGCCCCCGGCCAGCGCGATATCGCACTCTTCCCCCAGCAGCGCCTGCGCGGCCACGTGCACCGCCACCAACGAGGTCGCGCAGGTGGCCTGCACGGCTACTGCCGGGCCGGTCAGCCCGAGACGGTAGGCGATCTGCTGCGGAAAGTAGTCGGTGAGGTTACCCGTCTCCGCCTGGAGGCGACCCAGCGGGTCCCGCTCGGCGCCGGTCCGATACGCGACGAGGTTGTGTTCGAGGTAGTCGCTACGGGAGGCCCCGGTGAAGACACCGACCGCGCCCGGTCCCGCGCCACCGCGGTGACCGGCGTCGCCCAGTGCGTCCCACGCGCATTCCAGCAGTAGACGCAATTGCGGATCCATCAGCGCGGCATCGTGGCCGACGACGCCGAAGTGCTCCGGGTCGAAGTGGTCCTGGCCGTCGATGACCGCCCCGACCGGGACATAGTTACGGTGCTCGCGCAGGTCGTCGGGCACTCCCCGAGCCACGAGCTCGGCATCGTCGAACCTGGTCAAACCCTCCCGTCCCGAAGCGATCAGGTCCCAATACGCGGCGAGGTCCGGTGCATCCGGGAATCGGCAGGCCATCCCGACCACGGCGATGGCATTGTCGTCGTTCACGATTCGATCTCCAGTTCCGAGTCCACGATCAACCGGCCCCGTGTCATGGCCAGTACCGGGCAGGACGCTTCGACGAGCCGATGCAGCTCGCGATAACGGGTAGGGTCGGGCCCGGCCAGCCTGGCGCGGACCCGGATACGTTCGGGCTGTGCCGGGTCGGTGAGCCCGAACACGCCACCGAGGTCCACATCGGCCTCGACATCCACCGCGAGCGCGGTGATCTCGATGCCCAGGCGCGCCGCGTGGAACCGATAGGTCACGGCCTGGCAGGCGCCGAGTGCGGCCAACGCCAACCCGATCGGGTCGGGTCCGGCGTCGGTACCTCCGGCCGGGACGGGTTCGTCGACCACGAACGTGTGCCGGCCGACGCGTACCCGCATTTCGGTAGGGGTGCCCGGCCGGTGTTCGGTCCGGGCGCTGAACCGTTGTCTGCGGTCGGCCGCGCGTGCTGTGGCGGCGCGCAACCGGTGCACGGTGTCAGTGAACGACATCGGCGAGCCTCGCATTCGATCGGTGTGCGCGCCGGCGGCGTCCGCGGGCCGCGGCGCCGGTGAGATCGATGGTCACGGTCTCGCGCGCTGGGGTGTCCGGCGCGGTGTGTTCGACGATCCAGTCCACCAATCGCCGGATCGTGCCGAGCCGGAAGATGTCCGGCACCGTCAGCAGCGGGGTGAGTGTCCGCAGCTTGCGGTGAGCACGGACCAGCGTGAGAGAGGTGGCGCCCAGATCGTGGAACGGCG